>NZ_JBVIEE010000013.1:36395-79876 GCF_055572015.1 Streptomyces sp. NPDC030840 | reverse complement strand
GGATGGGGTATCGGTTCGAGAAGTGAGGGGTCGCCGGTTCGAGAACCAAGGCGACGGGAATCACTACTCGAAAGCGAACGTATGAGCGTGCGGGCTCATCCCGTGTCGGTGGCCCCCGGTAGGCTTTCGGGTATGAGTGCTGTGCCTCGTTCCGACAAGCCGGTGGGCCGTTTCCGGCGCATGCTCGACCGGCTCTCCTCGTCCCAGGAGGACCTGGAGTCCGAGGAGCTGCGCGAGGACGCCGCCGACACGGAGGGCTGTACGCGCATCTGTGACTGTCACGACCGACAGATAGTGACGGTTACTGGTACCTTGCGCACGGTCACGCTGCGCCCGCGGGCCGGAGTCCCGGCCCTGGAGGCCGAGCTGTTCGACGGTTCGGCCGCCCTGGACGTGGTGTGGCTCGGCAGGCGCTCCATCGTCGGGATAGAGCCGGGGCGCAAACTGATCGCCTCCGGCCGGATCTCGATGAGCCGGGGCCGTAGGGTGCTGTTCAATCCGAAGTACGAACTGAGACCGCTTGGACGGGAGTAGCCGGTGACGTCGCTCGACAAGCCGACCGAAGACGCCCCGCACGATTCGAGGGCGGTGACGGAGGCCGCGCTGTTCGAGGCGTTCGGTGGCGTCCGTGGCATGGTCGAGACGGTCGTGCCCGGCCTGCTCTTCGTCACGATCTACACGATCAACAAGGACCTGCACTCGGCGGCCATCGCGGCCCTCGCCGTCTCGCTGCTGCTCGTCGTGGTCCGCCTGGCGATGCGGGACACCATGAAGCACGCCTTCAGCGGTGTCTTCGGCGTCGCCTTCGGCGTGGTCTTCGCGATGATGACGGGCAACGCGAAGGACTTCTACCTGCCGGGCATGCTCTACACGCTCGGTCTGGCCCTCGCGTACATCATCACGACGCTCGCGGGTGTGCCACTGCTCGGTCTGATCCTCGGCCCCGTCTTCAAGGAGAACCTCTCCTGGCGCACCCGTAACCCCGGCCGCAAGAAGGCGTACGCGAAGGCGAGTTACGCCTGGGGATTCATCCTGCTCGCCAAGTGCGCGATCCTGTTCCCGCTGTACTGGTGGGCGGACACGACCCAGCTGGGCTGGGTGCTGGTCGCGCTGAAGATCCCGCCGTTCCTGCTGGCGGTGTGGCTGACGTGGGTGTTCCTGGCGAAGGCCCCGGCTCCCATCGACGTGTTCGCGGAGATGGAGGCGGAGGAGCGCGCGGCGGAGGAGCGGAAGGCCGCGGCGGCCTCCGGCGAATAGGTGCGCCCTGGGTGGGGGCGCCGTCCCTGGGGGCTGCCGCCCCAGACCCCCGCTTCGGCCTGACGGCCTCGTCCTCAAACGCCCGACGGGCTGAAGTGAGGGCGCCCGGAGAATCTCCGGGCGCCCTCACTTCCGTTTTCCGAACCTCAGCTCGCCGCGTCCTCGCGCCGCACCGACAGCAGGTCCTCCAGCTGCTCCTCCCGCGCCTGGGCGGCCACGAACAGCAGTTCGTCACCGGCCTCCAGCGAGTCCTCCTGCGTGGGGGTGAGGACGCGGGTGCCGCGGATGATGGTGACCAGGGACGTGTCCTCGGGCCACTCGACCTCGCCGACCTGGGTGCCGGCCAGGGCCGACTCCGGGGGGAGGGTGAGCTCGACGAGGTTGGCGTCGCCGTGGCTGAAGCGCAGCAGGCGGACCAGGTCGCCGACGCTGACCGCCTCCTCCACGAGCGCCGACATCAGGCGGGGGGTCGAGACGGCCACGTCCACGCCCCAGGACTCGTTGAACAGCCACTCGTTCTTGGGGTTGTTGACGCGGGCCACGACGCGCGGAACGCCGTACTCCGTCTTGGCGAGCAGCGAGACGACCAGGTTGACCTTGTCGTCGCCGGTCGCCGCGATCACGACGTTGCAGCGCTGGAGCGCGGCCTCGTCCAGTGACGTGATCTCGCAGGCGTCGGCCAGCAGCCACTCCGCCTGGGGGACGCGCTCGACCGAGATGGCCGTCGGCGCCTTGTCGATGAGAAGGACCTCGTGCCCGTTCTCCAGCAGTTCGCCCGCGATCGAGCGGCCGACCGCGCCGGCTCCGGCAATGGCGACCCTCATCAGTGACCGCCCTCCTCGTCGGGGCCCTCGGCGAAGGACGCCTCGACCTTCTCGACATCGTCCGTGCGCATCATGACGTGGACCAGGTCGCCCTCCTGCAGCACCGTCTGCGAGGTGGGCAGCATCGCCTCGCCCAGCCGGGTGAGGAACGCGACCCGGACACCGGTCTCCTCCTGGAGCTTGCTGATCTTGTGGCCCACCCACGCCGTCGAGGCGTGCACCTCGGCGAGCTGAACCCCGCCCGTGGGGTCCCGCCACAGCGGCTCGGCCCCGGAGGGCAACAGCCGGCGCAGCATCTGGTCGGCGGTCCAGCGGACCGTGGCGACCGTCGGAATGCCCAGCCGCTGGTAGACCTCGGCGCGGCGCGGGTCGTAGATACGCGCCGCCACGTTCTCGATGCCGAACATCTCGCGGGCCACCCGCGCGGCGATGATGTTCGAGTTGTCACCGCTGGAGACGGCGGCGAAGGCGCCGGCCTCCTCGATGCCCGCCTCGCGCAGGGTGTCCTGGTCGAAGCCGACTCCGGTGACGCGGCGGCCGCCGAACCCGGAACCCAGCCGCCGGAAGGCGGTGGGGTCCTGGTCGATCACCGCGACCGTGTGCCCCTGTTGCTCCAGGTTCTGGGCGAGCGCGGAGCCCACTCGTCCGCAGCCCATGATGACAATGTGCACGGGCCTACACCACGCTTCCCACAGACCATCTGGCCTGTGTCCTTGTCTTGCTCATGTCCTTCTCTCGGCTCGCCGGGCAACGGGCGCGGCCGGTGTGCGGGCCGCCAGGCAACATCATGCCGTTGATTTCCAGCCGTTGCCCCGCCCGGGTACGAGGTACCGCTGCCGGATGCACGTATCCAACGTATCGGTCCCCGCCGCACGAGCCGCTGACGGGCCTGGCGCCGGAGCCCGCCCACCCCTCTCACCCTCCTCAGCGGCGGCTGATGCTGCGGACGCTGACGAGCGTCAGGACGCCGAGCCCGACGAGTGCGGCGACGGCGCCGATGAGTTCGGCGGCATGCGTCATGAGGTCTCCAGGGCGGGGCGGGAGGCGGGTTTTGTCATATAGACACGGGGACGGTGTCCGTGACGGAATCGGCGGCCCGCCCCGTCCGCCAATTCACTCGGAGGGCATACGGCGTGACGGGCACCGCCCGCGACCGGTCGCGGGCGGGGGAGGCTGGGCGCCTCGTGCGCCGACGGCTTACGATCCTTGGCGTGTCCAAACTGACCGACGTGCCCAAACGGATCCTGATCGGGCGCGCACTGCGCAGTGACCGGCTGGGGGAAACACTCCTGCCCAAGCGCATCGCGCTGCCCGTCTTCGCCTCCGACCCGCTCTCCTCCGTGGCGTACGCGCCGGGCGAAGTGCTCCTGGTCCTCTCCATCGCGGGCGTGTCGGCATACCACTTCAGCCCCTGGATCGCGGCCGCGGTCGTGGTGCTGATGTTCACCGTTGTGGCGTCGTACCGGCAGAACGTACACGCGTACCCCAGCGGCGGCGGCGACTACGAGGTGGCGAACACCAACCTCGGCCCCAAGGCGGGCCTCACCGTCGCCAGCGCGCTGCTCGTGGACTACGTCCTCACGGTCGCCGTCTCCATCTCCTCCGGTGTGGAGAACCTCGGCTCCGCCATCCCCTTCTTCGTCGAGCACAAGGTGTTGTGCGCGGTCGGCATCATCGTGCTGCTGACGCTGATGAACCTGCGCGGGGTGAAGGAGTCCGGCAAGCTCTTCGCCATCCCGACGTACGTGTTCGTCGTCGGCGTCTTCGTCATGATCGCCTGGGGCGCGTTCCGCGGTCTGGTCCTCGACGAGACCATGCGGGCGCCCACCTCCGGCTTCGAGATCAAGGCCGAGCACCAGGGGCTGGCCGGTTTCGCACTGGTCTTCCTGCTGCTGCGCGCCTTCTCCTCCGGCTGTGCCGCGCTCACCGGCGTCGAGGCGATCTCCAACGGTGTGCCCGCCTTCCGCAAGCCCAAGTCGAGGAACGCGGCCACCACGCTGGCGATGATGGGGCTGCTCGCCGTCACCATGTTCTGCGGCATCATCGGCCTGGCCATGGTGACCAAGGTCCGCATGGCCGAGAACCCCGCCCACGACCTGCTTCAGAACGGCGTCCCGGTCGGTGACGGCTACGTCCAGAACCCGGTGATCTCGCAGGTCGCGGCCGCCGTCTTCGGTGACGGCACGTTCTTCTTCGTCCTGCTGGCCGCCGCCACGGCCCTCGTGCTGTTCCTGGCCGCCAACACCGCCTACAACGGTTTCCCGCTGCTCGGCTCGATCCTCGCCCAGGACCGCTACCTGCCGCGCCAGCTCCACACCCGCGGCGACCGGCTCGCGTTCTCCAACGGCATCGTGCTGCTCGCGGGCGCGGCCGGACTGCTCGTATGGATCTACGGCGCCGACTCCACCCGCCTCATCCAGCTCTACATCGTGGGCGTGTTCGTCTCCTTCACCCTCAGCCAGACCGGCATGGTCCGGCACTGGAACCGCCACCTGAGGACGGAGAGGGACCAGGCGAAGCGGCGCCACATGATCCGCTCCCGGGCGATCAACACCTTCGGCGCCTTCTTCACGGGCCTGGTGCTGGTCGTCGTCCTGGTCACCAAGTTCACGCACGGCGCGTGGGTGGCGCTGCTCGGCATGGTGATCTTCTACGCGACGATGACGGCGATCCGTAAGCACTACGACCGGGTCGCCGAGGAGATCGCGGCACCCGAGGGCCCGAGCGACGACGTCGTACGCCCCTCCCGCGTCCACTCGGTGGTACTCATCTCGAAGATCCACCGCCCCACGCTGCGCGCCCTCGCCTACGCCAAGCTGCTGCGCTCGCACACCCTGGAAGCGCTCAGCGTCAACGTCGACCCGGCCGAGACCAAGGCGCTCCAGGAGGAGTGGAACCGGCGCGGCATCGACGTACCGCTGAAGGTCCTGGACTCGCCGTACCGCGAGATCACACGGCCGATCATCGAGTACGTGAAGGGGCTGCGCAAGGAGTCCCCGCGGGACGCGGTGTCCGTGATCATCCCCGAGTACGTGGTCGGCCACTGGTACGAGCACATCCTGCACAACCAGAGCGCGCTCAGGCTCAAGGGCCGGCTGCTGTTCACACCCGGGGTGATGGTCACCTCGGTGCCCTACCAGCTGGAGTCGTCCGAGGTGGCGCGCAAGCGGGCCCGCAAGCGGCAGGAGTGGAACGCGCCGGGTGCGGTGCGCCGCGGTCCCGCGGAACGGCCCAAGGAGACCAAGGCGCCCAGCGCCAAGAGCTGACGGGACGGGCTCGGGGAGAGCGGCCGGGTGACGCCCACGTAGACTGGTGGGCTGTTGTCCGGCCGCTCACCGCTTTACGTTACGGAGTCACCCCGCCATGCAGGCAGAACCGAAGAAGTCGCTGGTGGGTCAGGAGTACGAGGTCGAGATCGGCCCCGTCGCCCACGGCGGCCACTGCATCGCCCGTACGTCCACGGGCCAGGTGCTCTTCGTCCGGCACGCGCTGCCCGGTGAGCGGGTCGTCGCGCGGGTGACGGAGGGCGAGGAAGGGGCGCGTTTCCTGCGTGCCGACGCGGTGGAGGTGCTGTCGGCGTCCAAGGACCGCGTCGAGGCCCCCTGCCCGTACGCGGGTCCCGGCCGCTGCGGAGGCTGCGACTGGCAGCACGCCAAGCCGGGCGCCCAGCGGCGGCTCAAGGGCGAGGTGGTCGCCGAGCAGCTGAAGCGGCTGGCGGGCCTCACGCCCGAGGAGGCCGGCTGGGACGGCACCGTGATGCCGGCCGAGGGCGACAAGCTGCCGGCGGGCGAGGTCCCGGCGTGGCGCACACGCGTGCAGTACGCCGTCGACGCGGAGGGCCACGCCGGTCTGCGCCGGCACCGCTCGCACGAGGTGGAGCGGATCGACCACTGCATGATCGCCGCGCCGGGCGTCGACGAGCTGGGCATCGAGAAGCGCGACTGGACCGGCATGGAGTCGGTCGAGGCGATCGCGGCGACGGGTTCGCAGGATCGTCAGGTCATCCTGACGCCCCGGCCGGGCGCGCGCCTGCCCCTGGTGGAGCTGGACAAGCCCGTGTCCGTGATGCGGGTCGAGGAGAAGGACGGCGGCGTCCACCGCGTCCACGGCCGCCCCTTCGTGCGCGAGCGCGCGGACGGCCGTACGCACCGGGTCGGCAGCGGCGGCTTCTGGCAGGTGCACCCGAAGGCGGCCGACACCCTCGTCACCGCCGTGATGCAGGGACTGCTGCCGCGCAAGGGCGAGATGGCGCTGGACCTGTACTGCGGGGTCGGCCTCTTCGCGGGCGCCCTCGCGGACCGGCTCGGTGACAAGGGCGCCGTCCTCGGCATCGAGTCCGGCAAGCGCGCGGTGGAGGACGCCCGGCACAACCTCGCCGCGTTCGACCGCGTCCGCGTCGAGCAGGGCAAGGTCGAGTCGGTCCTGCCCCGGACGGGCATCACCGAGGTCGACCTCATCGTCCTGGACCCGCCCCGCGCGGGCGCCGGCCGCCGGACGGTCCAGCACCTCTCGACGCTGGGCGCGCGCAGGATCGCCTACGTGGCCTGCGACCCGGCCGCCCTCGCACGGGACCTGGCGTACTTCCGCGAGGGCGGGTACCGGGTGCGGACGTTGCGGGTGTTCGATCTGTTTCCGATGACGCATCATGTGGAGTGCGTGGCGATCCTTGAACCGACCGCTAAGGGCTCCTGACTGCGGTTTTGTGTGTGCCTATTATGTGCGGTGTGGGCGTTACGGGCGATATCTTGACGCTGTTGTGTACTTGCTGATGACCTCCCCCACGGGAGAGGCATGCCGCCGTGCGCGAGACGCTGCGCGGGGACTGCCGTCGGTCGGGGCGCACTGCCGCCGCGGCGCTGGATTCTCGGTCCTCGCCGGGCGGGTTGATCGAGCGATGGCATGTAGTCAGACCGCGGATACCTGTGCCAACCCGGGAGTTACTTCTTCGAGCATCGCGACCCTGCCCGGAGTCCGGCTCGAATACTTCTCGCTGGTGAACCTGAGCATCCTGGCGTCGCCCGCTCGTTCGAGGCCGCTGACAAGGCGGTCCAAGTTCCTGCCGCCCGCCCTCAGTGATACCGCTGACGCGGCATGTCGCGAGCAGGACGGTCGAGAATGACCGACTTCCTACGGGGATTTGCGCCGCAGGGATCTACAGCCCTTCCGGGACCGACGGCAGCCGGGCTGTCGCCCAAGGGTTCCAGGTGCCGTACGTCGGTCCAGGTGCAGCTGACCTCGCCGGTGCGGCAGTCGGCGATGCGGGCGAAGTCGCGTCGGCGCCGTCCACCGGCTTTCGCGCGGGGCCCGCAGGGAGGCGAGGGGCCCCACCACTGTCGGCGAACGATGTGGTGACCGTGTGGCGTGGCGTGTCGGACTCCCTGGCCTGGCGTCATGCCTCCTCGGCGCCGCGGTCTGACAGGGAGCCGTACTGGCTGCGCAGGCGGGCCTTGAGGATCTTGCCGGTGGCGTTGCGGGGCAGGGCGTCGACGAGGACGACCGACTTGGGGAGCTTGTACTTGGCGAGTCGGCCGGACAGGGAGTCCATGATGTCGTCGGGTGACACGTCGGCGCCCGCGCGGGGCACGACCAGCGCTCTGCCCACTTCGCCCCATCGTTCGTCGGGTACGCCGATCACCGCGCATTCGGCGACCGCGGGATGCTGGTAGAGGAGTTGCTCGACCTCTGCGGGGTAGACGTTCTCCCCGCCGGAGATGTACATGTCCTTGATCCGGTCGACGATCGTGACGTACCCCTCCTCGTCGACGGTGGCCGCGTCTCCGGAGCGGAACCAACTTCCGTCCACGAAGGCGTCCTTGGTCGCTTCGGGCCACTGCCAGTAGCCCTTCATCACGTTGAGGCCCTCGATGATCACCTCGCCGACCTCGCCCGGTGCGACATCGGTGAGGTCGGGCCGCACCACGCGTACGTCGGTGAAGAAGCAGGGCGTGCCGGCCGAGCCGGCCTTGCGGATGCTGTCCGGTGCGCGCAGGCCCAGCGCGGCGGGAGCGGTCTCGGTCAGGCCGTACGCCTGGAGGAAGGTCAGGCCACGGTCCTGGTACGTGTGGATGAGGGCCTTGGGTACGGGTGCCGCCGCGCACATCAGGATCCGGATCGACGACAGGTCGGCCGTCGCCCACCGCGACGACCGGGCCATGGCCTGGTACATCGCGGGCACGCCGAACATCCTGGTCACCCGGTGCTCGGCGATGACGTCGAGCACCCGGTCCGGGTCGAAGCCGCGCATCAGCACCGACGTCCCCCCTTTGAGGAAGCCCGGCAGGAAGACGGTGTTGAGGGCGGCGGTGTGGAACATCGGTGCCACCACCAGAGCGACGTCGTCGGAGGCGATGTCCACGTCCAGCAGGATGTTGAAGCAGTTCCAGGCGATGTTGGCGTGGGTCAGCATGACGCCCTTGGGACGGCCGCTGGTGCCGGAGGTGTACTGGATCATGCACACCTCGTCGAGGCCGACCGTCTCGTCCAGGGGGTTGTCCGGCGCGCTCGCGAGTAGCTCCTCGTACGCCTTCCCCACCTCGACGTAGTGCTTCACCTCGACGTCGTCCCTGAACGCGTCGACGATGTCGGTGAGTTCGGCCCCGAACAGCAGCACCGGCGCTCCCGAGTCGCCCAGGATGAAGGCCAACTCGGGTGCCGCGAGGCGGGTGTTGAGCGGGACGAAGACGGCGCCCAGCGCGTTCGTGGCGAACAGGGTTTCCGCCAGGGCCGGATGGTTCGCGCCGAGGTAGGCCACCCGGTCGCCGTGGCCGACCCCCAGGGCACGCAGGGCGTGAGCGAGCCGCGTCACGCGCGCGGCCAGCTCTCCGTAGGACAGCAATCCACCGTCGTGCACGACGGCGGTGGCCTCCGGTGCCATGCGGGCGCGCCGCGCGGGCCACGAGCCGAGCCCTTGATTGCGCATGGTGCGTCTCTCTTCTCTCAGATCTCTCAGAGCCAGTCGGGCCATGTGTAGTCGGCCGAGTCGTCGTGGTCCCGGCGGGGCGGCAACGGGGCGAGCCGCCCCCGGGAGAAGACCAGCGGCGAGACGCCGGTCTTCTCCACCCCGAGTTCCCGTACGCGGCCGAGGACGAAGTAGTGGTCGCCGAGGGTCCACACGTCGGCGATGTCGCAGTCGATCCAGGCGGCGACGCCCGCCAGGACGGGGCTGCCCGAGGGTGCGCCGCGCCACGGGTGGCGGTCGAAGACGTCGGGGGCCTTGGCGCTGACGTCCCGGCAGAGGCCCTCCTGGCCGACGGCCAGCACGTTCACGCAGAAGGCGCCGCCGGCCATGATCCTTGGCCAGGTGGTGGAGGAGCGGCCGGGGAAGAACGCGACGAGCGGGGGGTCGAGGGACACCGAGGTGAACGAGCCGATGACCATGCCGACCGGGGTGCCGTCGGGTTCCTTCGCGGTGACCACCGTGACACCCGTCGGGTAGTGGCCGAGCACGTGCCGGAACCGGCCGGGGTCGTCCGCCGGGCCGCCGCCGGGTGCCGTCGCGGCGGACGTCGACCGGTTCACGCCGGGTTCTCCACGCCGAGCAGAGAGCGGGCGTATCCCGTGGCCCACCAGCTGTGCTGGGCGTTGATGTGCGTCCTGTACGTGGCGACGTCGCGCAGGTACCGCTGCATGCGCTCGCCGTTCGCCAGCGCGCTGGAGCCACTGGCCGAGGCCAGCATCTCGACGGCCTGGCAGGCGAGCTGGCCGGACTGCCGGGCCGTGAGGGAGAGGGCCTGGTCGTCCAGTTCGGAGAAGGGCTCGCCCCCTGCCAGGCCCCGGGCGGCGTACGCGGTGTAGTCGTCGGTGACCGACAGGATGATCCGCTGCGCGCTGTCGGCCAGGGCCGTGGCCAGGCCGAGGTTGCGCTGGTGTTCCGGATCGTGGCTGCGCGGCTTGAAGGGCGGCAGCGGGCTGTTCTTGGTGGTGATGATCCGCTGGTACTCGTCGACCGCGGCCCAGGCGGTGCCCGCCACGATCGAACACAGCTGGATGTTGAAGAACGACATCAGCCGGCCCGCGTACATCGGGTTGCCGTGCAGTTCCACACCTGGCCCGTCGGTGGCGTCGTTCGCCAGGAGGTGGGTCCTGGACACGTACTCGTACGGTACGAGGACGTCCTCGGCCACGACGCTGTTGGAGCCGCTGCCGCGGAAGCCCAGGATCTCGCCCCAGTTGTCGAGCATCCGCCAGCCGGAGGGCACGAGCACCAGGCCCGGCGTGGGCATGCCGCCCTCTTCGTCGATGATGAGCACGCCACCCAGGAAGTGCGTGGAGACGTTGACTCCGGAGGAGTAGTCCCAGCGGCCGTTGACCAGGTACCCGTCGGGGGTCCTCGTCGCGGTGGCGCTCGGGGCGATCGGCAGCGGGGCCCGGAAGTCACCGTCCGGCCCGAACACCTCGCGCTGGGTGCTCTCGGGGAAGCGGCCGGCCACCACCAGGCTGTGGGAGGCGGCCAGACACAGGTTCCAGCCGCTGGACGGGCAGCCGCGGGCCACCTCGGTGACCATCCGGGAGTAGGTCCGCAGGTCGAACTCGTAGCCACCGAAGCGGCGTGGCTGGAGGGACCGGTAGAAACCCGCCTCCAGGAACGCCTTGTGCGTGTCCTCGGAGATACCGGTCCGCTGTTCGGTCTCGTCCTGATGATCACGTAGCCAGGCCCTCATGCCGGCGGCCCGGCGCACCAGTTCCTCCGGTGTCAGGTCCGGCTCCGGCTGCGGAATCTCGATGATTTTCTCGACTGCCACGGTTGTCTCGGTTGTCTCGGACAATTCGCACCCCATCCGCTGATGTTCTGGGTCGGCCTGAAGGGAGTGTTGGCAGCGCAGCGAAGGACCGTCCAATGCCGGTGACCGTGGGCTTGATGAGTGTCGTGCATCACAGCAGGTCGGAGAGGGTGACGGGAATGCCGCACATTTCTGACTGGTGACGTGCGGGGAAGCGCGCTGTAACCTGGCGCGGACCACAACGCCGTGGACCCCGCCTTTCTGGAGGGCTGAGTGGAACTCCGGAACCTGCGCCATTTCTCGGCGCTCGCCGAGACCTTGAATTACCGGGTCGCCGCCGAGCGTCTGCACCTCACCCAGCCCGCGCTGACGCGATCGATCGCCGCCCTCGAGCGTGAGCTGGGCGTCCAGCTGTTCGACCGCGACAAACGGCATGTAGCGCTCACCGCCGACGGCGCGGAACTGCTCGAACGGGCGGGCGAGGTGCTGGCCGACGCCGACCGGCTCGCCGCCGCCGCAGACGCCATCAGGGCCAGGCGACGGGACGAGGTGCGGGTCGCGCTCTACGGGGTGGCTCTCGCGGAGCTGACGCATCCGGTCATCGAGGCGTTCTGCGAGCGGTATCCCAGCGTCACGATCCGGGTACATGAAGCGGACTTCCACCAGGGTCTCGCCCCGCTGCTGGCCGGCGAGCACGACGTGGCGCTGTTGCCCCTGAACGTCGACATGCCGGGCCTGACACGAGTACCGATCTTCACCGAGCCCGCTTCCCTCGCGCTGTGGAAGGGGCATCCGCTGGCCTCGGCCGCCGCGGTGGACGTGACCGAGGTCTTCGACCAGCCCTGGGTCACCCCCGAGCCGGGCCTCGACTTCTGGGTCGGCGGACGAAACGGGGACGACGACGCCCCGACGGTCGGCTTCCACGCCCGCTCGGCCCAGGACGTTTCCTTGAAGATCGCCTACCAGCACATGGTGGGACTGATGCCGCTGTCGGCCACCCGGATGTTCCCGCACCCGGGAGTGGAGAACGTCGCTCCGAAGGAGCCCCTCGGCTTGGTGGCCGCCGTCGTCTTTCCGGAGGCCGGTCACTCGCCCGCCGCCCCGGCCTTCGCCGAGGTCGCACGCCGGGTGGCCCGACGCGCGACCGGCGTTCCGTACGCCGAGATCTCCCGGTAGGACGGGTCAGCCGCCGTACGGCGGCTCGCCCGCCCAGGCCGCGTGCAGGACGGCGCGCAGATCGTCGGCGGAGGCCGGGCGGGGATTCGCGTACGGCGCCCCGAGAGCGACATCGACCGCATGGTCCACGCCGGCGGCGGTCAGGCCCAGGTCGGCGAGCGATCGCGGGATGCCCAGCCGCTCGCCCAGCTCGTGCAGCTCCCGTACCGGATCCGGGACACCGAGCGCCCGGCGCAGCGCCGCCAGTGCCTCGGGAACCGCCGGCGCGTTGAAGGCCAGCACATGGGGCAGGACGACGGCGTGTGTCTCGGCGTGCGGCAGGTCGAAGGTGCCGCCGAGCACATGGCAGAGCTTGTGGTGCAGCCCCATGGTGGTCGCGCCGAGACAGGCACCGCACAGCCACGCCCCGTACAGCGCGCGGCTGCGCGCGTCATGCCCCGAGGGGTCGGCGACGATCTCGGGAAGGGCCGTGGCCAGCGCCCGTACACCCTCCTCCGCCATGAGGGAGACGATCGGAGTGGAGTCCGGGGCGTACAGAGCCTCGACGGCGTGCGCGATGGCGTTCATGCCGCTCGTCGCGGACCCCACGGGCGGCATGGTGAGCGTGAGCAGCGGGTCGTACACGACGCTGCGCGGCAACACCTTCGGGTCGCGCCCGGTGCGTTTGACCGCGCCCTCGGTCAGGCCCCAGACGGGTGTCATCTCCGATCCGGCGTACGTCGTCGGGACGGCGACGATCGGCAGGCCGGTCCTGAGCGCGACGGCCTTGGCCAGGCCGGTCACGGAACCGCCGCCGACCGCCACGCAGCCGTCGGCCCGGGCTTCGCGGGCCGCTTCGACGGCCAGGTCGGCGACCTCCACCGGGACGTGCGTCACCGCCCCCGCGTGCAGCCCGGCGCAGGCGTCGCCGAGAGACGCGGCGACGGCACGGGCCGTGTCCAGGCCATGGTCGTCGCACAGCACGAGGACGCGGCGCAGGCCGAGAAGCGCGACCTCGTCGGGCACCGCGTCCGGGACGGCACCCGACCGGAAGACGACGCGCATCGGCTGGGCCTGGTAGGTGAAGTCCAGGACCTCTCCCTTCACACGATCACCGGTTGCAGCACGATGTCGAAGCGAGCCCGGCGGAAGGGATTGGCCACGCCCAGCTCCGCGGCCTCCTCGGGGGAGTCCACCTCGACGAACTCCTCGACCAGGCTCTCCTTCACGGCGAAGACCGCGTCCGAGTCCAGATAGTCGCTGCCCGCCACGAAGATGTGCGTCGTCACCGGGCTGTGCCCCTCGGCGCCCACGATGAAGTGGACATGGGCGGGACGGTAGGGGTGGCGGCCGGTCGCCTCCAGCAGGGATCCGACCGGCCCGTCCGTCGGAATGGGATACGGGCTGGGAACGCACGAGCGGAACCAGAACCGCCCGTCCGCGTCCGCCGTGAACAGCCCGCGCCCATTGCCCGGCGGCTGCTTCTCCGGCTGCTGGACATCGTAGAAGCCCTGGTCGTCGGCCTGCCACACGTCCAGTGTCGCGCCGGGCAGCGGGGTGCCGTCGACGGAGACGACCCGTCCGCTGATCACACACGGCTCGCCGGCGCCGACCAGATCGATGTTCGCCCCGAGTTCACGGACCGGGGACTCGGTCATGTGGAACGGGCCGAGCACCGTGGAGTCGGTCGCGGTGGCCGCCTTGTGGTCGTTGATCGTCTCGACGAGCATCGACACACCCAGGACGTCCGACAGCAGGATGAACTCCTGCCGGGTGTCGTCGCACATGTGCCCGGTTGCGGTGAGGAAGTCGATCGCCCGCTCCCACTCGGCCTGGGTCGGCTCGATGTCCCGTAGGAAATCGTGCAGGTGACGCGTCAGGGAGACCAGCACCTCGCGCAGTCGGGGATCGGAGGTGTGGGCGAAGCTTTCCAGCACCGCCGTCGTCGTCGCGGTCGTTGCGGTCTTCGAGGTCTTCGAGGTCTTCGAGGTCTTCGCGGTGAGGTCCATGGTCGCTCAGCCCCGCCCGAGGATCTGCCGCAGTGCGTCCCGCAGTGCGGCCGTGACGTCACCGGTGGCGTCCTGGCGGCGGAAGGCCACGTGGTTGTCCGGCCGCACCAGCAGCGCGCCCGAGTCGCCGATCTCCCGCAGCCGGGCCCAGTCCCCGTACGGGTCCTCGTACTCCTGGCCGGGGCCGATGACCGCCGTGGCGATCTCCAGGCCGAACTCCTTGCCGAGGATGCGGGCGGCCTCCGTCCAGGGCTCGCCGCCGATGCCGGTGATCAGGGTGAACCGGCCGTTCCCGCCCAGGTCCAGGCTGGACAGATTGCGGGTGCCCGCGGAGAGCCAGGCGTGCGGGAGCTTGGCGCCGGGGCGGGTGCTCGGCTGGAAGTGCAGCTCGGGGTCGCGTGCGAAGCCGGGGTCCTCGGTGCCGTCCGGGACGATCGCGGCGGAGGCGTAGCGCTGGTTGAGGTCCACGCCGTGGGCGTTGAACTCGTATGCCTTGAAGGCGATCGCCTCCCGCAGCCGCACCCGCTGCTCCTCGGCCTCCGTGGTGGCGTCCTTGCGGGCGGCGATGTTCCGCCACAGCTGCTCGGGGGTCTGCGGCGCCAGGCCGCCGAGCGCCTCGAAGACGGGTGCCGTCTCACCGATGGACTGGTTGGCGCGGGTTACGACCTGCTTGCCGACCGGCGCCCGCTCGTCGCTGTAGGTGTCCAGCAGCGACGGGGACGCGGTGCCGTCCAGAACCAGCTTCAGCTTCCACGCCAGGTTGTAGGAGTCCTGGATGGAGGTGTTGGAGCCCAGCCCGTTGGACGGAGGGTGGCGGTGGCAGGCGTCGCCCGCGCAGAACACCCGGCCGCTGGAGTACGTCTCGGCGTACATCTCGTTGACCGTCCACGCGGAGGACGACTTGATGGTCACCGGGATCTCGTCGTCGCCGATCAGCTTGCGGACGACGGACAGGGCGTACTCCTCGGTGAGGTCCGGCGGCCCGGCGTCGACGTCGTAGCCCCACACGATCAGCCACTCGTTCCACGTCCGTACGCAGCGCACCAGGCCGGCGCCGATGCCGCCCACGGTCGCGCCGGGCGCCAGCACCCAGTAGAGGGTGGCGGGCCGGTGCGCCACGTACTTGGTCAGGTCCGCGTCGAAGACGATGTTGATGCTGCCGGCCACGCCCATCTGGCCGCCCATCGGCAGCCCCGCGTCCTCGGCCACCTTGCTGCGGCCGCCGTCCGCGCCGATCAGGTACTTGGCGCGGATGGTGTACGTGTCGCCGCGCAGCCGGTCGCGGACCGTGGCGGTCACGCCGTCGGCGTCCTGCTCGTGCGACAGGTACTCGGTGCCGAACCGCAGTTGGCTTCCGCGTGCTATGGCCGCGTTGACGAGCACCGGTTCCATGAGGTGCTGCGGCATGTCGCACATGCGGGTGGGGCTCGCCAGCTCGTGCGCGGCCTGCACGAGCGGTTCGTTGCCCCAGGACCTCAGCCGGCCGAGCTCCTCGCCCGCGATGGCGGTGCAGAAGACGGTGTTGCCCATCAGATGCTGCGGGGTGGCCTGGGCGATCACATCCTCTTCGACGCCCAGGTCACGCAGCACTTCCATGGTGCGCTGGTTGGTGATGTGCGCCCGGGGCGTGTCCGCGAGGCGTGAGTAGCGGGTGACCATGACGTTCGGCACGCCATAGGTGCTCAGGGCCAGCGCGGCGCTCGCTCCCGCGGGCCCGCTTCCCACGATGAGCACATCGGTCTCGACGGTCGGCACGGTCGGCGCGGTTGTCATCGGGACGTTTCCTCCACATCCGCCAGTCGCTTGTTCAGCCAGGTCATCACTGCCTCGGCCACGTCGTCGGAGTTCTTCTCGCCCATGGGCAGGTGACCGTTGCCCGTGAGCCCCAGGTCCGCCAGGCGCAGCAACTCGGCGTCCGCACCGGCCTGGGCGAGGTAGTCGGCGACACCGTGCTGGAACGCCGCGAACGGTGAGGTGTCGGCCGCGACCACGGCGATCGGGAAGCCGCGCAGCCCTGGCAGGGAGCGCACGGGTCCGGCGTGTTCGTCCTGGACCAGGCAGGCCTGCAGCCCGCCGCCCCCGGCCTCGCGCAGCCGGGTGCGCAGTTCCTCCGGGGTCCGCACCGGCGGCTCGTAGGTGATCGGGGCCGCGGTGAGTCCCCACTCCAGCTTTCCGAGGCCGGGCAGTTCGATGAACGGCGGCCCCATCGGCTCGATGGAGACAATGGCATTCACCATTCCGGGCCGGGCATCGGCGACCAGCCAGCCGAACGGCGCCCCCATGGAGTGGGTGATCAGCACGGCCGGTCCGATACGGTCCAGCAACTCGGCCCCGCAGCGCCGCATCTGCTCCTCGTTCTCGGCGAAGGTGGGCAGCGTCGGGCCCTGGCTCGCCATCAACTGGTCCAGCGCGGAGTCGTCGCCGATCTCGCCGCTGCCGGGCCACTGGCTACCAGGTCGTTCCGCCCCGTCGCAAAACAGCCAGCGGATGAACTCGTACGTCGGCGCCGCGCCCTCGATGGGCCCGAGGACATCGGGGTGGTACGGGGAGCGCCCGTGACCTGGACGGTCGACCACGTACACGGCGTAACCGGCCTGGAGGAACCGGGTGGCCCAGCCGGGGCGGCCGTCAGGCGTCGACAGGTAGTCCGTGCCCTGGCCGCCGCCCCCGTGGACCATCACCACGGGCAGTGGATACCGGAGATCGGCCGGGATCTGGTACTGGACGTACATCGCGGCCTCGGCGGCGGTCCCGGCCTCGGTCGGCTTGCGTCCGACGCCGACCCAGAACGCGCCTTGCTCGCTGATCGTCAACGGCGAGGCGGCACGGGCCGGCTCGGCGGTTCCGGGTGGTGGGGAGCTGGTCATCGGCGAACCTCCGTCACGGCGTCTGCGCCCATGCCCAGCACTATTGGTGACCGGCTCCGGGGCGGTCCAATGCCGGTTGGGGACGCCGTGATGCATGGCGCTCATCAGCGTCCCCGAGGGCGGCTGCTTCACCGGGAAGGTGCGCGTGGCGGCGAGGGTGACCAGGGCGGTGTAGAGCGCGGCCTCCAGCTGCTCGACGACCGGCAGTTTGTGCTGCGGGTCGAGGCCGGAGAGGCCGGTCAGGTGGAAGCTGCCGGTGCCGACCCAATCGCTTGGCGCGCACGACGTCGAAGGACGACTCCACGAACTCGGCGACGACGGGCGGCCGGCCGGGCAGTACGTGAAGCCGAGTGAACCTCAGCGGCTACTTCACCAGCCGCTTCGGCTGCCAGGCGAACGCCGAGAATGACGCCAACCTCGCCACCCTCGCCGAGCACTGGCGCGGCTGCGCCGGCCACATCGACGATGTCGTGTACATCCTCGCCGGCCGGCACACCGGTGCCGGGATGATCGTCGGCGGGTGGCTGCACCGGGGTCCGAACGGCGCCGCCGGCGAGATCGGGAACCTGCGCCTGCTGGGCTGGTGCGACGCCCCCGGCGACCTGGAGGCCCACGGTGCCAACGCCGAGGCCGTGTTCAGCGCCGCGCCGAGCGACCTCAAGGCCGCCGACGCCGTACGCGCCTACGCGTCCGCCCTCGCCAACGGCATCTCGGCCCTCGTCCTCACCCTCGACCCCGACCTCGTCGTATCGGCGGCGGACTCTCCCGCGCGGGGGACCAGCTTCTGCAACCGCTGCGCGACCGGGTGAACGAACTGTGCTTGACCGCACCCCGGACAGAGGTATCAGAACTCGGCGACGAGTCGGTGGCCCTCGGAGCCGTCCGCACCGCGCTCGACAAATCGACCAGGAGGTCCTCGACGTCGGGCTCCAGCTGTGACTCGCGGTCTGTAGTAAGAGCGGAGCGAGATACGGTCGCCGGCACATGAGTCCGATGTGGCATGCGTGGCCGGTTCACGGACTTCACGCACGTGCGGACTCTGTCGGGTAGCGTTGGCTCATCTCGTATTTTTTTCGCGGCGCCCGTGCTGGACGGGTGCTGGATGTGCGCGCATTTCCGCAGGTCAGTGCCTTGTCGGGTAGTTCCTCTTCGATGTCCAGTACGTGACTTGGCACCGCTTCGCTGATCTGGCAGACAGGCAGGTCAACAGGCCAGGAGGATCGCGCTTCCTCATACTGAAGCAGCCGAGCCACTCCGGTTGGAGGTCGCGGTCATCCCGCATGCGGTTGGCCTCGCGCTCCCGCCACCGCCGGAGGCACTTTCCAGCTGAAGGTGCGGTTCGGCGCCGCGCCTGCCCTGGCCGTCGAGTCATGGATCCGGCACCTCAGCGAGGGGTCGGGGCCACCGCACCTTGTGCGCGCAGCATGGCGATGTCGTCCTTGGTGATGCCGAGTTCGGTGAGCAGGGCATCGGTGTGCTGACCGAGTGCGGGGATTCCACCCATCGGTGGCTCGTAGCCGGCGATGACCGGAGGCGGAAGCAGAGCGGGCACCTGACCGTGAGGTGTGTCGATCCGGCGCCACCGGTCGCGGGCCGTCAGATGCGGATGGGCTATGACCTCGCTCGGTGTGTTGAACCGGGCATTCCCGATCCCCGCGGCATCCGCGTCGCTCTGCACCTGCGTCAAGTCATGGCGCGCGCACCAGTCGGCGATCTCCGCGTCCAGGAACTCACGGTGCTCGGCCCGGCCGGAGGTGGTACGAAAGCGTTCGTCGTCGGCCAGGTCGGGCCTGCCGAGAAGGTCACGCGCGAAACGCTGCCATTCGCGGTCGTTCGTCGTACCCAGGACGACGGTCTGGCCATCCGCTGTCCGGTAGGCACCGTACGGCGCGACCGCGGGCGAGCCCATGCCGACCGGCTGCTGGTCCACACCCGTGTGCAGCGTGTAGGTGAGCTGATACCCCATCAACTCCGTCATCGTGTCGAACAGGCTCACCCCGACCGCGGTGAGGCCGCGGCCATGGCCACGCTCCTTGCCACAGAGCAGCGCCAGAACCGACAACGCGGCATACAGGCCGGTGCACACGTCGGCCATCGGTGGACCGGGCTTGGCCGGCGCACCGGGAAGGCCCGTCGTCGCGCATGCGCCCGACTCCGCCTGGGCCAGCAGATCGTAGGCACGCTTGTGGGACAGGGGGCCTCCCGGCCCGTAGCCGTCGATCTCCACGGCGATGAGTTCCGGGTGGCTGACGGCCAGGTCGTCGGGCGCGATACCGAGCCTCGCCGTGGCACCGGGAGCAAGATTGGAGACCATCACATCGGCGCGGTCGAGCAGCCGGTGGAATACGGCCATCCCGGATGGATCCTTCAGGTTCAGCGTGACCGACTCCTTGCCCCGGTTGACCCATACGAAGTGCGCCGCCATGCCGCCCACCACGTCGTCGTAGTGCCGGGCGAAGTCACCGCCTTCCGGGTTCTCCACCTTGATCACCCGAGCCCCGAAGTCACCCAGGGTGCGGGTACAGAGGGGAGCCGCCACAGCCTGTTCCAGGGACACCACCGTGATGCCCGCCAGTGGCCCGGCCGGCTGGGCCGCGTCACCAGCGACTCGTCCTGGGCCGGAGCGTTCCGCCCGCTCGGTGTCTGCCACGTTCATCCGATCACCCTTCAGGGTCCGGGGAGGAAAGTCGGGCCTCGCCATGGGTTTCTCCTCGACCTTGTCGTACCTGCCTGTGCCGGGCGTGTCGGTGCTGTGGCCCGCGCCGCCCGCCGCATGCCCGCTCCGTCGTGGACGTCCGGGGAACCGCGGAGCGCGTCCGGCCAAGAACGCGCTGCTGCCCTCGGCGAAGTCCGCGCCGGCCGGCAGTTGCGGCTGTGCCCGTACCTCCTCGGCGAGTACGGCGTCGAGTTCCGCGGGCCGGGACGCCTGGATCCGCTTGGTCGCCGCGACGGAGAACGGAGCGCCTTCGACGAGCCGCCCGGCCCAGCCGTACCGCTTCCCGCCGTGCGGATCCGGGCTCGCAGAGGACATCGGTCAGACCGAGAGCGGCCGCACTCCCCTGAGTCCAGCACGTCGCTGAACAGCAGCAGGCGCTTCGCCGGGCCCGGCCCGACCCGCGCCGGCAGCGACCGGGCGGTCCGGCGTCCGCGACCAGCCCGATCCTGCCGAAGGCGCAGCCGAACCGGGCATCACGGGGGGCCACCACGTGGTCGCAAGCCGCCGCGAGCGACATGCCGAGCCCGAACGTGGCACCCTCGACCGCCACGAGCACGGGCTCCGGGCCCCGGACGATCGCCCGTACGATGCCCGCGACCGCCTCCGTCCGCGCGGCGGACTCCTCCGGGACCGGTGTCATGGGGCGGATGTCGCCGCCCGCGCGGAAGCTGCCTCCCGCCCCGGTCAGCACCACTGCCCGGCACCGCTCGTAGACGCGTCCCGCAGTGCGGTGAGGAGTTGCGGCCGGTCGGGGCGAGGACGTTGTGGCGACCGGGCTGATGGAGCGTCAGCGCCCGTACCGGCCCGTCGTCCTCCACGCGCACGGCCGCGCCAGGGGTTCGGTCGCTCACGGCGGCCCCGTTGCCGGCCCACGACCGCGTGGCGACGGCCGGTCGCCTTCCCCGTACGGCCCGGTGGCCTCGCGCGCCTCGCTCATGGGGCCGCCCGCGCCGCCCGTCACGCGCGCTCCCGCAGCAACTGCCTGCCCACGATGAGCTTCTGGATCTCGCTCGTCCCCTCGTAGATGCGGAACAGTCGCACGTCCCGGTAGAAGCGCTCGACGGGAACGTGGCGCATGTATCCCATGCCCCCGTGTATCTGGACGGCACGGTCGGCCACCCGGCCCACCATCTCGCTGCAGAACAGTTTCGTGGAGGACGGCGCCAGCCTGCGGTCCTCGCCCGAGTCGTACGCGCGGGCCGCTTCCAGCACCATGGCGCGGGCCGCGTACATCTCGGCGTGCGACTCGGCGAGCATGGCCTGGACGAGCTGGAACTCGCCGATGGGACGTCCGCCCTGCCGGGCGACCGAGGCGTGCGCGACGCTTTCGTCCAGGATGCGCCCGGCCAGCCCCACACACATCGCCGCGACGCTCAGACGTCCCCTCGCCAGCGACCGCATGGCGGTGCGGAAACCCTCTTCCTCGCGTTCTCCCACGAGGGCACTCGCCGGAAGGCGTACGTCGTCGAAGAAGACCTCCGCGCTCAAGGCCCCGGACTGGCCCATCTTGTGGTCCCTCGGTCCCACGGTGACGCCGGCGCTGTCCGCGTCGACGGCGAAGACGGAGATCCCCTCGGCGCCCGTGCTCTGCGGCCCGGTGCGGGCGAACACCATGAAGACACCGGCGAGCGGGGCATTGGTGATGAACCGCTTGCTGCCGTTCAGGACATAGCCGCCCTCGTCGCGTACGGCACGGGTCCTGATACCGCTGGGGTCCGAGCCCGCCTCCGCCTCCGTGAGCGTGAACGCCGCGATCAACTCTCCGGCGGCCATCCGCGGCAGATAGCGCCGCTTCTGCTCCTCGGTACCGGAACTCGCCAGGAGCTGGCCGGCGACCCCGTTGTTGATGCTGAACATCGAACGGAACGCGGGCGTGGTGTAGCCGATCTCCAGCGAGAGGCGTACGTCCTCCGTCATGGAGAAGCCCAGCCCGCCGTACTCCCGGGGCAGCGCGTAGCCGAACAGGCCCATGGCCGCGGCCTTCTCACGGAGGTCAGCCGGGATCTGGTCCTTCTCCTCGATCTCGTTCTCGCGCGGGACGACCTTCTCGCGCACGAAGGCCCGCACGGCCGCCAGAACGGCGTCGAACTCGTCTGCGTCCATTGGCATTTCGCACTCCTCGATCGTGGGCGCCTCATCGAGCGGGCCCCAGGGCCAGTGCTGCTCGGGCCGCTTGGCGGCTCCGGGGCTCGGGCGGCTCCGGCTCAGCGGGGCAGGAGTTCCAGGACGGTGGCGTTCGCCATGCCGCCGCCCTCGCACATCGACTGCAGGCCGTAGCGGGTGCCGGTGGCTCGCATGTGGTGGAGCAGTGTCGTGGTCAGCCGGGCGCCGGAGGCTCCCAGGGGATGGCCGAGGGCGATGGCGCCACCGTCGGGGTTGAGCCGGTCCGGATCGGCGCCGGTCTCGGCGAGCCAGGCGCAGGTCACGCTGGCGAACGCCTCGTTGATCTCGAAGGCTCCGATGTCCTCGATGCCCAGACCGGCGCGCCCCAGGACCTTCTCGGTGGCCGGGATGGGGCCGGTCAGCATGGTCACGGGGTCGACTCCGACGACGGCGAAGGAGTGGAAGCGGGCGATCGGGCGCAGACCGAGTTCACGCGCCTTCTCGCCGCTCATGACCAGCAGCGCCGAGGCACCGTCGGATATCTGCGAGGAGTTGCCGGCCGTGACCACGCCGTCCTCGGTGAACGCGGGCTTCAGACCCGCCATCGTGGCGGCCGTGCCGCCCCGCCGTACTCCCTCGTCCGTGTCGACGGTGCGTACGGAACCGTCCTCGTCCGTCACGTCCACCGGCACGATCTGGGACTTGAACCGCCCCTCGTCGATCGCGGCCGCCGCCTTGGCGTGGGACCGCAGACTGTGCGCGTCGAGCTGCTCCCGGCTCAGCCGCCAGCGCCGCGCTATCTCCTCCGCGCCCAGCCCCTGGCTGAACCGGGAGACGCCGTACCGGGCCCGTACGGCCGGGCCGAAGGGTTCGCCGGGTCCCCGCTCGCGGCCGGAGCCCAGCGGGACGCGGCTCATCGACTCCACGCCGCCCGCCACCACGATGTCGTACTGACCGCTCATCACTCCCGCGGCCGCGAACTGCGCCGCCTGCTGCGAGGATCCGCACTGCCGGTCGATGGTGACGCCCGGCACCTCCTCCGGCCATCCGGCGGCCAGGACGGCGAAGCGGCCGACGCAGCCGCCCTGCTCTCCGGTCTGTGAGACGCAGCCCCACAGCACGTCCTCGACCAACGCCGGGTCCAGGTCGTTGCGTTCGGCCAGGGCCCGCAGCACCACGGCGGACAGGTCTACCGGGTGCACACCGCTGAGTGAGCCGTTCCGCTTGCCCACGGGGGTACGGACGGCGTCCACGATGACCGCGTCACGCATGTCAGACCTGCCTTTCCGCCGTGTCCGGCGTGCCGGTTTCCTGTGTGCCCGAGGGGGGTTCGCCCGCGCCCCGAGTCGTCCGGGCCAGGCGGCGGAGTTCGGTTTTCAGCACCTTTCCGGCCGGGGACACGGGAAGTTCGTCGACGAAACGGACCTCTCTGATCCGCTTGTATGGCGTCACGCGCTCCGCGACGTACTCCATCAGCTCCTCGGCCATCGCGCGCGGCTCAGCGGCGGGGACCACGAAGGCGACGGGGATCTCGCCGACGGCAGGCACCGGCCTTCCGACGACCGACGCCTGGAGCACTGCCGGGTGTCCGCCGAGGATGTCCTCCAGCTCGCGCGGGTACACGTTGTAGCCCTTGTAGAGGAGCATGTCCTTCGACCTGCCGGAGACGTACAGGAAGCCGTCCGCGTCGAGGTGGCCGGTGTCGCCGGTGCGCAGCCAGCCGTCGACGAACTGCGCGGCGGTCTCGTCCGGGCGGCCGAGGTAGCCCGAGGCCACCTGAGGGCCCCGCACCCAGATCTCGCCGCGCTCGCCCCGCGGCACCTTCCGGCCGGGATCCAACGGGTCCCGGATCTCCAGCTCGGTGTCGAACAGGGGAACCCCCTGGCTGCCCGGCTTGCGCAGCCCGGCCTTCGCGATCGGGCCGCTGGACACGGTCGCTGTCGCCTCCGTCAGGCCGTAACCCTCGATGACGGCGGCGTTGGGGAAGACCTCTGTCAGCTGCTCCAACGTGTACGTGTCTATGGGGGCGCCGCCCGACACCACGGCCTTGACCGAGCTGAGGTCCCGCGTGCGGATGCCCGGTGTCGCCAGCAGAGCGTGCCAGAGCGCGGGGGCGCCCGGGATGTACGTGATCCGGTGCCGTTCCACCTGCTCCACGTACGACTCCGCGTTGAAGCGGCCGCTCAGGATGGTGGTGGCGCCGCACAGGAGGAAGAAGTTGAGGCTGATCAGGCCGAGGGCGTGGAACAAGGGCGAGATGCACAACGTGACGTAGCTGCCCGGTGCCAGGGCGTAGTCGTCGGGGGTCTCCAAGGGGTTCAGCACCACACCGCCTTCGCTGTCGAGTCCGGGGAGCGCCCCGGAGCGCCAGCAGGCGACCTGGATGGTGTTCGCGACGATGTTGCGGTGCAGTATGCGCACTCCCTTGGGTGCTCCGGTGGTTCCGCCGGTGTACCCGTACTGGGCGACGGAGTCGGTGGGGACCAGCACCTCTGGGGGATGGGTGCTCTGGCCTGCGACGAGGTCCTCCAGGGCGGTGCCCGCCTTCCCGAACAGCTTTGCGCAGTCGTCCGGCCTGTCGGCCGGGGCCGATGCGCTGGGCGGCACGATGACGACCAGCCGGACCGGCAGCTCGTCGATCGCCTCGGCCAGCACCGGTGCCGGCTCCGGATGGGTCACCACGGCCGCCGCGGAGCAGTCGGCGAGCTGGGCGCGCAGGGCCCTGGCCGGCTGGGCGGGGTTGGCCGGGCAGACTGTCGCGCCGGCGAGTGCGATGCCGTAGTAGGCGACGGCGAACCACAGGGTGTTCGGCAGGTGCAGGGCGACCACGTCACCCTGCCGTATGCCGCGCGCCCTGAGGCCGCGTGCGAACGCGGCAGCCTGTTCGTACAGGCCGGTGAAGGTGAGAACCTGGTCGCCGTCGCGTACGGCCGCCCGGTCGCGGTAGCGGCGGGCCGAACCGGCGAGCACCGCGCCGAGCGGGACATCGGGGTAGGCGAGGCGGCGAGGCAGTCCCGCGGGCCAGTAGTCGGTCATGTGCCGCTCCCTTCACGCGTCGGCCTGCGGCCGGCCATGCAGGGCTGTCGCGCGATACGCCGGTTCATCGCACGACCTCCGCGTCGAAAAGCTTCTCGATCTCCTCGGAGTTCCGGCCTGTCTCGGCGAGGACCTGTGCTGTGTGCTCGCCGGGAAGGGGGGCCGGCCGGGCGTGCCGGCGAGGGGCGGAGGAGCCGAACCGGGGAGCAGGGGCGGGTTGGAGGACTCCCGTGCCGTCGGTGAGGAAGGTGCCCCGTGCGGCGTTGTGAGGATGGCGCGGTGCCTCCACCAGCGACAGCACGGGGGTGACACACGCGTCGGCGTCCGCGAACACGGCGGCCCAGTCGTCGCGGGTCCGGGCGGCGAAGACCTCCTCCAGGCGCCGCCGCATGACCGGCCAGCGGGAACGGTCCCACTGCCCGGCGAAGTCGGCATCCGCGACCAGGCCGAGCCGTTCCAGGAGGGTGGCGAAGAAGGGCTCCTCGATCGCGCCGACCGCGACGTACTCGCCGTCGCGGCAGCGGTAGACGCCGTAGAACGGGGCTGTACCGTCCAGGTAGTTGACGCCCCGGCGGTCGGTCCACCGCCCCTGGTGCAGACGGCTGTAGACCATGGCCAGCAGCTGAGCCGACCCGTCCACCATGGCGGCGTCCACGACCTGGCCTTTCCCGGTGGCGCGTGCCTGCACGAGCGCGCACAGCACACCGAAGGCGAGCAGTGCGCCACCGCCACCGAAGTCGCCGAGCAGGTTGAGCGGCAGGACCGGCGGACCGTCGGCCGGTCCGATGGCCCCCAGGGCCCCCGACAGGGCGATGTAGTTGATGTCGTGCCCGGCCCGCGGCGCGAGCGGCCCGTCCTGCCCGAATCCCGTCATCCGTCCGTAGACCAGGCGCGGGTTGCGGTCCAGGCACGGGCCGGGGCCCACCCCGAGCCGTTCGGCCACCCCGGGCCGGAAGCCCTCCAGAAGGACATCGGCATCCGCCACCAGGTCGAGGACGGCGGCGACGCCTTCCGGGTGCTTGAGGTCGATGGCGGCCGAGCGCCGGCCCCGGTGCAGGACGGGATCGGGCCTGCCGGCCACGTCCGACGGGCGCTCGACACGGATCACGTCCGCACCGGCGTCGGCCAGGAGCATCGCACAGAACGGCCCCGGCCCGATGCCCCCCAGCTCGATGACCCGCAGCCCGGTGAGCGGCCCCGGGGCCGCATCGGGTACGGCGCCGTTCGCACGTTTCTGGTCTTGTTCCTCGTTCACCGGCCGCTCACCGGCCTCGCCAGACGGGAGCGCGCTTCTCGGTGAAGGCCGACGCGCCTTCCCGGGCGTCATCCGAGTTGAACACCAGCTCGGTGATCGGCTTCTGGCGGTCGAACAGTTCGTCGCGCGGCCAGCCGGGAGACTCCACGAGGACACGTTTGGTGACCCGTACGGCGAGCGGACCGTTGGCGGCGATGGCGGAGGCCAGCAGCCTTGCCTCCTTCAGCGCGCCGCCGGGTGGAGTGAGCCGGTTGACCAGCCCGTAGTGGTAAGCCCGTTCTGCGGTGAGGAGGTCACCGGTGAGAGCGAGTTCCATCGCGATCTGGTACGGGATACGGCCCGGCAGCCGCAGCAGTCCTCCGCCCACCGCCACCAGACCGCGTTTGACCTCGGGCAGCCCGAACTTGGCGTCCTCGGCGGCGACGACCAGATCACTCGCGAGTGCGATCTCGCATCCGCCCGCCACGGCGTAGCCCTCGACGGCGGCGATCAGCGGCTTGCGCGGCGGGGCCTCGGTGAGCCCGGCGAAACCGCGCCCCGGTATGTACGGGCGTTCGTCCCGCAGGAACGCCTTGAGGTCCATGCCCGCGCAGAAGGTGCCGCCCGCGCCGGTGATGATGCCGACCGCGAGGTCGTCACGCTCGTCCAACTCGTCCAGCGCGGATGCGATCGCCTCCGCGACGGCTCGGGTGACCGCGTTGCGGGACTCGGGCCGGTTGATGGTGATGACGGCGATGCCGTCGCCGTACTCGACCAGTACTTCGTCTGCCACGGCAGCTCCTTTACGGTGGCCAAGCGGTGGTCGCGGTGGGGGAGTAGCGGTTGAGCGCCGGCCTTCAGCGTGGGGCCAGGCGGATCGCGCCGTCGAGGCGGATGGTCTCTCCGTTGAGCATCGGGTTGTCGATGATGTGCAGGGCGAGTTGTGCGTACTCGTCCGCCGCGCCGAGGCGCGGGGGGTGGGGCACCGCGGCAGCGAGCGCGTCGAGCTTCTCCTTCGGCCTCCTGCCGAGCATCGGTGTGTCGAACAAGCCCGGCGCGATGGTGACGACCCGGATGCTCTTGCTCGCCAGATCCCGGGCCGCACACAGGGTGAGGCCGGCCACTCCGGCTTTCGACGCCGCGTACGGGGCCTGTCCGATCTGCCCCTCGAACGCCGCGACCGACGCTGTCATGACAACCACACCGCGGTCGCCGTCGAGGGGTTCGTTGCGGGCCATACGGGCGGCGGCGAGCCGGAGCACGTTGAAGGTGCCGATCAGGTTGACGTCGACCACGGCGCGGAAATGGTCGAGATCACCAGCGGTGCCGTCCTTGTCGACCACGCGGAGCGGACCGCCGCGGCCCGCGCAGTGGACGACCGCGCGCAGCGCTCCTGTCCGCTCGGCGGTGTCGAGGACGGCGGTCATGTCCTCGGCGCTCGTCACGTCGGCGGGGACGAAGACGGCCTCGGGGCCGAGGTCGAGGACGGCGCGGTCGCCGTCCGAGGAGGGCAGGTCCGCGATGGTGACGCGGGCGCCGGCCTTGAGAAGCCGCCGTGCCGTCGCCAGGCCGAGCCCCGACGCACCGCCGGTCACCACCGCGGATATTCCGCTGGTCTGCATGGACACTCCAGTCGGTCGAGTCGGTGTCGGATCTGCCGCCGCCGGTGCCGCGAAGGCTCGGCGACTGCCGTCGTGCGCCGGGCCACGGGCCCGGCCGTTGCGGTCGGGACCGCAGCCGATGGAGAGAAGAAACTTGTCGAACGATCGTTAAGTTAAGTGCCGTATCAGCCGCTGTCAATGACCGCGACGAAAAGTGCGGGCGCCCTAGCGGGCGGGCGCCTCGTCGTGTCCGACCATGGCGAACGCCAGCCGCACGTACCGGTCGCACAGCTCCGTCGTCCCGAGGTCGCCGGACGGGTCGTACCACTGGGCGACGGCGTTGCACATCGCCATGATCGCCCGGCGGGCGTCGTCCGGGTGCGGGGTCCGGAAGACTCCGCCGGCCATGCCGTCGTCTATGACTTTCTGGAACAGTCCCGATACGGCGTGCCGTCTTTCGATGATGGGGTTCCGGTACTCCGGTTCGAGATAACGGAGTTCCTGGAGGGTCAGCAGACTCTCGACCCGCCGCCGGACCCGGTAGTCGACCGTCACTCTGACCAGGGCGGCCAGCCGCGCGGCGGGGTCGTCACCGGCCTGGGCCAGTTCCTTCTCGCAGTGACGGAAGTAGTCGTCGAGCGAGTCCTCGATCAGGGCGTGGAAGAGCTCCGCCTTGCCGGAGTAGTAGTAATAGAGGGCGGACAGACTCATGCCGGCCCGCTTGGCGATGTCACGGATGGAGGCGCCGAAGTAGCCGCGCTCCGCGAAGACGTCTCGTGCGGCGTCCATGATGACCCCCCGGCCGTTTCCCCGGGGGCCGGAGGGGTCTTTGTCCGCCGCCTTGCCGCGCTTGCCCGCCGCTTCGCCGCTCGTCGCATCCATGGCCCCAGCCTCCCAGAACGAACGACCGATCGACAAAGCCGCCCCCCGCCATGGGGGAGTCGAGGGCCGGCGGACCGCCACCGCCGGACCCGCCGGGCACAGTCCCCGTGTCATGGGGCCGACGGAACCTTGTACTCCTTCGCCAGGTCCGATGCGAAGAAGTCACCGCGTGGTTCGACTCCGGCGAAGACACCCTTGTCCACACCCAGCACCTGGGTCTCGAGCGAACTGGGCTCAGCGGGATCGGAGAAGTCCTGAGTCGGGAGCAGGCCGGGCAGCCTGAAGTCGGTGACAGCGCTGCGGGCCTTGAGCACGCCCGGGCGGGTGAGGTCGTCGCAGCTCTTGCCGAGTATCTCGGCGTACAGCTTGGTCATGGCGTAGGCGTGGACGACTCCGCTGCTGGCCTCCGGTGCCTTGCCGTACTGGGCCCTCCAGGCAGCGGCCAGCTTGCGAGCGGCGGCGTTGTCCGCGCCGAGGGCGCCCAGCCCGGAGAGCCTGGTGTAGTGCTCGGTGAGCGCGGGCGCCGCAGACGTCGTGAGCAGGCTGGTGGCGAAGGTCGACACCCCACCCATGATCGGCACCTCCATGCCGGCCGCCTGTGCCACTGCCGCCACCGAAGCCGCCTGCTTGGGCGTCGAGTCGACCAGGATCGCCTTGACCTTCGCCGACTTGAGCGCGTTGACCTGGCTGGTGAGGTCGGTCGCGGTGGGGTCGATCTGCTGACCGACGATCTTCAACCCCAGCTTCCCCGCAGCGAACTTGCTGCCCCGCAGGCTGTTCTCGCCGATTTCTCCCTGCAGGTAGATGTGCCCGACGGAATCGCCGCCGCGCAGTGCGCCCTTCCTCACGAGCCAGTCCAGGCCGTTGATCGTCTGGATGTCGTACGTGGGGCCCAAAACGATCAGGTGCTCGTCCCCGAGCAGGGTCGACGCGAACGACGTCAGGCCGGCGAGCTCGTCCTTCGCCTCCATCTTGTCCCGCAGTGCCGTGACGACCGGTGTGCCGAGGATGTTCAGATAACCGAGGACCTGCGGATCCATCTCGTCGTACGCGGCGACGGCCTTCTGCGGGTCGTAGCCATGGTCGCGGGTGACGAGTGCCAGCTTCCGGTCGCAGACACCGCCTGCCGCGTTGATCTCCTTCACGGCGACGTTGCTCGCGTCGAGGATCGTCTTGCCGGTGCCCGCGAACGGGCCCGACAGGTCCATCAGCATCCCGAGCTTGATGGTGGAGTCACTGACCCCGGGGGCGGCGGCCGTGGCCCCGGCTGCCTTTTCGGCCTTGGTGGAGCAGCCGGCAACCGCCAGCGTCAGGGCCAGGGCCGTGGCCGCCAGGCCGAGTGCGCGCGATGTGGGCATCGGTGTGTCTCCTCGCTGAGAAGCGGATGAGGTGGTTGACAGCACACGTCCGGCAAGGCGGGGGGCGTGTCTGGAGTGTCTGAGGCGACGGACGGCTGGGGTGCGGGGGCTCAGGGAGCGGCGGCCGCGGCCGGGCGACGGCTTCGTAGAGGTCGAACGGCGCCGCCCAACGCCGCCAGACCGCCCGGCTGGACGATCACGGCCACGATGACGACCGCGCCGTACACGAACTGTGCCGCTGTCGACGCGTCCAGTCCCCGCCCGCCGGCTCCGGTGACGAACGGCAGGGAATCCGCATACCGGGAGAACAGCAGGGGCAGCGTCGTGACGAAGACCGCACCGGCGATCGCGCCCCCCACGGATCCGAGGCCGCCCAGGATGACCATCACCAGATAGCTGATCGACAGGTGGAGGCTGAAGTAGTCGGGAACGGTGCGCTGGAAGGCCAGTGCCGTGAGCACACCGGCAGCGCCGGCGTACATCGACGACAGTACGAAGACGGCTGTCTTGGTGCGTCGTATGTCGATGCCCATGGCGCTCGCGCCGATCTCGCTGTCCCTCATCAGCCTCAGCGCCCTGCCGGGCCGGCCGCGCAGGACGTTGCGGCCGAGCAGCGCCGCCCCGGCGGTGACGACGAGGAACAGATACCACTGGCTCTCGGCGGCACCGAACGGAACGCCCAGGACGGTGACGTCCGCCTGGTCGGAGAAGGAGAACCCGCCGATCGACATCGGCACGACGGTCCGGCCCTCGAAGCCGCCGGTCACCGGCTTCATGTTCTGCAGCAGATGGTGGCCGAGGAACACCAGGCCCAGGGAGGCGATGCCCAGGTAGATGCCGCGCAGACGGCTGGAGACCGGGCTGAACAGCAGGCCGCAGACGCCCGCCAGGAGGACGGCCAGGACTGCGGCGAGTAGCGTGGGGAGGCCGAGACCGGACACCCCGCCGCCGCTTTCTCCGGCCAGGAAGGCATAGCCGTATGTGCCGACGGCGACGAAGAAGGCGTGTGCCAGTGACAACTGTCCCGCCGCGCCGAGCAGGATGGTGAGGCCGATCGCGCCGACCGCGGCCGCCATCGCGAACAGGCCCATGTTCAGCCAGAACGCGGAGACATACAGGGGCAGTGCGAGGAGGACCAGCAGGGCGGCGGTCAGCGCGCACAGGGCCGGCACACGCCCTGCCCTGGGGAGCCGGGACGTCTCAGGCACGGCTGACCTCCTTCGCGCCGAACAGGCCCGAGGGCCGCCACAGCAGAATGCAGATCATGATCACGTAGGCCACGACGTCCCCGAGCCCTCGCCCGAGGAAGGAGAGGGCGTCCTGGTACTCGGCGACGGTCACCTCGGCGACGCCGATGACCAGGCCGCCCACGATCGCCCCGCCGAGCGAGTCGAGGCCGCCGATGATCGCGGCGGGGAGCGCCTTGATGGCCGCGGTCCCGGTACTCACGGCCACGCCAGGGCTGGGGAACGACGCGAGACCGATGCCGGCCGCGACGGCAAGGACGCCGGCCGTCACCCAGGCACCTGCCGAGACCCGCTTCAGCCGGACACCGGCGAGCGCCGCACCCTCCCGGTCCTCGATCGAGGCGCGCATGGCCAGGCCCCAGCCGGTGTGCCGGAGAACCGCGGCGAGACCGGTGATCAGCAGCGGCACGGTGACGATGGTGATGATCACGGACAAGGGCAGGACCACTGAGCCGAAGTGGACCACGTGTCCGTCCCAGGGAGCGCCGAGTGGCAGCACGCTCTCCCCGATGCGCCAGCTCAGTTCCGCGGTGAGCACCACGTTGACCCCTATGGTGAGGATGGCCAGCGCATCATGCTTGCGGCCGTCGACCCGGGACAGCAGCAGTCGCTCCACCGCCAGCCCCAGCGTCCCGGCCGCGACCAGGCCGAGCGCCACGGCGGCCGCGAAGCCGATGTGCGGGCTGGTCTGCGCCACCACCCACACGCCGAAGAGCACAAACGAGGCGTGCGCGAAGTTCACCGTGCGGGTCGCCTTGAAGACGATGACGAAGCCCAGGGCGATCAGGGCGTACAACAACCCCAATGACACACCGTTCAGGAGGATTTCGACTCCGCGGGTCATCACGACAACCTCTCCGCCACCTGGTCGTTTCCGGATCCCATGGGCGCTCCCAGATAGGCGCTGATCACTTCCGGATGCTGCCGTACGTGCTCCGGCGTGCCGTCCGTGACGACCTTGCCGAAGTCGAGGACGGTGATGCGGTCGGCGATCGACATGACCACTCCCATGTCGTGCTCGACGAACACCACGGTCAGACCGAGCGCGTCACGTGCCGTGGAGACCAGCCGGGCGAGTTCCGCGCTCTCGGCGGTGTTCATCCCGGCGACCGGTTCGTCGAGGATGAGCAACCGCGGTTCCAGGCACAGGGCCCGCGCGAACTCCAGGCGCTTGAGGTCCCCGTAGGCGAGGCTCGCCGCCGGGCGGTGAAGAACACCGGACAGGCCGGCGAACTCCGCTATGTCGCGCACCCGCGCTTCGTGGACACGCTGTTCACCGCGGCCCAGTCCCAGTGCGGTCGCGGCGATCCCGGACCGGGTCAGCCGATGCCGGCCGACCATGAGGTTGTCGAGTGTGGACTCGACCGGTGACACGACGATGTTCTGGAAGGTGCGGGCGATTCCCCTCCGTGCCACCCGGTCCGGACGCAGGCCCGTCACCTCCTGACCGTCCATCATGATGCGGCCGAGGCGACACGGTAGATCCCCGACAGGGCATTGAGCAGCGTCGTCTTCCCGGCACCGTTGGGACCGATGACGGCATGGATCGTTCCGGGTCGCACGGCGAATGACACACGGTCAAGCGCGCGCAGTCCGCTGAACACCACGCTCACGTCCTCGACACGCAGTTCCGGTGCCTTCTGAGTTTGAGTCGTCGTCATCCGGACCACCTGCTGAGCGCCGGCGCTTCACGGGTTCCGGGCCCGGGCCATGGCGCGGGTCCTCCGGCGCCCTGGCCGGCGTCCGCGTCCGCGCCCAGGTAGAGGCGGCGCACATCGTCGCTCTGCGCCAGTTCGTCCGTCGGTCCGCTCAGCACGACCCGGCCGAGGTCGAGCACACAGGCCGAGTCGGCGACCGACAGGGCCATCGCCGCGTTCTGCTCCACCAGCAGGACGGGGACCCCCTCCCGGCTGATGTCGCGGATGGTCTCGCCCACGAGATGCACCAGCCGCGGCGCGAGGCCGAGGGACGGCTCGTCGAGAAGCAGGAGTCTGGGCTGCGCCATCAACGCCCGGGCAATGGCGAGCATTTGCTGCTCGCCGCCGGACAGCGCCCCGCCACGGGCGCGTCGCCGCTCGGCGAGCTGCGGGAAGAGTTCGTACATCCGACGGCGTGTGCGCTCACGCACCGCCGACGACCGCACGGTGAGCGCACCGGCGTTCAGGTTGTCCTCGACCGTCAGACCGGCGAAGATGTGCCGTCCTTCCGGTACCTGCACGAGCCCGTGCGCCACGGTACGGGCGGTGTCCGCGCCGGTGATCCGTTCGCCGCGGAACCGGACGGAGCCTTCGGTGACCCCGCCGCCGTACAGGCCGAGCGTGCCGGAGACAGCGCGCATGAGCGTCGTCTTGCCGGCGCCGTTGCTGCCGAGGAGCGCGACGACGCCGCTGCCGCCGACGTCCAGGGACACCCCCCGCAGAACGGGTGCGCGAGCGCCGTACCGGACGACGAGTCCATCGATTTCGAGCACTTCGGCCTCCCTTGCCGCTCTGAAGCAACGTCAGGCGTTACTCATCGATCGTTCGTTAAGGCCAGCGCGAACGTAAAGTGAGCCACGTCACTCGGTCAAGGTCCCTGCACATGATCGCTTGTATGGGCACTGACTGAAGGGCTACGAGATCGCCCGGTTCCGCCTGGACAGCAGGGCCGGTACGCTGTTAAACGATCGTTCGATAAATCTGAGTCGGTCAGAAGACGAGGTGCCTTCGCATGCGTATCGGTATGACACTGGACTACAGCGGCGACTTCATCGGATCGGTCCGTGCCGTCAAGGACTTCGAGGCGGCAGGGGTCGAGATCGCCTTCGTGCCGGAGGCCTACTCGTTCGACGCCGTCAGCCGGTTGGGCTACCTCGCGGCCCGTACCGAACGCCTGGAGATCGCCTCCGGGATCCTCCCGGTCTTCACCCGTACGCCGTCGCTTCTGGCGATGACCGCCGCCGGTCTGGACGAGGTCTCCGGCGGCCGGTTCACGCTGGGCCTCGGAGCATCGGGACCGCAGGTGATCGAGGGCTTCCACGGGGTGCCGTACGACGCGCCACTCAGCCGCACCCGCGAGGTGGTGGAGATCTGCCGTCAGGTGTGGCGGGGCGAACCGGTGGTGCACCCGGGCCCGAAGTACCCGCTTCCGCTTCCCCCCGAACGGGGTACCGGGCTCGGCAAGCCCCTGAAACTCGTCAACAAGCCGGTCCGTTCCCGCATCCCCATCACCCTGGCGGCGATCGGACCGAAGAACGTCGAGTTGACGGCCGAACTCGCCGAGGGCTGGCTGCCCGTGTTCTTCCATCCCGGAAAGGCCGCCGAGGTGTGGGGAGCGGCACTGACCGCGGGGCTGTCCCGGCGCGACGCGGCACTGGGCACGCTCGACATCACGGTGACGGCGCCTCTGGCCGTCGGCGACGACGTGGAACACCTGCTGGACCGAGCTCGGCCACAACTGGCCCTCTACATCGGGGGAATGGGCGCGAGGAACAAGAACTTCTATGCCCGGCTCGCCGGTCGGTACGGCTACGAACAGGAGGCGGCGCGCATCCAGGACCTGTACTTGGCAGGAAAAAAGCAGGAGGCCGAAGCCGCCGTTCCCGAGGAACTGTTGAGGGCCATATCCCTGGTGGGGACGAAGGAGCAGATCGCCGGACAGCTCGATGCCTTCGCTGCCGCGGGAGTGACGACCCTGTGCGTGAAGCCGCTGGCCGACACGCACGGGGAACGCCTCCACGCCGTCGAGCGACTGCGCGACATGCTGAGCTGACAGGGGTGTCTCGTCGCGCGGCCTCTTTCGTGTGCGCGTCCATGCGGACCGCGCAGGCGGGAGTTGGCTCACCCGCAGGGCACCGGCTCCCGGCGGGCGGCGGCGATTCCTTGAGCGCTCGCCTGCCGCCATCAACTGCTTGATGGCCCTGCCTGCGGTCGGGCCGGCGAGGCAGTCCAACCGGGCGTCCACCGTGTGTTCCTCGGCTGATCTTGAAGTGATCTGCGTCACATGCTGTCACGGTCGTCGGTGGACCGGTGTCTTGATGCCGGACCGCTTGGAGACGACGGAGGAGACCGCGGCATGAGCAGACAGATGGCGAACACACAGCGCACCCTCACGTTCCTCAAGGTCGTGATCGCCCTGCAGACCCTGACCCTGTTCTTCCAAGCGGCCACCGCCGGAGCGCTCCTGACCTCGTCTCACGGCTACCTCCTCCACGACATCGGCTCGAAGGTCATGTACGCCGCCACCATGCTGTACGTCCTCGCCACCGTCCTGGCGTGGCGCCCCGGCGGCGGATCCCCCCGCCCCGTCCTGTACGCCACCGGATTCCTCCTCCTCGCTTCGGCGCAGGTCGCGCTGGGCGTCGCCCATGTGCCCTCGCTCCACGTCCCCCTGGGCGTGGTGATGTTCGCCCTCAGCACCCTGGCCCTGGTCCAGGCACTGTCGCCGCGCCTGCTGCCGCGATCCACTGCCAGCTCATAATGCTCATGGGCCAGCTCGCGCACCTTCACCGACTCCGAGCTGTCGGTCTGCCAGCCGGCACCGGCCAGTGCCGAGGTCACCTGCGGCGCGAACGCCCCGAGACCCCCGACCACGACCAGCACAGCAGCAGCATCAGGCGTACTCGGATGATGGCCCGGACACCGAGTCGCCCGAGCCGGCCGGGCGGGGCCGGGGCGGCGGGGGTCTCTTCGGCCTCCAGCACGGTTGGGGCAGCGGTCATGGCCATCTCCTGTTCGATGTACCCCGGGGGGTAGGCGGTGAGGCGCAGATAGGCGACGTGGACCTCGGCGAGAGCCGGCCAGTTGCGGTACATGGCGCGGGTGTGCGGGTCGAGGAAGAACATCCTGGGGATCGACGGACGCTCCTGCGGATGTCGTGGCGCCTGGAAGGGGATGTGCTCGGCGGCCAGCGCGTGCCCGGTGCGGTTCCACGCGAGAACGTCGCCGCGCCTGCCGAGCACCACCGCGGGCGTGGCCTCGCCCAGTGACTTCGCCGCGGCCTTCGCGGCCGGTTTCGCCATCGGCCAGGTCATCGTCGGCGTCCTCCTCGGCCAGTTCTGGGGGGGGCTCGGTCTTCCTCGTCAACCTCCCCGTCATCGTCGTGGTCCTGGTGTCCGCGCCGGTCCTCCTCCGAGAGGTCCGGCCGGGCGGGACGGGCCGCGTCGACCCGCGCGCTCGTCGAGCTTGTCGCTCTTGTAGTCGATGGCCGCGTCGTAACCGGCCTGCTCGACCTTCCCAACGTCGGCGGCGACATGCTCGACACGGTGCTGCTCCGCATGGCGCCCCAGGGACGGGCTGATCTGCGGCGCGATGTCGTCCGGCTGCACCGACGTCAAGCTCCAGGGCCCGACCAACTACATGCGCGTCTGCACTCGCCGGCTCACCGTCCGGGGCATCCCGCTGTTCTTCTACGCCGACCGCCTCGCCGAGGGCGCCGCCCAACTCGGCGCCTGGGTAAGCGAAGGTCGCCTGCACGTCGCGGAGGACATCGTCGAGGGCTTCGAGAACGCGCCGGCCCTCCTGCCGACGGTGTTCACCGGCAAGCAGCCCGGCAAGCTCCTTCTCAAGGTGGAGAACCCGGAACAGCGGGTCACGCCCCCGTGACGCCGCTCCTCCAGGGTCGAAGGCCACGGGATGTCCTTCGTCGTCGGTTTCGGACATCATCGCCGCGGCCACCGCGGCCAGCGCCTCGGTGTTGGAGGGCTCGGGGTTTCTGCCCACGGGGGCCGTGGGCGAAGCGTCCAGGTACCCGTCACCGTGGGCCTGATGACAGTGAGAAGCGCCGCCCGTATTCGGCCGTGAGGAGGTCTTTGTCCGGCCGCCCCGGGGTACCCGGCCGCCGGAAGACGCGTGCCGGCCGTCAGGCCCGGCGCGGACGACCGTCAGCGAGGAGGAACCCATGAGCACGGTGAAGGAAGCGGTGGAGGTCGAGGTTCCCGTCCGCACGGCCTACAACCAGTGGACGCAGTTCGAGGAGTTCCCGAACTTCATGGAGGGCGTCGAGGAAGTGAGGCAGCTCGACGACCGGCACAACCACTGGACCATGAAGATCGGCGGAGTGCGGCGCGAGTTCGACACCGAGATCGTCGACCAGCTGCCGGACGACCGGATCACCTGGCGGGTCGTCGAGGGCGAGCCCCACCAGCGCGGATCGGTCAGCTTCCAGAAGCTGGACGACACCCACACCCGGGTGGAGCTCACGATGGAGGTCGAGCCCGCCGGCGCCACCGAGAAGGGCGCGGACATGCTCGGCGTGATCGACCGCCGGGTCAAGGGTGACATGCGCCGCTTCAAGGAGTACATCGAACAGCGCGGGGGCGAGACGGGCGCCTGGCGCGGACGCATCCGGCCGGAAGACCCGGGTTCGACCCTCTGACACACCCTCGGACAACGCGACGCGCACACTCAAGGGCGGGAGCGCCACGGGCGCTCCCGCCCTGGTGGTGCGGGGGCCGGCCGGTCAGCCCACGTACTTGCGGGCGGTTGAGGTGCGCCGCGCCTTCTCCAGGGCTGCCAGCCGGGCCTCCAGAGCGGGGGGAACCGGGTCACGCTGGGCGAGCACCCAGGGAAGTCCCGCCGCCGCACGGGCGAACGCGCGCAGGGACGCCCGGTCCCGCGGCACGGTGCGCATCAGGTACAGAGTGCGGCGCACGGCCGAGGACCACGGGCGCCGCAGCCAGGTGAACCACAGGGTGTTGCGCAGGCCGAGAACCCGGCGATCGGTGCTGTCGCGGACCGGCGAGGCCGCGTGATGGATCGTCAGCTCCGGTACGTAGCACAGCCAGTGCCCCTGGCGGAGCAGGTCGGTGGCGAGCAGCTCCTCCTCACCGCCGAGCCAGAGCCCGGGGTGGAAGCCGCCCGCCGAGCGGAACGCGTCGGTACGCAGGACCGTCGCCGCGGCGAGGAACGAGCCGAGCGGCGGCCCGGGCAGCCAGCCGGGACCGGTCAGCGGCGAGTCGCGCAGTTCCGCCACGACGGGATCCTCCTCGCCGGAGGGCTCCACCACGATGCGGGCGGTCACCGCGGCCAGCCGCTCGTGGGCGTCGAGCAGGTCCGCCGCCCGTGCCAGTGAGCCGGGCTCCCACCAGGTGTCGTCGTCGCAGAAGGCCACGTACGGCGTACGGACCTGACGCACCGCCAGGTTGCGTCCGACCGCGCCCAGGTTCCGTCCCGGCCGCAGCACCAGGAACTCGGGGAACCGCTCGGCGACGGCCTCCGCGCTGCCGTCACCGGACCCGTTGTCCGTGACGATCACCCTCGGCCGCTCGGGCAGGTCCCGAAGCCGCTGAAGGGAGCGCAGCAACTCCTGCCGCCGGTCACGGGTGATGACGACGACCGTCGTACGGGGATCCGGACGCCTCGCGCTCATGACGCACCGCCCCGGTGCGCGGAGGCGGACGTCCCGTCCAGCAACCGGGCCGCGCTCTCGACCGGCGCCGGAAGCGGTGACCGGTGCCTGAGCGCCGTGGGGAGACGGGCCAGCGTCCCGCGCAGCGCCGACACGGCGCCGGGCTCCCGGCGCGCGGCCGCGGCCGCGACCGTGGCGGTCCCGCGGAGCGCCACGGGGACCGGCCGCCGCAGCCACAGGGTCAGCAGATGGTTGCGCGCCTGGACCGCCGTACGCCCCGGCCGGCCGCCCGGCTCCGGGGCGTGCCGGGCGGTCACCGAGGGGGCGTACGCCACGCCCCAGCCGCGTGCGGCGAGGTCGTACGCCAGCAGCGTCTCCTCGCCGCCGAAGAAGAGCACCGGGTGGTAGCCGCCCGCCTCAAGGAAGGCACCCCGGCGGACGACCGCGGCGCACGCGAGGAACCCCAGGACCGGGCGGCCCGGCAGGTCGGGCACGGGAGGCAGGGGGGATGCGGCCAGCTCCGAGTTGAGCGGGTCCTCGCTTCCGTCCGGGCCGACCAGGGTGCGCGCGGCCAGCAGGCCGAGCCGGGGGTGGGCCTCGAAGAGGTCCGCCGCGGTGTCGAGGGCGCCCGGTTCCCACCAGGAGTCGTCGTCGCTGAAGGCGACGTACGGCGTGGTCGCGTGGCGTACGGCGAGGTTGCGGCCCAGGGCCCCCGTGTTCCGCCCGGCGAGCAGGAGGCGCGCGCCCACCGGATGGGCGCGGACCGCCTGGGCGGTCCCGTCGGTGGAGCCGTTGTCCACGACCACGACCGGGGGCCGTTCCGGCAGCGCCGCCAGCCGGTCCAGGGTGCGCAACAGGCTCTCGCGGCGGTTGCGGGTGATCACCGCGACGCTGGTACGCGCCGCGCCGCCCGGTGCCGGGGGCGACGCCGGTGCCGGGGGCGCGTGGCGGTGGTGTCCGTCGGAGGACGCCGTCATCACATGCCTTCCCTGATCAGTTCCTGTACGGCGCGGACCACGTCCCGCGCGGTGACCTCGTGGCCGCCGTCGCCCGGGGCGCCGCACCGGTCGCTGTCGCCCAGGAGCACGCGGGGAACGCCGTACGGCGCCCCGCGTTCGGCGGGCAGCACGGGGCGGGACAGGGAGACCACCGGGGTGCCGGTGGCGGCCGCCAGATGGGCCGGGCCCGGCTCCGCGGCGACGAGCACGTCCGCGGCGCGGAGCACGCCGGCCAGCGTCCGCGCGTCCGTACGGCCCCCGAGGTCGACGGCCGTGTCGCCGCTGATCCGCCGGGTCAGGGCGCTCTCGTCCGGGCTGCCGGTGACGACCACGCGGTGGCCCGCGTCGGCGAGCAGGCCGACGGCCTCCGCGTACCGGTCGGCGTCCCGGGCGCGCTCCGGAGTGTCCGGCCCCGGCGAGACGACCACGTAGGGGCCGTTACCGGTGAGACCCGCGGTGTCGGGGGTCGGCCCCACGCGCAGCCGGCCGTCGTCGCCCTGCCGGGGACGGACGCCCAGCTCGGCGGCGCTCCCGACGACGCGCCGCACCCGCGCCCCGCGCACCAGGTCCACGAGGGGCGTGGGGCCGCGATCGGTGGGGGTGAGGACGAGGGCGACGTCGTGCGCTCCGCCGCGCAGCCGTCCGAGCACGTCGTCCGGGCCGCTCTCGTCCCCGCCGGGCGGGTCGTCGTCCGCGCAGGTCAGCACCTCGTCGACGTGCGGCAGCAGACGGGCGGCCGGGGCGCCCTCAGGGGAGCACAGCATCGTCACGTGTTCGGCCCGCGTCGCCACGGCCCGGACGGCCGGACCGGCCAGGAGGACACCGTCGAAACCGTCCGGGCACACGACCAGCGCCTTCACGGCGATCACTCCCCTCGTCCGTTCGCCACTGGGGCACGGCGGCGACCGGCTTCCGCGGGGTGCCGTGCGAAGTGGGCGATGGTCCGCTGGAGGCCCTCCTCCCGCGACACCCTCGGGTTCCAGCCGAACAACTCGCGGACCCAGGTCGTGTCGGGAGCGCGTCGCTCCGCCTCGCCGGCCGGGCGGTCGACGAACCGCAGCGTCGAGTCCGAGCCGGTCAGGGCGATCACCCGGCGGGCGAGGGCGGCGACGCTCGTCTCCTCGCCGCCGCCCACGTTGACCGGGCGCACGGACCGTGCGGCCGCCACCAGAAGGACGGCCTCGACCGTGTCGTCGACGAAGCACAGGGACCGCGTCTGGCGGCCGTCACCCGCGACGGTCAGTTGCTCCCCGGCCAGCGCCTGCCGGATGAAGGTGGACACCGCCCGGCCGTCGTCGGCACGCATCCGGGGACCGTACGTGCTGAACACCCGCACGATCCCGGCGTCGGCCCCCTCGGCGCCCGCGTACGCGGTGACCAGCGCCTCGGAGAACCGCTGAGCCTCCTCGTAGGCGCAGCGCGGGCCGACCGGGTCGACGCCGCCGACGTGGTCCTCCCGCTGCGGATGCGCGTGGGGACGGCCGTAGACCGCCGACGAGGAGCCGAGCAGGAAACGCGCGCCGTCCCGGCACGCCACCGCGAGGGCGTTGCGGGTGCCGGCGCTGCCCGCGGCCAGTGTCTCCAGCGGGAGACGGCGGCGGTCGGCGGGGGCGGAGGGAAACGCGAAGTGGAGGACCAGGTCGTACGGGCCGGCGAGCGCCACCGAGGCGCCGGGTGCCGAGAGGCCGGCGATGTCGTGTGGCAGGAAGCGGAAGCCCGGGCGGTCCATGAGGTGGGCGGTGTTCTCCGGTGAGCCCGTCGACAGGTTGTCCACGCAGTCGACGGCGACACCCTGCTCCAGCAGGCGCTCGCACAGGTGGGACCCGAGGAAGCCGGCGCCTCCGGTCACCAGGGCCCGTTCCCAGGCCGGCCGTGCCGACGTGGTGAAGCTCATGGCTGTCACGTGCACCACCCTCCCGGGGTGCGGGTCCGGGCAGGCATGCGCCATGGGGTCCCGGACCGGTCGGTTCGTGCTGTCAGGGCGGTCATGTCGTGGTGCGCCGGAGGGGCGGCCGCCGCTCGGGTGCCCCGGCGGGTGGCGGTCACACGTGAGGGCGCGCCGCGGGGGCGGTGTTACCGGCGTCACGCCGGGCGGGGGTGGCCGTCGCGGCGGCGTGAGCTCTGTGAGCAAGCACACCAGGTGGGGCAAGTGCCCCTGGCACGGGTGCGGTTGGCGGTCCCGCCGACGGCGTTCGCGGCGCACGCGAAATGACTCGCCCTCCCCGTCTGCCACGATGGTCGGCGCCGTGCCCAAGGGTGAACCCATGCCGCAGCCGTCGTGGGATGCCGACCCGGTGGCACCGTCGCCGGACCCGTCCGGTGGAGCGGCCGTGCAGCGCAGCCGGCGTTCCGACACCCCGCAGCTGTCCCCTCGCCCGACCCTGCCCGAGTCGCCGGCCCCGCCCGAGTCCCCGGCCCTGTCTCCGAGTAGCTCACTGTGCCTTCTTCGCCCGCGGGCCACGCGCCCGCCCCCGTAACCGTGTCCGCGTCGCGTTCGCCCTGGCGGTCCCTGAAGTACCCCAGCATGCGCTGGTGGTCCCTCGCGAACTTCCTGTCCAACGCGGGGACCTGGATGCAGCTCACGGTGCAGAACCTGCTGGTCCTCCAGATCACCGGCTCCGCCGCCGCGACCGGGCTGTCCATCTCCGTCCAGGCCGCACCCGCGCTGCTCGTGAGCCTCGCGGGCGGCGCCGCCGTGGACCGCTGGCCCCGGAAGACGACCGCCGCCGTCAGCCAGGCCCTCCTGGGCACCGTGGCGTTCGTGACCGCCGTCCTCGTCGCGCTGGACCGGCTCGACCTGACCGTGCTGATGGTGCTGGCCGCCGTGACCGGGCTCGTCGCCACGGTCGACGGCCCCGCCTGCGCGCTCCTCGGCAACGACCTCGTCCGCAAGGAGGACGTGCCCTCCGCGATCGGGGTGGGATCGCTGGTGCACAGCGCGGGACGCCTCGCCGGGACGGCGCTGGCGGGCGTGACGGTCGGCGTGCTCGGCACGGCCGCCGCGTACGTCGGCAACGGACTGTCGTTCCTGTTCGTCGCCGCGGTCATCCCGTTCCTGCGCCCGGTGCACCAGGAGCCCGACGCTCCCGCGGCCGGCAAGGTCACCCTTCCCGCCCAGCGCGGGGCGGGGAAGCGGGCTGAGGACATGACCGCCGACATGACCGCCGACATGACTGTGCGTCAGGGGCTGGCCTTCTTCGTCCGCAGGCCCCGGCTGATGGCGCTGGCCGGGATCACCGGGATTAGCGCGGTGTTCGGGCGGAACTACCAGCTGACGCTCGCGGTCCTCGTCACCGGGCCCCTCGCGGGCGGTGCCGGGGCGTTCGGCACGGTCTCGACCGTGCTCGCCCTGGGCGGCATCCTCGGCGCGGTCCTCGGCGCCCGGCTGCGCAGCCCGTCCGTACGGATCGTCGGCCTGCTGGCGGCCGGGGGAGCCCTGCTCCAGGCGGTGGCCGCGTTCTCCCCGTCGCTCGCCGTGCTGCTGGTGCTCGTCCTGCCGATGGCCGTGGTGGAGTCCGTCTCCGACACCGCCGGGACCACGGTCCTGCAGACCGATCCTCCCGCCCGCCTCCGGGGCCGGGTGCTCGGCGTCTGGGCCACCATCAGCACCGTGTGGGGCCTCGCCGGCCCTCCGGCGCTCGGTCTCCTCATGGAGCTGGCCGGGGCCCGCGGCGCCCTCGCGACCGGCGGACTCCTCATCGCGGGCGCGATCGGCGCGGGCTTCGCCCTGCGCCGGCGCCGGACCGCGGCAGCGGTCGTCGTGGACGTGGAGGCGCACGGGCCGCAGGGCCTCGGCACGGAGCCCGGTACGGCGACGCGACCGGGGCTGAGCACGGCCGCCTGAACGGGCGGGTTCCGCGGGTTCCGCGGGGCCGCCCGCAGGGCCCGATCCCGCCCGTCGGGGCGCGGTCGTGGCGGGTGGCCCGTGCCCGCTGCCGGCGTCCGGTCGCGCCGTCACCGGGAAGCGGTCGTCGTGGACGTGGAGGCGCACGGGCCGCAGGGCCTCGGCGCGGAGCCCGGTGCGGCGACGCGACCGGGGCTGAGCACGGCTGCCTGAACGGGCGGGTTCCGCGGGTTCCGCGGGGCCGCCCGCAGGGCCCGATCCCGCCCGTCGGGGCGCGGTCGTGGCGGGTGGCCCGTGCCCGCTG
>NZ_JBVIEE010000013.1:0-36298 GCF_055572015.1 Streptomyces sp. NPDC030840 | reverse complement strand
CTGCCGGCGTCCGGTCGCGCCGTCACCGGGAAGCAGTCGTCGTGGACGTGGAGGCGCACGGGCCGCAGGGCCTCGGCGCGGAGCCCGGTGCGGCGACGCGACCGGGGCTGAGCACGGCCGCCTGAACGGGCGGGTTCCGCGGGCCCTCCGGGAGCCGCAGGACTCGTAGGAGCCACAGGACTCGCAGCACCCGCCGCACCCGCACCCGCCGCATCCGCACCCGCGCCCGCCGCATCCGCACCCGCGCCCGCCGCATCCGCACCCGCGCCCGCCCACCGGCGCGCGGCCGTGCCGGGTGGCGGTCGGCGCTCGCTCCCGTGCCCGGTCCCGGCGTCCCGTCGCGCCCTCACCGGGAGGCCTCCGGGGCGAGGGCGCGATCGTTGTCGCCGCCGGGGTGGTGTTCCGGCTCCCGTTCGCACAGGTCGGCCGTGCCGAGGAGCCCGAGCGCCGCGCCGACGACCTCGTCGGCGGTGATCCGCAGCAGCCGTTCGTCGGGCAGCCGCCCGTGCGCGTCGCCGGGCCGGGGCGAGTCGTCGCCGTCCGGGTGCCACAGCACGCGGTGCCGCGGACGGGAGGGCGGCCCCCACAGGCGGGGTGCGACCGGGCCGAACAGGACGACCGACGGCGTGCCCAGCGCCGTGGCCAGATGGGCCGGCCCGGTGTCGCCCACGACCACGCAGGCGGCCCCCGCGACCAGCGAGGCCAGCCGGTCGAACGGCAGGTCGCCCTCCGCGCCGCCCAGCACGGCGCCCGCCGGCAGCCCCGCCGCCGCGGCCACCCACCGCGCGCACTCCGCCTCCCCGGAACCCGCCGTCACCACGACGTCGTGACCCCGGCGGCGCAGCTCCCGGGCCACGGACGCGAACCGCTCCGGTGGCCAGCGGCGCGCCCCGGCGTCGGCACCGGGGTGGACGACGACCGCGCCGGGTGCGGGGGAGGGCGTCGCCGGTGCCGGAATGCCCAGGTCCTCCGGGTCGGCCTCGATGCCGTACCAGGTGAGCAGCCGGCACCAGCGTTCCCGCTCGTGCTCGTCGTCCCGCCAGGCCGGCCCCGGGCATCCGGGGGTGCCCGGCTGGGCGTACGCGAAGAGCCGCCGCGGGCCCAGCCGCTGGAGCAGCCGGCGGCTGGGCGGGCCGTTGCCGTGCAGGTCCACCGCGAGGTCGGGCGGTGGACCCGTCCAGGCCAGGTCCGCCGGCACGGCACGCCCCTCGGCGTACGCCGGCAGCAGCCGGTCCACCAGGCCGGTCGCCGCCGTCGCCGCGGCCAGCCGTTCGGGGGCGGCGAGCACGATCTCGTGGCCGGGCAGGTGCCGTCGCAGGGCCCGGAGCGCGGGTACGGCGGTGAGCAGGTCACCGAGCCCCAGCGCCCGCAGCACCAGCACCCGGGGGCGGTCCGGCGCGTCCGGGCGGCCTGACTGGCCGAGTTTCATGGAAGGGCTCCTGTCTCATGGCGATGGCCGGTCTCAGTCCTCGCCCGCGCCCGGCCCGACGGGCACCGCGGCCCGTGCCGCCCGGCGGGCCAGCAGAGTGGTCGAGCGGCCGTCGAGGTACGGCAGGACGACCGCCTGCCCGCCCCACCCGCGCAGCACCTCCGCCTCGGGGAGGTCCTGCACGGCGTAGTCGCCGCCCTTGACCCATACGTCGGGCCGCAGCCGCCGCAGCAACGCCTCCGGCGTGTCCTCCTCGAAGACCACGACGGCGTCGACGCTGCCGAGGGCCGCCAGCACCCGGGCGCGGTCGGCCTGGGGGGTGAGCGGGCGTCCCGGACCCTTGCGGCGGGTGAGGGACGCGTCCGAGTTGAGGCACACGATCAGGCAGTCGCCGATGCGCCGGGCGCTCTCCAGCAGGCCCACATGGCCGGCGTGCAGCAGGTCGAAGCAGCCGCCGGTGGCCACCACCGTGCCCCCGCGCGCCCGGACCCGCTCGGCCAGGGCGAACGCGTCTCCGCCGGGCTCGTCCACGAGGCCGCGGGCACGGCCCGTGTCCCACAGCCCGGGGTTGCCCGCGCCGCCCGCCGAGACGAAGGCGGCGGCCTCGGCGGTGGCCCGCTGCACGGCCTCCTCGGGGAGTGCCCCGTCGGCGAGGGCCACGGTCGTCGTGGCCGCGAAGCAGTCACCCGCACCACACGGATCGCCCACGGCCCGGTACGGCGCCGGCACCAGCATCGGCGTGCCGCCGCCGGGCCGGGCCAGCAGCGCGCCGCGCTCGCCGAGCGTCACGGCCACGCCCGCCGCGCGCCAGCGGACGGCCAGCTCGGCTCCCCGCTCGGCGTCCGCCCGCAGCGAGACGGCCTCACCCGGGCACAGGGCACGCGCCTCGGCCGCGTTCGGGGTGACGAGCCGCGCCCCGGGCACGGGGGCGCCGCCCCTGGGATGCGGGTCCCACACCAGCGGGGTCCGGGGCGCGAGGGCCGCCAGGTGATCCCGTACGGCGTCCGCGGCGCCCCGGCCGTAGTCGGCGACGAGCACCGTGCCCGCCCCGTCCAACGCTTCCCGCACGGCCGCGTCCGGTGCGCCGGGCGTTCCGCCGCCCCGGTCCATCCGGACGACGGGGCGGCCTCCCGCGAGGACCCGGGTCTTCACCGGGAGGGTTCCCTCCAGGGGCAGTTCGACGAGCCGTACCCGGCCGCGCAGCTCACCGCGCACGGCCTCGCTGGCGTCGTCCTCGCCCAACGCGGTCACCAGCACCACCTCGCGGCCGTCGCGGGCGGCCAGTGCCGCGGCCAGTCCCGCTCCGCCGGGGCGGCGGCGGCTGCCCGTGACGTCGACGACGGGTGCGGGCGCGTCGGGGGACAGCCGGGTCGCCGCGCCCTCGACGTCCTCGTCGAGCAGGACGTCCCCGACGACCACGAGCGGCCCCGGCCCGGTCACGACACCCTCCCGTGGACCTCGACCGGACGGCGCGCTCCGGCGCCCGCGCCCGTGGCGGACCCCAGCGGGCCGCCGAGGGCGGCGTCGAAGCACTCGCACAGCAGGTGGACCGCGACCAGATGGGCCTCCTGGACGGTGGCCGTGCTGTCGGCGTCGATGAAGAGCGTCTCGTCGGCGGCGTCGGCCAGCGGGCTGGGCCAGGGCCCGGTCATCGCCCACACCCGCAGCCCGGCCCGGCGGCCCGTGACCGCCGCCGTGATCAGGTTGGCGCTGCGGCCGGACGTGGACAGCAGCAGGAGCACGTCGCCGGGGCGGCCGTGGGCGGAGACCTGCCGGGCGAAGACGTGGTCGAAGCCGTAGTCGTTGCCGATGGCCGTCATGCTGGACGTCTCCGCGTGCAGGGCGATCGCCGAGTACGCGGGCCGCTCCTGCCGGTAGCGGCCCACGAGCTCGGCGGTCAGGTGCTGGGCCTGGGCGGCGCTGCCGCCGTTGCCGGCGGCCAGCAGCCTGCCGCCGGCCGGCAGGACGTCGGCGAGCAGGCCGCCCCATCCCGCGATCCGTTCCAGGCCGTCGTGACGGAGCCGGCCGAGGGTCTGTTCCAGGGACCGGCAGTGCAGGCGCGCGGCGTCGAGTACGGGGGACACGGGGGATTCAGCCATGGCGATCGGGTGCGCCGCGTCACGGGGACGGCGGCCTGACCCGCACCTCCTTCGGACCTTGGGGGTTCGTGGTCTTGGTGCCGTGGTGGCCGGGGCGGCGCGGTACGGCGCGCCGGGCCGTCAGACCACGCCGGTCATGGCGGGCCGGGCCTCGACGACCTCCTCGTACGCCTCCTCGGTCGCCGCGGCGACCTGGTCCCAGCAGTAGCGGCGCAGGACACGGCGCCGTCCGGTCTCCCCGCAGGCCGCGCGGGCCGCGGGGTCGGCGAGGAGCTCGCCGACGGCGCGGGCGAGCGCCTCGGGGTCGCGCGGCGGCACCAGCCGTCCGGTGGCCGGGTCGGCGACGGTGTCGAGCTGCCCGCCCACCGCGCTGGCGACCACCGGCCTGGCACAGGCCATCGCCTCCAGGGGGACGATGCCGAACGGTTCGTAGTCCGCGGGGCACACCACCACGTCGGCCCCGCGCAGGAGTGGCGGCACGTCCCGGCTGGCCACGCCGCCCGTGAAGCGGACCCGGTCCGCGACGCCCACCTCCTCGGCGAGCGCGCGCAGCCTGCGGACCTCCGGGTCGTCGTCGAGCCCGCCGGCCGTGGGACCACCGGTCACCACGAGTTCCGTGTCGGGCAGCCGGGCGAGGGCGGCGACGGAGACGGCGGCGCCCTTGCGCGGGACCAGACGGCCCAGCTGGAGGATGCGGTGGGGGAGCGGGCCCCGCTCCATGGCGGGCCCTCGGGGGGTGAACAGGCCGGTGTCGACCCCGCAGGGCACGATGCCGACCCTGCTCGCGGGCACCCCCATCCGGGAGAGCTCGTCGACCTCGTCCCGGCAGGTGGCGACGACCCGGTCGCAGCCGAGGCCCACCTCCTTCTCCAGGGCGATGCGCTGCGGCGGACTGGTGTCGGCGAGCTGCTGGTGACGCCGCTTCACCGTGCCCAGCGCGTGGTACGTGTGCAGCAGCGGCAGCCCCAGCTCGCGGGTCGCCCGCAGGGAGGCGAGGCCCGACATCCAGAAGTGCGAGTGCACCACGTCCGGGGACCTGGCCCGCCACATCCGGACCAGGTGACGGCCGAACTCGCCCATGTGGGGCAGGAGTTCGTCCTTGGGGATGTGCTCCGGCGGGCCTGCGGGCACGTGGTGCACCTCCACCCCGTCGCGCAGCGCCACCCGGTCGGGCAGGTCGGGCGAGTCCCGGCGGGTGTACACGGTCACCTCGTGGCCGCGGTCGGCGAGCGCGGAGGCGAGTGCGGCGACGTGGACGTTCTGTCCGCCCGCGTCCACCCCGCCGAGGGCGGCGAGGGGGCTCGCGTGCTCCGAGACCAGCGCGATCGACCTGGGGCGCGGGCCGGGGGAGACGCTGCCGAGCCGGGAGGGGGTGAGGATCGAGTTCATGTGCGCGCCTCCGTCATCACACGCTCCCAGTCGTCCAGGAAGCGCTTGAGCCCATAGCGTTCGAGGGCCGCCTGCCGGGCGCGCGCGCCGTCGTCGGCCGCCGCCCCGGGGTCCTCCAGATAGGTGCGTACGGCCCGGGCGAGCACCTCGGGCCGGGTGGACAGGGTGCCCGCGCCCGGCGGGACCGCCTCGACGGCCTCGGTGGTGGCGAGGGCCACGACCGGCATGCCCAAGTGCATCGCCTCCAGCAGCGACAGGCCCAGCGACGTCCAGCGCACCGGGTGCAGATACAGGCGGCGGTCGGCCATGGCGGCGTGCAGGTCGCTCTGCGGCAGGTCGGCGCCGCGGCAGCGGTCCTCGGGCAGGCCCAGCTGTGCGGCGAGGCCTTCGGTGCGCATGCCGAACACGTCCAGCGGTGCCGCCTCGGCGAGGGCGGGCAGCAGATCGGTCCCGGTGTAACGGCCGCGCCGCAGCGGTTCGTTGACCACGACGGCCGCGCGGGCGAGCCGTCCGGTGTACCGGTGCCCCGGGTCGACGATGCCGTGCTCGATCACCTCGGTGCGGGTGGAGCCGCAGTCCCAGAACAGCCGGTTGAAGTGGGTGACGTGAACCAGCGTCAGGTCGTCGCGGTCGGCGAACGGGTGCCGGGTGTCCGGGACGTCGCCGTCCGGGGCGTTGTGCTCCAGGTAGACGGCGGGCACGTCACGTCCGGGCCGGCGGCCGCCCAGCCACCGCTCGGCGAGTTCGGGTTCGTGCGGGCGTTGCAGCACCACCAGGTCCACCGGGTGCTCCCGCAGTTCGCCGGGCGTCACCTCGTGCACCGAGGCCGGCCAGGAGAACGTACGGGCCCGGCCGAGGCCGTCCGGCCCGCGGTCCGGGGTCACGGGAACGAGGTAGGTGTGGGGGCCCTGCACGAAGGCCGTCGTCCAGGAGCCGTGCACGTGCCACAGCAGGATGTTCATACGGTCGCTCCCTGGTGAGGCGGGCCCGCGGCGGGGCCGCACAGGTCGGGGCGGCGGGGCGGGCCGCCGAGTTCCGCGACGGCCGCGAGGAGCCGCCGGTCGCCGATCCCGTCGAGGCAGGGGTGCCCGGTCAGCGGGCACTGCCGGGCCCGGGTCCCGGCACACGCGGCGTCCTGGTCCCCGAGCAGGACGTGCGGCACGCCGTACGGGCCCCAGCGCTCGGCCGGCACCACTGGTGCGAACAGACACACGACGGGGGTGCCCACCGCGGCTGCGAGGTGCGTCGGCCCGGTGTTGCCGGCCACCACCACACGCGCCCCGGCCAGGACCCCCGCAAGCTGCCGCAGATCGGTGGCCCCGCCGAGGTCCAGGGCGTGCCCGCCCGCCACGTACGAGGTCAGGTCCCGCTCGCCCGGGCCCCCGGTGACCACCACTCGGTGGCCGGCGGCGGACAGGGCGGCCGCGGCCCGTGCGGCACGGGCGGGGCTGAAGGCCCGGGCCGGTACCGCGGCACCGGGATGGAGCACGACGTACGGCTCGGCACCGGTCAGGTGGGTGGTGTCGGGCGGCGGCTTCACGCGCAGCGCCCCGTCGTCGCCGGGAGGCAGCGCGAAGCCGGAGTCGCGCGCCAGGTCGAGGGCGGCCAGCGCCTCGTGACGGCGGGGCAGCCGGTGGTGGCGCAGGTCGAGCAGGGCGCCCGGGTAGTCCTCGCTGTCCGCGGCGGTCCAGCCGACCCCGGCCAGCTTCAGCAGCAACGCGATCGGCAGGGGGCTCTGATGGTACGACACCAGCACCAGGGCGCGGTCGAAGTGGCGAGCCGACAGCTCCTTGACCAGCCGGTCCGTCGCCGCCCGCGACACCGCCGCCGGATCGAGGCCCACCCAGGGGGCGTCGTACTCGATCACCTCGTCCACGCCCGGGAGCATCCGCCCGGCCGAGACACCCAAAGGCCCGCACAGCAGTGCCGTGCGGGAGGAGCCCGCGGCCACCGCGCGGACGGCGGGGCCGGCCAGCAGCACGTCACCGGCGCTGTCCAGGCGGACGACGAGTGTGCGGGGGAGAGCGGTGGCGGGACTCATGGCCGGCCTCCCGCCTCCGCGCCGCCGGGAGACGTCCCGGATCGCGCGACGGCCCGGCCGACGGCGCTCTCCGCTCCCAGTGCCAGCCGCACCGCGCCGAGCAGGTCGTCGGCCACACTGGCGGCGGCGGCGATCTCCTCGCGCCGGGTCACGGGGGTCGGCACCAGGACCCCGCGGGCGCCCGCGGCACGGGCGGCGGCCATGTCGGCGCCGATGTCCCCGATGACGACGGTGTCCCGGGCCCGCACACCGAGCCGGCGGCAGGCGGCGAGCACCAGGCCCGGGGCGGGCTTGCGGCAGGCGCAGCCGTCGTCGGGGCCGTGCGGGCACACCGCCCACACGGCGAACGGGCCGAGCAGCTCCTCCATTCGCCGCTGCACCGCCCGCACCTGCCGGTACGTCAGCAGGCCGCGGGCGACACCCGACTGGTTGCTCACGACGCCGAGGGGGATGCCCCGCTCGCGTACGGACGCGACGGCCTCCGCCGCCGAGGGCATGGGGCGTACCCGCGCGGGATCTCCGTTGTAGGGAACGTCGGCCACCAGGGTGCCGTCCCGGTCGAAGAGCACGGCACCCGGGAGGGCGGCGTCCTGAGGGCCCGGGGGCGGCGGCAGGCGGTCGCCGGTCGCGAACAGCCAGGGGCGGCCGGTCATGAGCCCACTCCTTCCCCTGCTCGCGCTTCTCGCGGTTCCCGCTCCGCGAGCGCAGGTGACGCGTCCGGGCGGAACGCCGCCGTACCCCGGTGCAGAACCTCACCGCGCAGCCGGTGCCAGCCGGCGACGGGCGGGATGGCGACGCTGGTCAGCGCCATGGTGACGATCTCGTCCCGGGTAGGCGGCCCCGGCGTGATCCGCGCGAGGGCGAACTCCGCGGTGCCGGCCAGCCAGCCGGCGGCACAGGCCGCGGCGGCACGGCGCCGGCCGAGAGCGGCGCAGGCCAGGGCGGTCACGGCGAGCGCGGTCACCGCGAGGTGGCCGGGCAGGCGCCCCCGTGGCGCGCCCGCGCGGTCCCACCAGTCACGGCCGTGCCGCCGCCGCATCAGTACGTCGTCGGCGTTGCCCGCCTGCTGCCGTACGGAGATCCAGCGGTCCGCCGGCCGTACGGGGTGCCGTGTCACGCGGGTCCCGGCGGTCAGCCGCCGGCCGGAGCCCAGGACACGCAGCGCGAGGTCCGCGTCCTCCCGGAAGGCCCGCCGGAACCGTTCGTCGAAGCCGCCGACGGCCTCCAGCGCCTCCCTGCGGTACGCCATGTCGGCGGTGATCCACCGGGCGGTGGCCAGTCCCGCCGTGTTGCGCTCCCAGTCGGTGGGCCGCCGCCCCTGGGGAAGCGGCACGTCGATCCGGGCGGTCACCCCGGCGCTGTCGGGCGGGGCCGCCGCGAGGTCGAGGGCGAGGTCGTCCGCCCAGGTGGGGCCGGGCACCACGTCGTCGTCGAGGAAGACGATCCAGGGGACGCGGCCCGCGGCCCACCATCCGGCGTTGCGCGCGGCGGCCGGGCCCCGGGCGGGTCCCTCCACCACGGTCGTGATGTCCCGCAGCAGTGGGGGAACGTCCGCGTCGAGCGGGGCGCCGCCCGGCTCCCGACGGTCGTCGACGACGATCACCCGGGCCGGCCGGGGCCCCGTGGCCCGGGCCAGCGCGTCGAGACAGGTCCGCAGGCTCGGCCGCCCGAGCGTCGGAACCACCACGGCGTACGTGACGTCGCCGTCACCCGGGTCCGGCCGGTCCTCGAGGTGGGCGCGCCCCTGTCGGGCGAAGTCGCTCATCGGGTCCCCCCTTCACCGCCGGTTCCGAAGAGGCCCTGGCGCCGCACCGCGTACGGGCCGATCGCCAGCAGGTCGACGGGGGACGAGCCGAAGCACTCCAGCGCGTCCCGCGGATCGTCCACCATCGGCCGGCCCGCGGTGTTCAGGCTGGTGTTGACCACCACGGGCAGCCCGGTCAGCTCCTCGAACCTGCCGAGCACGCGGGCCACCAGGGGCTCCCGCGCGGCGTCCACGGTCTGGATGCGGGCGGTCCCGTCGACGTGCACGACGGCCGGGATCCGCTCGCGCCACCCGGGGGCCACGTCGTGCACGAACAGCATGTACGGGCTCGGCAGCGGGCCGTCGAAGATCTCTCCGGCCCGGTCGGCGAGGACCATGGGCGCCACCGGCCGGAACTGCTCGCGGCCCTTGACGTCGTTGAGCCGCTCCAGATTGCCCGCGTGCCCGGGGTGCGCCAGCAGTGAGCGGTGTCCCAGTGCCCTCGGGCCGTACTCGGAGCGGCCCTGGAACCAGGCGACGATGCCGTTGTCCGCCAGCGTGCGGGCCACGGTGGCCGCGATGTCCGCCGGCCGCTCGAAGGGCACGCCCGCCGTCTTCAGCCAGGCGCCGAGTTCCGCGTCCGACCAGTCCCGGCCCAGATCCGCGCCCGGCATGGGCTCGGGCTGCTCGCCCTCGGTCGCCGCGAGCAGCAGCGCGCTGCCCAGCGCCGTCCCGGCGTCACCGGCGGCGGGCTGCACCCACACCCGGTCGAAGGGGCCCTCGCGGGCGATCCGGGAGTTGGCGACGCAGTTCAGCGCGACGCCCCCGGCGAGGGTGAGGGTGCTGTCGTGCGTCCTGCCGTGCAGCCAGCGCGCGAGGTCGAGCAGCGTCTCCTCCAGCACGGCCTGGGCACTGGCCGCGACGTCGGCGTGCGCCTGCGTCCACGGCTCGTCCGGGCCGCGCGGAGGGCACAGCTCGTGCCAGGGCACGCTCGTGGCACGGAACCCGCCGTCGCCGGTGGGGTACACGTGGCGGCGCAGCTCGGGCAGCATGCGCGGGGTGCCGTGCGAGGCGAGGGCCATCACCTTGAACTCGTCGGAGGAGCGCAGGAATCCGAGGTGTTCGGTCAGCTCCTCGTACACCAGGCCCAGGGAATGGGGCAGCTCCTGCGCGTGCAGGGGTTCGAGACGGTCGCCGACGCGGTGCGCGGCCAGGTGCGAGGCGCGTTCGCCGCGGCCGTCCAGCACCAGCACGGAGGAGTCCCCGGCGTCCGGCGCGGCGAACGCGCTCGACGCGGCATGGGCCATGTGGTGCGGTACGAAGCGGACGATGCCGGGGTCGAGCCCGGGCAGTGCCGCCTTGAGGAAGCCGGGGGCTTCCCGCGCGTACGTCTGCCGCAGGTGGTCCCACGGGTCGTCGAGGCCCATCTCCCCGGCGGGCCGGGCGAGTTGCGGATCGTAGGAGTAGGTGACCGCGTCGAGGTCCTGGGGGCGCAGACCGGCTCGGGTCAGGCACCAGGCGGCGGCTTTCTCGGGCAGTTCCCAGGCGGCGAACGGCACGGGTCGTTTCCCGTGTTTGCGCCGGGAGAACCGCTCCTCCTCGGCGGCGGCGACGGTACGGCCGTCGACCACGAGCGCGGCGGCCGGGTCGTGGAAGAGCGCGTTGATTCCGAGAATGCGCATGAGGGGGAGACCTTTCGGCGAGGGGTGACGCCGGTGCCGGTGCGCGAGGAGCCGACGGCCCGGCCAGTGGCTGCCGGGGGAGTCGCGTCAGGGGCCGGTGGGAAGGGGCGGGGCCGCGTTCTCCCTCTCGGCGCGGAACCAGTCGATGGTGCGGCGCAACCCGTCCACGGGCGCCGTCCGTGGCTCCCATCCGAGCTTGTCGCGGGCCAGGGTGATATCCGGACAGCGCAGCGCGGGATCGTCGGTGGGACGTTCGATGAAGCGGATCTCGGAGCGTGACCCGGTGAGGGTGATGACCAGCCGGGCGAGGTCGAACATGGTGATCTCGCCCGGGTTGCCGATGTTCACGGGGCCGCGCATCCCGTGGGCGGCCGCCGCGAGCACCCCCCGCACGGTGTCGTCGATGTAGCACAGCGAGCGGGTCTGCTGCCCGTCCCCCGTGACCGTGAGGGGCTCACCGGCGAGCGCCTGCCGTACGAAGGTCGGCACGGCACGGCCGTCGTGTCCGCGCATCCGCGGCCCGTAGGTGTTGAACAGGCGCACGATGCCGGTGTCGGTGCCCAAGGCGTCGGCGTGGGCGGTGGTCAGCGCCTCACCGAAGCGTTTGGCCTCGTCGTACACGCTCCGTGGCCCGACGGGGTTCACCCGGCCCCAGTAGCCCTCGTCCTGCGGGTTCTGCTGGGGGTCGCCGTATACCTCCGAGGTCGAGGCGAGGAGGAAGCGCGCTCCCGACGCGTGGGCCAGCTCCAGGGCGTGACGTGTGCCGAGGCTGCCGGTGTCCATCGTGTGCAGGGGCAGCCGCAGGTAGTCGGCGGGAGACGCCGGGGACGCGAAGTGCAGGACCAGGTCGCAGGGCCGGTCGACCGGGATGCCCTCCGCGACGTTGGCCTCCACCAGTGTGAATCCGGGTCGGTCGAGGAGAGCGGCGATGTTGTCGAGGCGGCCGGTACTGAGGTCGTCGACGCAGGTGACCTCCACGCCCGAGTCCAGCAGTGTCGTACACAAATGCGAACCGACGAAACCGGCGCCGCCGGTGACGACGGCGTGCTGCCAGTTCGCGTGCGGTGAGAAGGCTGTGGTCATGGCGATCTCCTCCGTGCGTGACGACGGCGTATCGCCCCCTGCGGGCTGCGGGCGGGCATGGCGGCGGACCGCTTCACGGCGGTTCACGGTTTCAGAGGTCCGGCACGGGGCCCCGCGGAAGGGGCCACCACGACGCTGGGGCGGCCCGCGCGGAGTTTCCCCGGGCGGGAACGGGCGAAAAACACGGGGGCTGGGAAGAGCCCCGGCGTGGTTCCCTCATGTCGACGCCGGGCCGTGGCTGGATGCGCACCGCCGGCGGGGGACGCCCAAAGACGAGTTTCACATGTGCTGGTCCGGCTCGCGACCGGGTCGGGCCCGGTGCGTCCGGCGGCCGCGGGGACCGCGTGGTGGTTCTTGTAGTGTCATGCGCACCGAAGTTCCCATTCGACAACGACTCACACGGGCGAGTGGGGTAACAGTTGAGAAAGCGGACGTCACCGACCGGGCACCCGTGAGCCGGCCTTCGACGCCCGTGGCGGGCCGCGGCCATGACCGGCAGCAGTGAGTGCGCGTACAGCGCGGGACGCCGCCCGTGGGCCGCGGTCGGCACGCCGAGCCACCGTCTTCCAGCTCTCGCTGAGGCGGGGCGGGAACGGCGCGGGAGCGCGGGCGGCCGCAACCGGCCACCGGCAGGAGACCGCGTGCGGACAGCGGGCAGCGGGCAGCTGGGTGCGCGGGCAGCGGGCAGCTGGTGTGCGGGCAGCTGGGTGCGCGGGCAGCGGGCAGCTGGTGTGCGGGCAGCTGGTGTGCGGGCAGCTGGGTGCGCGGGCAGCGGGCAGCTGGTGTGCGGGCAGCTGGGTCCGCGGGCAGCGGGCAGCTGGTGTGCGGGCAGCTGGGTCCGCGGGCAGCGGACAGCTGGGTCCGCGGGCAGCGGGCAGCCGGGTCCGCGGGCAACCGGGCCCGCGGGTACGGGAGAGGACGCGCTCGACCGGCGAGTCAGCGCGTGTCGACGATGCCGCCCGTCACGGCGATCACCTCGCCGACGGTGTAGCTGGAGTCGGCATCGGAGGCGAGGTAGACGTACGTCGGTGCGATCTCCTCCGGCTGGGCCGCGCGGGCCAGCGGCGCCTCGCTGCCGATGTGGGCCAGCCCGTCCGGCGGCATGTTCCGGTCCGCCTCGTTCAGCGGCGTCCAAGTCGGTCCGGGCGCCACCACGTTGGCGCGCACACCCCGCTGTGCCAGATGCGTGGCGACGGACTTCGTCAGAGTGATCACCGCGGCCTTGGACGCCGCGTAGTCGATCATCGTGGTGCTGCCCTTGAGGGCCTCCTCCGTCGCCGTGGCGATGACGGCGTCCCCGGGCCCGAAGTGGGGCAGGGCCGCCATGAGCAGGTGGAAGTACGCGTAGACGTTGGTCTTGAAGGTCCGGTCGAAGTCGTCGGCCGTCAGCTGCTCCAGCTCCAGCTTGCTGTTGAGGTAGGCGGCGTTGCTCACCAGGATGTTCAGGCCGCCCAGTTCGGCCACCGTCCGTTCGACGGCCTCGCGGCAGAACGCCGGGTCCGTGAGGTCGCCCGGCAGCAGCAGGCAGCGCCTGCCGTGGTCCTCCACCTCGCGCCGTACCTGCTCCGCGTCCCCCCGCTCGTCCGGCAGATGGACGATGGCGACGTCGGCGCCCTCCCGCGCGTACAGCAGGGAGACCGCCCGGCCGATACCGGAGTCACCGCCGGTGATCAGCGCGACCTTTCCCTCCAGCTTCCCGCTCGCGCGGTACCGGCCCGCCCGGTAGCGCGGCGCGGTGCGCATGTCGGACTCCAGGCCGGGCCACCGCTGCTTGTCGGAGTCGTAGGGCGGGGCGGGTTCGGAGACGACCTGCGGTGCGGACTGTTCGTGCTCGGACTGCAAGGTTTTCCTCTCGTCGGTGCGGTCGGTTGTCGCCGACGGCGAACCGGCGAGCCATGCGTGCGCGCCCCGCCGCGCCTTCGCGCCGCTGAGGCGGCCGCGGCTCACCCGGCTCGCCGTGGGCCGGCGGGGTCAGCGGCCGAGCGCCTTCTGCAGCTGCTGCTTGTTCATGGAGGAACGGCCCTCGATGTTGCGCTTCTTCGCCTCCTCGTACAGCTGGTCCCTGGTGGGACCCTCGGCGCCCCGGTGGGAGCGCTGGCCGCCGCGCTGGGACGCGGACTTGGGATCGCGGGTGGAGGTCTTGCTCGCGGTGCGGGACTCGCCGGAGCGGGCCCGCTCCTTGTTCACCGTGCGTGCGGCGATCTCCTTCGCCCGGCCGGTGGACTCGCCGCGCTGTTCGGCGCTCTCCTTGATGTGCTCGTACTGCCGCTCGCGCTTTCGGCTCGATCCTGCGGGCATGGCGGAACTCCTCTCTGGACTCCCCTCTCAAGCGCTCCCGCGAGTACCCCGCCCTCCCGGCGCGAACCGCGCCGCCGGCCCCGGCCGGCCTGGTGTCAGGAGAGGCTGCCCTGTTCGCAGACCCGGCGGGCGACCTCACGGAGCTTGACGTTGTGCTGCTGCGAGAAACGCCGGAGCACGTCGAACGCCTCCTCCTCGCTGAGGCGGTGGCTGCCCATGAGGATGCCCATGGCCTCGCCGATGACGTGGCGTGTGGCGACGGCCCGTTCCAGCTGTGCGTGGGTGCGGGCGCTGGAGAAGGCCACCGCGGCGTGGGAGGCCAGCAGCCAGCCGGCCAGCTCGCTGGCCTCGGTGAAGGCGCCGGGACTGCGCGAGTACAGGTTGAGCGCACCGAGGTTCTCGTCCTCGGTGAACAGCAGGAAGCCCATCATGCTGCCCACACCCAGACTGCGGGCCCCCGGGGCGTAGGCGGGCCAGTGCGGCTGTTCCAGGGTGAGGTCCCGGATGCGGAACACACGTTCGCCCTGAGGGGCGCGGGCGGCCTCGAAGCACGGCCCCTCTCCCAGGCGCTCCTGCAACTGGTCGCTGGCGACGACCAGCTCGTCCGTGGGGGCCAGGGACTCCACCGCCCTGTCGTGCAGCATGAGGATTCCGGCCGCGTCGCAGCCCTCCACCAGCTCGGTGGCCGAGGCGGTGATCCTGCTCAGCGTGGCGTCGACCGATTCCTGAGCCAGCAGGTCCCGCGCCAACGACGCCATCTGCTGTGCGAACCCAGCCCAGTCCATTCCTTGCCTCCGCATCTCGCCACTGCCGGAGCAAGCCGTCTACCCAGCTTTCCCCGTGAGCCTCGCGTCGGTTCCCGGGAAGGCACCAGCCTCCCCCGCGGTGGGTGGACCCGCATCCCGGCCGGGCCGCGCCAGGCATCACGCGCCGGGTACTCGGTACTCCCCACGGGAAGCACCGACCGATCACCGACCGAGGAGGCGGACATGAGCGAGGAGAACATGGCGGACGACGCCTACCAGCCCACCGGTGACAACGAGGAGCAGGAGGACGCCGCTCCGCTGGACCTTCAGGACGCGGTGGACGAGCGCACCTACGACGACATGCTCGACGAGGGATACTCCCCGCCGGAGAAGCCCCTGGGCGTCACCAAGACGGGCACCACCGCCGCCGAGCAGCACGAGGGCGAGTCCCTCGACGACAGGTTGCGGCAGGAGGTCCCCGACGTGGAGGCGCCGGCCGGGGACGGCGTGGGCGACCTGCCCGGCGGCGAGGGCGAACCGCGCGACCCGGAGGCCGGCGCGGACCGCTCGGGCCGCCTGGTGGCGCCGGACGAGGGCACGCGCACGGACACCACCAAGGAACTCGTGGCCGAGGACCAGGGCATCGACGGCGGCGCGGCGGGCGCCGAGGAAGCCGCCGTCCACGTGGTGCCGGACGACCAGCTGCCACCGGCGGACGAGCGTGGAGAGTGACACGTCACCGAGAGCGGACGCCGGCGCGCCCGCGACGACGGCCCCGTTACAGCTCACGGCCCGGGCGCCCGGTGACGGCACCCGGTTTCACGGGCAGCGGTTTGATCCACCCCGACGAGGGCAACCGGCCCGGCAGGTGCTTGGGATCACAGGCCCACCGCGGGAGCGGCCGGACATCGGCTGCGCTCTGGTGTGCGTCGTCCAAGGCCCTCCCGCGACTGTCCGACGACCGTGAGACGGGAGGAACACCGACTCCATGACCAGCGGATCGACCGCGCCCAGAAGCCGTCGCGCGCCCGCCGCGCCGCCGCCCCGGCGGCTTCTCGCACACCAGGAACAGGCCTCCGCCCGGCCGGCCCCCGCCCCAGCTCGTGTAAAGGGAGGAGCACCCATGCTCATGGCCCACCCCGCCGTCCTCGCCGACCTGTTCGAGCAGTACAGGACCCTGCGCGCTCTCCACGCCGAGGACGGCGGCGACCGGGCACGCCAGCGCCTGGACGACATCTCCTACACCCTGTGCATCGCCACCGGCACCCGGGACATCGACGCCGCGCTGATAGCCGCCCGCCACCAACTGCCCGGAGCCCACCCCGAGGACGACTCCCTCATCGCGGAGGTCTGACATCCCCGCAGGGCCCGCCGCCAGGAGGCGGCGGGCCCTGCGGCGGTCCCCGGCGCGTGCTACAGCAGATCGCGCGGCACCTTCTCGTTCCAGGTGCGGGAGAAGACCCGGTGCCCGGCCTCGTAGCCGTCGAGGGTCGCGTCGACGAAGAAGTCCGTCTCGTCGCACCTGAGCACCGTGTGCGTCACCACCTCGACGTCCCAGTCGTCCCGCTGGAACCGCATGGTCCAGGTGGACTCCCCGCTGACCGAGGTGAAGTCGTCGGCGACCGCCGTGTAGCGCTCGTGGGCGCGGCGGCCGGCGTCCAGACCGATCTCCTCGAAACGGACCGTGCCGCGGTCCTTCACGATGTCGAGTGCGGAGCGGTAACCGACCAGGTCCCGCCTGACCTCCCAGCTCTCCTCCGGGGGCGTCACCTGGCTCGTGGTGAGCGGCGGGGTGCCCTCGGGTTCGCCGAAGGGGCTCGGCGGTACCTCGTCGGGTTCGTCCAGCGGGCGCACCGGCAGGGTGAGCGTGCTGGAGCGCTCGTGGACGGTGAGCAGCGCGGGCTTCGGCGGCGGCCAGGCCAGGGGCCAGTACGACGTGGACAGGGAGAGCCGGACGCGGTGGCCGGGCGGGAACGACTGCGCCAGTCCGTTCAGCGGGATGGTGGCCCGGTAGCGCCGGCCCGGCTCCAGCGGCTCGGGGGACTCCGTGCTGTCGCGGCGGGTGAGGTTCAGCAGTCCGTACGAGACGCGGGTCGCGGCGCCGTCGGGGCTCACGTCGGACAGGCGCGCCGCCACCATGGCGACCGGTTCGCTGACCGACAGATCGAGTTCCACGCTCGGTGAGCCGAGGATCTCCAGCCGTTCGGTGAGGGGCTCGCTGTCGAAGACGAGGGAACCGCCGTCCTCCTCGCGCTGGTCGTACGGCAGGTCCGGCGGCGCGTTGTAGGAGGCCCACTTGCCCGCGAACTGGCCGACGGACAGCGGTGACTGCACGGTCAGCGCGTCGCCCTCGGGTTCTCCTCCCGCGCCCGTCGCGTCACCGTCGTCCGGAGGTCCGATCCTGTGCCGGGTGAGGGGATGGGTGACCGGCGTGATGTGCGGGGAGGGCCAGTCGGGCTCACCGACCCAGCGTCCCGGCCGCTCCTCGTACGCGGTGGAGGGCGGCACGCTGTCCTGCATCCACGTCCGCAGCATCGGGCCGTCCATGACGCCGTTGTCGGCACCCTTGAGCCAGTGGTCCCACCACCGCACGACCTCCTGGAGGTAGCCGATGGCGGGGCCGGGCTCGCCGAGGTGGGGGAACTTGTGCGACCAGGGGCCGATCAGTCCCTTGCGGGGCACGTCGAGATTGCCGAGCAGCCTCGTCACCGCGTTGGAGTAGCCGTCCGCCCACCCGCTGGAGGCCAGGACCGGGCAGAGCACCGCCTTGTAGTCCTCGCACACCGAGGCGTGCCGCCAGTAGTCGTCGCGGCGCTGGTGGCGCAGCCACTGGAGGACCCAGGGTTCGGTGTTCTCCAGCCGTTCGCGCCACATCTCGCGCCAGCGGTCGCCGACCACGGCCGGGTCCGGCGGGCAGGTGCCGTAGGCGAACATGGTGCCCGCCTCGGCCAGGTTGTCCGACAGCAGGGCGCCGCCCATGTAGTGCATGTCGTCGGCGTGCCGGTCGTCGGTGAAGGAGGCGATGACGATCGCCTTCAGGCTCGGCGGCCGGCGGGCCGCCACCTGCAGAGCGGCGAACGCGCCCCACGAGATGCCCATCATCCCCGTACCGCCGTCGCACCACGGCTGCTCCGCCAGCCAGGCCAGGACCTCCTCGGCGTCGGCCTGCTCCCGCTCCAGGTACTCGTCCCGCAGCACCCCTTCCGAGTCGCCGGTGCCGCGCAGGTCGACGCGGACGCAGGCGTAGCCGTGCCCGGCGATGTACGGGTGGTGGATCGAGTCCCGTACGGCCGTGAGGTCGCGTTTGCGGTACGGGATGTACTCGAGCACCGCGGGCACCGGCTCCTGGTCCGAGGAGGTGGGGCGCCAGATGTGTGCCGAGAGGCGGACCCCGTCGGACATGGGGATCGTGACGTGTTCTTCTTCCTTCGTCGCGTACGGCAGGTTGGTCACATAACGCATGGGACCGAAGTCCTCCTTGAACTCTCACGGGGACCGCGTCACTCCGCCGGGACCTCGTCGAAGGCGAGACCCAGGGCGGCCACGCAGTGGTCGTACTTCTCCCGCAGCTCCTCCTCGTTTGCCCCACCCGTGAAGATGTGGGCCAACTCGTAGCTGTAGCTGTCCTGTTGGGGGAGTTCCGAGAGCCGCCCGCCCTCCTCGGGGACCACCTCGATGCGTACACCGGGGGTCTCCCGCTCGATACGGGCGATGTCCTCGGGCCCGGGGACACGGCGCACCACGCCGTCGGTGAACCAGCGGTAGTACCACTTCGCCGCCATGTCGTACGGCCCCTGGCGGTGCGGCATGCGCGGGTCCTCGCCTAGGGCGAGTCCGATCATGCAGTGGTGGTTGGGCACACCGTCGACGTACTGGAACAGCTCGGCGTGCGACTGGGAGTGCCGGGGGTTGATCTCCAGCAGGCCGATCTCCCGCGTCCGCGGGTCGTAGAAGTACTCGATGCTGAAGGTGGCCGACTCCATGCCGATCTGCCGCATCACGCGCTCGGAGACGTCGTGGAGCTGCGCGATGACCGGTTGCGGCAGCGTCGAGGGGTACTGGTGGCGCAGGAAGCAGGGGGAATCCGGGTAGTTGATGGAGTCCAGGACCCCGTAGACCGTCACCTCACCCTGGTGGACGTAGCCCTCGACGGCGACCTGAACGCCGGACAGCGCCTCCTCCGCCAGGCAGACCCGGCCACCGACGCCGTCCATCTCCGGTGGCAGGTCGACGCATTCGAGGATGTGCTCGAAGGGGCGGCCGATCCGGGCGATGCCCTCGCGGATCTCGCCCACGGCCGTGCGGAACTCCCGCTCGTCGCCGACACCGAAGGCGAGTTCGGAGGAGTACGACAGCGCCGGCTTGACCCACATCGGGAACCCGACGTTCCCGGGCGGCCGCGGCGGGTCGGCCTCCAGGTCGACCTTGTCGAAGCGCGGGTGCCGGTCGGTGACCTTCTGCTGCTCCAGCCGACTCCAGTACTTGTGCTCGCACTTGACCACGGACTCGAGGCTGGTGCTGCGGGTGCCGTAGCGTTCGCTCAGAATCGGCACGAGTGTGCTGACGGGGAAGTCCCAGTAGCCGACGATCGCGTCGATGCTGCCGTCGAAGGCGTCCAGCACGCCCTGGGCCTTGTCGATCAGCGCGGGCAGGTCCGCCTCGCCGACCTGAAGTTCCTCGACCGTCAGCAGCTGGTGAAAGCGCAGCGAACGGGCTCCCGGGACCTGCCGGAGTGTCGGCAGATTGGCCTCGTCGAGCCCGATCACGAAGACGTTCCTCGTCTTCTCTCCAGGCACGGCTCTCCTTCCGGTCTCCGGCCGGCGGCCCGGCCTCCCAAGATCGTCGGAGTACCCCTGCACGCGACGGTCAATCAGATCAGGACGGCGGCGGAGGACTGCGGCCCCGGAGGAGCCCGCGGGCCACGGCGGACGGTTCCGGTCAGTAATTTCATCCGATATGTCCTTGATGTTGGTCTATGTGGTGTTTAGCGTTCCCAGGGAGAGAAGCACCGCGAGGTGCGAGTCCTGTCCGTGCCACCGTCCCGGAAGCGAGGTGTGGAGCGCGTGCACGCCAGATGCGGCTGCCGGCCGGTCCCGGGTACGAAGGCGCGCCCCAGGGGGACGCGATGGCTGCGCGCGTTCGCCGTACTGCCGCTGCTGGCCTCGGTGCTCGCCGCCTGCGGCAGTGACGAGGGCGGCGGCCGGCCCACCCTGAACTGGTACAACTTCCCCGACGACTCCGGCGCGCTGCAGAAGGCGGCCGACCGGTGCAGCCAGGCCTCCGGCGGCCGCTACCGGATCAGCTACAACAAGCTCCCGCGAGCCGCCGACGGCCAGCGCCAGCAGATGGTCCGCCGGCTCGCCGCCGAGGACGACTCGCTCGACATCCTGGGCCTCGACGTCACCTGGGCGGCGGAGTTCGCCGAGGCCCGCTGGATCCGGGAGTGGACGGGGACGGCGAAGCAGCGGGCCGTCGAGGGCACCCTGCGCGTACCGCTGCAGACCGCGACCTGGAAGAACAAGCTGTACGCCGTCCCGTACAACACCAACACCCAGCTCCTGTGGTACCGCGAGGACCTCGTGCCCACCCCGCCCAGGACGTGGGCCGAGATGATCGGCATGGCCCGCGACCTCGCCCGGCAGGGCAAGCCGCACTACGTGGAGATCCAGGGGGCCCAGTACGAGGGCCTGACCGTCTGGTTCAACACGCTGGTCAACAGCGCGGGCGGCTCCATCCTCAACGCGAACGCGACCGGGCCCTCCCTCGGCCCTCCCGCCGTACGGGCCGCCCGGATCATGCGTGACCTGGCGGACTCCCCGGCCGCGGACCCCTCCCTGTCCAACCAGATGGAGGACCAGAACCGGCTCGCGATGGAGTCGGGGGTGGCCGCGTTCGAGCTCAACTACCCGTTCGTCTATCCGTCGATGCAGGCCAACAACCCGGAGCTGTTCAGGGTCTTCCGCTGGGCCCCGTACCCCCGGGTCGACGCGGACCGCCCGTCGCGGCCCACCATCGGCGGCATCGACCTCGCCGTGAGCGCCTACTCGCGCCACCCCGACCTGGCCTTCGAGGCCGCCCTGTGCCTGCGCAACCGGGAGAACCAGCTCACCGCCGCGGTCGAGGGCGGACTGCCGCCCACCCTGCGCGACCTGTACGACGACCCGGCGCTCGTCAAGGCGTACCCGTTCGCCAAGGAGGTGCTGGCCGCGCTGGAGTCGGCGAGCGTGCGCCCGCTCACTCCGGCGTACCAGAACATCTCGATCACGATCTCGCACACGCTGTCCCCGCCGTCCGGGATCGAGCCGGAGAGCGCGGTCGACACCATCAGGGAACAGATCGACGAGGCTCTGCGATCCGAGGGCGTGATCCCGTGAACCACCACCTCCCGCACCACCCCGCCGGCACACACCGCGGCGGTCCGAGATGAGCATGCAGGCGGAACCGGCCGGAGTCCCGACGCCCCCGGAGGCGGAGCAGACGCGGAAGGGACGTGCGGCGGTCTCGGCAGGCGCGCGCCAGGAGCGGCGGCTCGGCTGGCTGCTGTGCGCACCGGCCGTGATCGTCATGCTCGCCGTGACCGCCTACCCCATCGGGTACGCCGTCTACCTCTCCCTCCAGCGGTACGACCTGCGCTTCCCGGGCCAGGCGGAGTGGGTGGGCCTGAGCAACTACGGGGCCGTGCTGACCTCCCCGTACTGGTGGGACGCCTTCTGGGTCACCCTGTTCATCACCGCCGTGTCGGTCGCCATCGAGCTGGTCCTCGGCATGGCGATCGCCCTGGTGATGCACCGGGCGATCTTCGGACGCGGCACGGTGCGCACCATGGTCCTCATCCCCTACGGCATCGTCACCGTCGTCGCCGCCTTCTCCTGGCAGTACGCCTGGACGCCCGAACTCGGCTACCTGGCCGAGCTGCTGCCCAGCGGAGAGGCCCCGCTGACCAAGCAGTGGCCCGCCCTGTGGATCATCATCCTCGCCGAGGTGTGGAAGACCACGCCGTTCATGGCCCTGCTGCTGCTCGCGGGCCTCGCCCTGGTCCCCGAGGAGACCCTCAAGGCGGCCATGGTCGACGGCGCCACCGCCTGGCAGCGCTTCACCAAGGTCATGATCCCGCTGATGAAGCCGGCCATCCTGGTGGCCCTGCTCTTCCGCACGCTGGACGCGTTCCGGATCTTCGACAACATCTACATCCTGACCGCGGGCGCCCAGGACACCGGCTCCGTCTCGATCCTCGGCTACGACAACCTGTTCACCGCGCTGAACCTCGGCATCGGCTCGGCGGTCTCGGTCCTGATCTTCATCTGTGTCGGGATCATCGCCTTCGCCTTCGTCAAACTGTTCGGCGCGGCCGCACCCGGCGCGGAGGTGAAGCGCTGATGGCCGCCGTAGGCAAGACGCACACCGCCCGCTGGACCGTCATCAACGTGGTGGTGATCCTGTACGCCCTGTTCCCGGTGTGGTGGATCGCCGCGCTGTCGTTCAAGGACCCCAGCACCATCACCGACGGCAACTACATCCCCAGGAAGTGGACCTGGGAGAACTACCGAGGCATCTTCGACACCTCCGAGTTCACCAGGGCCCTGCTCAACTCGATCGGCATCGCCCTGATCGCCACGGCCATCGCCGTGGTGCTGGGCACCATGGCCGCCTACGCGGTGGCCCGGCTCCGCTTCCCCGGCAAACAGCTGCTCATCGGCATGTCGCTGCTGATCGCCATGTTCCCGCCGATCTCCCTGGTGTCACCGCTGTTCAACATCGAGCGGATCATCGGGATCTTCGACACCTGGATCGGGCTGATCATCCCGTACATGACCTTCTCGCTGCCGCTGGCGATCTACACCCTGTCGGCTTTCTTCCGGGAGATCCCCTGGGACCTGGAGAAGGCCGCCAAGGTCGACGGCGCCACACCCGCGCAGGCGTTCCGGATGGTCATCGTCCCGCTGGCCGCGCCGGGCGTGTTCACCACGGCCATCCTCGTGTTCATCTTCTGCTGGAACGACTTCCTGTTCGCGATCTCACTGACCTCCACCGAGGCCGCGCGCACCGTGCCCGCCGCGATCGCGTTCTTCACCGGCAGCTCCCAGTTCCAGCAGCCCACCGGATCGATCGCCGCGGCCGCCGTGGTGATCACCATTCCGATCATCGTGTTCGTTCTGCTCTTCCAGCGACGCATCGTCGCCGGACTGACCTCCGGGGCGGTCAAGGGATGACCGGGCCCGGACGGCACACGAGGCAAGGAGGCACCACCCATGGCCGAGATCATCCTTGAGGGAGTCACCAAGCGTTTTCCCGACGGGGCCCTCGCCGTGAAGGACGTGGACCTCGACATCGCCGACGGCGAGTTCGTGATCCTGGTCGGTCCGTCCGGGTGCGGCAAGTCCACCACCCTGAACATGATCGCCGGACTGGAGGACATCACCGAGGGGACCCTGCGCATCGGCGACCGGGTCGTCAACGACCTCGCTCCCAAGGAGCGCGACGTCGCCATGGTGTTCCAGAGCTACGCCCTGTACCCGCACATGAACGTCCGGGAGAACATGGGCTTTCCGCTGCGGCTGGCGAAGGTCGACAAGACCACCGTCAACGCCAAGGTGGAGGAGGCCGCCCGGGTACTCGACCTGACGGAGCACCTGGACCGCAAGCCCTCGCAGCTCTCGGGCGGCCAGCGCCAGCGCGTGGCCATGGGGCGGGCGATCGTCCGTGACCCCAAGGCGTTCCTGATGGACGAACCGCTGTCCAACCTGGACGCCAAACTCCGGGTGCAGATGCGCACCCAGATCTCCCGGTTGCAGCGGCGCCTGGGCACGACCACCGTGTACGTCACCCACGACCAGACCGAGGCGATGACGCTGGGCGACCGTGTCGTGGTCATGCGGCAGGGCCTGGTCCAGCAGATCGGCACACCCGCCGAGCTGTACGACCACCCGCGCAACATCTTCGTCGCGGGCTTCATCGGCTCCCCGGCGATGAACTTCCTGGACGCCACCGTGCAGGACGGGACCCTGCGCTCGTCCCTGGGCGACCTGAGCCTCGACGACCGGACGAGGCAGGCGCTCCAGCGGCAGAACGCGCCCCGTGAGGTCATCGTCGGACTGCGACCGGAGGCGTTCGAGGACGTGGCCCTGGCGCACGACCGGCGCCGGAAGGGTCCGGTCTTCACCGTCACCGTCGAGGTCCTGGAGTCACTGGGCTCCGATGTGTACGTCTACTTCACGGCGGAGGGCGGGCCCGCGACCACCACCGAACTGGAGGAGCTCCGCGCGGATTCGGGCCAGCGTGACACCGGCGCCGACGCCCACCACATCGTGGCCCGCCTGGACGCCGCCACGCGTGCCCGCGAGGGCGAACCCGTGGAACTGCGGGTCGACATGGCCAAGGCCCACGTCTTCGACCCGGCGACGGGAGCGAACCTCACGCATCCGGAGAACGGGGACTGAGGAGGCGCCACCGCGACGGTACAAGAGCGACGGGGGACGAGGGCATCGCGGTCTCCCTTGACCGGGGGAAGGACACCCGTGAATGTAGGCGTTTAGCTGGCCGCGATCAAGAAAGTGCACAACATTGCCTCGTGAAGGACCGCCCGTGTGCGGGGCCCCGCGCCGTGCCGGGAACGGTCCGCCGTAGTGTGGCGGCCATGGAACGCGCAGCCCCGGGCCACCTCGCGGTCCGGGCGCGTACCGGTACCCCCAACGCCCAGGACAGAGAGGGCAAGCACCCATGACCACCGTGCGCGGACTCTCCGTGGACCTCCCCACCCCCGACGGCACGGCCGACGCCTACCTGGCCTCCCCGGACGGCAACTCCCCGCACCCGGCGGTGCTGTTCTACATGGACGCCTTCGGACTGCGGCCCCACCTGAAGAAGATGGCCGACCGCCTCGCCGAGGCCGGCTACACCGTGCTGGTCCCCAACGTCTTCTACCGTCACGGCCGGGCCCCCGTGTTCGACCTGCCCGACTTCATCAACCCGCAGGAGCGCCCCAGCCTCTGGGAGCAGATCGCCCCCGTGATGCAGTCCCTCACCCCCGAGTTGGCGACGCGCGACGCCGGCGCCTACCTCGACTGGCTGGCCGGCCGCCCCGAGGCCGCCGACGGGCCGGTCGGCATCACTGGGTACTGCATGGGCGCCGGCCTCGCCCTGCGCACCGCCGCGGCCCACCCCGAGCGCGTGGCCGCCGCGGCCGGCTTCCACGGCGGAGGCCTGGCGACCGACGCACCCGACAGCCCGCACCTGCTGGCCGGCCGCGTCACCGCCGAGCTCTACTTCGGCCACGCCGACCAGGACCACTCCCTGCCGCCCGAGCAGATCGAACGCCTCGACAAGGCACTCACCGAGGCGGGTGTCCGCCACCGCACCGAGGTGTACACCGGCGCGCCGCACGGCTACACACAGGCCGACACCGCCATGTACGACGCCGAGGCGGCCGAACGCCACTGGGAGGCACTGCTGTCGCTCCTGGGCCGCTGCCTGTGACCGCGCTCCGTCGCACGCCCTGACCCCGACCGCCCGCCGTGGCGAGAACCGCGGCAGGCGATCGTCGGGCGGTCGGCGGCAATGGCGGGCGGCGGGCGAGTGGCGGATGGCCGGCGGCAATGGCGGTCGGCGGGCGATCGGCGGATGGCCGGCAGGGGTGGATCTGCCGCCAGGCGACGGCTCAGTACACGTCCCGCACGTACCGCTTGTCCGCCGCGAGCTGCTTGACGTACGCGGCGGCCTCGTCCCCGCTCATCCCGCCGTGCGCGACCGCGATGTCGCGCAGCGCCTGGTCCACGTCCTTGGCCATGCGGGAGGCGTCGCCGCAGACGTAGAAGCGGGCGCCGTCCTGGAGCCAGTGCCACAGTTCGGGGCCGTGCTCGCGCATCCGGTCCTGCACGTAGACCTTGGCGCGCTGGTCGCGGGAGAACGCGGTGTCGAGCCGGGAGAGGACACCGTCCTCCACGAAACCCGCCAGCTCGTCCTCGTAGTAGAAGTCGGTCGCCCGGTGCTGTTCGCCGAAGAACAGCCAGTTCGGAGCCCGGTGGCCGAGCGCGCGCCGCTCCTGGAGGAAGCCGATGAAGGGCGCCACCCCGGTGCCCGGACCGACCATGATCATGGGGGTGGAGCCGTCCGCCGGAGGCCGGAAGTGCGGGGAGCGCTGCACGAAGACCGGGACCTCCATGTCCGGCTCGCCGTCCGCGAGGAAGGGCGAGCAGACCCCGGCGCGCGGACGCCCGCGCAGGTTCTCGTACCGCACGACCGACACCGTCAGCGAGATCCGGTGCGGGTCGACGAGCGGGCTCGACGAGATGGAGTACTGGCGGGGCTGGAGCCGCTTGAAGACGTCGGCCCACTCCTGCGCGGAAGCCCGTACGGCGTGCTCCGTGACCACGTCCACGGCCTGCCGTCCCCAGGACCACTGGGCGAACCCGTCCTTGTTGTCGGGACGCAGCAGTTTCTTCAACTCGCGGTTGTCGCGGGCGCGTTCGGAGACGAACCGGAGCAGGTCGGAGGTGATCCGGGTGATGTCGAGGTGCCGGTGCAGGGCCTCGGCGAACGCGACCTCGCCGACTCCGTTCACCTGCACGGCCGCCCCGCCGTCCAGGCCGGTCACCGCCAGCCATTCCGCCACCAGATCGGGCGAGTTGACCGGCCGCACACCGAGCGCGTCACCCGCCTCGTACGTCAGTGGCGTACCGCTCGTGTCGAAGGTGAACCGGCGCACCTCCTTGCCCGCGCCGGGCAGGCTGAGCAGCCGGTTGCCGACCAGACGGGCGGTGGTGGGCGCGGGCTTGGCGGACCGCACGGGCGGGGGAGTCGGCGGCGCCTCGGTCGTCGTACCGCCCAGAGCGGTGAGCACCTGGTCGAGCCAGGCGTCCGCCGAGGGCTCGTAGTCGGGTTCGCAGTCCGTACGCGGTGCCAGGCGCACCCCGCCCAGTTCGTCCAGCCGCGCGTCCAGCCGCCGGCCGTGGCCGCAGAAGTCGTCGTACGAGGAGTCCCCGAAGGCCAGCACCGCGTAGCGTACCCCGTCGAGGCGCGGCGCCTCCTGGCCGGAGAGGGCGTCCCAGAAGCCGGAGCCGTTGTCGGGCGCGTCCCCGTCGCCGAAGGTGCTGGTGATCAGCAACAGGTCGGCGGAGCGCGGGAGTTGCTCCGGGCCGGCCTCGTCCATGCCGACGAGCCGGGCCCGGTGGCCGGTGGCGGCCAGCCGCTCGGCGGCGGCCACGGCGAACTCCTCGGCGTTGCCGGTCTGCGAGGCCCACAGCACGACGACCTCCCGCCCGGCGGGCTCCACGACGGGAACGGCCGGGGGCGCGGCCGCCGACCTGGAGTACATCCCGGCGAGAACACCGTTGACCCACAGCGCGTGCTCGGGGCTGAAGGGCGCGTCCGGCGGCAGTACGGGAACCCCCGGGACGCCCGAGCCGAGCCCGGCGAGGAAGCCGGTGAGGTACTGGCGCTCCTGAGCGGAGAGCACGGGCGGAGGGACGGGTTCGAGCCCGAGAGCGGCCAACTCGGCCGCTCCCGGGCTTGTGGGCGAGCCGGTCACTTCGGCCCGTCCGGCGTTCGAGGACGAGCCCGCGAGGGCGACACGGGGGTCTGGGGGCGAAGCCCCCAGAGAGGATGGGACGGGTAGGGGCGGCGGGGGCGAGGAAACCCTCGCGAGCCCCACCGCACACACCTTCAACTCCGGCTGGAACGACAGCGGATCAACCGCGTCACTCGTCACCGCGTTGATGCTCAGATACTCCCCGAACAGGTCGTTCCAGTGGAACGGCGCGAACACACACCCCGGCCGCACCCGATCCGTCACCACGGCGGGCAGCACCGCCCGCCCCCGCCGCGAGGCGACCTCGACGAAGTCGCCGTCCCCGACACCCAGCCCGTCCGCGTCCCGCGGATGGACCTCCACGAACGGCCCGGGATTCAGCTTGTTCAGCTTCGCGACCCGCCCCGTCTTCGTCAGCGTGTGCCACTGGTGCTGCAACCGCCCGGTGTTGAGTACGAACGGAAAGTCGTCGTCCGGCATCTCGGCGGGCTCCATGTGCGGCCGCGCGTGGAACACGGCCCGCCCGCTCGCCGTGGGGAACACGGGTGCGCCGCTCTCCACGTACCGGATGGGGTTGCGGTCCGGCCCGTCCTCCGTGGGCGCCGGCCACTGCACGGACGTCGAGCGCAGCCGCTCGTACGTCACCCCGCGCAGGTCCCACCCGGTCTTCGGGTTCCAGGCCTGCTTGATCTCCTCGAAGACCTGCTCGGCGCTGTCGTACGAGAACCCCTTCTCGTACCCCATCTCCCGGGCGACGGCCGCGATCAGCCGCCAGTCGGCCATGGCCTCGCCGGGCGGGTCGGCGGCCGGCTGGGCGAGCGTGAGGTTGCGCTCGCTGTTGATGAGGACGCCCTCGGACTCCGTCCACATCGCGCCCGGCAGGACGACGTCGGCGTACGCGTTCGTCTCGGTGTCGGCGAATACGTCCTGGGTGACGACGAACTCGGCGGCCTCCAGGCCCTCGATCACGGTCTTCCGGTTGGCCACCGAGGCGACGGGGTTGGTGCAGATGATCCAGCAGGCCTTGATCTCGCCGTCCGCCATCTTCTGGAACATCTCGACGGTGCCCTGCCCGACCCCGTCCTTCCGCAGGGTCTCCGGCTCCAGCCCCCACAGCTCCTCGACGAACGCCCGCTCCTCGTCGACGAGCACGGACCGCTGACCGGGCAGCCCCGGCCCCATGTACCCCATCTCGCGCCCGCCCATGGCGTTGGGCTGCCCGGTGAGGGAGAACGGTCCGCTGCCGGGCCGGCAGATGGCACCGGTCGCGAGGTGCAGGTTGACCAGGGCGTTGGTGTTCCAGGTGCCGTGCGTCGACTGGTTGAGGCCCATGGTCCAGCAACTGGTCCACTCGCCCGCCTCACCGATGAGCCGCGCGGCCTCCCGTATGTCCTCCTCCGCGAGCCCCGTGATCCCGGCGACGGCGTCGGGCGCGTAGTCGGCGAGGAACCCGGGCATCGCCTCCCAGCCCTCGGTGTGCGCGGCGATGAAGCCGGGGTCGGTGTGCCCGTTCTCGTGCAGCAGGTGCAGCAGGCCGTTGAGGAGGGCGAGGTCGGTGCCGGGACGGATCGGCAGGTACAGGTCGGCCTTCTCCGCGGTCGCGGTGCGCCGCGGGTCGACCACGATCAGCTTGGCGCCCGCCTTGACCCGTTCCATCATCCGCAGGAAGAGGATCGGGTGGCAGTCGGCCATGTTGGAGCCGATGACCAGGAACAGATCGGCCTTGTCGAGGTCCTGGTAGGAGCCGGGCGGCCCGTCGGCGCCGAGCGACAGCTTGTAGCCCGTTCCCGCACTCGCCATGCACAGCCGGGAATTCGACTCGATCCGGTTCGTCCGCAGGAAACCCTTGGCGAGCTTGTTCGCCAGGTACTGGGCCTCCAGGCTCATCTGCCCGGAGACGTAGAAGGCGACCGCGTCGGGCCCGTGCTCGTCGATGATCGCGCGCAGCCGCCGAGCGGTTTCGGCCACGGCGTCGTGCACGGGCGCGGGGACCGGCTCGTCACCGCGGTCGTCCCGGACCAGCGCGGTGGTCAGCCGTCCCGGCGCGGCCAGCATGTCGGCCGTGGTCGCGCCCTTCGTGCACAGCCGGCCGGAGTTCGCGGGGTGGGACTTGTCCCCGGACGCCTTCAGGACCGTACGCCGTCCGTCCGGGCCCATGCCGATGTCCAGGACCATTCCGCACCCGACACCGCAGTACGAACACACGGTCCGCACCTGCTGGGTCGTGCTCTGCGGGCCCTGCGCGGCCACGGGCGGCCCCTTCCTGGTCGGCGGCTGGGCGGTCCGATCGGTCGGATCGGTGCACGGATCGGTGTGCCCGATCGGAGTCGGTGATCGGTGTCGGTGATCGGTGTCGGTGACCGGTGTCCGGTAGGGGATACGGATCCCGGCCGCCGATCGTTGTCCGGTTTGTTGTCCGGATCGTTGTCCGGATCGTTGTGCGGCGTGGTCGAGCGTACGAATTGCCCGTTACGCCGATGTCACATGACCTGATCATGAGGGGTTACATGGGCCACACAGTGACCGAGTGGCGACTGTGAGGGGCTGGAGAGTGACGTATTCCGGCCGTTGTGCGCTTGGGGACGTAGCGGTCCGTGTCGCTGTTGAGCCGAACGGGTGACCATGCGTAAGAATTGGCTGGTGCAGACTTTGAGTGCGAGCCAGGGGGAGTGCCGGTGAACAGCCACGACGTCACCGACGAACAGTGGGAAGGGCTCGCCCAGGTCGTGCCGTTGCGTGGCCGGGACGCATGGCCGTCCCAGGTCGACCACCGCTCGATACCCGAGGCCGAGACGGAGGCACGGCGCCGCTTCGTGGTGCTCCGCGTCAACGTCTTCGCCGACGCCCGCGACGTGGCCGAGACCCTGATGGCGGGCGTCCCGGTCCTCCTGGACCTCTCCGGCGCCGAGACCGAGGTCGCCAAGCGCGTCCTCGACTTCAGCACGGGAGTCGTGTTCGGCCTGGCAAGCGGAATGCACCGCGTCGACCGGAACGTGTTCCTTCTCACCCCACCGGGCACCGAGGTACGGGGCCTCATGGAGGGCGCGGGCATCCCCGGCGTCTAAAGCGACAACGGCGCCTTCCGGGGCGGGGGAGTAGCGCGTCTTCCAGCCTTCACAGGCTGGGGAGCGGCGCGTCTTTTAGGAGCGCGGGGAACTGCGGAGGTTTCTTGGGGCGCGGGCAACTGCGCGGGTTCTTGGGGCGCGGGGAGTGGCGGGTCTTTGGGGGCGCGGGGAGCGGCGCGGTTTTTAGGGGCGCGGGGAACTGCGCGACCAGCCACACACCACCCCGCACCAACCCACCAACACACCACCCCCCCCACGGGGGGCACGGGGGCGCAGCCCCCGGGGATGGGACGGGTAGGGGCGGCGGGGGCGGAAAACCCCCCGTACGCGCTCCCTCGATCGTAGGAACGGCACGAGACCGAAACGGTTCCCCCACCCCCCGCTGACTACGGTCCGTACATGACCATGCCGCCCCCGCCACCGACTGGTCTGACGTCACCCAGGCCCACCACGGCCCCCACCACGGCCCCCACCATGCCGCCACCGCCCACCCGCCCCGGCGTGACCGAACTCCGCCTCTCCGCCTTCGCCGGCCACCGACGCGCCGTGTTCCCCCTGGGCCCGGTGACCCTGTTCGCCGGACCCAGCGGCAGCGGCAAGTCCACGGCCCTCAGGGCGTACGAGGCGCTGGCCCGGCTGGGTGGCGGGGCGGAGCTGGGCGAGGTGTTCCCGGACCCGGTCGCGTGCGTGCCCGAGCGGGCCCGGCCCGACGCCCGCCGACGGCGCGGCTTCCGCATCGGCTGCACGGCCGACGGCCCCGAGGGACCCGTACGGCTCGACCTCGCCGTGCAGGCCGAGCCCGAGCTGCGCATCGTGGGCGAGCGCCTGACCTCCGGTGAGCAGATCCTGCTGGAGACGGCCCTGCGCGACCCGAGCCGCCCCGTCGTCCAGGCGGCCTGGCACACGGCGGGCTCCGCGCCGGTCACCCGCGGCCCGCTCCCCGACGACCGCCTCGGCACCGCTCTGCTGCCCCTCCGGGTCGCCGGCAGGACCGACGGCCAGCGCCGGGTGCTCGCCGCCGCCGAGCAGACGGTGGTCGCCCTGCGGTCGGTGTTCGCCTGCGACCCGCGGCCCGAACCCATGCGGGCGGCGGTGCGGCCCGGAGCGGGCCGGCTGCTGCGCGGCTGCGGCAACCTGGCGGAGGTGCTGTGGCGTACGCGCACGGAGTGCGGGCGGCGCCACGTTCAGCTCGTCGCGGCGGCCCACGCCGGGTGCGCGGGCCCGGTCGCGGACGTGCTGGCGGAGCCGCTGAGCGACGGGACGGTACGGGCGCTGCTGGACCGGGGCGACGGGGTACGGACACCGCTCGGGCTGCTGGGCGACGGGGAACTGAGGTATCTGGCGCTGGCCCTGGTACTGATGACCGGACCCGGTGTCCTGGAGGCCGACCCGGTGGGCGAGGTGCCCGCGGCGCTCCAGGCGCTGACCGTCCTCGCCGACGGCTTCGACCGTTCCCTCGACGCACGACAGGCGGGAGAGCTGGCCAGGCTCGCGGTACGCATGGGCGCGCGCGGTCACATCCGGCTGGTGGGCGCGGTGACCGACGCGTCGTGGGCCACGGGGGTGGCGGGGGTGACCGTGGTGGACATGGACGCGTGACAGACGCTTCGGCTGAGCAGTGGAAACCCAGGAACCCGGGCCCCCGGGGCCCGCGCGGGGTGATCCGGGAGCGGCGCCGGCCCGGGTGGTACACCTGGTTCCCGTGAACGAACTGGATGTGGCAGGCCTGCAGCGGCGGCTCGCCGACTTCGCGGCCGCTCGCGACTGGCAGCAGTACCACACGCCCAAGAACCTCGTCGCCGCGCTGAGCGTCGAGGCGTCCGAACTCGTCGAGATCTTCCAGTGGCTGACGCCCGAGGAGTCGGCGCGCGTGATGGACGACGCCGGCACCGCTCACCGTGTCACCGACGAAGTCGCCGACGTCCTGGCGTACTTGCTCCAGCTCTGCGAGGTGCTCGGCATCGACGCGCTGGCCGCGTTGGACGCGAAGATCGACCGCAACGAGCGGAGGTTCCCGGTGCCGGGGGAGCCGCGGACGGGAGAGCCACGGGAGCAGCAGACCGGTGAGTCGCCCTGAGAGGCCTTCGGCAGCTCTCAGGGCTCCCTGCGGGAGGAACCGATTCCAAGCGGAACCCCTCCATCCGTTTGTCACTCTCCGGAGTTATCGAGTTGTTCACAGCCAAAGCGTTGTCCACAGATTTCGGGCTTCCTCTGGCTTTTCGTCCCACATGCCTTCACTGTGGGTAGTGGACAGCGGAGTTCGGGCGGACGTGCGAAGAGCGCGTCAAGACAGACGGGGGCGGTTCGCATGGACGCGATGCGACTCATCCTGGCGAGCAGGCGTGCCCTGGCGGGGAGCGGGGAGGAACGGGAGATCATGACGGAGGCGTGGCAGGCGCAGGCCCTGGCACAGGCGATCGGCAGCCGCCTGGCGGTGTCGGGCCCGCCGGAACTGAGGGGTGAGGCCCTGGGGCTGACCGAGCTCGCCGGCAGAGGCTGCGGTGTCCTCGACGCCCCGCAGCTGGCCGTGGGCGCCTTACGCGCCTCTCGGCTCACCGAGCTGGGAGACGCCCGCCAGACCCTCCTCAGCCTCGGCGGCCTCCTCGGTGAGGTCGGCATAGCGCTCGTCGGCCTCGCCTCCGCGGCGGATGACGAGACGACGTACTGGCAGTGCATGGAGGCCATCGACGCGGCCGAGGAGTCCCGCGACCGGGTTCGGGAGATGCTGCGCCGCCTCGCGGTCCGGGAGCAGGCGGTCCCGGAGCGCGAGGCGGGGTGAGCCTAAGGCGGGGTGAGCGTGGGTGTGGGAGCCGGTTGCGGCCTCGTGATGGTCCCGCCGCCGTGCGATGGCCTCACGGCGAACGCCCGGCCGTCGTGGACCGGGCGCTGCGGGTGGCGGAGGGAAGAGGAGGAAGGTCAGGCGGAGTCGGGGCCGTCCGCGGGGGCGGGGCGCGAGCCGGAGAGGTCCGCGTCCAGCTGGCACAGGTCGGCGTTGAGGGCCGCCATCAGCTCCTCCATCTGCTGGAGCAGCCCTTTGGGCTGCGCGGACACGGCCTGTTCCGGCACGGCTTCCTGGGACATCAAGGCCTCCTCGGCCCTCGGCCCCCGGCGCGGGGGCACGTGAGTGCAGGCGTCCCGGCAGCGGCCGCCGGCGACGGGCGCCGGGCGGTCCGGCTCCGCCCACGCCAACGATCATCGCTGGGGCGGGTCACCGCGAGATCCCGCCGGCGGCGCCGGGTTGACGGAAATTCACTCGACAGAGGCGGCGGGGGACGCGGGGAACCAGTGCGGTTGACCTCTGTTCGACCGTGCAGGATGGAGAGTATGGATCTCCGTATCTTCACCGAGCCCCAGCAGGGGGCGACCTACGACACCCTTCTCAGCGTCGCCAAGGCCACCGAGGACCTTGGCTTCGATGCCTTCTTCCGTTCCGACCACTATCTCCGCATGGGGTCCGTGGACGGCCTGCCCGGGCCCACCGACGCGTGGATCACCCTGGCCGGGCTCGCCCGCGAGACCAAGCGCATCCGCCTCGGCACCCTGATGACCGCGGGAACCTTCCGCCTGCCCGGCGTCCTCGCCATCCAGGTCGCACAGGTCGACCAGATGTCGGGAGGACGCGTCGAACTCGGCCTGGGCGCGGGCTGGTTCGAGGAGGAGCACAAGGCGTACGGGATTCCGTTCCCGAAGGAGAAGTTCGCCCGTCTCGAGGAGCAGCTCGCCATCGTCACCGGGCTGTGGGCGACGGAGGCCGGCAAGACCTTCAGCTACGAGGGCACCTACTACCAGTTGACCGACTCGCCCGCGCTGCCCAAGCCCGCGCAGACCAAGGTGCCGGTGCTCATCGGCGGACACGGCGCGAGCCGCACGCCCCGTCTCGCCGGGCAGTACGCCGACGAGTTCAACATGCCGTTCGCCTCGGTCGAGGACAGCGAGAGGCAGTTCACGCGCGTGCGCGCGGCGGCCGAGGAGGCCGGACGCAGGGGCGACGACCTGACGTACTCGAACGCCCTGGTCGTCTGCGTCGGCAAGGACGACGCCGAGGTCGCCCGCCGCGCCGCCGCGATCGGCCGCAAGGTCGACGAACTCAAGGCCAACGGGCTCGCCGGCTCCCCGGCCGAGGTCGTCGACAAGATCGGCCAGTACCAGGCCGTCGGCTCCCGGCGGATCTACCTCCAGGTCCTCGACCTCGACGACCTGGACCACCTGGAGTTGATCTCCTCGCAGGTCCAGTCCCAGTTGTCGTAGCCACGTCGGGGTAGCCACGTCGTCGTAGCCACGTGCCGGAGCCACGGCAAGCCCGGAGCGCCCCGCGCCCTCAAAGGGCCGCAGGTCCCGCAGGGGGCGCGGGCACCCTGCGGGACCTGCCTGCCGGCGGCAAGCCGCGGGAGCCGTACGCGCAGGGCGGGAACGATCGGCCGGGAGGGGGGTACGCGGTGGGGAGGACCCGGACACATCGATCCGCGGGGTCGGCCGACCTTGGGAAGAAGGGATCCCGATGCTCTCCGAGATGGTTCTGGTGCCCACCGACAGCGCGACCCTCCCGGGCGACCTCATCCTGCCGGAGCGGGCGCGGGCGGTGGTGCTGTTCGCGCACGGCAGCGGCAGCTCCCGGCACAGCCCGCGCAACCGGATGGTGGCCGCCGAGCTGCGGGCCGCGGGCCTGGGCACGCTGTTGATGGATCTGCTGAACGAGCGGGAGGAGCGCGACGACGCCGCCACCGGCGAGCACCGCTTCGACATCCCGTTCCTGGGCCGCCGCCTGGTGGCCGCGGTCGACTGGCTCGACACGCAGCTCGACACCCGCGGGCTCCCGATCGTCCTCTTCGGCGCCAGCACCGGCGCGGCCGCGGCCCTGGTCGCCGCCGCAGAGCGCCCGGACCGCGTGCTGACCGTGGTGTCGCGGGGCGGGCGGCCCGACCTGGCCGAGGATGCCCTGGAGGCCGTAAGGGTGCCGGTGCTGCTGATCGTCGGCGGCGACGACGAGGTGGTGCTGCGGCTCAACGAGGAGGCGGCGCGGCGGCTCGGCGGCCCGCACTCCCTACACATCGTGCCGGGGGCCACCCACCTCTTCGAGGAGCCCGGTGCGCTGGAGGAGGTCGCCGTCGCGGCCCGGCAGTGGTGTGTCGGGCGGCTGAAGTCCTCGCAGGGCCGCGAGCACTAGTAGGACTCCGTTAGGTCTGTCTGCTGGCTGTGTTCAGGGGCATGCGGAGTGTGTGGACGCACATGAAGTGAACCGGGTCCGGGCGACGTTGGCGTTATTCGTGGCGGATGTGTTCGCCTCGATACCGCGCAAGGACCAGCGGGCCAAGAGCGACTGCTACCTGCGGGGACTGATGATGGACGGCCGCCGCAAGTCGATCCAGGCCATGGCCTCGCGGCTGCCGGACGGCAATGAGCAGAACCTGCAGCAGTTCGTGAACCAGTCCACGTGGGATCCGGTGCCGGTGCGCCGACGGATCGCCGAGCGGATGGTGCCGCGGATCGGCCCGGACGCCTGGGCGGTCGATGACGTGTCGTTCCCCAAGGACGGACGGATGTCGGTCGGCGTCGCCCACCAGTACTGCGGCGCTTTGGGCAAGCAGGCCAACTGCCAGGTCGCCGTCAGCGTGCATGCGGTCTCCGACACGGCCTCCTGCCCGCTGAACTGGCGGCTGTTCCTGCCCAAGGAGTGGGCGGATGACGCCGTCCGGCGCCGGCGCACCGGCATCCCGGCAGCCGTCGGGCACCGACAGAAGTGGCGCCTGGCCCTGGACGCCCTGGACGAACTGGCCACCTGGCAGCTGGTGCCGCCGGTCGTAGTGGCGGATGCCGGCTACGGCCAGAACGCCGACCTCCGCGCCGGCCTGGCCGAGCGGGAGATCCCGTATGTGGTCGGCATCCGCGGCGATCTGACCGTCCAGCCCCATGACGCCCACCCCGCCGCCACGGCCTGCTCCGGCACCGGACGCCCGCCGGTGCCCCGCTACCGGCAGCCATCGGTGCCGGTAGCGGACCTGGCCGCGGCCGCGGGACGGGAAGCCTTCCGCGAAGTGACCTGGCGGGAAGGCTCCCGGGGCCTGATGACATCCCGCTTCCTCACCGTGCGGGTCCGGCCGGCTGGAGTGCGTCCGCGTCGGCTGGCCCAGCAGGCCGCGGTGGCCGAGCACGGCCGGTGGGACGGCGTCCTGCCCGACGTGTGGCTGCTGGCCGAATGGCC
>NZ_JBVIEE010000012.1:0-273099 GCF_055572015.1 Streptomyces sp. NPDC030840 | reverse complement strand
CTGGTCTGGGACAACTTGAACACCCACCTGACGGCCGGGATGCGCCGCTACATCGCCGAAATGGACTGGCTCACCGTCTACCAACTCCCGCCCTACACCGGACCTCAACCCGGTCGAGGGCATTTGGTCGGTGCTTCGGCGAACCACCACAGCCAACCGCGCTTTCGCTGACCCCGAGGACCTCATCACCGCCGTCCGGCGGGGTTTACGTCAGCTCCAGTACCGCCACGACGTTCTCGATGGCTGTCTCACCGGAACCGGACTGGTGGCCGCCTCACCATGACGACATCACGCTTTCAGAGTCAGTAGACTGCAATCCTTAAAGCGAAAGGAGACCGAAACAGAAGCATCGGAAAGAACCCTGAAGGGTCCTTTCCGATGCTTCATCAATTACGCTGTGGTAGCATCTCGAAACTCTGCAGAACTGAGCGACTATCCAAATCTCGCAATGAATTTTTCTGCGAATTTCCGATACGAGTGAGCATACATGTCGTCCGAATCCGAGACCCTTCGAAGCTCGACCTCGACCATACCCGTAGCCTCTTCACGCATCCCGTTCATCGCACGCACAATCGGCAGCACTTTTGCTCTTTCATGTGCCATGAGCAGGCCTGCTGCATCGACATCACGCGAGAAGGTACCCCAGTCGCTATACGTTGCGATATAAGGTTCGCCGAATTTCCGCACAGCTTTCGCCAGGGAAGCGGCGACTTGACCGCTGTCGCCCCCTTGAGGAAATTCACAAACGCGGAATGATTTCTCAGGCATCAAATATCCGAGCGGCTTGGAGATTACCGGCATCGGCTTTTTTGGGATGTCATCCCGCAAGGCGAGCATTATTTCATCAAGCCGAGCGAAGTGCACACCAACTACGGGGTTGACTTTCAGGGAGCGGGGAAGGCCATGGGTGGCCAAGTTGAGGCCTATCCATCCGCATGCTCCCTCTCCTCGGTCCTGCAGAAGGCTCCCGCCGCGATGAATGAAACCGAGAGGCGCCAAAGCGGAGCGGCAAGCGGCAAGCGCCTCTTGCTTCAACGAAGCCACCTGGGTCTCCTCTGTTTGTCCTTAGCGGCAGCGACCGGTGAATGGGTAGCCGCCGTACCCGGCGATCTTGACGTCGCTCGCGCCGAAGCTTCCACGCAGACCGGCATTTTCGGCGTTGCGGCCGTACCAGGTCCCACCGCCGGCTTCAACTGAAGCATAGCCCCCTCTTCGCCCCTGGTTCTTCTGGAAGTCCGCACGTGGACCGTTCTTGTCGTCGAAAAGGTGCAGGATGCCATCCTTTTCAGCGACGACGTCGAGTGAATCCCGAGCCGGCGATCGTCACGGCAGTGCCGAGTGCTTCAAGCCCGCCGCGCATAACCAGGAGCACGGCGATGGCTCCCAGCAGTGGGGCAATGGCGATGACCACGGCGGCCACGGCATTGGCCACGGGCAACCGCAGTACAGAAACGGCATGTTGCTCCGGCCCCGGTTGCTTTCCAGGACCGTGCACTTCGGGTGGACGGGTCCTCATTTGCGTGTCCTCTCATGTCAGCCCAGGTGAGAAAGGTGGAGCGGTGAGCTATGCGGTAGCAGCCGCATATGCGTGTCCGGGAAATGCCCTGCCGCTGATGCGCCGGAACACAACTCCGGGGCAAGGCACGCTTTTGCAGGAGCCCGGGCTCCGTCATCTTCCGTGCTCCATCTACGACGGCGGCCCCGCCGGATGCAGAGGCCGGTGGGGCCGCACGCGTCTTCGGGGCCTGCTGCTACAGACCCCGCATGCCTGCCGCAGCAGGCTGCCGGTCTCGTCTCACCTGGGCTGACAGGAGAATCGAGAACCAAGTTGAACCAACTTAACCAAGTTGGCAACCAACTCTACTGTGGTTATCCCCGTTCCACCGGGATCGATAAACACCTTCCACGCAGCTTCCCGCTCCGATCCCAAAGATCATTCCGTTTCCGTCCGCCGACCTGCGGCGACCTACAGCGATACCGGCAGGGAAGAGGCGTCACCCCGGCGTCACCCCGGACCAGAGCGCGGATGCACCCCGATCCCGACCGCCAACTGCCCACCAATTCAGCCTTGCTGTTCGGAACGTGAAGGAGTTGGCAGCAGCTGGTCCGCGCGGCTACGCCATGCACCCCTGCGGGGTGAACCTTGCGAATGCGTCGCTCCTGGACCGGGATCCGGTGCAGCCGACGTCGGCCAGCTACGCGATGCCGACGGCTGACAAGGAGGACGCCGCTTCTCTGGTCGGGCACTGTGCGGCATCAGCGGCCGCCTGGTTCGTTCTTCGACATCAGCGTGACGAGGTCGAAGGCGACGGTCGCGGCTGCCAGGCACGTGATCTCCGCGTGGTCGTACGCTGGCGCGACCTCGACGATGTCGCCGCCGATGATGTTGAGGCCGGCGAGGCTTCTGAGTACGTGAAGCAGCTCGCGGCTGTTGAGCCCGCCCATCTCCGGGGTGCCGGTGCCCGGGGCGAAGGCCGGATCAAGCACGTCGATGTCGACCGAGACGTAGACGGGCGCATCGCCCACTCGACGTCGGACGGCATCGACCGCGCCGTCGATGCCGATGACGTCGAGATCCCCGGCGCGGATGACCCGGAATCCGAGGCGGGCATCGTCCACGAGGTCGAGCTCGTCGTAGACAGGTCCACGAATGCCCACGTGGATCGACTTCTCCTCCGCGAGCAGCCCCTCCTCGACCGCTCGCCGGAACACGGTCCCGTGCGTGATCGGGGCATTGAAGTAGGTGTCCCACGTGTCGAGGTGGGCATCGAAGTGAACGAGTGCGACCGGCCCGTAGGTCTCCTTGGCTGCGCGCAGCATCGGTAGCGCGACCGTGTGATCGCCGCCCAGGGCGATAATGCGCTTCAGGCCGTCGCCCCGTAGCTCGCGGGCGTGTCGTTCGACCTGCTTGAGTGCGTCGTCGATGTTGTAGGGCGTGCACGACACATCGCCGGCGTCTACCACTTGGACCCGCTCCAGCGGTGCGGTGTCCAGCTCGACGTGGAACCCGGGCCGCAGATCGCGCGATGCCTGACGGATCCCCATGGGACCGAACCGCGCTCCAGGCCGGTAGGAGGTTCCGCCGTCGAAGGGCACGCCCAGCACGGCGATGTCGTAATCGCCGACGTCGCCGATCTCCGGGATGCGGGCGAACGTTCCACGGCCGGCGAACCTCGGAACCTTCGTCGCGTCGACGGGACCGATGGGAGATTCAGTCATGAGCCACCTCGTGTGGTTCCGGGATGGGCGTAACGCGCCGTTCGAACTGCCCAGACGCGCGCCCTCCGCCGGGGGGACCGGCGAAGGCCTGCGCGATCGTCATCCACTGGGTCGCGACCGGTCCGTTGAGCTGGAGTTCGGTGTCATCCACGTGGCGGCGCCGGGTGACGACCAGGCAGAAGTCCTCGGCCGGACCGCTGACGCGGTTCGGGCTCAGGGGATCACCCCAGGTCCACGGTTCACCGCCGCCCGGGGGGTCGAGGACGACGGCGACGTCGGCGGCCGGGACGTCCAGACCGTGCGTACGGAAGCTGTGGGGCAACGCCAAGAGTCCGATGCGGGCCACCTGGCGCAGACGCGGCGTGGCCGGCCGGACCAGGCCGAAGGTGTCGACGATGTCCTGACCGTGAGCCCAGGTCTCCATGAGCCGCGCCGTCAGCATCGATGCCAGGGACATCGGCGGACCGAACCAGGGGTGGCGCCCTCGATGGTCGGCACGGACAGCAGACTCGCGCATCCGCGCGTTCTCCTCAGCCCACCGGTCCAGCATCCGCGCACCGGACATGCCGACCGTCCGTTCGCCGACACCGTCGATGTAGCGCTGGAGGTCGTCGATGCCATCACGCATGGTCTCGAATGCCTCGGGCGTCTCCAGGCTGATGCGCGCGACGGTGTCGAAGTGGGCCAGATGCGCAACCTGGTCGCGCACCGTCCAGCCGGGTGCGGGCGTCGACGACTCCCAGGACTCCTCGGGGAGATCGCGCAAGATCTCGACGAGCGCCTCGTGCTCGGCGGTGAGGTCGGCGACGAGACCGGTGACCACACCGGTGGCGTGTGTGTGCGGAGACGACTCAGACATACAGGAACGCCTCCGCCGGGTCGTGCAGCAAGCGTCCGACCTCGACCAGGACCTGGGACCCGAGTTCCCCGTCCACGAGTCGATGATCGAAGGAGAGTGCCAGCTGAGTGATCTGCCGCACGGCGAGTTGTCCCTCGACGACCCATGGCATCTCACGCACCGCGCCGAAGGCCAGGATCGCCGCCTCGCCCGGGTTAAGGATCGGGGTGGCTGCGTCGACGCCCAGCGAACCGATATTGGTGATCGTAATCGTGCCGCCGGACACGTCGTGAAGTGTCGCCTTGCCACGGCGTGCTGTGTCGATCAGGTCACCGAGGGCTGTGGCGAGCTCACGCAGGTGCAGGCCGTCAGCTCCCTTGATGTTGGGCACCAGCAGTCCGCGCGGTGTCGCTGCCGCGATCCCCAGGTTCACGTCGTGAAGGCGGGCGATCTCGCGGGCCGTCTCGTCCCAGCGTGCATTGATCTCCGGGTACCGTCTCACCGCGACCAGCAGCGCCTTGGCGACGAAGAGCAGCGGGGTGAGCCGAACGCCCTCCCACCGGCGGTCAGCCTTCAGTCGGCTCAGCATCTCCATGGTCGCCGTGACGTCGACCGTGAGGAACTCCGTCACGTGTGGTGCCGTGAAGGCCGACCGGGTCACAGCCTCGGCGATGGCCTTCCGGACGCCCCGGATCGGCACCCGCGTCTCGCGTACATCTGAGGTCTCCGGGCGCTTTGCAGCGGCGGCCTCCACGTCGTGACGGCTGATCACCGTCCCGTTACTGGGCACCAGGCTGTTGAGATCGACGTCGAGTGTCTTGGCCAGGTGACGTACCGGCGGTTTGGCACGAGCGCGACTGCCGGCATGTCCGGACGGTGCCGTTTCGACCCGCGGGGGCGCAGAGACGTCGGCGCCGCGGGGCCGGAGCCGCCGCGACCTGGCCGCCGCCGGCGCGGGCCCCGTACCGACAAGGACCATGGGAGGGTCCAGGACGTCCGCGTCCGCGTCCGCGTCGTCGTCGGGGACGACGACGACTTCGGGGCCGGTGTCGGTATCGTCGGATGCGTCGTCGATCGAGACGAGCAGTGTGCCGACCGCTACGATTGCCCCTTCCTCGACGTAAAGCGATTCGATTGTCCCGGACGCCGGCGAGGGGAGCTCGACGACGGACTTGGCTGTCTCGATCTCGAGGAGGATCTGGTTGACCTCAACGCGTTCACCGACAGCCACGTTCCACGCGAGGATCTCGGCCTCTCTCAGGCCTTCTCCCACGTCCGGGAGCACCAAGCGGATCATCGGTTGTCACTCCTAGTACTGCAGCGATCGGTCAATGGCATCGAGGACTCGGTCCACGTCGGGCAGGAAGAGCTCTTCCACGGCCGCCGGGGGATAGGGCAGGTTGTAGGCGCCAACCCGCAGGACTGGCGCCTGGAGGTCGTAGAAGCATGTCTCGGTGACCGCAGCGGCGATCTCGGAGCCGATACCCCCGATCGTCGACGCCTCGTGCACGACGACGAGGCGGCCCGTGCGCCGAGCCACAGCCTTGAGTGAGTCGACATCCAGCGGTGAGATCGACCTCAGGTCGAGGACTCCGACCGAGTAGCCGTCCTCGCGAGCGGCCTCGGCGGCGGCAAGCGCCGTCTTCACCGTCGGCCCGTGCGCGACGATGGTGCAGTCGTCGCCGTCCTGCAGAATCGCCGCCTCGTGGAGGCTCGACTGCGGCTGGTCGGTGACGGCGCCTCGGTCCCAGTACCGTCGCTTCGGCTCGTAGAAGATCACTGGGTCGTCGGATGCGATCGCTTGCTGGATCATGTGGAACGCGTCGTCCGGTGACGCGCACGAGACGACCCGCAGTCCGGCTGTGTGGGCGAAATAGGCCTCGTTCGACTCGCTGTGGTGTTCGACGGCCCCGATGCCGCCGCCGACGGGGATCCTGATGACGACGGGCAGCGAGATCGTGCCTCCGGACCGAGCACGCATCTTCGCGAGCTGACTAACGATCTGGTCGAAGGCCGGGTAGACGAAGCCGTCGAACTGGATCTCGCACACTGGTCGGTAACCGCGCAGGGCCAGTCCGATCGCGGTGCCGACGATTCCCGATTCGGCCAGCGGCGTGTCGAAGACCCTGTTCTCGCCGAACTCCTTCAGGAGTCCATCGGTCACGCGGAACACTCCACCGAGGGCCGCGACGTCCTCCCCCATCACCACGACGCGTTCATCGGCCTCCATGGCCCGTCGTAGCCCCGCGTTGATCGCTTGGCCTAGCGCCATGGTCGGCACGCTCATCGCTCCGTCCCGTTCGCGGCGACGATCTCACGGTGCGCGGCTCGCTCCGCCGTGACCACCGGGTGGGTCTCCGCGTAGACGCGGTCGAACAGGTCCGTGAGTTCCGGGGGATTCAACCCCGAGCAGACCGTGCGGACATCTATCGCGAATTCCTCCAACGCGGACGCCAACGAGTCGAACCACGTCGCCGCCACGTCGGCGTGTCGGAGGTAGGTCTCCAGGCGAGGCAACGGGTCACGCGCACGCCAGACGTCAAGCTCCGCATCGGACCGGTACCGCTTGGGATCGTCCGAGCTGCTGTGTCCACCGAACCGGTAGGTCATTGCCTCGATGAGCGCCGGTCCCCCACCCTGGCGGATCCGTTCGCAGGCGTACTGCGTGACCGCGTGCATGGCCAATGCGTCGTTGCCATCGACGTGGAAGGAGGACAGACCGAAGCCATGGGCACGCTTGTACAACGGTGCCTTCATCTGTCGCTGCGTCGGGGTGGAGATGGCCCACTGGTTGTTCTGGCAGATGAACAGCACCGGAAGGCCCCCCACAGCAGCCCAGTTGAGAGCCTCGTTCACATCGCCCTGGCTGGCGGCCCCGTCACCGAAGTACACGGCCACGACCTCGTCGGAGCCCTCGATCAGTGCTCCGGCGGCGTATCCGGCGGCGTGCAACGTCTGGGTACCGAGCACCAGCGAGTAGATGTGGAACCGGTGCTTATCGGGCTCCCACCCTGCGTGCGACACACCGCGCCACTGGCTCATGATCTCGGCCGGCGACAGCCCGCGGGCCAGGGCCGCCGCGTGCTCACGATAACTGGGAAAGACCATGTCGTCGGACCGCAGCGCCCTGACAGAACCGACCTGGGCCGCTTCCTGTCCCCAGCTCATCAGCCACAGATTGAGATCCCCCTTGCGCTGCAGCGCCAGAGCCTCGTGGTCGAACCGTCGCGCCATCGCCATGTCGCGATAGAGGACCTTCGCAAGCTCGATGTCGATCCCGAGTTGCTCGCCGGCGGCGGTAGGAGAACCGTCCTGCTCGATCATGCGGAAGGGGGGTCGGTCGGCCAGGTCGTGCTCTGCCGTGAGGAGCATGTCCAGAGCATCGTGAGTACTCAACGTCATAGTGAGGCTTTCCTTCTCCGGTGACGTGGTGGATGAGGCCGGCGTGGGACGGTCACCGGCTCGTGCTGGCGTCGACAGCGGGCACAGGCGCGGTGGCTCCCGCGTGCTCAGCCGTCGCGGCCAGGGACGTGTCCAGCGTGTCGACGTGGTTCTGGAATGTCCTGAGCACGATCCGAGCCCGCGCGGGGGATGCCTGGAAGGTCGCGGTGAACACGCGGCGACCATCCAGGGGACGGGCGAGCTTCGCCTCCAGTACCGCGACCCGGCGTCGACTCAGCGTTGCGGCCATCGCGAGCAGATCAGATCGCCGCCCGTCGGCCGCCAGCACGACAGTGACCACGTACATCCGGACGCCACTCATCAGCGAGAGGTCGCGCCGCTGCGGGCGCTCACGCGTTCTCGGACCAGGCGGTGCGCCGCAACGCCGGTCGTGACCTGCTCGCTCCGCGACGTGGTCAGGACCTGTGTAACCGTGTCGCCGATCCGGCGGATCTTCTCGCGGACCGCGTCCTCATCCGCGTCCACGAGCTCACTGCCGACTTGGATGAGCCCACCGGCGTTCGCGACGTAGTCAGGCACCCACAGGATCTGGCGCTCAAACAGCATCGAATCCACGTCACTCGTCGACAACTGGTTGTTGGCGGCGCCGCACACGAGCCGCGCCTGCAGCCCGGCGACCGAGGCCAGCGTGAGGGTCGCGCCGAGGGCGCAGGGCGCGTACACGTCCAGATCACCGTCGATGACGCTACCGGCGACGGTGACGCTGTCATAGGTACTCCTCACCCGCGAGAGGGCGAGCCCGCTTGGGTCGGAGACCACGACACGAGCCCCCTCCTCAAGGAGGAGGCCGACAAGATGGAATCCGACCTTGCCTACGCCCTCAACGCCGACGGTACGGCCGTTCAAGCCCTCGCGACCCCAGACGAGCGTGGCCGCGGCGACCATGGCACGGTGCACGCCGTACGCCGTGGCGAAACCACTGTCGCCACTCCCTCCGGCTTCGCGTCCACGACCGACGACATAAGGGGTGGCCTCGCCGACCAGGTCGAGGTCCTCCGACGTCGTACCCACATCGGCGGCGGTGATGTAGCTGCCGCCCAGACGGTTGAGGAACCGGCCGTAGGCTCGCAGGAGCTCCGGTGTCTTGGCGGTGCTCGGGTCACCGATGATGACCGCCTTGCCGCCGCCGAGCGGCATCCCGGCGGCCGCGGCCTTGAACGTCATTCCCTGGGACAACCGCAGGACGTCCGTGAGTGCCGCCGACTCCGACGGATAGGGGAAGAACCGGGTCCCTCCGAGAGCTGGCCCGAGCGTCGTGTCATGCACACCCACGATGGCACGAAGCCCCGTACGCTCGTCACGGAAGAAGATCACCGCCTCGTGATGGGCGGTGTCCAGCTCGTCATGGCGATGGAACACACCGAAGGAGTCACGGGTGTCGTGCATCAGGGTCGAGGTCATCGAGATCACCACTCATCCGGAGGGTCGTCCGACACCGGGCCGGCTGGACAACGACTTCAGCTGTCAGCAGATCTGCTGTCATTTGGATTCGCATTAGAGTATCTAGCGATACATTTGTGTCAATATGATCGGAGACAACTGAGCATGTTGCCCAATCCGGCTACCTCTTGGGTACTCCGGTTGAGTACACCGCGCAGCAAGACCCCGTTCGTCAGGACCTGAGTCCGAGCCGTTTCGCGCCGACCTCGGCCAGCCTCCCCGGCACCATTACCGATCGCGAGAACAGACGCGTCACAGCAGTGACCCTCGACCTCGGATCAGGCAACCGGCTGTATTACTCCGAGTGGGTCAGACTCTGCCGCCTGCCGGCCCCCCGCCTGACGGTCGCGTGCTCGTGGCCGACGACCGGCGGGGGTGCCGACGGAGCGGGAAGCGGCGGCGCAGCGGGGTGCGGACCTTCTCTTTTGTGACCTCGCAAGTGCTGGCGATGCGGGACCGGTTGCCTGCCGAGGGCATGACCGTGCCCGGTATGGTAGCCACCGGCGTATACGGGAAGTCGGTGTTCCACACGTACACACCAAAGCGCGCAGTTCCCGCCGCTGGGCGGTGTCGGCATGGACGTCATCGGGGCCCGAATCGCGCCCGATGCTCTCCCAGCGGCCCGTTCCTCAGGCGTGCTGCCCCGGTGACCGCGCGCAGGAGGACGCGACCCGCATCACCTCGGCACGATGGTCGAAGCCGACGGCATGGGCAGACTCGGCGTAGAACTTGGTCGTCACGTCGGGCAGTCGACGGCTCAGGTCCTCGGCCAGGGCGATGGGCACATTGGCATCACCTCGGCCGTGCCACATGTGGACGGGGACCGCGACGTCCTGGAGCTCGAAGTCCCATTTCCCGTGGATCAACGCGAGTTCCTCGGCAGCTGGCCTCGACCCTTGGCGGAACGCATCCGGAACTGCGTGGAGACGCAGGGCGTATTCGGCGTCGGACGCCGCCGCGCGATCAGCGTCGGGCACTCCCCGATCGAGGAATCGGGCAACAGGAGCCAGCGCGGTCTCGTGCCGAAGGACCCATGCCATCAGTGCCATGGGCATCCGTACCCCGCGGGCACCGAATCGCAGGCACCGGAACAGCAGCGTGTTCATGGGTGTCATACCGCTCGGCACGCCACCGTGCCCCCCGGCGCCGGCCGAGCCGAGGAGAAGGACGGCTTCCGTCCTCTCCTTGAGCCCGACACCGGCCGCGAGCGCGTGCGGCCCCCCTCCGGACTCCCCGGCGACAACGAAGGACGCCAGTCCCAGGTGGTCCGCGAGTTCTCCCAGGTCCGCCGCGAAGCCGAGCAACGAACGGTTCCACAGCGGCTCGGAGTGGCCGTATCCCGGTTTGTCGACCGAGATCCAGCGGACGCCGGCGCGCCTCGCGGCGGCGTCGTAGCACGACCCGGCCAGTCCGGACTCCGGCGTACCGGGCACATAGAAGCACGGCACGCCCTCAGTGTCGCCGAATTCGTACCACGTGAGCCCACGTCCGTCGGCCAGCTCGAGCCTGTGCACCGTGGGCGCGGTGCGCTCACCGCTCACCGGTACATCCGCACGCTCATCGGGACGACGCCGACGAAGTCCACGTCGAACGACGCGTTCTTGGTGGCCCAGATCGGGTAGTCGCTGTTCGCGAAGGGCGTCACGTCGGCCGCGGACACCAAGCTTGCCTCGGCCTTCTTCCACGTGGCGCATGCCTCGGCGCCGTTTTGGCGCATCGCCTTCGCGGCGAGTTCGGTGTAGGTGTCATTCGCGATCCGGGCGAAGTTGCCGCCGCCCTTTGCTGGGGGCGGACCTGAGTAGCTCGCAACCACCTGGGCGGGGTTCTGGCCGTCGATGGGGATCCAGGCGATGTCGAAGTCGCCGGTTTCGTAGGCGACTTGCAGCAGTTGTGCATCGCTCAGGCCACGGGCGACGACGGTGACACCCGCCTTCTTCCACTGCTCGACGGCCAGGTCGGCGGCAGAAGCGGCGGCCGGGCCGAGCCTGCTGAGGTACACGAGTGTCAACTTCTTCCCCGACAGCGACGCGAGTTCCGTCTTGGCCGCCGCGACATCGTGCTGCGGCAGCGCGGCGACGATGTCCCCCTTGCCGCACGGGCTCACGCCGGTGAGCCGGGTGGGCTGAGTTCCCGTTCCCGACGTCGCTACCTGGAGCAACTCCTTGAGATTGAGCGCCTGCGTCAAAGCCAGCCGCACCTTGGGGTCGGCTGTGGGCCGACCGCTTTGCTGGTTGTACTCGAACTCGCCGAACACAAACTCGGCGGCGCCGGCTTTGAGCCCGGCGGCCTTCAGACGGTCTCGATCGGAACCCGCAACCGTGCCCGCGTCGAGGTCGTCACCGAGAAGAAGGTTGGTCGCAGTGGTCTCGTTCGTCACGACCGTGATGGTCACCCGCGCCGGAAGCCCCTTGGTCTTGGCGGTGGCACCGCCCGGGCCCCACGCGTAGTCGTCGCGACGCACCAGTTGGTAGGTCGAGCCGGGCTTGGCGGATTGAAGTGTGTACGAGCCCGTGCCGCTGCTAGTTCGCGAGAGCTTCTTCGGATCCTTCAGGCCCGCGTCACAGAGGATCGGCAGCCTCGCGAGTCCATTCAGGAGGAAGCCGCTGGGCTTGGGCGTGGTGAGCGTGACCTGCTTGCCGTCGGAGCTGGCCTTCGCGGTGCTGCCCGCCGGCACCGTGGTACCGGCGAGAGGCGAGGCGTTCTTTGGATCGGCGACGTAGTTGAGCGTGCCGGCCACATCGTCGGCCGTTAGTGGCGAGCCGTCGGCACACGTGACTCCGGCACGCAGGTCGAAGGTCGTCCTGCTCCCCGTTGTCACCCACTTCGTGGCAAGGCCCGCCGTCACATCACCGTCCTGATCGTGGACGAGCGGGTCGTAGAGGAACGCGGCGATCTGCTGGACCGGCGCGAGGTCGCTGCCCAGCGGGTTCAGACTTCCCGGGTCGGCCGAGATGGCCAGCCTGAACGTGGCGTCGGACGCGAGTTCGCCTTTGTTCTGGCCACCCGGCGTACCGCCGCACGCGGCGGCGGTGAGGAGCGTTGCTGCGCATGCTCCGCTGACGAGGGGTCTGGGCAGGCTCTTACGAGGTGGCATGAGATGCTCCTTGCTCTTTCTAGGCCGGGGGCTGTGTGCCACCGCTCGGAGGGACCGAAGCGAAGCGGTTCCGAGCCGGGGTCAGTTGATGCTCCGGCGGCGGTACTTGATCGAATGCCTTGGGTGCGAAGTGGCACGCGCTGTGGTTGACCCGCGTGGACGCCTGGGACGCTGGATCGGTCGTGACGCAGATGTCACGGTCTTCCTGGTGGAACGGCCCGATGGGACAACGAGGGTGGAATCGGCACCCCGACGGCGGGTCACGGGGGTCGACCGGCTCGAAGTCGAGGACGTTCACCGCGTGAGCGCGGTCGAGCGACGGGACGGCGTCCAGCAGCACACGGGTGTACGGATGAGCCGGGACACCGTCCAGTGCAGCCACGTCGGCGACCTCGACGACCTGCCCTGCGTACATGACCGCGACCTGGTCGCAGATCTGCCGGACCGCGCCGACGTCGTGGGATATGAACAGCAGGGTGAAGCCGTGTCGCTCTTGCAGTCTCATGAGCAGACTCAAGATCGCGCCACGTGTCGCCGCGTCCAGCGCGGACGTGACCTCGTCGCAGATCAGGACCTCGGGGTCCGCGGCGATCGCGCGGGCGAGCGACACACGCTGCCGCTGACCGCCTGAAAGATCACGTGGGAGAGCACGTGAGTACTCGTCGCCGAGTCCCACGTCCGCGAGAAGCTCACTCACACGGGCGGCTCGCCGTCCCCGCGGGCCCAGGCAGGCGTCACCCAGGGTCTGCTCCACCGTGAGGCGCGGATTCAGTGACGTGCTGGGGTCTTGAAACGCCATCTGCACCCGCCGACGCTCCTGCCGGGAACGACGGCGGCCGAAGGCCGGATGATCGCCTACGGTTACCGAACCGTGCCGCAGCGGAACGAGACCCGCGATCGCGCGCGCCAACGTCGACTTGCCCGATCCAGACTCGCCGACGATTCCCAAGACACTCTGGGCCGGCACGTCAAGGTTCACATCGCGCAGGGCCGATACGGCCCGGCTCCCCGATCCGTACTGAACGCCTACGCCCTCGATGAGCACTCGCGTCATGCTGATCCCTCCGCCCGTTTGGCGGCGCCGGAGTCCGCAGTCGGCAGTTCGCTGCTCCTCGCGGAGTCGAGTTGACGAGCCGTCTTGACCAGGAACCGCGTGTACGGATGCTCGGCATCGTTTCTCAGCGCCGAGGTCGGCAGATCCTCCACGATGTGGCCGTCTTTCATCACGAGTACGCGGTCGCAGAGCCCGGCTACCACGGCGATGTCGTGGGAGATGAACAGCAGCGCCGCACCGGTCCGCGTGAGCGCTTCGTCGAGGGTGCGCAGCGCCACGGCCTGCACCGTCACGTCGAGTGCCGTCGTCGGCTCGTCGGCGATGAGCAGGCGGGGCTCGGCCGCCAACGCCATCGCGGTCATCGCCCGCTGCAGCGTTCCACCGGACAACTGGTGGGGATACTGCCGCGCACGCAGTTCGGGCGCCGAGACCTTCAACGACGCGAGCCGTTCGGTGGCCTGCGCGAGCCGGTCGCGGCGTGATCCCGCCAGCTCTGCCTCCGCCACCTGTCCACCCACGCGCAGTGCGGGGTTGAAGGCCCTGGCGGCGTCCTGGAAAGCCACACCGACCCGTTCCTTCAGCAGACGCTGGTGTACGCGCCCCGTCGGACCGTCGACATCGACGTCGACGACGACGAGCTCGTCGGCGAGCACCAGGGCACGGTCGTCGTGCAGCCCAGCCAGCGCGAGCGCCGTAGCGGACTTCCCGGAGCCCGACTCGCCGACGAGCCCGACCCGCTCTCCCTTTTGCACGGTGAAGGAGATCCCATGGACCACCTCGCGCTCGCTCCCCGTCCGGTCGACGAAGGAAACACGCAGGTTCTTGACCGATGCGGCAACGTCGGCGCCGCCCGAGCCCGGACGGCCGCGCCGCACCGAGCGACTTTCGGAGAACCTGTGCGTGACTCCGGTCGCCGACGCGGCGCGTTCACCCGCGAGGGTGAAGGCGATTCCCGCGAAGCAGATCGCTGCCGCCGGACCGAAGGCACTGGCGGGCGCGGTGTAGATCCGGTTGAGGCTGACGTCGAGGAGCAGGCCCCAATCGTAGGAGGGAGGCTGGACCCCGAGCCCGAGGAAGGACAGCGCCGCCAGCACGACAAGCGCCGAACCTGCGGCGATCGTCGCGTTGATGACCAGGGGACCGGCGATGTTGGGCAACACGTATCGGCAGAAAACCCGGCGACGCGTCAGCCCTAGCTGGTACGCGGCCTTCACGTAGTCGAGGTCGCGCACCTTCGCGCCGAGGGTTTGCATGAGGCGCGCGAAGCTGGGGGTCATGGCCAGCCCGATCGACGCCATGGCACCCAGGCTGCCCGCGCCGAAGATGGCGGCGAAGAAGAGAGCCAACAACAGACCAGGGAAGGCGACGGCGACGTTGATCGCCGCAGCGACGAGCCCCCCGACGCGCGGGGCCGACGAGGCGGCGCCGAGAACTAGCCCCGTGGTGATGCCGATTGCAGTGGCTCCCAGCGCGAGGGCGAGGGAGAGTCTCGTGGCGACCAGCACGCGGGCCGCGACGTCCCGGCCGAGATCGTCGGTCCCGAGCCAGTGCTCGGACGATGGCCCCTTCAGCGCGTTCGCGACATCCGTCGTCGTCGCGGCACCGTGCAACGCCAGGGGCGCGACGAAGGCGACGATGACGAGGAGACACAGCATCGCCACGGCGAGAATTTCGAGGGCTGAACGGCGCCGCAGCCACGGCAACACGCTGCCCATCACTGCTCCAGCACCGCGGAGCGAGGATCGACCCAGGCCAGGAGCAGGTCGACAACCAGGTTGACCAGCAGCACACCTGTGCCGTAGACGAGGACGATCGCCTGGACGACCGGATAGTCCTTGCCGACGATCGCGTCGACCATCGTGCGGCCGAGACCAGGCCAGGAGAAGACGTTCTCCACGAGTACCGTTCCCGCGATGAGTCCCCCGAACATCAGACCGCCGACCGTCAGCGCCGAGGTCAAGGAGTTGGGGAGCACATGCTTGAAGTAGATCGTGTGGGACCGCAGACGCTTGGCGCGAGCGGTCTGGACATAACCCTCTTGGAAGGCTGCCTCGGTCTCGACACGGACAAGTCGCGCGAGCACGGCGGCCGGCGCCGCGGCCAAGGCGGCGACCGGCAGCACGAAGGACTCCGCGCCGCTCCTTCCAGCAACGGGGAACCACCCCAGGGTGACTGCGAAGAAGAAGACCATGCCGACCGCGAGCAGGAACTCCGGCACCACGCTGAGGAACCCGGCGATGCCCGTGAACGACAGCCCGAGGGCAGGCCGGCGGCCGTGACGACAGGCGATACCCACAAGAAGTCCGATCGGGATCGCCAGGACGAGCGTCGCGACGAAGGCCGCGGCCGTGAGACCGAGCGTACTGGGCAGACGCTGCGCGAGGATCTCGCTCACGGGCTGGCGCGTCGTGATCGAGGTACCGAAGTCACCGCTGGCCATGTTGCCCAGGTAAGTGACGAACTGGGCCGTCACGGGTTGGTCGAGCCCGAGCTTCGCACGAGTGTCGACGACCAGGTTCTCGTCCGCGCCAGCCCCCAGCGCCGCGCGGACAGGATCGCCGGGGACGAACTGCAGCATCGCGAAGCACAGCACGACCAGCGCGGCGGCAGACAGCACGAAACGGCGCATCCGTCGAAGGACGAAGAGCAGCCGCGGTGGCCAGCTGCGTTGCCCAACGAGCGCGGCACCAGTGATTGAGGCCATCAGACCCTCACTTTGATAGCGTCGTTATTGCTATGATTACGTTACTGTAAGAGCGCCGTTCTCTTCTGTCCAGGATTTGGAGGCACGGATGCGCCTGACACGTTCCGAGGCCAAGGCCGCCAACCGGAGGGCCTTGCTGGATGCCGCCCGCATCCTCGTCACCCAAGACGGGGGATCGGTCTCGGTGGACGCCATCGCAGAAGCCGCCGACCTGACGTCGGGCGCGATCTACTCGATCTTCGGCAGCAAGAACGATCTACTGGTCGCACTGATCACCGAGAACATGGCGCGCATCGACGAGTTCCTCACGCCGATCGACGACCCGACCCTCACAGTGGAACAGGCCATCGACGCCTACCTGGACGCGTGGCTGGCCAGCTACTACGCAGACACTGTGGCGCAGAACACGTTCGCTTTGCAGGTTGTCCTCGCTGCGGCCGAGGACGAGGGTCTGACGCGCAAGCTGACCAGCGCCACGACGGCCGAGGTCTCCGCCGTCGCCCGGCTATTCGTGGACCGCGTCCTGCCCGGAACGGATCACCGATGCACCCCGGAACAAGCCCGCGACATCGCGCTCGCGATCCAGGCAGTCCTGAGCGGGTTCACGCTCCGCGAGAGCTTCACCCCCGACCAGACAGTCGACCTTGTCCGTCGTACCTGCCGCGCGATTGCGGGAATAGGGACACCCGCATGACTGATTCCCCGCCGCGCACCACTACGGCTCTCGACGACTTGGCTAAAGGCTGGCTGAGCACTCAACTGGCCCTGCGGCCCGAGCTGCGAGTGCGGCTCGGCGTCGGAGGCGACCGGTCGTCGTTCACCGATTGGTCACCCGACGGTGCCGAGGCGCGCAGGGACGCCGCACGAAGAACGCTGTCCCGAGCGCGCGCCGTGGAGCCACGTGACGCCGTCGACGTCGCGACGAAGGCCGAACTCGTCCGCGTGCTGGAGCTTGAGGTGGAGCATTACGAGTCAGGGTTGTGGCGTCGCGACCTCAACGTGATCGAGTCACCGGCACAGCAGATGCGCGAGATCTTCGATTCCATGCCGACGTCCACGCACGAGGACTGGTTTGCTGTCGCGCGCCGCATGCAGCGGCTGCCCGAGGCGATGCGCGGATATCTGAGCACGCTGCGCTTCGGAGCCCGAACCGCGGTCGCGCCCGCCGCGCGCCAGGTGCGGGCGGTATCCGGCCAGGCCGCTCGCCTCGCTTCCCGCGGTGGTTTCTTCGACGAGCTCGCCTCGCACGTCGACGCCCCCGCGGCTCTCGCGTCCGAACTCCGCGCCGGCGCGGCGGCGGCCGCCGCCGCCTTCGACGACCTGCGTCGGTTTCTCGACGACGAGCTGCTCCCCGTGGCGACGCCGCACGACGCCGTCGGACGCGACCACTACGCGCTGGCCTCCCGGGGCTTCGTCGGCGACGGGATCGACCTGGATGAGACCTATGCGTGGGGACTCGCGGAGTTGGACCGGCTCGTCGCCGAACAGACCGAGGTGGCCGGACGCATCACACCGGGTGGCAGCGTCGACGACGCCGTCCGGGCACTCGAGGACGACCCTCGCTACCACCTTGACGGCACGGCCGCTCTCAGGTCTTGGATGCAGGAGGTCAGTGACCGAGCCGTCGCGAGCCTCGCCGGGTCGCACTTCGACATCCCCGAGCCGTTGCGGGCGCTTGAGTGCAGGATCGCGCCGACGCGGGGCGGTGGTATCTACTACGTCGAGCCGAGTGACGATTTCTCACGGCCCGGACGCATGTGGTGGAGCCCCGCCGAGGGTGTGGAGCGGTTCGCGACGTGGCGCGAACTCACCACCGTTTACCACGAGGGTGTCCCGGGGCACCACCTGCAGTGCGGTGCGGCGATCCACAATCGTGCCGAGCTGAACATGTGGCGGCGCAACAACTGGAACGCGGGCCACGGCGAAGGCTGGGCGCTGTACGCCGAACGGCTGATGGCCGATCTCGGGTTCCTCGACGACCCTGCCGACCGGCTGGGGATGCTCTCCATGCAACGCATGCGTGCCGCGCGCGTCGTCATCGACATCGGTGTGCATACCGGGCAGCCCCGGCCTGACGGTCAGGGTCGATGGACGGCTGACTGCGCGCTCGACTTTCTGCTCCAGCACGCGAGCATCGACCCCGGTATGGCACGGTTCGAGATCGACCGGTACCTCGGCTGGCCGGGCCAGGCTTCGTCGTACAAGGTGGGTCAGCGGCTGTGGGAGGAGTTGCGCGACGACTGGTCGGCCCAGGGACGTGGCGATCTGAGGGCGTTCCACCGTTCCGCCCTAGCGGTCGGCAGCATCGGGTTGGGCACGCTGAGACAGGTCTTGCTGACCTGACTGTGTGCGGCGCTGTTGATCGGCGCGCCGCCGTTCCGCGCTGGCCGCCGGTGTCGAGCGACCCCAGCCCGCCTCTCGGGTCAGCTCGTCCAGCAACGGTTGAACGCGGTACGGGAGCGGTGTGGTCATCGACACCGCGGTGTCGGAGTGGGCCACACCGGGCAGGTCCACGATCCGGTGGATCAGGTCCTGCAGTTCGGGCAACGCGCTCACGGCGAGTCGGACCAGCAGGTCGCCGTGACCGGTCGTCACGTGGATCTCCAGGACGTGCGGGATCGCCGCGAGTTGATCGATTACGTCGTTGAACTTCGCCTGCTCCAGAGTCAGGGTCACGAATGCCTCGATGCCCACCCCGAGGTCGGCCAGGCTGAGTCGGGGCACGAAGCCCTCGAAGACTCCTGCCGCCTCGAGTCGGTTCATCCGCGCTTGCACGGTGTTCCGGGCGACGCCCAGCGAGGCGGCGAGTTCAACGACGCCGATGCGCGCGTCCCGCGCCAGGGTGGCGAGCAACTCGGCATCGAGTCGGTCGATCTTGAACGTCTCGTTCAGTACATCACCCATACCCGCACCCTTCATGGTCCAAATGCTCAGTTGCTTCGAGTTTCGTTGACTATACCGTAGCTAGATCTCAAAATAAGCGTGTCAAAATGCAATCCACGCATGAGAGCTCAGGTGATCCGGCATGAGTATTTCAGGTGATCCGATATGAGCCAGGCGTCCTTGCACGTGACCGAAGAGCCTGCCGCCGAGTCCATCTTCGGCAGGTCCGATGGCCCGACCGGCTCCTACGAGCGCGTGATCCACGCGCACGATCGAGCCTCCGGACTCAAGGCGATCGTGGCCATCCACAGCACACTGCTCGGCCCTGCGCTCGGCGGCACCCGGTTCTACCCCTACGCGAACGAGGCCGCGGCGCTGGCTGATGTGCTTCGCCTGTCGCGCGGCATGACGTTCAAGGCCGCGGCCGCCGGCCTTGAGGTCGGCGGCGGAAAGGCGGTCATCCTGGGCGACCCCGACGCGATCAAGACGCCAAAGCTGCTCGAGGCCTACGGTCGCCTCGTCGAGAGCCTCGGCGGGATGTTCATCACCGGTGGCGACGTCGGGACGACGTCGGAGGACGTCGATGTGATCGGGCGGACGACTCATCACGTGCTCACCCGCACTCGCGGGTCCGGTGGATCCGGGGACTCGGGTCCGCTGACCGCCCTCGGTGTCTTCCACGCGATGCGGGCCGCCGCGCTTCACGCGTGGGGTGAGCCCACTCTCGCGGGACGCCGTGTCGGCGTGGAAGGCCTGGGGAAGGTCGGCTACCACCTGGCATCACGGCTCCTCGCGGACGGTGCCGAGGTCCTCGCTTCGGACATATCAGATAAGGCTCGCGAACGGGTCCGGACGACCCTGCCGGACGTGACAATCGTCGAGCGTGTCCTCGACGCCGATGTCGAGGTCTACGCACCCTGCGCGCTCGGTGGCACCATCACCACGTCGTCCGCCGCGACGATCCGTGCGAGGGTCGTCTGCGGAGCGGCGAACAACCAGCTCGCGACCCCGGACGTGGGGGACGTGCTGGCGGCACAGGGCATCACCTGGATCCCGGACTACGTCGCCAGCGGCGGCGGCCTGATCCAGGGCGTCGTGGAGCGGGAGGGCGGTGCCGCTGACGAGGCAGGCCGTCGCGTCGAGAACATCTTCGAGACCGCCGGGACGATCCTCGGCCTCGCCTCCAAGGATGGGATCACCCCTGGATCAGCGGCGTACAACCTGGTATCGGCCAGGCTGAGGGCGGCAGCCGCCACCAGTTGCAGCCGCGACGGACGATGACGATTCACGACGAGCCCGCCGAGGCGAACGCGGACAGCGCCGCGAGTTGTCTTCTCGGACAGCCTCGGCTCGACGCTGACACGGCGCGAGACATGCTGACCCGAGCGTGGGGAATCGATGGCGAGGTCTCAGCACTGAACTCCGAGCGAGACCAGAACTGGGCTGTGACCGTCGACGGTCGGCGCACGGCCGTGCTCAAGGTGGCCAACACGTCCGAGCCGCGCCAGCTCATCGAACTGCAGTTGGCCATGATGCGTCGGCTGGCCGGCGCTGGACTTCCCGTTCCGTCTCACGTCCCCACCATCACCGGCGAGCCGTGGACCGAGCACGCTCAGCATGTGGCTTGGATGATCCGGTTCTGCCCGGGAACACCGCTCGTCGAGAATCACACGGCCTTCGCCGGGGCTCTTCACCGACCTCGGCAGGGTGCTCGGGCGAGCCACCCGGTCCCTGGCCGGTTTCGATCACCCGGCCGCGCATCGCTCGCTGCAGTGGGATCTCGCGACGGCCGGCACCGTCCTTCGGACATCCGGGGACTTCGTCACCGGCAAGCGGCATCGGGAGATCCTCGCCCTCTGCCTGCGGCAGTTCGACTCCGAGCTCGCGGCGTTCCTCGCCGCCGCGCCGAAGTCGATCAGCCCAACGACGCCAAACGATCACAATGTGCTGGTCGACGCGGATGCCGTCATTGGGCTGATCGACTTCGGCGACGCGGTCCACTCCGCCACCGTCGGCGAGTTGGCCGTCGCCAGCGCCTACGCCATGCTCGACAAGGAAGACCCCTGGGCCGTAGCACGGTCCCTGAGGCACGGCTTCGAGGAGTTCCGTCCGCTGTCGGTGGACGAACGCGACGCCCTCCCGCACCTCATCCGGACGCGGCTGGCCATCAGCGTCAGCATCGCGGCGGACCAGCAGCGCCAGAACCCCAACAACCCGTACCTCGGAGTCTCGGAGGCGCCCGCCTGGCGCCTCCTCGAGCGGATCACGGAGCGCACCCATGGATGACCAGGTGAAGGGCCTCCTCAGCCGACGTGCGGCCCACGTGTCATCGACGCTGTCGATCCTGTACCCCGACGACCCGATCCATGTGGCCACCGGGCATGGTCAGTACCTCTACGACACCGCCGTCCGGCAGTATCTCGTACGCGGTCGCGGGCTCTTCCTCGGGGTCGAGATCGTCACAGACACGGACTCCCGCACGCCCCAGCCGGCGTTGGCGGGACGCATCACCCTCGAACTCCGCCACGCCGGAATCCTGATTTCGACCGACGGCCCGGACAACAACGTGCTCAAGATCAAGCCTCCGATGCCGTTCGGTCGCGACGACGCCGACGCCCTGGTGACCGCGATCCGTCGGTCCGTCCGCGGCCGGGGCACGGGCGCATGAACCATGCCGATGAGGTCCTCGGACTTGCTCGGGATCTGATCCGGTTCGACACGAGCAACGCCCCCAACCAGACGAACGGCGAGCTCACGGGGCATGAGACCGCTGTGGCGGAGCACCTCGCCGGCTTCCTCTCGGACGTGGGCGTCGAGTGCGAGCTCGTCGCCCGCCAGTCGCACCGTGCCAACCTCGTCGCACGCATCCGCGGCGAGGCTGGGGGCCCGTCGCTCGCCTTCGTCGGGCACACCGACGTAGTCCCGGCGCAGGGTCCTGGATGGACGCATCCGCCGTTCGAAGCGGTCGTCGACGATGCCGGCTACCTCCACGGACGCGGGGCCCTCGACATGAAGGGGGAACTCGCCGCTCGGGCCGTCGCCGTCGCTGCGCTCGCCCGCGAGGGGTTCAGGCCCCGAGGCGACCTGTGGTTCCTCGCCGTCGCGGACGAGGAGGATGGCACGGCCGACGTGGGGATGCGGTGGCTGCTGGAGAACCGACCGGACATCCGCCCGGACATCGCCGTCAACGAGGGCGGTGGCGAGCTGCTTCGGCTCGCCGACGGACGCTCCCTGCTGACCGTGAGCGTCGGAGAGAAGGGCACCCTGCCCGCGCGCGTGACGGCGCTCGGCGTGGCGGGGCACGCATCGCGACCGAACCTCGGTGTGAACGCCGTCCCCGCGCTGGCACGACTCCTGGAGCGGCTCGGACGAGGGATGCCGACGCCGGCCTCGTCGCCCTGGCTCGAGGAGGCGCTGCGGGTGATCCTCACCGAGGCCCCGGCCGATCTGGAGACCGCGCTGGTGCAGGCGGCCGCACTACACCCGAGCCTGGCCACCGCACTGCCGCCGATGTCGGGCACGACCATGACGCCGACCATGCTCGGCGCGTCCGAGGTCCGCAACGTGATCCCGGACCACGCCTGGGTTGAACTCGACTGCCGGCTGCTCCCAGGCACCACAGGGAGCGATGTGGAGGCGACGCTGCGGGCACGTCTCGGCGACGACGTGCCCTACGAGCTCAGTTGGCCGGAGCCCATCGTCGCGGGCAGCAGTTCCGCGCCCGGCTCCGACCTCATGGCGGCCGTGACCGCCTTCGCCCGCCGGCAGGATCCGGACCTCGCGGTCCTGCCGCTGCTGGACTCCGGCTTCACCGACTCCGTGCATCTGCGCGCGTCGGCCGGCACGGTCGCCTACGGCATCAACCCCTACCTGCACACCCCGTCGTCCGTGCTGACGACGGCGGTCCACAACGTCGACGAACGCGTGCACGTCGACGACCTCACGCTCTCCGTGGACTTCCACTCCTTCCTGGCTCACCAGCTGCTCGGTCGAGGTACCCCATGAACACTGAGGCACCCCTCACCCACGATTCGGAGGTCCCCCATGACTGACCTGATCGACGTAAAGTGGCCGCCCTCCCCCGACGGGATCCAGGTGATCACGCTCGGCTCGCCCCACCATCGCAACGCGCTCGGCGCGCAGCTGCCCGACAAGCCGCTGCAGGCGCTCCCCGAGGCGCGAGACGAACCGAGTGCCACCGTCATCGCTGCGAGCCCCGACACCTTCGCGTTCACCGAAGCACGCCTTGGCCCGGCGCAGGCAACGCTGTCCACGACGGTCCTGCCCGTGCTGACCCCGCGTGCCGCCTCGTCGGCGTTCCTGACGGCCGGGACTTTCCCGGACCCGCCGCAGCGTATCGACGCCCCCGGTGATCGCCTCACGGCGTCGGCTTCAGAGCTCTTCAGGAGTCCCGTGGCGGAGCGGCGGATTTCCGGGATCCTCTGCGGCTGCCGACCGGTGAGCATGGCGGGGAGGAGCGGGGGGTGACCACGCATTCCCCGGGAGCGGGCGAGCGGCTGCTTCCTGACTACTCGATGCGGTCCAAGTACGAGGACGCCGACGGCCCGGTTTTGATGACCGGCACGCAGGCCATGGTTCGGCTGATCCTCGACCAGTTGCGCCGCGACGCAGCGGCGGGCCTGAACACGTCGGCGTTCGTCTCCGGGTACCCCGGCAGCCCTCTCGGCGGCCTGGACCTGGAGCTGACGCGGCAGAAGAAACTCGCCGATGCCGCCGGCATCCGCTTCGTCCCCGGACACAACGAGGAACTCGCCGCGACCGCCGTCTGGGGATCGCAGGTCGCCCAGACCTTCGACGACGCGCTCTACGACGGGGTCACCGGCTATTGGTACGGCAAGGGCCCCGGGCTGGACCGTGCGAGCGACGCGATTCGCCACGCCCAGTTCATCGGTACGTCCCGTAACGGCGGCGTCATGGCCTTCGTTGGCGATGACCCGGCCAGCAAGTCATCCAGCATCCCGAACACGTCCGAGCAGACGCTGCACGATCTCGGCGTGCCCACGCTGATCCCTCGTGACGTCGCGGACATCCTCGCCTTGGGGCGTCACGGCGTGACTCTGTCCCGCATCAGCGGCCTGTGGACCGCCCTGCGCGTCGTGACGTCGGTAGCGGACGGCACGATGTCGGTCGGCCTCATGGCCGACGAGGCCCCCGTCGTCCCCGGGATCGAGTGGCGAGGCAAGCCGTTCGTCCCGACCCTGAAGGCGATCCCCGGCCCCCCGTGGTCGCTTGAGGTCGAGGCCGAAATCATGGGCCCCCGACTCGAGCTCGCCCGAGAGTACGGCTATCTCAACCACCTCAACCCGACCGTCGCGCGCTCCGCGTCGGACTGGATCGGGATCGTGACCGTGGGACACCAGCACGGCGAGACCCTCACCGCCCTTGCCCGGATCGGCATCGAGCCCGAGAATCTCAGCGACCTCGGCATCCGCCTGCTGAACGTCCGCCAGCCGTTCCCGCTCGACGTCAGGACGGTGCGAGAGTTCGCCTCCGGCCTCGACGAGATCCTCGTCGTCGAGGACAAGCGTCCCTTCGTCGAGCGCATGGTCAAGGAGTCGCTCTACGGAACCGCTGATCAACCTCGTGTGGTCGGCAAGGCAGACGAGCGCGGGCAGCATCTCCTGCCCACGGCTGGCGCCATCGATGCCGACAAGCTGCTCCCGTCCCTGCGCTCCCGATTGGCACAGCGCATCACCGAGAGCCGTATGCGACCCCTCTCGCGCCCTCGGCCGATGCTTCAGGTCATCGATGCGCGACGGGCCCCGTACTTCTGCTCCGGCTGCCCCCACAACAGGAGCACCCGCGTCCCCGACGGCGCCCTCGTCGGCGGCGGCATCGGATGCCACGGGATGTCGCAGTTCATGGAGCCAGAGATCACCGGCGGAGTCGCGTCGACGACCCATATGGGGTCCGAGGGCGCCCAGTGGATCGGCATCGCCCCGTTCGTCGAAACCGACCACATGTTCCAGAACATCGGCGATGGCACCTACTTCCACTCCGGGCAGCTGGCGCTCCAGGCCTCTGTCGCGGCCGGGTCCCACATCACCTACAAGCTGCTGTTCAACGACGCCATCGCGATGACCGGCGGTCAGGATCCGGCCGAGAGCAACGCGCTGAGCGTCCCTCGCGTCTGCGAGAGCCTGCTCGCTCAAGGTGTGCGACGCATCATCGTGACGACCGACGACACACACCGCTACCGCGGGGTGAGACTGCCGCGAAATGTCGACGTCTGGGACCGTGACCGACTCATCGAGGCACAGGAAGCCCTTGCCGCGACCGAGGGAGTCACGGTCCTCATCCACGACCAGCGGTGCGCCGCGGAGAATCGGCGTGACCGAAAGCGCGGGAAAATCGCCACGCCGAGACAGCGCATCGTCATCAATGAACGCGTCTGCGAAGGGTGCGGTGACTGCGGCGTCCAGTCCAATTGCCTGTCGGTCGAACCTGTCGAGACGGAGTTCGGGCGCAAGACCCGCATCAACCAGGACTCGTGCAACCTCGACTTCTCGTGTCTCCAGGGCGACTGTCCGTCATTCATGACGGTGACGCTGCCAAAACGATCGACCACTCGCCGTCAGGGGCCGGACGACGGCCTCTCCGCGGTTCTGTCGCAGTCGATTCCCGAGCCGGAGCTCCCGAGCACCGCGGACGGATTCGTGATCCGGATACCCGGGATCGGCGGTACCGGGGTGGTCACCACGAGCCAGATCATCAGCACCGCCGCGCTTCTCGACGGCCGTCACACCTTCGGGCTCGACCAGACGGGACTGAGCCAGAAGGCCGGTCCGGTGGTCTCCGACCTCACCATCTCCGACGCTCCGCGCATCGCGTCCAACAAGGCTGCGGCCGGCACCGTGGACCTCCTGCTTGGTCTCGACATTCTCGGCTCCGGGACCGAGATGACGCTCGCGTCGACCGCGCCCGGCCGCTCAGTCGCCGTCGTGTCGGCGACGAGGACGCCGACCGGCCGCATGGTCTCGGACGTCTCTGCCTCCTGGCCGGAGACCGCCTCCTTCGAGAGAGGCCTCGAAGAGCGCCTGGGCCGTGGGCGCGTGCACTGGGTCGACGCGGAGCAGGTCGTGCGTGACCTCTTCGGCAGCGTATCCGTCCTCAACCTCTTCATGGTCGGTGCGGCCTTCCAACTCGCCGCCCTGCCTGTCTCGGCCGCCTCCCTCGAGCGGGCGATCGCCCTCAACGGTGTCGCCGTCCAGGCGAACATCGACGCGTTCCGGGCAGGGCGCTTGTGGGTGTGCGATCGAGCGGCGCTCGTCCCACGGCTCTCCGGTGAGACACTGTTCGCCGACTCGGCGAACGCGGTCGCCGCGATCCTGATTCCGGCACTTGACCACGATCCGCGTGTACGCGAACTGGCCGAGGCCCGAGCGGCCGAGCTCGTGAGGTATCAAAGTCGTCATTACGCCCGCCGCTTCGTCGACGTCGTGACACATGTCGCGGATGCCGAGACGCAGGCGTCGCCCGGATCCACGGCGTTCACCGAGGCAACCGTCCACGGGCTGTTCAAGCTGATGGCGTTCAAGGACGAGTACGAGGTGGCGCGTCTGAGCCTCGACCCGCAGGTGAAGCGAGACATCGAGGAGCGGTTCGGACCCGATGCCACAGTCCGGTGGCAACTCCACCCGCCCATCCTTCGCGCCATAGGCATGAGCCGAAAACTCAGCCTCGGCCCGTGGTTCACGCCCGCCTTCTGGCTGCTGCACCGGATGCGAAGGCTACGCGGGACCCGCTTCGACCTGTTCGGATACACGGCGCTGAGGCGTCTCGAGCGTCGCCTCGTCGACGAGTACGTCGAACTGGTCCTGGACCTCTCGAACCGCGTCGACGCTACGTCGCTCGGCGTGGCCGTGGAGATCGCCGCCCTGCCCGCCATGGTCCGTGGCTACGAGTCGATCAAGGAACGCAACGTCGAGTCGTACCGCACCGCGGTCGCCGGAGCACTCCGACGGTTCGACGAGCTCGTTTCGCCGGATCGGGGTAGCCAGTGAGCGGTCACCCTTCACCCCTCCCCGGACGGACTTCGTTGGGACCGCCTCCTCGATCCCGGCCGTGGGAAGGTGGGAAGGCTGGTGGCGGATCTTCCGCAAAACCGCCCTGGCCGGGCGGTCCGGGGCGGTTCACCCTCAAGTGCCCTGCGTTTCGCATGTCTCATCGCGTGCCGGGAGTTTCCCGCTGGTCAAGTACTGGTTGACCTCGTGGTCGATGCACGCATTGCCGTACTGCCCGTAGAGGCCGTGCCGGTTGGCACCTTTCAGGGTGAGTAGCTTGGAACTCGGCAGCAGCCGGTGGAGTTCAGAGCTGCTCTTGTAAGTGGTCCGCGGATCGCCGGTTGCGGCCACGATCAGCATGGCGGCGTCGTCACGCACTCGGATGGGTTTCTCCGGCGGGGTTTTCCAGAAGGCGCACGGGACGATGTTGTTGGCGAGGGGCCCGAACAAGGGATGCGTGCGGCGGCTGGCTTCGATGTCCCCCCAGTACTGCTCGATATTGCGCGAAGCCGTGCCGTCCGCGCAGGCGAGAGCGGTCTGTACGGTGCCGAGGTTGGTGTCCTCGTCGGTCAGGAAGACCCGGAGAACCGCAGCGAACTCTGGTGTCAACGGGGCCGGTTGCCCGTCCGCGGCTTTCGCGAGGACGGAGAGCTGCCCGGCGAGGGCGTCACGGGCCGAGTCCGTGTCGTCCGAGAGTCCCATGAAGAGCAGCAGCGGCACCTGGGTGTCGTCGATTCGGAAGAGGTCGGGAGCGGTCCCGACGGTCAGCGGCTTGCGTGCGGCCGCCGACATGACACGGTCGATGGTGGCCAGCACTTCGACGCGGGTGCGGCCGAGGGAGTAGGTGCCGTGGCGTTGCGCGGCCCAGGTCGCCCAGGCGGACAGGGCCTGCTCGTTCTCCGGTTCCAGACCCTTCAGCAGTTGAGGGGTGTAGCTGCTGGGGGCGACGGACCCGTCGAGCACCATGCGGTCGTAGCGGCCGGGGAACATCTGGGTGTAGACCGTGCCCAGGTAGGTGCCGTACGAGTAGCCCAGGTAGGAGATCCTCCGTTCATCGAGCGCGCCCCGGATGACGTCCATGTCGCGAGCCGTGTTACGTGTGTTGATGTGCGGCAGCACCGATGCGTTGGTGGCCCGGCACTTGTCGGCCAGGCTCTTTTGCAGCTCAACTTGACGATCGAAACTGGCCCGGCTGAGGCCGGCCGAGAAAAGAGCGTTGCCGATCGGCCAGCCACAGTCCAGCGGGGTGCTGCGTCCGACAAAGCGCGGATCGAATCCGATGATGTCGTAGCGGGCCCCGACTTCTCCCATCGCCGCTCGGACGTCCGGCGGGGACGCCAGGGCAGGAACTCCAGGGCCACCGTTGTTGATCAGAATCGAGCCGATACGACGACGGGTGTCGGTGGCCTGAAGGCGCGACATCGCCACGGTGATCGTTCGGCCTTGAGGGACTGCGTAGTCAAGCGGCACGGTCAGGCTCGCGCACTCTGCGCCGGCTTTGTCCAAGTCCTGGCCGGTGGTGTCGTCGGGGTCGTGTGCGCACTTCCCCCAAGCAAGGTGCTGATCATAGAAACGGCCGAGCCCGGGTACGGCACTGGCTGCGCTCTTGCCCGTAGAAGCCTCGCGTTCTGCAACGGTGGCTTCTGGGCTGGTGCCGGTGGCTTCTGGGCCGGCGGCGGTGCAGGCCGTGAGGCCCGCCAAAACCAGAGCCGCTGCTGCGGTACGGTATGCCGCCGCACGTATTGTGATCATGGCGCTGTTCCTCGGGGTGGGGCGCGCTTCAGGCGCGAGAACGAGGCGTCCAGGGCCGTCGGCTGGAGATCCATCGGCCCGGTCACCGTCTTACGCAATCGATGCTAGAAGTTGAGCGGTACACAATCACTGCAGCTCTCCGCACGATCTTGGTGGGGATAACCCCACCCTGAACCCCGCCGCTCGCCCAACCTCCGCTGTCACACACCTTGTTGGGCGCCACTCGCGTACATAGCATTTTTCCCGGCAAGGGAGTTTTGAATCGTTTCAAGCAAGCACAGCGTCGTTGTCCGCGGCGACACAGCGAGCGAGGAACGCGCATGGGCCAGTTCTGGAACCGGAGACTCTTCCTGAAAGGCACGACGGCGGGCGTGGGCGGCGGGTTCACCGCGTTCTCCCCCGGCCCGGCGGCGGCCGCCGGCACACCGGCGCGGAGTCCGGAGGACGACCGCACCGGAGCGCTCCGCGTCGAGCGCACCACCGTCGAGTACGCCGAGCGGCTCCTCGGTACCGACGTCGAACACCCCCATCTCAGCTGGGAGTTGTCCGCTCCGGGGCACGGCGCCCAGCAGAGCGCGTGCGAGGTTCAGGTGGCCCTCGACCCCAGGGAGCTGACGGACCGCACCGGGGCGGCGGCCAGGCTGGTCTGGGACTCGGGGAAGGTGGCGTCCGACCGCAGCGTGGGCGTCCCCTACGAAGGGCCTGCGCAGCGCCCCCGTACCCGCTACCACTGGCGGGTACGGGTCTGGGACGGCGCCGGGCGGCCGTCACGCTGGAGCGAGGTCCGCTGGTGGGAGACAACGTTGTTGGCAGCCGACGGGCAGGCCGCAGGTGCCCGATGGATCGGCGCCGACCGCCCCCTCAGCCGCCCTCCCTCTCCGGTGCCTCGTGGATCTGGTCGCCGGACGCCACGTCCTCCGACGCCCCCGTAGGGCCGCGCTGGTTCCGGGCGGTGCTGCGTCTGCCGGACGGCACGCGGGTGCGGCGGGCCACCGCGGTCGCCACCGCCGACGACGACTTCACCCTCCATCTGGACGGCCGGCAGGTGCTGAACGCGCCGGAGCAGCAGGACGGCTGGCGCACCGGCCACGCGGTCGATGTCACCGTGGCCCCCGCAGCGGTGGGAGTGCCCGCCGGCGGAGTACGGCGGGCCGCCGGGCTGAGACGCGAGGAACTGGCGCAGCTCGCCAGCCTGTCGGTGGACTACATCGTCCGCCCTAAACAGGGCCGGGTGACCTCCCCGTCACCGCAGGTGCTGTCCGCGCTGGCCCGCGCCCTGCGGCTGTCGGCGGCCGAACGTGAACACCTGTATCTCCTCGCGGACCAGTCGGCGCCGGGCCCCGGGCAGGTGTCGGCTCACATCCCGCCGGGGGTCCGAAGGCTGCTCGACCAGGTGGACGGCGCACCGCTGAGCGTGTACGACGCGGCCTGGAACCTGATCCTGTGGAACCCGTTGTGGGCCGCCGTGCTCGGGGACGCGTCCCCGCTGCGCGGACGCGAGCTCAACATCGCCTGGCGTCATTTCGCCGGTCTGCCGAGCCGCGTCGACCACTCCCCCGAGCAGGAGGCCCGCTTCGAGGCGGCCATGGTCGCCGACCTCAGAGCGGCGACCGCCCCAGCGACCAGAAGACCGTGCACAGCATTCCGTACCGCGCTTCCTGCCGGGCCCTGGGCGTGTCGGAGGCGTGGTTCTACAAGTGGCGCCCGGCAGGCCGTTGAAGCCGACGAAACGCGAGATCAGACGCGCAGAGCTGGCCGAGCGCGGATCCGTTGCTTCTCCGACCGCTCGGCCGGACCTACGGCTCGCCGAGGAGCTGGATTTGTGGGAGGAGGGCTGGCAGGTGTCGGAGAACACCGTCGCAGACATCATGGCCGAACTCGGGCTGCAGGGCCGCAAGCAGCATCGTCGACGCCGTTCACTGACTCGTCCCGGCAAGCCATGTCGCCCCACCACAGCACGTCGGGCGCGAGGGCGTCGAACTTGCGCCGCACCAGGTCAGGGGCGGTCTTCCAACATCGCCAAGACCACCCGCGCCATTCGCCACGAACCCGAACGAGCACAGCCATCCGGGTCCACCGCCGCCGCAAGCCCACCGGCCGGCCCGAAACCCGCGAGAACGTCTACGCGGTCACCAGCCTCGCCGCCCATCAAACCCGCCCCATCGACCTCGCCGCCGCCATTCGCGGGCATTGGGGAATCGAAAATACTTCCCGCGGCTCCGAGGATCTTCAGGGTGCCGATGGCGAGGTTGCGGAGGTCAGACCGGCCGGCCGGGCCTCGAAGAGTACGAACCGGACGGTGTCGGCGTGTCGCTGGGCGGCGGGTGATCTGTGCTCGGAAGCGCGGGGCATCGCCTACTCACCTTGCAGAAGTTTGGCCAGTTCGCCGTCGACGTCCACCTTGCCGGTGTCCACCGCGGTCTCGATCCAGTCCAGCGTCGCCCGAACGCGGGCGACGTTCTCGTGAACGATCGTGCGTTCGTCCTCGCCGAGCTGCCGGTCACGCATGCCCGGGACGACGCGGCCGGCCGCCGCGACGAACGCGTGGCAGGCGGTGACCAGGTCCAGGAACTCCACCGACCGGTCGATGTTGCGGATCGCCGGGGCAACGGGACTGGTCTCCTCGAAGTGCTCGCGGGCCTGCCGGCCCCGCTCGACCTGCGCGTGGTTGACCTGGTGGCGGGCGGTGTCGTCGCCCATCGCCTTGAAGGCGACGTCCGGCCGCCTGAGCAGGCTGGTCGCGGCCGTGGTCGCCACCGACTCATCCCGGGTGAACTCCTCCACGACCCGGACCTTCTCCTGCTCGGGCACTTTTGCCGCGACCGTTGGCCGCTTGAGCAAGTCCGTGGTCACCGCCGCGGCGACGTCCTCATCGCGGGCCAGGGTGTGGATCGCGCTGATCTTCTCCTGCGGGGTGACGGGCTTGACGACCTGACGGCCCGTGCGGCGTTTTGCCTCGTCCGGTGTCCACCGGGCCTTGCCCTTGGGCGGGGTGAGGATGGTGGCCCACCGTTCCTCGTCGTCGACGATGCCCGCCAGGATGCTGTGGACCGTGAAGGACACCCCCGACACTCGGCGGTCCTCTGGCCACCTGGACGCGGTCCACCTGGCCGTTTTCACCGTCGAGTACGACAGTCCGATGTCCTCGGCCAGACGGAACAGCGAGTCCTTGACCGTGAACAGCTCGTCAGCCGGTGCCGAGCCGCCGTGCTCGCGCATCGGCTCCACTTCGAGTGCGTAATCGCCGATCCTGAACTGGATGCGGCTGGAAGTCTCGACCAGTTTCCGCAGCTCAGCGACGATCTGAGCATAGCGGTTCGCGCTGACGCTGCCGACCTTGCCGGTCGTCTCGATCTCTTCGGGCATGGCATTCACCACCCACCGCGGGCCGGGGCACGGCCAAGCGACCGCGGCGAGACCCGGCTCGCTTCCCGACCGAGAGTCAGACCAGAAATGCGACAATCACAACGGGCGATCGCAATTGACCTGATTCTGAGCGGAGTTGCGATTTCAATGCGTTCGCGATGCGGTCACTGCGACCGTTCGCCGAACGTTTCCTTCCGGGCCCTCCAAGCCCTCGTGACGCACCGCCGCGAGCAGTAGACCGCGTTCGAACGGCGATCCACCCCGGCCACCCAAGTCGCCCCGCACTCGGGGCACTCGGCCAGACCCTCACCCTTCAACTCCGCGGCCACTCGCTTCCGCAACCGGCGGCCACGACGCCACTGCCTGGAACGACATGGCGGCGAGCAGTACACGGCATTGGGCCGTGCGTCCGGCCTCAGCCGTTCACCGCAGCCCCCGCACACCCTCTCCCCGGCCTGCCCGGCGCCCTCGGACACCCGACCAGCCTAGGACCCAAAGCTACTCGAATCCGGGGATACGAAACAGGCACTTACCTGCCAGACCAGCTGTATTGCATACCCAGGAAAGAAGCAGAGGTCGACGGGGCTTGGCAGTACTTCGACCCCGGTGATGTCAGGGCCGGAGACGCAGTGGAACTCAGCCTGCGCAACAAGTACGGGAACATCGACGACCCCGTACAGGCCGAGATGCCCGTCCTGGCCCGCATCTACCTGCCCGACGGCACTTCACGCCTGGCACGAACAACCGTGCACTCCGACACCGTGGCCACCGTGGTCTGGCCCGGAGACTTTTCGGGAACCGCCGCTTACTACCCACCAGGCACATACACCGTCGTCTGGTCCGTCGGCGACGGCTCACAGCGCTTCATCATCTGCACAGGGTTCACCGCACAATGACCACCTGCTCCCCAGCGGCCGCCTCCTGGCGCAGCCGGATGTCGTGATGGAAGTCGGCCCGCGACAGCGCCGGACGGTGGCGGCACCCCTCCCGCCCCCACCGCATCCGCGCGGGCGTCGACGTCCAGGAAGTACCGCTGTTCCGCCTACAGCGCAGCCGTACGCCGGGCTGACCGGCTTCCCGCGTCGTGTGCCCTGCTGTAGCCGTCGCCCACCGCTTGGCGAGCAGCTGCTGGAAGGCGAGCGCGGTGGCGTCGTCGGCGGCCGCGACGTCGACGACTACCAGGCCCGGCTCGCTCACGTGCGTCTCGTTGATCGGGTCCGTGTACGGCACCACGCCCAGCTGGCAGAGAGGGTGAACTGCCCGAGTTCCGTGAGGAGGGAGACACCGTCGTCGCTCTCCGCCGGCCTCCGGCCGGTGATGTCGAGCAGCAATCCGTCCAGCGGTCCACCCACCAGCTCGGCGTAGCGCCGTCCCGGCTTCGGGCCCGGGTGGTCGTGGTCGGCTCCGTAGAGTGCTCCTGGCGGCCCGCGCCGAATCGGACAAGGGGTCCGTGGTCGGCCCGACCACGATCGGACAAGGGATCACGGTCGGGCCGACCAGATCCGGCAAGGGGGCCCGCTTCAACCCGTGCAGCACCAGTTGTGACGAGGATCGATAGGCGGCCCGGCCTCCGCGCCTTGCCGCTGGTTGGCGCGTTTCGAGGATTCGTGGTTGGCCTGATCGAAGGTCGGCAGTTGGCCCCACGCGGGCGCGGAATCAGCCCGTCCGGCCATGAAGACGCGGATCGGTCAGCGGACCGGTTGGCTCCTGAGCGCTTGAGTTGGCCTTGCTGAGCGTCAGCGGTGGTCCGCCGGGTTGTGAGCGTGCTGCTGCCCCCTTGGGCGAGCCTCTCGACGGCCTCGGACCGGTCGGTGACGACCATCAGGCGCCGCGGGCACGCAGCTGGTGGCGTGGCCGATGCCGCGGGCGGCTCCTGTCACGACGGCCACCCGCCCGGTGAGGTCCCACGCCGCGGGGGCGGCGAGACGTGCAGGGATGCGGTCCTAGTGTCCTCCTGTGGGTTCAGCGCTGGCGGGTGGGCCGTACGACGATCTCGTTGACGTCGACGTCGGACGGCTGCGCGAGGGCGTAGGAGACCGCGCCGGCGATGGCGTCGGGCCCGATGGCGTGGGCGCGGTAGGCGCGCATGGCCTCAGCGGCACCGCGCTCGGTGATGGTGTCGGCGAGCTCGGAGGTGACGACGCCGGGCGAGATGGTGGTGACGCGGATGAAGGGGGCGGACTCCTGGCGCAGGCCCTCGGTGATCGCCCGGGCCGCGTACTTGGTGCCGCAGTAGACGGCGCCGGTGGGCACGACCTCGTGGGCGCCGACGCTGGCGACGGTGACGAAGTGCCCAGAGCCCTGCGCGGCGAACACGGGCAGCGCCGCGGCGATACCGTGCAGCAGGCCGCGGACATTCACGTCGATCATCCGGTCCCACTCGTCGACGAGCAGCGAGTCCAGCCGCGACAGGGGCATGACTCCGGCGTTGTTGACGAGGACGTCGACGCGGCCGTGGCGGTCGCGTGCGGCCTGGATGAAGGCCGCGGCGTCCTGGCGGTCCGTCACGTCAAGATGTACTGGCTGCAGGCTGCCGCCGGAGTGGGCGGCTGTCTCACCCGTGCGCTCCGCCAGCGCCCGCAGGCGGTCGGTGCGGCGTGCACCGGCCACCACATGATGTCCCTCTGCCACGAGTCGTAGGGCGATGGCCTCGCCGATGCCGCTGCTGGCGCCGGTGACGAGGACGACCTTGCGGCCGTCCGGCACGGCGCGTTCCGGTTGCTGTGTGGTCATGGCCTCGAGACTGGCCCGGCCGGAGCGCCCGCGGGAGAGCCGGCATCCTCCTGGGAGCAGCGCACCCAGGCAGGGCGGCCGGGCCCGGACCTAGCATGGTGGCATGGCACGCTCTGCACTCGGCGCCTATCTCACCGCCCAACGCGCCCGCGTCACCCCGGCCGAGGTGAACCTTCCCGCCACGGGGCACCGTCGGGTGCCGGGGCTGCGGCGCGAGGAGGTGGCCCTGCTCGCCGGGGTCAGCGCCGACTACTACGTATGCCTTGAGCAGGGGCGGGAGCGTACGCCCTCCGCGCATGTGCTCGACGCCCTGGCCGCAGCGCTGCGGCTGGACGAGGACGGCCGCCTGCACCTGTTCCGGCTCGCCGGACTCGGCCCGCGCGCGAAGGCCGCCGCCGTGCCAGAGCGGGTCGAGCCGAGCCTGCTGGCGCTCATGGACGCCTGGCCGCACAACCCGGCCATCGTCTACAACCGCGCGTACGACGTCCTCGCGTCCAACGCGATCGCCGACGCGCTCTTCCACGGCTGGACGCACTCGCACAACCTCATGCACGTCGTGTTCACCGACCCGGCCGCCCGCGCCTTCTACCGGGACTGGCACGAAGTCGCGCGCAACTCCGTGGCCGGCTTCCGGCTCGGGCACGGTGCAGCTCCGGGCGATCCGCGGGTGCGGCAAGTGCTCACCGAACTGTTGGACAGCAGCCGGGAATTCGCCGAGTTGTGGGCCCGCCACGACGCACGGGGCAAGTCGCTGGAGCGCAAGCGCTTCGAACACCGCGACGTCGGGCCACTGACGCTGACCATGCAGACCTTCGATGTTCGTTCGGCCCCGGGCCAGGAGCTCGTCGTTTACCACGCGGAGCCGGCCTCGCCCAGCAGCGAGGCGCTCGCGCTCCTCGGCTCGCTGGCCGCGACCTCCCGCCGGGAGTCCTGAGACTAGGCCGCGCGCCGACTCAAGCGCTCGACAGTCGGCGGATCGCGAGCGACCTCGGGGCCGTCTGTCTGTGACAGTGAGCGGAAGTTGGTCAGGACACCGTTGATGACCGCAGGTCCCGAACTGTCGTTGCGCCGTAGGTGGCCAGTGTGTTGCGGGACAGTTGGCCAGTTCCTGGGCCGCTGTCATGATGCAGCGTCGCTTCGAGGTGGGTCTGGGAAGTCCAGCGTTGAGCCCAAATGGCCGGCTCGCGGCAGAAGAGGAAGACGATCAGTACGGGGAGGACGAGGAGTGCGCCGAAGGGAAGGGTTTGGCCGTAGTCCGGGGGCAGTTGGGCGGAGAAGACGCTCATCTCCAGGGACAGGGGGCGTGCGTACCGAGGGGTCGGAGACCATTGGGGCCGGCCAGAGGAAGGAGCCCCACTGGGTGAGGACGGTGAGGATCGCGACGGAGGCGAAGGCCGGCTTCGACATGGGGACGATGATGGCGACGAAGGTGCGCCAGGGGCCTGCGCCGTCGAGGCGGGCGGCTTCCTCGATGCTGGTTGGGATCGAGCGGAAGAACGCGTGGAACTGGTAGACGGAGAAGGCGTTGGCGATGAAGGGGAGCGCCTTGATAAAGAGGGTGTTGCGCTGGTCGTTGACCAGGACTGGAAGGTCTTCAGAGCCGAGACCGCGGCCGGGGTGTCGAGGGCGCCTTCGGCCTTGCCGTCCTTGAGCAGGGAGCCGCCGACCGACCAGACGATCGGGGCGAAGCCGTAGGTGCCCCACTCGGTGGCCAGGCCGCGGGTGCCGGGACGCGGTGCGGGTCGGCGGCCGCGGTGCCCTCGGCGCGGACGTGAGGGCCACCGACCCGTACGGGCGGCGCTGGGTGATCCAGTGCAAGCACCGCCGCAACGGGGACCGCGGCTCGGCGGTGGGCACCCCCGATCTGCAGGTCCTCAACGGGACCGGGAGGCCGGTGCACGAGGCCGACGTGGTGGTCATGGTGACCAACGGCCGTACCAGCGCGCCAGGGCAGACGTTCGCCGAGCAGCAGCGGCTGCACCTGGTGGACCGGCGCCTGCTCGGGGAGTGGGCGGCGGCCTCGCGATCGTTGTGGGAGCTGCTGCGGGGGCGGTCCCGCCCCCGCAGCAAGCCGACTGCTCTGTCCTGACCCGGGCCTGTCGTCCATTGGCGACAGGCGGCAGGAGCCCCGGGAGAGAGGCCAGTCTCGTGGTTGAGCGGAACCCGGCAATCTTGCCGGGTTCCGCTCAACACGACGAGGTTGGCCCCTTGTCGTCAGCGTGTCATGTCGGTGGTGCCCGACACCGGAAGGGCGGCGGCTTGGAGAAGGCCCAGGTTCTTCGGCGCCCTGGCGATTCGCTGCTCGGGCACGACGACGTAGTCGGCGAAGGCTCCGAAGGTGTGGACCAGGGTTCAAGGTCGAGGTCATGATCCACGGCGCGCTGCTGGACATCACCGTCGAGGTTGTCCGCCGCGACCCGGAGGACCAGGCAGGGGCTTCGTCTCGATGAGGAGCCGGTGCCTCGGCATAAGGCTCAGTGGGCGGGAGACGTCTGGGCTTGCCTCTACGGCAATCAGAGGGTGCGGTTGCTGGAGCGGGCGAACTGGGCGGGTGTTTGGCCGTACTGCTTCTTGAAGGCGCGGATGAAGTGACTGCTGTCCGCGAACTGCCAGCGGGCGGCGAGTTCCGAAATACTCGGTCGGCCATGGGGTACGGCCAGTGCGGCCCGGGCCTGCTGGAGCCGGCTGCGGCGGATGTACCCCGCCACCGACTCCTCACTCGCGGCGAACGCCCGGTGCAGTGTCTGTACGGAAATGTTGAGTTCGCGGGCCAGCATCGCCGGCGTCCCACGGCGCTTGGTGCCGGACAACCTGAAGACCGGGGTCGACAAGCCCGACCTCTACGACCCTCAGATCAACAAGTCGTGTGCCGAACTCGCCGTTTGCTACGGCACGTTGGTGGATCCGGGCCGCGCTTCGAAGCCGAAAGACAAGCCGCGGGTCGAGCGGCCCATGCCCTATGTCCGTGACTCGTTCTGGAGCGGGCGAACCGTTCACCGCACTGGAACACATGCAAGCCGAGGCCTTGCTCTGGGCCACGAGCGTTGCAGGTCAGCGCCAGTGCCGCCCGCTGGGCGGCGCGAAGCCGCTGTCGGTGTTCGAGGCGGTGGAGGCCGAGACCCTGCTTCCGCTGCCGGCCGAGCCGTTCGTGCTGGCCAGGTGGTCGAAGACGACGGTCGGCCCGGACATCCTTCTGTTGACTGAACTACGAGCAGAGACCTGGCAGTTCAGAGGACGGATGCCGTCTTCGTGCTCTACGTTTCCGGGTCGTGACCGGAGACGAGAAAGAGCATCGGGATCTGGCGGCGCTGGGGTTACCGCCCTCGGATCCCTGCTGGCTACCGGAAGCCGATGGGAGCCGTATCGTCTGATCGATCCGGCCGGCGTTGGCGTCCAGGCGGCGACCGACTACTTTCGTGATCTGCAGGCGGCCGGCCGCACCGAGTCGACGGTCCGCTCCTACGGGATGGACCTCCTGCGCTGGTTCCGCGTCTTGTGGGCGATCGACGCGCCGTGAGACCGGGCCACACGACTGGAGGCGCGGGACTTCTGCCGTTGGCTGTTGATCACCGGAAGACCGGTGCGTCCACACGGGCGGTCTGGCCATCTGTCGGAGCCGTCGCCGAACCCCGGGAGGCCGTACGCGGCCTCGGTGCGGGCGCACAACGAGACGGTGGTGCGCTGCTTCTACACCTTCCATCTGGACATCGCCACGGGGCCGGTTCTGGTCAACCCGTTCCCGCTGGACCGCTCACGCCGCAGTGGCCGGGCGAGCGCTCACCACACTCCGATGGAGCCGCACCGCAGGGAGCGGACCGGCCTCTACCGGCCCCGGGTACCCACGCGGGTCCCGCGCAGCATTCCGGACGAGGAGTTCAACGAGATCTTCGCCCGGCTTCCCTCGCACCGAGACCGGGCGCTGGTCGCGTTCTACGTGTCCACCGTGGCCCGGGGCCTCGGAGTTGTTGTCGACGCTGCAAGGCGGCGTCGAGCCGGGGCGGCAGCTGATATCGGTGGTCCGAAAGGGCACCGGCGCTGTTAAAGAGCTTCCGGCGTCGACCGACGCGTTCGTCTGGTTGCGGCTCTACCAGGTCCAGATGGGCGAGGTGGTTCCCAAGGGCCGTCGGCTGCCGCTGTGGTGGACGCTGCGGCGCCCGGTCCGGCCGCTGACCTATCACGCGGTGCACCGCATGTTCGAGCGCGTGAACCAGCTCGCGGGGACGTCGGCGACGTTGCACGCGCTGCGCCACACAGCGGCGTGCGCCGGCGTCCCGACCCTGCGAGAGATCCGCAGCATCACTGTCGCCGGACAGCCGCTACGGCTGTCCGGCGACGCCTCCACCCGATCGGGCAGCGCAGTACCGAGGAAACGAGTGGTCGATCAGGGGCAGTTGACGGCCGTGTCGCCGGTGTCCCGGTTGCAGGTGTCGAAGCCGAGGCCGCCGTCGAGGCTGTCGTTGGCGATCACGTTGTCCACGGCGTTGAGGGTGTCGCTGCCCTCGCCGCCGATGTGCGTGTCGTTGCCGCTGCCTCCGGTGAGAGTGTCGTTGCCCTGGTCACCCTCGAGTGTGTCGTTTCCGTCGTCGCCGTTGAGAGTGTCGTTGCCGGCATTGCCGTCGATGGTGTCGTTGCCGGCCAGCCCGGAGATCGTGTCGTTGCCGGGGCCGCCGTTGATGGTGTCGTTGCCCGGCGTCGCCCGCAGGCCAGTGGCATCCGGGTCGTCGCCTACGAGCCGGTCCGCCCGGGGACCGCCGTTGAGGCGGTCGTCACCCGCACCGCCGATCACCGTTCCGGCGGCTTCCAGGTTCGGGGAGATGCTGACGCTGTCATCGGAGTCGTTGGCGTTGACTCGTATCGACGTGACGGGCAGCGGACACTCCGCCGTGTGCGTCCCCGTCGACTGACACGGGGCGACGGCGGACACGGTGTCCCCCGCGTCCGTCACCACGACAACGTTGCCCTGACGCCGGATGGTGATGTCGTTCGCCACACCCTGGGCGGCCGTGACGCTGAGGGTGTCGCCCACCTCCTGCACGACCGTGGTGTCGGCCAGGTTTCCGCCGGGGGCCGCACCGGGCGCGGCGGAAGCGGCGGTCAGCGGGGCGCAGGTGAGTGCGCCGATCGCCACCACTGTGGTCCAGATACCTCGTGTTCTCATCGGTGCCCGCCTTTCGGGTCGTCTCGCCGTGTACGGGTACTGGCGTGCTGCTCACTCACGCTGGTCACGGGCATCCGCTTACGTTGTCGCCCAAGTCGGCGCGGCAGTCGTCCACGTCAGCGCCGCCTTCGACGTAGTCGTTGCCGCTGACGTTGTCCACGGTGTCGATGGTGTCCCGGCCATTGCCGCCCTCGGCGTAGTCGTTGCCGGCGCCGGCGACGATCTGCTCGTTGCCGCTGCCGCCGTAGATCACGTCGTTGTCGGCACCGCCGTCCACGATGTCCGAGCCGCCGCGCCCCTCGATGGAGTCGTTGCCGGAGCCGCCGAAGATCCTGTCCGCCTCGGCTCCACCGGTCAGCGTGTCGTTTCCTGCGCCGCCGGAAAGGAAGTCGGATCCCTCGTCGCCTTCGAGGGTGTCGTTGGCGGATCCGCCGTAGAGGTTGTCGTTGCCGGCACCGCCGATGAGGGTGACGCCGAGGGCCACCAGCGAAGAGGTGACGGTGTCGTCATGGTCGCCGGCGTTGACCACGAGTTCGGTCGTGTCGGCGGCCCTGCAGGCGACTTCGGTCGTGCTGATGGCGGTGCAGTCGCCGGACGGTGCGACCGTGTCTCCGGTGTCTCTGATTCTGATGTTGCTGCCCGACTGCCAGACGCTGATCGTGTTGCCCCGGCCGACTCCGGCGGTGACCGTGATCGTGGTGCCGGTCTTGTTCACCAGCGTCGTGGCGAAAAGATGTGGCGTCGGTGCGTCGGCCGCGCGGGCCACGCCAGGGAGGCACAGAGTGAAACCGCACACCGTGGCCAGAAGTGCCCCGGTGCGATGGTGCGTTCTCTTCATGACCTGCTCCTGAAATAGGGCGTTGAATGTCGATCTCGCAACTGTGCGCAGTGCTTCCCGGCCGAAATTGCCGGTGTTCGCTCGAAGGAGCGCTACCTTTTGCGGTCTGCCGACCGCGGCCGGGACCTGATAACCGGCTCCGGCGGAGTACCGGGGGAAAGGGTGTGGCTGCAAGCACCGAACCTTCGGTGCGGCCCACCCCGGCCCGACACCCGAATGTCCTTGCTCATTCAACAGTCCTCAGTCCGCGCAGACTCCTCCCATACCGCCATGACCGACGCCTGCTCGACCGGTGATCGGCGCTGGCGCCTGGGCACCCAGAGCATGTCGGGATGTGAAGCCGTGCTGAAGCCGAATTTGCGCCATTGCCGAACACAAGGGTCTCCGCGCGTGGATCGTCGCCCTGGACGGGAATGGGATCACCTGGGGCATGCCCGCCGTTTGACTTGCATCTGCCCCGGAGGTGTCAATTAACGATTCATTCGTACCGCATTCAATTGATCGCGGTACGGGTGATCCGCGCAGCCGGCGAGCTGGACCTGCCGACGGTGGCGCTCCGCTCCCGCGACGAGGCGGCCGCGCTGCAACGCGGGCCTATTCGATGACCAGAAGTCGATCACTCGGGAAGGTACGCCCTCTGCGTTCCGCGAGGCACCCCTCCCGAGCCCGATCCACAGGTCTTGAGCATTGCTCCTTTGAATTCACTGTAGGCAGAGCTCCGGCCACTGGTTGCTACGGATCTGGCAGTGGCGGGAGTCTGCGGGAAGAGGCCGGGGCTTGGTGCCGCGGACGGGGCTATGTCACGCAGGGAGGCCGAGCGGCGGGTGCTCGAGCACGCGGGGCTTGTACTCGACCAGCTGGATGCGGCCGTCGAAGGTGCGGTGCTCGATCATCTCGAGGGCAACGTCCGGATAGCCGTCGTAGATGCGTTCTTCGCCCGTGGCCCCGGTGATCACCGGGAACATCACGACCCGGAAGCGGTCGACGAGCCCGGCTCGTAGCAGGGACCGGCACAGGCTGAGGCTGCCGATCGTGCTGAGGAGCCCCGAGCCACTCGACTTCATGGCGCGGACCGCCTCGACGGCGTCGTCGCGGACGAGCGTGGAGTTGGCCCACGTCAGTGGCTCCTGGAGTGAAGAGGAGAACACCACCTTGGACGCTCGCGTGAGCTCGTCGACGGACGCCTCTTCCTCGGGCCTGAACTCGTCTTGGCCACTCGGGACCTCGCCTGCGGCGAAGCCCGACATCAGGCGGTAGGTGTTCGCTCCCATCAAGTAGGTGGCCTCGGGCTGCTCGCCGAGCCATGCGAGGTACTCCGGGCCCTCGAGGCCCCAGAACCCGGGCCATCCCTCTCCCGATGCGTGGCCGTCGAGGGAGGTGATGAAGTCGACGAGAAGCTCCGACATGGCGGTGTCCTTTCCTAGGGTGTCACGAGCTTGGACCGGCCGGGAGCCACAAACTCATCGGCCACGCTGTGGAGTAACGAGAAAACCCATGACGCTGTAGCCGATCAGGTCGGCGGAGCGGCGCTGCTTCGGAGGGCCCGGAGGGCTGGTCCAGCGATGAGCGGGTACGGCCGTGACTACGACGCGAAACGGCTCGACCCCGGCAGCTGCAAGACACTGTTGGCGAATCCGGTCCGCTGAGACGAGGCGCGATAGCTGTCACCTCATCCATGCCAAGATTCGAGGGTGGAGATGACCGACGTCACGCGTGCGATCGCGGGCGCCGGGCTTCACGCAGCGTTGTCCATACCGACGAACAGCTTCGCGATGCGCCACTCGCTTTCGGCGTGCTGCAGCGTGAACGTGTAGAAGCCGGAAGTGATCACCTTCGAGGCCCCGCCTGTGTTCGACGTCAGCATCAGGTAGGCCCACACCACTGCCGTGTCGGCGTCCGCACGGTGGAAGACCATGTTGATCAGGTGCCTTCGCTGCTCGGTTTGGGCTTCCGTTGCCTCTCGCACCAGGTTGAGAATCGCCGCGCGTCCGACGAAGGGGCCCTGCTCGACCTCGCCGGCGACGGCGACCGTCCAGGTGGCGTCCTCGGTCAGGACGCCCGCCAACGTCACCAGATCTCCGTGGTCGAGGGCGAAGGCGTAGCGTGCCAGTGTCTGCTGGACGGCGAGTTGTTCGGAAGGGTCGAGATTCACCTCTCCCGCCGGTGTTTTGTTGAGGTGGCTGCTTCCCCAGCCGAAAGTCGCAGTTGTCGTCATATCGAACCTCGCTCGTGCTTGGTGGTCGGGTGAAGGATCGGGCGCGCACAGCGACAGCGGCGACCTGGCGTGCGCCGGGAGGGCGGGGGGCGTGACATGAGCGGCGCGCCGCCTTGCGACCGACCGCTCCACCGTCAGGACGCCGGACCGCCGGAGACGGTGATGTGCCGGCCGGTGATGTCGCCCTTCCCCCCGGCATCGGCAAGGGCGACCGTCTCGGCGATCTCCTGCGGCGGACCGCGCCGACCGCACGGGTCGGCGCGGATCTCCTGCGGCGAGCATCGCGACCGCCTTGGTCGCCAGAGGCGCCCCAAGCTCTCCGCGTCGGCGTCTCGATGGCAGCCGGTGCCCCACGGACGGGCGCCGGAGGCGTCGGGGAACGGCTCGTTCCTAAACGACCGTGAGAACGATCTTGCCCACCTGGCTGATCATCGCCGCCCACACCCAGATCCGCCTCCTGCGCGAGGCCGCCGCCGACTTGCGGCGGCCGTGGGAGAAGCCCGCCGAGCCCGGCCGGCTCACCCCGGCCCGAGTCCGCCAGGGGTTTCGGAACCTCTGCCCGCACCTGCACTGCCCGGCCCGTGCACCGAAACCCTCACCCCCCGGCCCTGGTAAGCCACTTGGCTCGAAGAACCGGCGGCCCGCCACCCACTACGACGTGGGCAAGACCGTGAAACGACCAGAGAGCATCACCGAACGAAATCGACTCAGACCATAAAGAAAAGGGTGAGAAGCTGTGTCACATCTTCGCTGTGAGTAATGAGAGCCGGTCAACGCTGCTGTGCCGCTGATGGGTGGGAGTTGGTGACGGCGGCCGTGGCAAGCGGCTCCAACTCCCGGCTGACCGCCCTAGCCGCGACGACCACGGTGTCGTTACTCACCGAGATCTCCTCCGCGGCGACCGACGTCAGGTGGGCGAAGGCCGCCCCTGGGCACTCGCGGTCTCGTCCGGGTGGAGGGCATCGAGGATGAGGGTGAGGCCGAAGGTGAACTCGTCGGCGTAGTCATAGCCGGGCTTGAGTACGTGCTCGGTGGCCAGTTCGGTGAGATGGGGGTAGGTGTCGTCGGGCATGTCGTGCAGGATGGCGCCTGCGACCTCGTCCAACTCCGCCGGACCTCGGAACGGCAGGCTCAGCTCCTGGAGCACGAAGCCGTACAGGTAGCTGTCGATCAGCGAGACGGCGTGCGCGGCCATCGGGACGGAGAATCCTCCGGCGCGCAACGCTCCGATGACGGCGTCGTGGTGGCGCAGGGTCGCCGGGCCGGGCCGGGAGCGGGAGTCCATCAGGCCAACGGCCCACGGATGGCGCCGCAGGACGGCACGGGCGGAGGTCGCGCGATGGCGCATCGCGCTCTTCCAGTCGGTATCGCGCGGCGGAAGCTCGATCTCGTTGAACACCGCGTCAACCATGCCGTCGAGAATGTCCTCCCTGCCTGCGACGTGGTGGTAGAGCGACATCGCCTCGACGCCCAGCGGTTCGGCGATGGCCCGCATGGTGAGCGCGCCCGCCCCCTTCTCGTCCGCCACCGTCACCGCCGTGCGGATCACGCGCTCCCGACTGAGCGGGGCACGCGCCGAGCCCCCGCGCCGGCCCTTGCCTGCCTCGCGCATCCGCCCCTCCCTTTCGCTTCCCTTGACTGCCTTACAGCATAAGGCTAGCTTGCCTTACAACATAAGGTCAGCATTCCGACGAAGGAGCTGCACCATGGGCACGGATGGATTGAAGAAGATCTGCATCGTCGGGGCTTCGGGAAAGCTCGGGCAGTATATGGTCCGGCACGCGCTGGCACGCGGCTACGAGGTGGTCGGCGTCTGCCGGGAGCGCAGCGTGCCGAAGCTGGCCGCATTCGAAGGCCGGATGACCGTCGTTCCCGGACCCACGAACGACCCGGGGGTGATCCGGCGGGCGGTCGACGGCTGCGACGGGGTGCTGACGGTGCTGGTCCCCTGGGGCGTGCAGCAGTACGCCTCGGGCACGGCACAGGCGGTACTCGACCACGCACAGCCGGGCGCGCGCCTGGTCTTCTCCTGCGGCTGGCACATCACGCGCGACGGCAAGGACACGTACTCGCGGACCTTCACCATCGGCGTCCGGATCGCCGCCGCGCTGGGCAAGCTCGTCCGCGCCGTCGAGATCGACGACCAGGTGGAGGCGTGCCGCCGGGTGTTCGCCAGCGACACCCGGTGGACCGTGGTCCGCGGCAGCTCCCTGGAGGAGGGCGAAAGCCAGGGGCTGCCTGTGTGGAGCCGGCACGTGGGCGACCCGGTACTGGCCAGCAACCTGACGCGCCGTGTGGACTTCGCGCTGTTCATGGTGGAAGCGCTCACCAACGAAGAGCTCGTCCGGGAGGCCCCGGCGATCGTCGGCTGCCGGACCCCCAGTGCTCTCGCCCACACCGGTGGTGCCCGCGACCAGGCCTAGCCACTCCGGACAAGTTGTGCTCTGGAAGGCCGAGTCGGCGTGTTGGATGCCTGGCCGCTCATCTCATTCGGTCATGCCTCCGCGGCCATGTCGCCGTAGCGCCGCGCGACCTCGTGGAACGCCTCCTTGCGGCTGCGTACACCGTCGCCGGTCACCGCCACGACCCCGAAGCCGGCCTTGTCCAGATCGAGAAGAGGATCGTCGTGACGCGGGAAGTCGGGCATGGCGAAGGTGAACACGAAACAGCCGTGCACGCCCTCCGCGTCGTACTGGTCGATGAGTTTGCCGAGGTAGCGGGCCTGGACGGCCTCGTCGCGGGGATGGTCGCCGCGGATGCGCGGGGGCACGGCGAACCAGTTGACGATCCAGAAGGAGCCGGCTCCCCGCTGGTCGGCTCCGGTGAAGGCACCGCACCCGAACTCGGTGATGACCACGGGCTTGTCGTGGTCGCGAACCAGGCTGCGCAGGCGGTCTGTGTAGGTGGTGTGGTTGCGGCGGGAGCGGTAGAGACTGACGCCGACCAGGTCGAACAGCGACCAGTCGACGTGTTCCCACCCGCCCGCGGAGTAGGTGACGGGCCCGCTGAAGCGGCGCCGCGCGGTGGTTACGGCGATGGTGAGCAGCCTGTGGAGCCGCCGGTCGATCCTGCGCCGCAGCAGGCGGCGGAAACGCAGGATGAGCTTCAGGCGCAAGAACGACCGAGGTCCGGGAACGATGCCCGGCGCGGTGTGGGAGAACTCGCTGCCCACCAGGAGCGTCACCCGGTCCGGGTGTTCCCGGCGAAGTTCCTCGGCCACCTCGGCGACGGCGTCCAGGTGTTCCAACAGCTTCGGCTGAGGCAGCTCGGGAACGTGGGGCCGGATGTACACGCCGAGACCGGACTGGAGGGCGGTGCGGGCGGTATCGATCAACCGCTTCCCGTCCCCGATGAGCATCACCGTGGTGCAGTGCAGGTCCCGGGCGATGACCTCCATGTCCCGCCGCACGTCATCAGTGCTTGCCTCGCCGACCAGGTAGGAGATGCCGCGGACGGTCAGCATGCGCTCGGCTCCTGTCGACGCAGACGGTGGGCGGCCATGAGGAGAAGGGCGGCGACTCCACCGAGCATCGCGGCGTTGACCGCGTACTTCACCGTGTAATCCACGTTGTCGCCGAGCGGTTCGACCAGGAAGGACAACCCGGCACGGACGACAAGAGCACTGCCCGCGGCGGCCAGTACGTGTCGACGGCCCCAGCCCCGGCGGCGCGACCAGCGCAGCAGCAGCCAGCCGAGTGCGACCATCGCGACGACGTTCACCGTCACCCCCGTCCAGGTCGCCGGCAACAGCTGACTGGCACACCATGCGACCCCTGTGACACCGCCGACCAGCCACCACGATGGCGCCTTCGCAGACGACTGGGTCCTCGCAGGCCGGACGGTGAACGCGGCGGCGATCAGGGCGATGGCGACCACTGCGGCGCCGATCAGCTGCGCCGGACCCGCGGTGGAGTCCGTTGCCGTGTCGTTGTAGATCAGTGCGGCGCTCAGCGCCCACAGCACCACCATGACGCCGACTCCGACCGGGCCCAGCCACCGCAGGTTCGCGATGGCGGGGCACAGGATTCGACCACCGCGATCGGAGCGGCGAAACTCCAGATCATATGCCCCCCGACGTAGTTCAGCAGGCTCGCCGCATCGACCCCCAGGCCCGGGATGAGGGTGACCAGCGCCTGGGTCGCCCAGTCGGGACCATCGGCGTCGACCTCATTGTCGAACAGGGTCTGGTCGATCAAGCCGGCCTGGAGCACCCCGAAGGCCGCGCTCAACAGCAGGATCGTCGGCCAGCCGTGGCCGGTGCGCCGAGTGATCTCGCGGATGAGCACCGCGACGGTTCCGTAGAGCGGTGCGAGGATGAGCAGGCCCGCCAGCAGTTCCAGCGGCCGACCAGTGCTTTCGCCGTAGCCGATGAGGTACTCCGCGCTGATCGGGGACAGCACCAGCAGGCCCGCCACGGCGGCCCAGCGGTGCCGAAACCGCGGCAGTGCGGCAGGGGCGGACAGTGCGGGCATGAGAATCCTCTCCGTTGGTGGTTCAGCGGTCCGGGTCGTCATCGGTCCGGTCGACACTAGAGAGACCGCCGACCGCCGGGCATTCGTCTTTCGTCCACGAGCGCATGACTTCCGTCTACGTCCAAAAGTGCGCGGCCCTCCGCCGCACCCACTCCAACGCCGCTTTGCTGGTCGCGGCCGGGGGGACCGCTGAGGCGGAATGCAGCTTGCGCCTGTCTCATCCCAAGACGTCGGTAGAGCGTGCTTCTGCTGGTCGCACTGCGCGCCTGGGCGCACGCCCCTGCCCGGCGGTACGTCCAGGTCATGGCCGAACGTCATCCGTATCCGAGTGATCTGTCCGATGCCCGCTGGGAGTTGATGGAGCCGGTGCTGAGCGCTTGGCGGGCCGAGCGGCGCGGGCATGCGCTGAACATCGGACGCCCGCCCGAGCACGATCTGCGCGAGATCATGAACGCGATCCTCTACGTGGACCGCACCGGCGTTCAGCCGCGCTACCTGCCACATGACTTTCCGCCCTGGGAGACCGTATACGGCTACCTTCGCCAAGTGGCAGCAGGACGGCGTGTTCGCCCAGCTCACCGGCGTGCTGCGCAGGCTGTTACGGCAGCAGGAGGGCAAGGGAGCGGAGCCGTCGGCATGCGTGATCGACGCGCAGAGCGTCAAGACCTCCACCAGCGTCCCGGCCGCCGGGCAGGGCGCCGATGCGGCGAAGAAGATCGTGGGCCGCAAGCGGAGCATCGTCACCGACACCCTCGGGCTGCTGCTCGCCGTACTGGTCACGGCCGCGAGCGTGCAGGACTCCGTCGCCGGCACCCACCTTGCCGACCAGGTCGCCGCCGCTCACCCCACCATCCGCAAAGTCTGGGTGGACGGCGGCTACCGCCAGCACCTCGTCGAGCACGCCGCCCGGCTCAGTATCGACATGGAAATCGTCCAACGCACGCCCAGGACCAGAGGATTCACTCCGCTGCCGAAGCGTTGGACGGTAGAGCGGACCTACGGCTGGCTGATGTTCCACCGCCGCCTCACGCGACTACGCAACCCTCCCCGCCCGCTCCGAAGCCATGATCCACCTCGCCATGACCGACCGGATGGCCCGCCGCCTCACCGGCGAAGCCACCATCTCCTGGCACGACCCGACACCCCGGGATCAAACAGCAATTCAGGGATAAAACATCGGGAGAAAACGACCTCCCAGACGGGCAGGGACGACGCGGGCACCTCGTCAGACGGGCGTGGACGACGACGGTACGAAGGGCGCCCCGTGACCCGGCACGATCAGGGCCGGGCCGAGGGCCAGGACCTTCTCCCTGGCTGCCCGCAACTGCTCGCGGTCGGGGGCGAAGGGGTCGTCGGCCGGTCCCTCGGCGGTCCACCACAGATGGGTCAGGACCACCAGGCCCTCGTCGGCGCTGACCAGGGTGCTGACGTCCTCCGTCGTGTGGCCGGGGGTCGTCATGAGGGTGATCGACGGGGAGAGCCGGTATCCGTCGGCGTCGCGGTCCTCCCAGACGTCGTCCCGGTAGATGGCCATGTGGTCGTGGAAGCGAGCCTCGGAGAACAGTGCCGCGTTCAGCGTGTGGTCCGGGTGGTGGTGACTGAAGATCACATCGGTGACGTCTTCGGGAGCGAGCCCGCGATGCGCGAGCGGGTCCAGGATGAGCCGGCGGTCCGCGACCATCCCGGGGTCGACTATCGCGGCGGTCTCGCCGTCGACGAGCAGGGTGACGGTGCCGGCCACCCGCTCGTCGGCATAACCGGTGGTCAGGACGTGAAACGACGCGGTCAAGACGGACTCCTTGTGTCGGTGGCAGGTGTGTCGGTTCGCTCCGGTCACCGGGGCAGGAGCTCCCGGAAGCCGATGAGCAGGGCGCGGAGGCCGGTGTCGAACGCGAGCTCGGCCCGGCGGTGGTCGGTGGGGATGTCGTCGAGTACGGCGCTGAGGTAGGGGGCGGTCTCCCGGGGCACGTCGGAAACCATCACGGGCGGCGCGACGAGGTCGAGGGCCGAGCCGACGATGAAACTCTCCAGTGCGGTGATCATGGATATGACCTGACTGGTGGTGAATCCGGCGGCCAGCAGGAGCTCGGCGACCTTCTCGTACATCGCGTGCATGAAGGGCTCGGCCAGCGGGGCCGTCGCGAGCAGGGGCACCGCCCCGGGGTGCGCGGCGAAGGCTGTGCCATAGGAGCGGGCCCATGCCTCCAGTGCGAGCAGGGGCGTCCCCGCCGGGCAGCAGCGCTTCGATGATCCTGGTAGCCGTGACCACATCGCCGGGCACCTCCAGCGGAGGGACCGCGGCCAGCGCCAGCCGGGCGGCGTCCTCGGCGCCGACGAGGGACGCAACGTGACGGCCGTGCCGGGTGAGGCGTACCGGTCTGCCGTCCGACTCCACCTCGCTCACCAGCGTCGGCAGGAGCCGGCGTGCTTCGCGGATTCCGAGCCCGGGTTCCAGGTCTTCGCTCAAGGCACATCCCAGGGTGCGTCGTGTGCGGACATTTCTCACGCCCTCTGGCGCTCCGCGCCCGCGCGGTCAAGAGGGCGGTGCGCTCGGCTGTGTACACAGGGCTGCTTGTCGGGCGGCTCTTCGCGGCTCCACCCTGTGGAAGAGGGAAAGAGCGGAATCCGGAGTCCGCTCCCTCCCTCTCCACCGCTGGGTGTTGGTTGAAAAGGAGAGACGGTCGGATGCGTTGGTCCGTGCGGACCCGGCGACTTCGGAGCGGTCGGAACGTCCGCAGGATGGTCGGGATCGGAATCGCGGTAATCGCGGCAGCTCAGGGATTCTTCTTCTGGTTATCGCCGCACCTCGCCGGGGCGGTCGCTGCCTCGACGGCGCTGTACTTCGGCCTGCTCGGTGTCATGAAGGGTGATCGCAGGGGGGCCGCCGCACCCCCGGAGCGGGCGGCCGTGCGGGCCGTGGAGGCGGAGCCGGGGCGGGTGGCGCGTCCCGGCGGTTAGGCCGTCTCTTCCGGATCTCGCCTGACCCGCGCCGCCCGGGCACGGGAGGTGCCCCCAGCGTTGTCGAGGCTCCCGAGTACATCCGGTACGCGGAAGCCTCTCCGCCTTGCGACGCTCGGCACCGGACGACGCGGGCTTGACCGGCAAGGTTTGAAAGAGACGGCCACGCGCATGAAGTTTTCCAACTGGGCCTTCCAATGGACTGAGCCGGTGAGGCTTGCTCACCCTTACGGGCTCCACATGGTGAGGATCCCCGAGGTAAGCGCGCCGGCCGCAGCGCCTTCCAACACGGTGCGCAGGGTGCGGCCCATTTCACGCAGCCGTGAGTGATCAGGTTGGTCCTCCCCCGCTTCCCTGAGGACCGCGGCAGCCAGTTGACGGACCACGCGCTGTTGGCCAGCGTCCAGGTCAAGCACAGGCAGCGCTTCGGCGATGGCCTCGGCGAACCTCGTCAGGCGGGGGAGGTCGACTACGTTGGCGGGGCCGCCCATCACCACTTCGTTGTTCCGCCCAAGGACCAACTGGCCTTGGATGTCGCCCTTGATGCGCAGGTCGTAGCGGTCGCCGAGTTCGTCGGGACGGTGCTGAGGTTCTGTCACAGCATCCTCGATCAGTTCGTTAGTACGAGTCTGAGTAGTGCGGGCCGTGGGAGAATCCGGGGGGTGGCGTCGCCCCAAGAGGTGGGTGGTGGAGCAGGTGAACGGCATCATGATGCTGCACCGCAGGCTGGTACGGGACTACGAGCACCGGCCTGCCTCCGCCGAGTCGAGGGTGTACTGGGCCATAAGCGACCGGATGGCCCGGATGCTGACCGCGACCTCCACCCCCATCTGGCGCGGCGCATGAGCGGCAGCGAGCTGACCTCGGGAGCGGTGCTGGCGCACCTGGAGGAGCAAGAGCGCGAGATCGCCGCGCAGGCCGAGGCCACCCGGGGACGCATCGCGGAACTCACCGCGCAATTGGAGGAGTTCGACCGGTAGCCGAGGAGGTCCGCATCACCCGCAAGACCCTGCTGGTGCTGCCTGATCCGTCGCCGCCGACGCCGTCGGCCGCGAAGCTGCCGGACCATCCGGCCTACCGGCAGATCATGGCAGTGTTCGCCGCGGCCGATGCCCCGCTGCGGGCACGGGCGGTCTGCGAGGCGATGGATCTGGAGATCGCGCCCAGCAACGTCAACAACGTCCGGCTGAAGCTCAAGCGGCTGGTCGAACGCGGAATCCTGACCGAGCCCAAGCAGGGGTTTTTCACCCAGCCACCGCCATAGCCACCCGAAGAGGCCACCACCAACCCGACAGCCCCAACTGCAAGCGCGCAACGGGCAGCACGTCACTTACCGCCCTCTGAGAGCTGCCTTCCTGCGGTCCTGGTCGTCTGCGCCGTGCCGGGCTGGGGCCGTTGGCGCTGTTGGCCCTGGTCGCGGCAGCGGCTTGCGCTCCACGACCGGCGCAGTATTCGAGCCGATCGAGGAGTTCGGTGTGGCTGCGCCGAGGTGTGATGCGCGGAGATGGTCTACAGGGGGATGTTGGCTAGGCACGGGGTGGGGCGGTGCTACCGCGAATGACGAGTTGGGTGGGTACGACCACCTCGCGTTCGGTCTCCTCCCCGCTCAGGATGCTCAGCAGCATCCGCCCGGCCAGTTCGCCCTGCTCCCGTACCGGCTGCCGTACGGTCGTCAGGTCGGTCAGTTCGGCGACGGGGTGGTCGTCGATGCCGATCACCGACAGGTCCTCGGGGATGCGCAGGCCGGCCCGGCGCAGGGTGCGGACTGCGCCGAGGGCGACCTCGTCGGAGTGGGCGTAGACGGCGGTGGGCGGTTCGGGCTGGCTGAGGAGTTTGGCCATGGCGTCGGCGCCCTGGTCGCCGCCCCAGTCGACGGTGACGACGAGGCGTTCGTCGAGGGGGATGCCCGCGTCGCGCAGGGCTGCGTAGTAGGCGTTGGAACGGCCCGACGGCTGCAGCTCGCCGGGTTGGTCGGGGTCGACGGCGGCGATCATGGCGATGCGGCGGTGGCCGAGGAAGAGCAGGTGGTCCATGGCCTGGCGGCCGGCGGTCTCGTCGTCGATGGAGACGTTCGGGTAGGGCGCGTGCTGGCCGCCGGCGGCGATGATCGTGACACCCATCAGTGCCAGGCGGCGCTGTTCCTCCTCCCCGACGGGGAAGGCCAGGACCACGACGGCGTCGACCTTGCGGCGGGCGGGCAGGCGGTGGAAGAAGTTGTGGCGGTCCTCGATGCCGTCGACGTGGTAGAGCAGCACGTCCAGGTCGGCCGCGCGCAGTACCGACTCCAGCCCCTCCAGCAGTGCCGCGAAGAACCAGCGGGAAATGTGTGGGACGACCACCGCGATGCGGCCGGTGGCGCCGCCGGCCAGGCGGGACGCCTCGGGGGAGACGACGTAGGAGAGCTCATCGGCGACCGCGAGGACGCGGCGGCGGGTGGCTTCCGAGACGCCGTAGTCGTTGTTGAGCGCGCGTGAGGCGGTGGCCATCGAGACGCCGGCGGCACGTGCCACGTCGGCCATGTTGATCTTCTGGGAGCTCTGCGCCATGCCGGAAGGCTAACCCACGACCGGAGCACTTCGGAAACGCTTCCGGAACCTTCGGAAGGGTTTCCGGGTCTCTCAGCGTCGCCCGATCGCTGCCCGCGTGGCCATCTGATCGCTTCAGCACGTCAAATGCATGTTGCGGGTTCGTTACTTGACAGGTTCGCTCGGTCGCCTCACTCTTTCGGGAACGGAAACGCTTCCGAAACGACCTTCGCGCTCCCTGTGGCCCGGTCGGGAAGCACGCCGACCTCTGACTGCCGGCCTTCACCGGAACGGCAGCCGCATGGATGCGAGGAGGCATCATGCCCGAGCAGCACCCCACCTCCCCCGTCAGAACCGCCGGCCGCCGCCTGCGCACCCCGCTGGCGTCCGTCGCCGCGGCGTCCGCGCTGGTGGTGGCGCTGGCCGCGTGCAGTGCTCCCGGTTCCGGTTCGGACTCTGGCTCGGCGGCGAACCCGACGCCGACCGCCGTCAACACCGCCGTCGCCGACACGCCGGCGACCCTGACCCTGTTCTCCGCGGCCGGCCTGGAGAAGTACGAGCAGGGTCTCGCCGACGCCTTCACGGCCAAGTACCCGAAGATCAAGGTCAGGCTGCGGGTCGAGGCGGACAACAACTACAACACCGTGCTGCCGAGGCTGCTGGCCTCCGACTCCACGCCCGACCTCATCCAGCCCAGCGACCTCCTCGGCGGCGTCAGGGACAACCTGCTCACCAACCTCGACGCCTACGACAAGGCGTACGGCTGGAGCTCGAAGGTCCCCGCCTCCGCGCTGGCGCCCGGGCGGGTGTCGAACGGCGCGGTCGGCGGCGGTCCGCTGTATCAGGCGGGCGGTTCGGCGGGCCCGCTGGTCGGCGTCTTCTACAACAAGGAGCTGGCCGCCAAGGTCGGCATGAAGACCGTTCCCGGCTCCATCGCCGAGCTCGAAGCCGTTATGGCCAAGGCGAAGAAGTCCGGGATCACCCCGATCGTCGCCTCCAACCAGGACGGCCTGATCGGCCACCTCTACAGCCTGCTGTTGGGCGACTACATGGGCGCCGAGAAGCTCAGCGACATCGTGTATCACCAGCCGGGCGCCACCCTGGACACCCCGGAGGCGGTCAAGGCCACCGAGACGCTGCAGAAGTGGATCAAGGCCGGTTACTTCGCCTCCGACGTCAACGCCCTCAACCAGGAGGCGTCGTACGGGCAGTTCACCGGCGGTAAGGGGCTGTTCTTCTTCCAGGGCAGCTGGATCACGCAGACCATCGACAAGAACTTCAAGGGCAAGTACGGCGTCTTCCCGATGCCGCCGGCCGAGAAGGGCGGCAAGCACGCGGGCATGACCAGCAACACCCTGGCCTTCTCGATCGCCGCCCGCTCGAAGAACAAGGACGCCGCCGCGCTGTTCCTGGACTTCCTCACCACCCCCGAGGCCGCGAAGGTCGCCGTCGACAACGGCTATGCCGCCCTGACCGACGGTACGGCCGCGCCGGGCAAGCCGTCGCTGTCCGGCACGCTGACGGAGCAGATCCAGACCGGTTACGCCGCGATCGCCGCCGACAACGGCTTCGACAGCTGGCTGCAGAACGCCGCTCCGGCCGTCAACACCAAGCTGACCCAGCAGCTCCAGCTGCTGGTCTCCGGCAAGGTCGAGCCCGCTGCGATGGTCGAGACCCTGCAGACCACCTACGCCGACGCCCTCAAGACCAGCTGAGCAGCATGCGATCTACCAAGTCGCCCGCCGGCGCCACCGCTGCCCGCAGCCGCCACCAGCTCCGGGCCCGGCGGTGGGCCGGCTGGCTCTTCGCCCTCCCCGCCCTCGCCTTCTACGGCGTCTTCAACTTCTACCCGGTCCTGCTGTCGGTCCAGTACTCGTTCTACGACTGGGACGGCGTCGGCGCCTCCACCTGGGTGGGCCTGAAGAACTACACCGAGGTCTTCACGGACAACGAGCAGTTCTCCTCCCTGCTCCACGCCTTCTACCTGATCCTGTTCTTCACCATCCTGCCGGTGACCCTGGCCCTGATCACCGCCTCCGTGCTGAGGCAGCTGCAGGGCCGTTTCACCGGCGCCCTGGCCCGCACACTCCTCTTCCTGCCGCAGATCATTCCGGGAGCCGCCGCGGGCGTCGCGTGGACCTGGATGTACTCCGACAACGGTGTGGTCAACCAACTCCTGCGCGCCATCGGCCTCGACGGCGTCACCCGCGCCTGGCTCGCCGACTACACCTGGGCCCTGACCGCGGTCGGCTTCATCGGCACCTGGCTGTCCACCGGCCTGTGCACGATGCTGCTCCTGGCCGGCATCGGAAAGATCGACAACAGCCTGTACGAGGCCGCCCGCATCGACGGCGCAGGTCCCATCCGCCAGTTCCTGGCCGTCACCCTGCCCGGTCTGCGCAACGAGATCGGCGTCTGCGTCACCATCACGATCATCGCCGCACTCGCCAGCTTCGACGTCGTCTATCTCGCCACCCAGGGCGGCCCCGGCACCCAGACCATGGTCCCCGGCGTCGCTGTCTACCGCCTGGCCTTCAACGACGCCCGCCTCGGAGCGGCCTCCGCGCTTGCCGTCGTCCTCGCCCTGGTCGTGATCGCCGTCGTCGTCCCACTCCAGCGCCTGTTCCGGGAGAAGTAGTCCGATGCCCGAACGCACGCAGACCGTACGGACCTTGCGCCGCCGCGCCCCCGGACTGATCCTCATCACGGCCGCCGCGCTCTACTCCGTCGTACCACTGTTGAGCATGGTCAGCGCGGCCCTCGCACCCCAGGGCACCTTCCCCTCGGGACTGAGCTGGCCCTCCGACCCGCACTGGCACAACTTCGTCGACGCCTGGAACGTCGCCAACATCACGACTCTGCTGCAGTCCAGCATCCTCATCGTGCTCGGTGTCGTCCCCGTCGCGGTCCTGATCGCGACGATGGCCGCTTACGCGATCGCCGTCCTGGAGATCCCGCTGGGCGGCGTCTTCTTCACGGTCCTCGTCCTGACACTGACCCTGCCGTACGAGATCGTGATCGTCCCCCTCTACGAACAGACCAGGGCCATGGGCCTGCTGGGCACCCAATGGGCGCTCATCCTCCCGCTCATCGGGATGAACATGCCGTTCGCGGTGTTCTGGATGCGGGCGCACTTCGCAGGAGTACCCCGCGAACTGTCCGAGGCGGCGGGCATGGACGGCGCGGGCCCCTGGCGAGCCCTTTTCCACATCCACCTGCCGCTGGCCCGCCCCGCGATCGCCTCCCTGGCACTGCTGATGTTCCTGTCCACCTGGAACCAGTTCCTGCTGGCCCTGGTGCTCATCGACGACCCCAGCAAGCGCACCATGGCCGGCGCCCTGCAGGCGTTCACCACGAAATACAGCACCGACCAGGTCCTGTTGAACGCCGGCGCCGTGCTGATCATGGCCCCCACGATCCTCGTGTTCCTCGTCCTGCAACGCCACTTCGTCAAGGCGCTGCTCCAGGGCTCGGTCAAGGGCTGACCCACACCCCCTCCTCTCTTCAGAACAGTCAGGACCCCCTACGTGACCAACCCGACCCCCACCGCACCGGCCGCCGACGACTCCTGGTGGCGCTCCGCGGCGATCTACCAGGTCTACATCCGCAGCTTCGCCGACGGCGACGGCGACGGCACCGGCGACATCACCGGCCTCCGCTCCCGCCTGCAGTACCTGGCCTACCTCGGCGTCGACGCGATCTGGATCAACCCCTGGTACCCGTCCCCGCTGGCCGACGGCGGCTACGACGTCTCCGACTACCGCGACATCCACCCCGCCTACGGCACGCTCGACGAGGCGAAGCAGCTGATCACCGAGGCGCACGAGCTGGGTCTGCGGGTGATCCTGGACATCGTCCCCAACCACACCTCCGACCAGCACGCCTGGTTCCAGGAGGCGCTCATGGCAGGCCCTGGCTCACCGGAACGCGACCGGTTCATCTTCCGCGACGGCAAGGGTGAGGACGGCAGCGAGCCTCCCAACGACTGGCACGCGGCCTTCGGCGGCCGTACCTGGACCCGCACCCCCGACGGCCAGTGGTACCTGCACCTCTTCGCCCCCGAACAGCCCGACCTGAACTGGGACAATCCCGAGGTCCGTGCCGAGTTCGAGGCGATCCTGCGCTTCTGGTTCGACCTCGGCGTCGACGGCTTCCGCATCGACGTCGCCCACGGCATGGTCAAGGACCCGGCCCTGCCCGACCTCGGCCTGACCGAGTTCTCTGTCCTCACGGGGGACGACCAGCGCGACCACCCGCACTGGGACCGCGACGGTCTCCACGACATCTTCCGCAGCTGGCGGGCCATCGCCGACAGCTACCCCGACCCCCGCGTCTTCGTCGCCGAGGCCCACGTCCTCCCCAGCCGCATGCCGGAGTACCTCCGCCCGGACCAACTCCACACAGCCTTCAACTTCGACTTCCTCAAGTGCCCCCTGGACGCCGGCAAGCTGCGCGAGGTCATCGACCGCAGCATCACCAGCCTCGCCGCCGTCGGCGCCCCCGCCACCTGGGTGCTGTCCAACCACGACGAGACCCGCCACGTCACCCGCTACGGCCGCGCCGACACCGGTGTCCAGGCCCTGTTCCGCGACAAGCCCATCCCCACCGACCGCGCCCTCGGCACCCGCCGCGCCCGCGCCGCCGCCCTCCTGATGTTCGTCCTGCCAGGCAGCGCGTACGTTTACCAGGGCGAGGAACTCGGCCTCTACGAGGTCGAGGACATCCCGGAGGAACTCCTCCAGGACCCCATCTGGGAACGCACCGGCCACACCATCCGAGGCCGCGACGGCTGCCGCGTCCCCCTCCCCTGGACCGGCGACACCCCACCCTTCGGCTTCAGCACCTCCGGAGCACCCCCGTGGCTCCCTCAGCCCGAGGACTGGAAGGAGTACACCGCCGAAGCCAACCAGGCCGACCCCACCTCCATGCTCCAGCTGTACCGCACCGCCCTACGCCTGCGCCGCACCCACCCCGGCCTCACCGGCGAGGACTTCCGCTGGCTGGACAGCCCGGAGGGCACGCTGCTCTTCGAACGGGGCGAGGGCCTGCTGTGCGCGGTCAACCTCTCCGACCGGCCCATCCCCCTCCCCGCCCGCCACAGCCCCCTCCTGATCTCGGGCCCCCTCGACAAGGACGGACTGCTGCCCCCCGACACCACGGCCCTGCTGTACCAGGGCTGAGCACACCCCAATCCACCAGGGCCTGTCCGGTGTTCCTCCCCGCCGACCGGACGGGCCCTGGTTCCATCCATGGGACGTTGAACGCGCTCTCCCACCTGACCATCGCTTGATTTGCTCGTTCTACGGTCGGTGCGGGCAGTCGCGTGATCACCGACAGGTGATCGACGGGATGCGGAAGTACTCGAGCTGCCGGACGTCCATGCGGCGATTCTCACTCGCCGCCTGGCCGCCCGGCGCGCGCAGGTCAGCGGTGCAGAAGGCGTCCGGCGGCAGCGCGGCTCCCGTCATGGACGCCGTGCGGCAAGGATGACGGGTCATGACGATCGTGTTCCGGGTCCCTGCCGACGGTGCGGAGCGGGTGGGGTTCGCCTACTCGCCGACGATGGAAGCCGTACTGAGTCTCCATGTGCTGGTGGAGCCCAAGCACCACCCCGTCCAGCACGGCTGGGTGCGTGCGATGCGCAAGCTGTCCCCGGCGCTGAAGCGGGAGATCGAGGCGTTCTCCTACGCGGTGCGCTCGTACTTCCCCGAGTTCCTCTTTCCGCAGCCGACCGGCCAACTGACGGACTTCGAGGACGAACTGGCCGGCTTGCGCGGGGCGGATCCGGAGCTGGTCCGCCTTGAGTTCGCCGTCCCCCTGCTCACACCCTGGCCGGGCAGCGGCGAGGGCAGGGATCCGCACGTGCTGGACGAACCGGAGGTACGCCGCCTGTTGCGGGAGCGAGTCGCACAGGAAAGCGACGAAGCGATGGCCGCGATGCTCCTCGACGACCCCCGCGCGCTGCTCGAACGGTTCCTGAACATGCTGGAGCGCTACTGGCGGGAGGCGTTCGAGGAGGAATGGGCACGGCTCGAACCCGAACTCGCCGCCGGCGTCAGCGAGGCCGGACACCAGATCGAGCAGCGCGGCCTGTACGGGATGCTCCGCGGCCTGTGGCCGGAGGTGCGCAGCGACCGGCAGGCCGAACGCTTCTGGCTGGAGCGACCGCACGACCACGAGGTCGCCATCGGCCCGGACGACACACTCGTGCTCGCCCCCAGCGCCTATGTGTGGCCGCACGTACGCGTCAACTGCGACGGTCCGTGGCCCCTCGGACTCGTCTTCCCCGTCTCCTCTATCGTCCAGGAAGCCCGCCCGAGGATTCCCCCGGCCAGGCTCGTCGGCACGCTCCGCGCGCTCGCCGACGACACCCGGCTGCGCGCCCTGCGACTGCTCGCCGAACGCCCGCGCAGCACCCAGGAGTTGGCCCCGCTCGTCGGCGTCAGCGAAGCCGCCCTGTCCAAGCACCTGCGGGTGCTGGCGGACGCGGGCCTGCTGGAGCGCCGCCGCGAGGGCTACTACGTCCTGTACCGGCTTGCGCCCGGACAGGTGGCGGGCCTGACCCCCAGCCTGGAAAGCTTCCTGCACGGCGGCGGCGAGGCGACTGATTAGCCATGTGCTTCATCTGGAGCATCGCAAAGTGGTTGCCGATGCAGGATCGCGGACCTCCGCCGAGCGGGAACCACGCGTAGCACGACCGGTCGCGCTCCCGCGCGGGCAGAAAGCGATCCGGGTCGAAGCGTTCAGGATTCGGCCAGTAAGAGGGATGGCGGTGTGTCACCCAGGGACACACGTAGACATACGAACCCGCCGGTATGGCATGTCCGTCGATGACCGCGGCCTGCGCCGCACGTCGGATGAGCACGGGAGCTGCCGGGTAGAGGCGCATGGCCTCCTTCAGCACCCGCTCAAGGACGGGTATCGCGTCCAGATCCTTCGGGGTGGGCCTTCGATCACCCACCGCAGCCAGCACCTCTGCGCGTGTGCTGTCCTGCACGTCCTGATGCCGTGCCAGCAAGTGCATGGCGAACGTGAGTGATATGGCGGTGGTGTCGGAACCGGCCAGCAGGAAGACGAGTGCCTGGTCGCGCAGCTCACGATCGGTGAGAGGGGTGTCCTCATCGCTCCGCGCGCTGATCAGGAGCGTCAGGAGATCGTCCGCCCCGTCCTTCCCGGCGGCGTCACTGCTCCCTCGACGCTGATCGATGAAGCGGTCGCACAAGGCGTACAGCTCCGCCTGCGCCGCCGACGCCCGGCGGTTTGCGGCAGTCGGGGCCGACCGGGGCAGATTGACGGGCATGAGACCGCGCTTGAGAGTGTACGTGCCCAGTACAGGCATGCAGCGACGCACCACCGCGGCCGCCTCCTCGGCGTCCGAACCGAACAGGATGCGGTGATCATCCGCACGGTCAGTCGGCTCATGTCCTCGTTGAGGTCGGCCCCCGTCCCTTCGGACGCCTCCCACTCCCCGCACATCGCGTCCACCTCGTCGTACACGGCACGGGCGTACTCCGCCACCTTTCGTTTGGTGAAGAGCGGGGAGAGCAGGCGACGCTGGCGCAGGTGTTCCTCGTCCAGCTGCTCAGCAGCCCGTTGCCGAAGGTTTCCGGCATCTCCATCGAGAAGGCGTCGTCCTTGCGGAAGTTGGAGGCTTCCGAGGCGAGAACCTGCTGGGCGCCCTCAGCAGAGAAGACGAAGTAGATCTCCTACGCAGGCCGGGTGGCCCCGACACGATCCGCACGACGTCGCCGTGCTCCTTCCGCGCATGCTCGTAAGCCCCCAGGGGGTCTCGTCCCAGGTCCAGCATGGAACCCAGAAGTGGCCGTCCGCTGGCAGTGGGCACCTCGATCGGATTCATCCTTATCCCCTCGGCCTCTCAACTGGTCGGTGCTCGCCGGGCCCACCTGCGCCGCGGAGCGCGGGAGACCGGCCTGCTGCTCTCTCCTTCAAGTCCACGCCGCTCCAAGGGTGTTCGGTAGGGGGCTTCAGCGGCCGTGCGTCGTGCGTGACCAACGCATGTGCGCTTGTGCACCGCGACGCAGACGTGCCGGATCACCTTCGCTCCTGTCGTGGGCGCCGAGAGGTCCACTTGACGAGGTTCGTCGACAGGGAGTGGTGGGCCATGTAACCGTCCAGGCGGCCGACCACTGAACGGACCTGCGGCCGCCTCACGTGGGACACCAGTCGCCTGCGCAGGTCAACGAGTCTGCCGGCGGTGCGCGGGCACCGGATGCGCCCGAAGGTTTCGAGCAGGCGGTCCGTGCTCGCGCAGGCCTTGTCCACCCGGCCATCCGAAAGGAGAACTTCGCTGAGCCGGGCGAGCGTCAGTGCCTGGGTACGGTGCGCGTGAGCGGGCCGGTGCCGCAGCGAGGTGGCGAACGCCGCGGCGGACTTGTCGTACTCGCCGAGAGTCTGGTGTATGTCGCCGTTTTGGTAGTGCGGAGCCGCCACGGGATAGCCGCTGAAGGGAGTGGACGGGTCTGTGTCCCGCCCGCCATGGAGCACCATCGCGTCGGAGAGTGCCGACAGTGACGGACGGACGAGGCCGACCGAGGCATGGGCCACGGCGAGATGACTCATCAGGAATGCCCTGATGGGCGGCGGCGAGTCCTCGGGCGCGGCCGACAAGGCCTGGACGGCGAGATCCGTGCTCCGGTGACCCAGCTGGCCGAGCTGCGCGCTCATGGCCCGCAGGGTGACGGCGTACAAGGTGCGGTCCTGCGCCTCCATCGCCAACTGGGCCGCGACGTTGAAGTACTGCTGGGACGCGCCGGACTGGCCGCAGTCCGCACACATGCGCGCCAACAGGTGGGTCAACCGCGACAGTTGCCCGAGGATCTGCGCCTGAGTCCTCGGGTCGGCACGGGCGGTGAGGAAGGCGGCCCCGTCGGTGGCGAGATAGGCGGCCAGCGCGGTGCGCCCGTGCGCACCCCCGAAGGTGTTGATGGTGTCCGCGTAGTACTTGGTGGCGTAAGCCACGGCGTCCAGTTCCCCGGCACCCAGCTGCCGGTCGCCCGCCGCCGGCTGCGGACTGGTATCGGCCCAGGCCGGAGGAACGTTCGCTAATCGGAAAGGAAGGGCACGGAACGGGCCGCGGGTAGCGGCCCCGGTGTCGGCCGCGGTCAGCATCGTCAGAGCCGCTCGGGCGCTGCCTCCAGTCGCCCTCAACGCGTCCATCGGCTCGTCGGGGACGAGCGCCAGTCCCGTTTCCTGGATCGTGACGTGCCGGCCGATGCGCCGCAGTATCTCGGCCACCAGTGCGGGGACCGGCGCCGGCGGCCGCGAGCCCGCGAGCCGGCCCGCAACCGGCTTACGCGTGTAACGGAGCACTTTGTTGGTCTCGGCGGCGGCCAGGTTGACGGATCGGGTGCGTGCTTCGCCGGACAGTGCTGCCTCCGACAAGAGCCGTTGACGCACCGACGGAACGGGCGGCATCGTGATCACCATGCCGCCCGTTCCGTGTTGTCTGACCTGTCGCAGCGAAGGTTGAGCGAACGCTCCGTGCAGATGGCCTCGATGGGCCGCCAGAGGCAGGTCAGGCGGCCAGCTGTCGCTGCACTGCCTAGGCATCTATCAGATAGTTCATCTCGTAGAAGCGCCCGTCACGAACCTTGTGGAAGGCGTACTCGGCATATTCGACCGTGGCGCCGGTGGGGGGCACGCCGAACCACTCCTTCGCGGGCGTGCCCTTGTTGAACAGACGGGCCGCCACTCGATCACCGTCGATGGCGAGGTCCTTGACCCGCCAGGTGAAGTCCGGAACCGCGTCGGTGTGACTCTCCTGGACCGCAATGACGTCGTTTCGCGTGACCGGGTGGCCGTTCATGGTGAGTTCGTCATGGATGAACTCGGTCATGCGCTGAAACTCGTGAGCGTTGAGCGCGTCGATGTATCGCTGGAAGAAATCGCGCAGTTCGGCGTCAGGCATGATTGCCTCTCAGTGCCCCGGATCGGGGGTGTATTCGAATGGTGAGGAAGTGCGATGCCCTTCCACGGTCTCGCCGCGGCGGCCGTCGCTGAAGGCAGGAATCTCGACTGCGGGTACCTCTGCTCTGAGCGGGCCGGAATTCACGTCGCGCCCCAGGGTTCGGTGCCGCAGCAGTGTCCCCGTGCGACGTGCCGGTTCGGTCGATCGGCGCGGGACGTACGTGCGTCGGGCTCGCCGTGTGGAGGTGAGCTCGGCGGCGCCCTTCCCCGGTTATCCGCTTCCCTGCGTGCCACCCCGCGGTCCGGTCAGATCTGGTTCATTCCGCCGTCGACGTAGAGATTTGCGCCGTAGACGAAGCTGCTGCCCGACGAGGCGAGGAAGGTCACGGCGGCGGCGATCTCGTCCGGCTCGGCGAACCGCTTGGGGGGCAGGCCGGCCGCGACGGCCTTCAGCATCTCCCCGGCGCGATCGCCGAAAGCCGCGTCCCACATCGGGGTGTTCACCGGGCCCGGCGAGATCGCGTTGACCCGGACACCCCGGCTGCCGAGCTCGTCGGCCCAGGCACGGGCGTAAGCCCGTACGGCCGCCTTCGATGCTCCGTAGGCGCTCATGCCCGCCGCGCCGCTCTCGGCGGCGGTGGAGGCGCAGAGGATCACCGAGGCGCCGTCGTTGAGCAGCGGGAGGGCCTTCTGCACAGTGAGGAAGGTGCCCTTGACATTGATGTCGAAGACCGCGTCATGGATGTCCTCGGTGAGCTCGTCCAACGTCGCGAGGTGGTTGATGGCCGCGTTGGCGAACAGCACGTCCAGTCCCTGCCCGTGCTCCCGCACGCGCTTGTACAGGCCGTCCACGTCGGCCGCGACGCTGACGTCACCGGACACCGCGGTGGCGTTGCCGATGGCGGCGACGGCCTTCTCCAGCTCGGTTTCGCGCCGGCCGGTGATGAACACGTGCGCGCCCTCCACTGCGAGTCGCTTCGCAGTCGCCAGGCCGATCCCAGTGCTGCCGCCGGTGACGACTGCGGTCTTACCCTCAAGCTGCCCCATGGCCATGACCTCCACAAATTCAAGTACCGATCGGTACAGAATGAGACTGTAACACCTTCCGTACCGACCAGTGCAGAAGTGCGATCGATTACATGGAGACGCGACGGAAGGCACCGATCGGCCGACCGAGAGGCTTCGACACCGACCAAGCCCTCGAACACGCCATGCGGGTCTTCTGGGAACAGGGCTACGAAGGCGCCAGCCTCACCGACCTGACCAACGCCATGGGCATCAACCGCACCAGCATGTACGCGGCCTTCGGCAACAAGGAGGACCTGTTCCGCAAGGCCCTGGAGCGCTACACCGAGGGTCCCGCCTCGTACGGAGCGCGTGCCTTGCGGGAGCCGACCGCCCGGCAGGTGGCCACCGCGTTCCTGAACGGCTCCGTCCGGGCCACCACCCGCCCCGGCTGCCCCACCGGATGCCTCGGCGTCCAAGGGTCTCTCGCCGCCGGCGCCGCGGGAAGCAATGCCCGCGACGACCTCATCGTCTGGCGCAACGAGCACTCCTCTCTCCTCCGCGACCGGTTCAAGCAAGCCGTCGAGGAAGGCGACCTGCCCCCGGGCACCGATCCCGACCTACTCGCCCGCTACCTCATGACCGTGGCCAACGGCATCGCCGTCCAAGCCGCCAGCGGCACCACTCGCAAAGACCTCCAGCAGGTGGCCGACATGGCCCTGCGGAGCTGGCCATCAGCCACAGGCCCGACTCAGCCGAGCGGCTGAGCTGGTACTGCACGCTTCGCTGGCTCGGGCAGTGACGGCGCCTCGTTCCAACTCGCGTCCTGCGACCAACTCTCCGCGATGAGCGCGGGTGACATGGCCCACCGCCTCCGCCCACGACCCACCTCAGCCGACCAGCCTTCGGCGAGAACGATCGACCTTCGTTGCGACGGAACATTGTCAATCGTCGCGGCGGCCGGGCAGCTCCGGGCGGTGGTCCGCAGGCGGAAGACAGCCCAGGCACAAGCGGCCCGCGCCATTACACCCGCTTCGATCCCGGGCCCCGCAGCGGCGAGCCCTCCGGCCTGTCGTGGGGAGAGCCGGTACTGTCCATTTGCCTCCAGGCCGGGAAGATCACCGGGCACAGCGCGGCCAGCAGATACACACCGCCAACCGTCAGCAGCGTGGAAGGCAGGCCCTGCCGTGACCTGGGCATCAGCCCCCGCTGGACACGGCCCTGGAGGCCGCAGACGAAAGGCAAGGTCGAACGCTTCCACCGCACCCTGCTCGACGAGTGGGCCTACCACCAGCCCTACACCTCAGGGCCGTGGAGAGAACGCTGAGCTGGCTGATGCGCTCGCGCCGCTTGGTGCGCGATGTCGAGACGCCGGCCGCCATGCACGAGGCCATGGTGCTGTGGTCGATGGCCATGCTCATGAGCAGTCGCCTGGCCGGACGCCGCCCAGGCGCCTTCAGCCGGCCGGTGCGGCCCGGTGCGGCACCACCGACCCCACCACCGCGCTCCGCGCCGGCTCCGCGACAACACAAGACGGCTCGGCCAGCACCTCGGCCACCGTTGCTCGGGCATCCACCAGCCGCTGAAGCGCAGCTTCCGCCTCGTCAAGCGCAACCCGCAACCGCGCCACCTCCTCCCGGACCTTCTTCTCCCGAGCCTCCAGCAGACCGAGCACCGAGGGCACCAGCCACCTCCACGAGCGACGCGAGCGGACCAACCACGCCCATCTCTCCCGTCACCAGCGCAGTTCATAACCGCCACAGCCGAACCAACCGATCACGTTCGGAAAGCGGATGGCTTCTCAGGTCAGCCGTATGCCACGCAGATCCCAGCCGAACCGCCAGTTGACATCCACAGGGGCATCAACAACTACTCACAACCTCAACCTGGCCGCCACCGGCAGGTGGTCGCTGCCGGTGGCGGGCAGCGTCCAGGACGCGCGTGGGTCCACGCCGCGTACGAGGATCTGGTCGATCCTCACCACGGGGAACGAGGCAGGCCAGGTGAGGCCGAACCCGGCGCCCGCCTCGGACTGGGCCGAGCGCAGCTGGGAGGTGGCGGCGGACAGCGCCCGGTCGTCGAGGGTGCCGTTGAAGTCACCCATGATCACGATGCGAGGCAGCGTTTCGGCGCGCAGGGCCGCGCCGAGGCGCCGCCCTGCGGCGTTGCGGTCGTCGGTGGTGAAGCCGGAAGAGGTGAAGCGGACCGACATCAGGTGGGCGACGAAGACGGCGACCGGTCCCTTGCGCGTGTGGACAGTGGTGCGCAGGGCGCGCGTCCAGGGCGAGATGTCGACGGGCCTGGTGTCGGCGATCGGGTACCTGCTCCACAGGCCGACGGTGCCCTGCACCGAGTGGTACGGGTAGGTGCGGGCCAGCGTGCTGACGTACTCCGGTGTCGCCGCATCGCCCAGCTCTTCGAGGGCCACTACGTCGGCGCCGGAGGAGGCGAGGGCGCGTGCCGTACGCGCCGGGTGCGGGTTGTGCTCGTTGACGTTGTGTGTCACGACGGTCAGATCTCCGCCGCGCGCCTGCTTGTCGACGAGCGTCCCGCCGAAGAGCGAGCACCAGATGACCGCGGGCAGCAAGACGGCCACGGCGGCGGTCGCGGACCGGCGGACCAGCGCGCACAGCAACAGGAGCGGCACGGCCAGGCCCGTCCAGGGCAGGAAGGTCTCGGTGAGGCTGCCGAGGTTGCCGACGCTGTTGGGGATGTGGGCGTGGCCCAGCATCAGCAGCGCGGCCAGCAGTGCGAGGGCGGCGACGATCCGGCCGCGTCGCCAGATGTCGGTGCCCGTGCCGGGCTCGGGTACGGAAGAAGGCGCCGGTCGTGGGGAAGGGGTGTCGAGCGTCGTTGTCACTGTGGTCTCACCGCGTCCCGGGCTCGGTCTGCGCGAGCCACTGCCGCACGCCGTCGATCAGCGCGCCGCTGTTGGCGAAGGCGGCCTGGGGGCGCTGCTGGGGGCTGGTGCCTGCCTGCTGGTGGAGGACGACGCCGAGGACGAGGAGGTCGCGTCCGCTGCCGTCGGGCGCGGTGGCTGCCCACATCAGGTTGCCGTCGGCGGGGGTGCTGGATCCGGTCTTGAGGCCGATCACACCGGACGTGCCCAGCAGCGCGTTGGTGTTGGAGATCCGGCCAGGTGCGCCGGGGACGGTGGTGCTGGGCATCGCGACGATGGACCGGATCACCTCGTCGCGCATGACCTGCCACGCCAGATGGTCGGCGGATGTGCTGGTGGTCGTGGGCTCCAAGCCGCTGGAGCTGGTGCAGGCGGTGCGGCGCATGTCCAGAGCGTGGGCGGCCTGGTTCATCTTCGTGACGAACGCCTCCTGCGACCCGGCGTCCCAACGCGCCAGCAGGCGCGCGATGTTGTTCCCAGCGGCCGAGTTCACCGTCCCCAGGGTGGTCGGGCCGACGCGCGAGTCGCCGTCGCCGGAAGTGAACCGTAAGGAGACGCCGAGAACGGTGACGATGATCAGGGCCGCGATGCCGACGCCGAGGAGGACCGCGGAAGAGTGGCCCGGCCGGTCTGTCCGGCGGTGAGGGAGCCACGAGCGGCCCGCCGACGGTCGCCGCCGTAGTGGTCTCACTTGGCGTGGGCCGCGCAGGCCAGGAACACGGAAAAGGCGCATGGGGGCGGTACCTCCTAGGGGCTGACGTGCGGCGTTCGCACGTCAACCACCTTGGCCGGGGCGGGTCTCCGCAGGGCCGTGGTCGTGGATCCGGCACCGCTCGGCCGGTCATCCGTCGTGTATCAGCCCTGTCGCGTCAGTCGGCTGGCGGCAGCCGGAGCGTGGCGACGGCTCCGCCGTCGGCGGCGTTGGAGAAGGTCAGCGACGCGCCGATGACCTGGGCCTGGCCCGAGGCGATGGTCAGCCCGAGACCGTGGCCGCGGCCACGTTCGGCCGTGCTGGTGCGGAAGCGCTGCGGCCCTTCCGCGAGGAGGCTGCCGGGGAAGCCGGAGCCGTGGTCACGGACGACGACCGTCGTCCCGTCGACGGTGACCTCGACCGGCGGACTGCCGTGCCGGTGGGCGTTGATGACCAGGTTGGCGAGGATCCGGTCGAGCCGCCGCGGGTCGGTCTCGGCCACGACGGGCGCACCGCCGAAAACGAGCCGCGCCTCCCCTCCGGTGCGGGCCAACGAGCCCCGGACCACGTCGGCGAGGACGACGTGCCGCAGTTCGGCGCGTTCCACGCCCGCGTCCAGCCGGGAGATCTCCAGCAGGTCCTCGACGAGGGTGCGCAGTACCCGCACCCGGTCCCTGACCAGATCAGTGGCCTCACTCTCCGGGAGCAGTTCGGCGGACGTGACCAGACCCATGAGCGGGGTGCGCAGCTCGTGCGCGACATCGGCGGTGAAGCGCTGTTCGTTCAGCAGCCGGCCCCGCAGACTGTCGGCCATCGAGTCGACGGTGGCCGAGATCTCGGCGATCTCGTCGCCGCCCCGGCCGCGCACCTCGGTCCTGGCGGCCAAGTCCCCCGCCGCGATCCGACGGGCGGTCCGCGCCACCCGCCGCAGCCGCCGGTTGGGCAGTTCGGCGGCGAGGGCCGAGAGGGGTACGACGACGGCCAGCGCGAGCAGGGAGTACTTCCACATGTGCCGGTCCAGAGCGCTGCGGCTGAGCTGGTCGGGGGTCATGTCGACGAAGGTCGCCGCCACCCTGCCGTCGGACAGCAGTTGCCCGGCCCACATCCGCGGCTGATACCGGTTGCTCTCGTCGTACACGGCGGCACTCCCGTAGGCCCGCGCCCTCCGTGCCAGGTCCGGCGGCATCTCCCCGGGGCCGTGGACGAGGCCAGCCGCCGTATCCGAGCTGTCCGAGGTGAGGGCGGTGTGCAGGGCGGTGTACGCCCTGGCCGCACCGTCGTTCATCGACCGCTCGTAGGTACTGCGGTGCACCAGCAGGCCGACCGTCAGCGCGATACCGCAGCACGCCACGGCCACCAGCAGGGCGATCTTCCAGCGCAGCGAGCGCCAGTGGAGCAGGACTCGGACGGTTTCCATGTCAGCGCCGCAGCTTGTAGCCGAAGCCCCGGACCGTCTCGATCCGCTCGGACCCGATCTTCTTCCGCAGCCGCTGCACGCACAGGTCGACGACGCGGGTGTCGCCGTCCCAGCCGTATTCCCACACGTTGTGCAGAAGGGTCTGCCGGTCCAGGACGATGCCGGGATTCGCGCCGAACTCCAGCAGCAGCCGCAGCTCAGTGGGGGCCAGCGCGACCGGCTCGCCGGCCAGGAACACCTCCAAGCCGGCGGTGTCGATGGTCAGATCCCCGAAGACGAGCAGAGCACGCTGGTCGGACTGGTCGGGCTGGTCGACGCGGCCCGACCGGGCCGGTGTGCCTGACTGCTCCGGTCGGCCCGTGAGTGCGGCGGCCGGAGTGAAGGTGGCCCGCCGCAGCAATGAGCGGATCCGGGCCACCAGCACAGCGGTGTCGACCGGCTTGACCACGTAGTCGTCGGCGCCCGCCTCCAGGCCGGAGACGACGTCCAGCCCGTCGCCACGTGCCGACATCATGAGGATCGGGTCCATGCTGGTCTCCCGGATGCGGCGGCACAGCCCGATGCCGTCGAGCTCCGGCAGCATCACGTCCAGCAACAGCAGGTCGTGCATGCCCTCCCGGAACAGTTCGAGACCGGTCAGTCCGTCGCCGGCCGTCGTGACGCGGTAGCCGTAACGCTCCAGCGCCATCGCGACCGATCTACGGATCACCTCGTCGTCCTCGACGAGGAGGATCGTGACGGGAGCGCGATCGGGAGCGCCGACACCGACGGATAAATGGGACATCTTCTCCGACCTGTGCGAGGGGGTGGCGGGGCCTGCATCATTGCCGTCAGGAGTCCTTCGAGGGCTCCTGGCTCCGGGGCATCCCAGTCCGGGTGCCCGGGTATGAGCGGGATCTTCTCACCGTACAGCCAACTGGCGATGTATGAGGTGACCATCGCCGCCGTCGAGGCCGCGAGCGCGGTGAACAGGATACGGCGGCGCCGCGTCCGGTGTGCGGGAGCAGGGAGCAGGGGGGCCTTGGGTCAAGCCCCATTATTGTCCGTCGGGAACGCCCGCACCCCGGAGCCCAACTGTCATTGTTCGACCTTGACGAGGGCATGCGCCACCTGGTCTTCCTCACCGACACCACCTACGGCCAGGGTTCCGTGCAACTGCTGGAGGGCCGTCATCGCACACACGCCCGCGTCGAGGACCATCCGCTCGGGCAGGACCACCGGCTTCGGACGCTCCCCCTCCCGCCGTTTCACCATCAACCAAGCCTGGCTGGAGCTGTCCCTGGCGGCTGTCGATCCACTCGCCTGGACCCGGATGCTGCTGCCTGAGTGCGAACTCGCCGCCGCCGAGCCGAAGAAGCTCCGTTACCGGCTCCTGCACGCCGCCGACCGCATCAGCCGCAGCGGACGCCGTCTGCACCTACGGATCGCCGCAACCTGGCCCTGGCGCCATGAACTCGCGAACGCGTTTGCCCGCCTGACAGCTCTGCCACCGCCGACCACCTGATCTGCCGAATCGCCCTGCCCGCCCCACGATTGAGGAACGTGGAGAACACGGCCGAGTGCCGGGCCCTCGCCATGCCCACTGGCAGAACAGCGACCAAAATCAACGGTCCACCGCGACGAGACCAGTTCCGCCACCCGAAGCGAAACAGGGAGGCCAGGTGTGCTGTCCGGGGACGTTGGTGATCGGGTCGGCGATCGTGGTCACGGCTGCCTCGTGCCGGTTGTGATGGTGGATGATGGGGGTGTGACACCGGTCAACGCGCAGCCAGGGCGGGACAGGTCCAACCGAGAGCCCGCGGCCAGGCAGGCGGCAATCCGATGGACCTGCTGGCCATAGCTGCGACCCTTCACTGCGGTCACGGCTCCGTCCTGGCCGACCTCGCACGGGTTGTTGTTGGTGCACTGTTCGCCGTCGCGGTTGTGGGTGTTGTTGATGCCCATGACCGTGTTCCCGTCGGATGCCAGCAGCGCTGTGCCGGAGTAACCGGGCTTGCTGGTGCAGGTGTCGCTGGGGGCGTAGCGCACCGCGTTGTCTTGCTGGTAGCCGTCCTCCCGCAGGTGCGTCACCACGGCTTCCACCGTGCACAGCGGACGGCTGTCCCGGTGGGCCATGAAGAGCTGGTCACCCGTGCGCATCGGGGTGGTGGACAACTGGAAGACTTTCGCGCCCTCCGCAGCCAGTTGGGCGTAGGTCTTGTCCAGCCGGTACAGCGCGATGTCGGTGCCTGTCATCGTCGCGTACACCAGCCGGGTCGCGCGGGCGGTGGTCTGGGTGTAGCCGGCGGGGTCGTTGATGGTGACCGGGCCCTCCAGGTCGGCGGGCTGGTCCACCACCGCTGTCCCCGGTGCGGGCCGCCCGCTCGGCACGCAGTGGCCGTTGGTCAGCGCCAACGCCGGGTCTTCGGGGCGCGCAGTGGCGCCGCGCCCACCGACCCCAGGCAGTCGCCCACCCTGGCCGCGCCTTCCACGTTCGGGATCGGGTCGAATGGGGGCACGTCGGTTCCGGTCACGATGCCGTCGATCCAGTCGGCGTTCTTCGCGACATCGGTGTACATATCAGGAAAGTCGGCGCCCCTGTCGCCGGGACCGATGACCGTTCCGGCCAGTACCCACTCGTCGCCCACACGGACCAGCGCAGGCCCTCCAGAGTCTGTCATACCCGGCCCGACAGGAGGATTGGCGCGACCGACGCACAAGGGCAAGGTGTGGCCGTCGTCGTCCCAGCACTGGTTGAGCGGCACCACCTCGGTGTCAGCTTCGCGCAGTTCGCTGGGAAAGCAGTCGGGGTCGTTGAAGTCGCCGCAGGAGTCCGAAGCCGCGCCCCAGCCGAGGATGCGGACGGGCGTGCCAACGGCGGGCGTGGTCTCGGCGAGCCGCACGGGCTGGGCTCGCACCGCGTTGCGCAGGTGCAGCACCGCGATGTCCTCGCCGGGGGGATCGTACGTGTTGTGGCGCCGGTAGAACTTGTCGATCTCGGCGACTTCGCCACCGCTGGTGGTGTCCAGCGACCCGACGCGAACCTTCCACCCGCGGGGAACGCCCGCCGTCGCGCCGGTCGGGGTGTTGGCGCAGTGGCCCGCGGTCACCGCCCACTGCGGCGCGATGAGCACTGCCCCGCACCGGTGCCCGTCCGGGCGAGGAGCGTCGTACTGAAGGGAGACCATGAACGAATACAGCTGGGTGGACTCGGTGCCACCGATGATGGCCTGCGCCGGTAACGCGGCAACCAGGGCCGCGATCGCCGCTCCCCCCGCCGTCAGGACGGCGGCCATTCTTCGGCTCATCCACTTACGCATGAGTGACTCCCGTCGGGCTTGTACGGAGGAACAGCACCGGGCCGTTCCATCTGGCCTCGATCCTGGGTTCAGAGGTCTTCCGGCTGGTCTCGCCCGCGTATCAGGCGCACCACGGCAACCGCTCAGTCGTGTATCAGCCCAGGGCTGAGCGCCGCTGTCTCCTGAAGGAGATGATCTGCGCGGACTGCCCCGACGCCGCATTCCGCCGGATACTGGTCGGCATGCACACCGACGAGCCCGTCGCCGCTTATGCGGGCCGAGCGGTCGGCCGGGCTGCTAGCTGGGGACGCTTTCCCTGTCAGTTGCCTCGAACTGTGGAGACGCCTATGCGGCCAGTCCCTCGGCGAGGGTGGCTCGGTACTCGCGTTCGTAGTCGATCGGGCTCTTGAAGCCGCACACGCTGTGGAGCCGCCTGGTGGTAGAAGTCGGTGATCCAGGTGGCGATCTTGATGCGGGCCTCGGTGCGGGTGCGGAAGGTGTGCCGGTGGACGTACTCGACCTTGAGCACGCTGTTGAACGCCTCGCTCACGGCGTTGTCGAAGCAAGATACGACTCTGCCCATGGACTGGACGACGCCCAGCTTGCGGCAGACCCGCTTGAACCGGCGGGAGCAGTATTCGCTGCCCCTGCCGGTGTGCATGATCACGCCGCGGACATCGCCACCCCGAGTGGTCGCGGCCATGTTGAGTGAGGCCACCACCAGCTCCGCGTCGTGCCGGGCGCCCATCGCGTAGCCGAGCAGCCGACGGGAGAATGGATCGATCACCGTCGCCAGATACAGCTTGCCCTCACCGGTGTCGATCTCGGTCATGTCGCCAACCCAGACGAGGTCGGGGTCCTCGGCGGTGAAGTCCCGCCGTACGAAATCCGGGGCGGTCGGCCGCTTGCCCGGCCTGGTCAGCGACAGGCGGCGCGTGACCTTGCGGTCGGCCAGCCCGAGCTCGGCCACCGTGTCCACCGACACCCGCCAGCCCCAGCGCACCAGCTCGATGAACACCTTCGGCGAGCCGTAGGTACCCCCGAGCAGCGGAAGATCTCCTTGATCTCCTCCGCCAGGTGCTGCCGACGCGTCTCCCGCTCGGTCGGCGGGCGCTCACGCCACTTGTAGTACCACGACTCCGACACCCCCAGAGCCCGGCAGGCGACGCGGTACGGAATCTTCTGCTCGGCCTTGCAGCTGCTGATCACTCCGACCGCCACGGCCGGGGCCGCCTCAGCTACTTCACCCACCAGGCCACGAATCGCTTGCACACTGAACCGCTCCGGGATCGGTGGAGGCTCTATGCGTTGACTCCAGCCGCCGGTCGGGGCTGGTGTTGAGCGTAGTGGTTGGTCTCGTGCTCGTGGGGCGGGATGTCGCCGATGGCGGTGTGGAGGCGCTGGTTGTTGAACCAGTCGACCCATTCCGCGGTGCCGGGTTCGACGTCGCCGAGGCCGTGCCAGGGCCTGCGAGGCTTGATCAGCTCGGTCTTGTAGAGGCCGATCCGGGATTCCATGAGCGCGTTGTCCAAGGCGTCGCCGACCGTGCCGATCGAGGCGTCGATGCCAGCGTCGAGGAGGTGCGCGGTGAACGCGAAAGACGTGTATTGGCTCCCGGCATCCGAATGATGAACGAGCCCCGGCCCAGCGGGAGTTCCCACGCGGCCGCGGCGCCACAGGGCCATGTCGAGGGCGTCGAGGACGAGCTTGGCCCGCTTGCCTCGTCCGCAGTGACGCCCGGACGCCGGCCGGCATCGACTTCGGCTTTGCGGACCCAGGTCCGCACCGTCTCAGCGGCACCGATCCCGAGCTTCGCGGCGACCGCCTTCATCGCGGCCCACTCGGTCGGGTAATTCGGGCGGACCTCCGCGACCATACGCACCGCGCGCTCACGAAGCTCGACAGGACAGGGGGACGGACGTGCCATGACTCGATCGTCTCAGGGAATCGAGCCTCCATCAGACTCGGAGCGGTTCACGGTTCGGGCTGGTCGTTGTCGAGGAAGACACCTTGGTGGCAGTCGTATTCGATCAGGACGACGGGGCTGTGGATGCGGTAGTAGAAGGCGTCATCGTCGTCGCTCCCGCCGATCCAGGCGATGTGCGTGTCGGCGAGATGCTGCTCGATGCTTGGGTTGTAGATCATGGAAATCATCTGACCGGTGGCCGAAAGCCGGGCTCAACCAGGTGGCGGGCGAAGTGTGTGATCGTTTCTGCGGCAGTGGCGATGGGCGTGGTCATCTGGTGGCCTTCCGGTTCCGGAGGGCTGCCGCGGTGAAGCGCGTCATTTCTCGGCCGGGGTGGGGGCTTGGGGAAGACGTAGCTGGAAGCAAGCTCCGAGGGTCCGGGGGGTCAGGGTGAGGGTGCCTTGGTGGCGGTGGGCCAGGTCGCGGGCGATGGCGAGGCCCAGGCCGGTGCCGCCGTGGTCACGGGAGCGGGCGTCGTCGAGCCGGACGAAGCGTTCGAAGATGCGCTCGGCGTCCTCGGTGGGCACGCCCGGTCCGTCGTCGTGCACCGTCAGGACGACCCAGTCGTCCTCGCTCCGGACGGTGATCTGGATGCGGTGTGCGGCGTGGCGGGCGGCGTTGTCGACGAGGTTGCGCAGCAGCCGTTCGTATTCGTCGGGGCTTCCGTGTACGTGTGCGGGGGCGGTGCTGTCGCAGGTGAGGGTCAACGGCCGTTCGGTGAGGGGGTATTGCTCGGTCAGCCGGGAGGCGAGGGCTGTCAGGTCGACGGTCTCGGGGCCGGCTGTGGGGGTGCGGGTGTCGAGGCGCGCGAGGAGCAGCAGGTCTTCGGCGAGGGCCTGGAGGCGGCGGGTCTGCCGTGCGGCGGTGGTGACCGCGGCGGGCCAGTCGGTGCGTTCCGGGTAGGCGAGCGCGACTTCCAGGCTGGCCAGCAGTGTGGTGAGGGGGCTGCGCAGTTCGTGGGCGGCGTCCGCGACGAAGCGGCGCTGCTGGGCGGCGGCGTTGTCGAGGCGTTGGAGGGTGGAGTTGATGGTGGTGGCCAGGGCGGTGATCTCGTGTCCCGTGGCGGGGACGGTGACGCGTTCGTCGCTTGTGGTGACCGAGGCGGTGAGGATGCGGATGGCTTCGACCGGCCGCAGCGCGATCCGGATGGCGAAGTAGGTGACGGCGGCGATCAGTACGAGGCCGACGAGCCCGGCCCGCAGCAGCAGGCGGTCGGTGGTCTTGGTGATTGCCTCGGCTGTGTGCGGGAGCAACACCACGTAGACCCGCAGCGTGGCGTCGGCGGCGACGCCCAGAGCGGCGACTTTGTCGCTGCTGAGTTCATCGGCGCTGATATCGGTGGACATGACCATGTAGGTCCCGCCGGCCATGTCGGCATCGAATCTGTCCCTGGGGTTGTCGTCGCGGTGCGCCGGTATGCGGAGGGGACGGATCGTCAGGCCTCCGGGCTCCCTGGCCTCCGATGGGGCGGGCAGCACATGGGTGCCGGGATCGACGTCGTCCATGCCTCCGCCGGAGGCGACAGCGGCGCGCCGGCCGGTCGCGACGACCTCGTACGGCACGGCGCTTCTGCGAACGGGAACCACACCCTCGTTCAGCTGATCGACGAGAGCCCAGAGCTGTATCTCGGCCTGTTTTTCGGCGATCCGCGTGCCCTCGCGGTAGGCGTCGTGGTGCACCCACCAGCCGATGCTGACCAGGATGACGGCGGCGGTCGAGGCGGCGGCCAGGGCTGTGCGGGCTCGTATTGAACGCGGCCACCAGCGGCGTCGCGGCTCAGTCGCGTTCACGGTCGTCCACCAGCCGGTAGCCGATACCCCGTACGGTCTGCAGGGACTGCCGGTGGAACGCGGCATCCACCTTCTTGCGGAGGGCGCTGACGCGCGCCTCCACCAGGTTGGGATCGCAGGCTTCGTCGGGCCACGCGTGATAGAGCAGGTCCGTTTTGGAGACCGCCTGGCCCGCCCGGCGGGCCAGCAGCTCAAGGACGGCGAACTCCCGGGGTGTGAGTTCCACCCGGGTCCCGGCCCGGCGGCAGATCCGGCCGGCGACATCCAACGAGAGGTCGCCCACGGCAAGGACGGGTGGGGCGACCGTGGCGGCACGTCTGGCGAGGGCCCGCAGGCGTGCGACGAGCACCGTGTAGGAGAAGGGTTTGGCCAGGTAGTCGTCGGCCCCCGTGTCCAGGGCCTCTGCCTGATCCCAGTCCCCGTCCTTGGCGGTGAGTACCAGGATGGGGGTCGCGTTGCCCTCCCGGCGCAGTTGGGCGCAGACCTTGTAGCCGTTGAGTCCGGGCAGCATCAAGTCCAGTACGACAAGGGCGTATTCGCCGGTCCGGGCCATCCACAGTCCCTGCCTGCCGTCATGGGCGAGGTCGACGCTGTAGCCCTCGGCGGTCAGACCGGTGTGCAGGGTGTGAGCAAGGTCCACCTCGTCTTCGACCACCAGGATGCGCATGGGTGCAGCCTCGCACAGCGCCGGTCCGCCTTCCTGATCGGCCGGTCAGGTTGGGTCAGCATCCGGTCAACGAGGTCCCGGCACGCTGACGGAGTTTCTCCGCCACTGCTGAAAGGCCCGGTCGCCGATGTCCCTTGATGAACGTGCCCCCACCATGGTCAGGACGGTCTCCCCTCCCGTACCCGCCCGTCGGCCATCACCGAGCCCGGCCAGAGCCGTTGTCGTCATCGCGCCCTTGGTGCTGACCATGGCTCTGGGGCTGTGGGGTATCCGCAGGCAGAACACCATGTGGGGGGACGAGTCCGTCACCTATCAGCTCGCGCACCGCGATCTTTCGCAGATATGGCACACCGCCCAGCATGTTGATCTGGTCCATGCCCTCTACTACGCCGTGATGCATGAGATCTTCGGTCTCTTCGGCGGAGGGCTGCTGACGCTGCGGCTGCCGTCTGTGCTGGCGATGTCCGTGGCGGCGAGCGGAGTCGGGTTTCTGGGGCTACGCCTGGCGGGGCCCCGTGCCGGACTGCTCGCCGGGCTGGTGTTTCCGCTCCTTCCCCAGGTGCAGAAGTACGCGCAGGAAGGCCGCTCGTACGCCATGGTCTGTGCCCTGGTCACTTGGGCCACCTACGCGCTCGTGGTCAGCGTCCCGCATCGCGCCCGGTGGCGCTGGGCGGTCTACGGCTCCACCATGCTGCTGGCCTGCCTGCTCCATGAGTTCGCGGTCCTCGCCCTGGTCGCACACGGCGTCACACTGGTCGTCTCCCGGGTTCCACGACCGGTGCTGAAGGCGTGGAGTGTGACGGCCGCGGGCGTGGTGGCCGGGCTGTTGCCGCTGGCGATCTTCAGTGCCGGGCAGTCGGAGCAGGTGTCTTGGATCGGCGCACCGGTGCGGCTTCATTATTTCCTGGTTGTGGCGGTCGTGGGCGTGGCGTGTGCCCTGGCGCCCCTGGGGAGGAGGGGGCCCGTGCGGCTTTCCGTGCTGGCTGTGCCGATTCTGGTGCTTCCGGCCCTTGTGCTGCTGATCGCCTCACTGGTCAAGCCCCTCTTCGTCGACCGGTATGTGCTCTACAGCAATATCGGAATCGCCTTGCTGCTGGGCGCCTGGATGGATTACTTCCACCGGCGGCAGCAGTCTTCCCGCAAGGCGTGGATCGCGTGGATTGCGGCGGTTGCCGTACTGGCCGCGCTCGTCCAGCCGAGCCTGTCGCTGAGAACGCCCCAGAGCCGGAGCAACGACGTCACCGCCATCGGCGCCGCCGTACGCAAGGAAGGCCGTCCCGGCGACGGGCTGCTCTACCTCGCGGGCCGACACCGGATCTTGACCGCGGCCAACCCCGAGGACACCCGTTTCCTGACGGATCTCGCCCTGGCACAGGATCCCGTCTCGTCGAACACACTTGCGGGTATCGAGCTTCCCGCCCGGGACATAGCGGCACGCATGCTGGAATTCGACCGGATCGTCGCGGTCCGCGCGGTGGGTGTGAACTCGCCGACCAACCCGCAGGAGGAAGCGAAAACAAGCACCCTGCGGCGCTACTTCCGTGAGTACGGAACAACCCACGTCAACGGGGCGCGAGTCACCGTCTATGTCCGGGACCACGCCCCGTCTCCGAAGGCCGGTCCTGGATCCGACGGCCCGAGAGCGAGCGGTGGGGTGATGAGGTGACCACGACTGGTGCCGGCCCGGTCGGCACCACCGCCGTCACGCCATCCCGACCCGGAAGCCACGGACCGTTACTTGCCGGCCAGCTGCCATGGGAGGCTGCGGCTGCCTCCGCCGCTGCCCAACTCATCGCGACCGCATGCCAACGGCGCCTGCGATTCACCCGCCACTGGCCAGGGACGGAAGAGACCACCGACACGATCAGTCGGCTCGGCACCTTCCCGGACCCAGGCTGACCGGCAACAGCCCGGGGAAGATGCGGGACGTCGGGGATGTCGGCGATGTCGATCTCCTCGAACCCCGACGAGCAGCAGAGCCACCGACCGGACCGGGGCAACCGGCGCCCACCCGACGCGACGAGAGGGCCGCCTGCGTGCCCGCACACGCACCGCGACGATGAATGGGGCGGCAACCGAAGCTGACTACCGAACCCGAAAGGCCGAGGGCAGAGCGAAAGTCAGGTAGCGATTTGGGGAGTGCCAGCCATACTCGTGCTCTCGGCTTTTGGGGCCAGCCGCTGCTCGGTGAGGAACGCGTGGGCGGCGGTGACCAGGGTGGCGTGGTGATGCCAGCCGTTGAAGGAGCGCCCTCCGAAATGGTCCAGGCCGAGGCCGTGCTTGAGTTCGCGGTAGTCGTGCTCGATGCGCCAGTGGATCTTTGCCAGGCGGACCAGCTCCGGGATCGGTGTGTCGTCGGGCAAGTCGGTCAGCCAGAACCGGGTCGGTTCGTCTTCGCCTCCGGCCATTCGGCCAGCAGTCGCACCTGGGGCAGGACACCGTCCCAGTGGCCGTGCCCGGCCACCCCGGCTGCCTGGGCCAGCCGACGCGGGCGCACCCCGGCCGGCCGGACCTTCACGGTGAGGAAGCGCGAGGTCATCGGGCACCGGGAGCCTTCCCGCCAGGTCACCTCCTTGAAGGCTTCCCGTCCGGCACCCGCAGCGAGTTCCGTCCCCGTCACCGGTGGCTGTCGGTAACGGGGCAGCGGCGGGCGGCCGTTGCCGGAGAAGTCCCGGGCATCGGGGTGCCCGTCATGCGGCTGGACGGTGATATCGCCACGGATGCCCACCACGTACGCGTGTCCCCGCTCGGCCAGGCCGGCGCGGAAGTCGGCGTTCTGGCCGTAGCCGGCATCGGCCACCACCACCGGCGGCAGCAGCTGCCCGCCGGCCAGTTCATCCAGGGCGTCCAAGGCCAGGCGCCACTTCTCCTGGTGCCCGACGTCTTCGGGGACGCCGGTCCGCCGGCGCCGGACGGTGTCAGGAAAGTTGAGTTGACATTCCCGATGACCGTCGGGGTCGGTTCAGCTTCCGGTCGAGCGGGTCGCGCGGGCGTATTCGGCGGGGGTCTGGCCGTAGTGTTTCTTGAACGTCCGGATGAAGTGACTGCTGTCGGCGAAGTGCCAGCGGGCGGCGAGCTCGGAGACGCTCAGGCGGACGGGCGGTACGGTGAGGGCGAGGCGGGGCTTCTTCCAGCCGCCGACGGCGGATGTAGGCCGACACGGACTCTCCCACCGTGGCGAAGGCCTGCCGGAGGGTGCGTACGGAGACGTTGAGCTCTCGCGCCAGCATCGCGGGAGAGAGTTCGGGATGGGCGAGGTGGCTGTCCGCGAGGTCCTTCGCGGCCTGGGCGAGCGCGGGAGCCAGCCTGGGCTCCACATCGTCGAACCGGTCCTTCACCACCGCCTTGGCCAGTTCGATCAGGGCGCTGTGCGCGGCCTGCTCACCGGCCGGGCCGAGGTCGGCTATGGTTGCGTAGACCGTATTCGCGTGGGCCACCAGCAGACGCAACTCGGGGGAGTCCACGGGCCCGGTGATGCTGCGATTCCCGAGCAGTGGTGTGAGTATCGCAGAGGGCAGGAAGATGAGCTTCGCCGTCGTGTGCGGTGCCGACTCGAAGTGCGACGGCCGCCCGACGTGCCGCATGAGGAACTGCCCGGCCGGTACGGTCTGCTCATCGCGACCGCGCGGGTCACGCACAGTCCATGCGCCGCGCCGTACCACCTGCATGCGAACCTGATCCTCAACGTTGCCCAGGATGGCTTTTCCCGGGCGGCTGACGCGCCGTGGACATCGACGGTCACCACGTCGCGCACCCTGGCGCCGCGGGCCTTGACCCGGAAGTCTTCAATCGTGGCCGGGCTCAAGGCCGGCAGCGGGAAGACGGCGCTGAGCTGCGTCTGCCACTCGTGCCGGAAGGCCTCGAATCCTGGCGCTAGGGCGCCTGGGACGGTGAAGTCCAGGGAGAACGCCCCGCGCGATCCGTCGGTGTCCACTGCCGTTCTGTTCATCGCCGTTCGATACTCCTTCCATTCGTTGCTCCGACGCCAGCCCGTGGCGTGCTGGTGAACTCCTCCGGGGATCGGGCTCTGCCAGGGCATCGAGTCAATCAGGACGAGACAGGCAGCCCCGGGGCTGGAAAGCTCATCGCTGAGCCCGTCCTCGCTCGGCTGCTGGGCCGGACTCGGGTGCACGAGTTCGCGGACCGCGGTCTTGACCATGGCGCCTTTATCCCGCTGATGGCCATGTATCCCGCAGCGGACGTCCCGGTCGTGCAGCTGTCGATGCCCAGTCCTGAGCCCGGTGCTCTGCTTGAGCTCGGTGCGCGTCTGCGGCCTCTGCGCGAGGAAGGCATCCTCGTGCTCGGTTCGGGCTTCATGACGCACAGCTTCGCCGTCTTCCGGCAGCCGGAACTCGCCGCGGCCACGGCGGCCTTTGACGAGTGGGCTGTTGAGGTCCTCGCCCGGGGCGACGCCGACGCTCTGACCGACTACCGCAACAAGGCACCTGGCGCTGCGATCGCTCATCCGACGGCCGAGCACTTCGTCCCGTTGCTGGTTGCCGTCGGTGCCGCCGATGAGCCTGACCCTGCCCCGCCTGTCGAAGGTGATGGACCGCTTCGAAACCCGCGGCTGGGTCGCCCGCCGGACCGATCCTGGAAACGGCCGGTACACCCTCGCCACCCTGAGCGACGCAGGTCGGCAGAAGCTCATCGAGAGCGCACCGGAACACGTCGCACAGGTCAAGCGGATCGTCTTCGATCCGCTCACCGCCGCCCAGCGCCGCCACCTCGGGACCGCACTCGCCCGCGTAGCCACTACCCTGCGTCGGGAACTCGAGGAACGCTGAGCGCCAACCTCGGGTGAACCGCCCAAAGTGCCGTCAGGTGGCGGGACCTCGTGACTTCGGGTGCGGCGGCGGTGGTGACAGCGATGGGCGGTTCCTGGTGACGGCGGCGCCAGCGGGACCAAGACGCGCGGCCCTCTCGCGCCGGCTCCGCAGGAGTGGCGATCCCAGGCGTCCTCGGGTGCCTGGGTGATGGCGAAGTCGATGCGCCGATGGCGTGCACATGCTGGGACTGAACCGGTCCGGGAGTGGTGGAGGCTCTATGCGTGCAGGTTTTTCAGCGTGGCCTCTTATCGGGTGACGACGTAGGCGGGCGTTGCCGAATCGGCAAACGAACTCGCCTTCGCCGTACGGGCTTGTGAATGCTCGGCGTCGAGCCAACGGATCGGTGGAAGTGGGCCGGTCAGGGCGTACAACGGACAAGGGTCCTGGAGGAGCGCATGTCTCAGCACGTCACGGAGGCCACACACCGGTCGATCTCCTCGCCCGCAGGGCGGATTCACCTCGCGGAGCAGGGAAGCGGGCCGCTGGTGCTGCTCGTGCACGGCTTTCCGGAATCCTGGTACTCCTGGCGCAACCAGCTGCCGGTACTCGCGGCGGCGGGATACCGTGCCGTCGCCATCGATGTCCGCGGCTACGGCCGCTCCTCCAAGCCTGCCGCGACGCATGCGTACCGGATGCTCGACCTGGTGGAGGACAACGTCTCGGTGGTGCACGCCCTGGGCGAGGAGACGGCGGTCGTCATCGGCCACGACTGGGGCGCGACCATCGCCGGGAACTCCGCCCTGCTCAAGCCGGAGGTCTTCCGCGCAGTGGGACTGCTGAGCGTTCCCTACACCCCGCGCGGCGGCCCCCGCCCCAGCGACGTCTTCGCTCAGATGGGCGGGGACGAGGAGTTCTACGTCTCGTACTTCCAGGAGCCGGGCCGCGCCGAGGCAGAGATCGAGCCCGATGTACGCGGCTGGCTCGCGGGCTTCTACGCGGCCCTGTCCGCCGACACCATGCCCGCGCCCGGCGCTCCCGATCCGCACTTCGTCAGCGGGGACGGGACGCTGCGGGACCGGTTCCCCATCGGCCGGCTCCCTGCCTGGCTCGGCGAGAGGGACCTCGACGTCTACGCCGGGGAGTTCGAACGGACCGGCCTGACCGGAGCGCTCAACCGCTACCGGAACATGGACCGCGACTGGGAGGATCTCGCCGTCTTCGACGGTGCGCCCCTCACCCAGCCGTCCCTGTTCATCGGCGGCGGCCTGGACGCTTCCACGACATGGCTGGCCGACGCGATCAAGGCGTACCCGGTCACGCTGCCGGGCCTGACCTCCTCCCATATCCTCGACGGCTGCGGCCACTGGATCCAGCAAGAACGCCCCGACGAGATCAACCGGCTCCTCACCGACTGGCTCGCCGCCTTGCCCGAGTGACGCACTCGCGCGCTGCCCGGTGTCCGCGAACCACGTGAACATCGTCACGGAGCCGGCCGGGGCGCTCAGAACAGCCAACTGACGCTCGGTCACCAGCGACGGTCATGCCGTTGCGCGTGATCGGCTGGGGACACACCCGGGGGCGCGACGCCGGCAGGGGCGCCGACGAGTTCGTCGAGCGGCATCTGACAGGTGATGGCCAGGGGCAACAGCAGTTTCAGGCCCGGCTCGCGGCGCCCGGACTCCAGCCGGGACAGCGCGCTGACCGCAGTACCGGTGGTCTCCGACAGGTCGGTGGGGGAAGCTCCGCGGCGGTGTCGCAACCCGCGCAGCCGTGGTCCGACCGCGGCCGGCACGGCGGCGGAATCGTCGCTCATACGTGCACCGCGCCCAGGCTTTGCACCTTTCGCAAAGAACTTTGGCAGCCCGACAGGGACGGGACCAGAGTGGTGGCACAGGCGGTGTCCCACCGAAACAGGAGCCCATCTCCGCGAACTGGCCATGGGTGAACGGCGTCACGGCCTGTGACCACGCCCGCCACCTACGACGAAGAACGAGGACCATGGACGTCTGGGATGAGATGTACCGCAGCCGCGATCAGGTCTTCAGCGGCGAACCCAACGGAGTTCTCGTCGCCGAGGTCACCGGCCTGCCGCCAGGGCAAGCGCTCGACGTGGGATGCGGTGAAGGCGCCGACGCACACTGGCTGGCCCGCCACGGCTGGCAGGTCACCGCGGTCGACATCTCCCGGACCGCCCTGCGACGCGCCGCCGCCACAGCCACGGACATCACTGGTCGCGTGGCCTGGGCACAGGCCGACCTGACCGCCACGCCACCCCCAGCCCGCGCGTTCGACCTGGTCTCCGCCCACTACTTTCCGCTCCGGCGCCAGCCGGACCACACCGCGCTACGCGGCCTGCTGGACGCCGTCGCAGCCGGCGGCACCCTGCTCTTCGCTACCCATGACCCCGCCGATCTGTCCCCACCTCCGGAGCAGGGCTTCGACCCCAGTGACTACTACCAGCCCGATGACATCGCCAGGGTTCTCGACCACAACTGGGACGTCCTGATCAACGAAACCAGGCCACGAACCGCTCCCGCTCCCATCGGCACACACCACACCCACGACACCGTTCTGCGGGCACAACGCCTGCGGTGATCCGGTGTCCCACCCTCCACGCGCCGGGCCGACACCTGTCTCCCCGCGCTCAGCCGAGGAAGTGGGGCCGCACGCTCGGGACTGATCCCGACCGACACCTCAAGCATGCGCGGCGACATCGTCATCGACGGCACCGGCGTGTTCGACGACGAACTCCGCGAATGGGCAGTTCCTGCGGCACAGGAGCCTGCCGTGTCAGGCCGTGCTCGGCAGGGCGTGTGAGAGGAGGATCTCCGCTGCCGTCCGTGCGTGCCGGCCGCAGCTGCCGCATCGCCTGGCGCATGCACCACAGGGCGGTGCGCTGGTCCTCGTCCAGCCGGTGCTCGACCGTCAGCCGGACCAGTGCCGCATGGGGCAACGTTTGTCCTGGCGCTCTACTCGGGCCGTGGGGTCTCCCGTGCCCGAGCCTGGTGCCGGCGGGCCTTGAGCCGGTTCCCACAGGTTCTCATCGAGCACCACCGTGCGGTATTGGCGCGGCTGCGGTCCAGAAGGAAGAGGCGGCATTCAGGGTTCTCGCACGGCCGCAGACGGCCGGGCATGCGCTCTTTGACGTCCGCCCACGCGAGCACGAGTTCCACGGCGAGCCTGCGCTCCGGCTCCACCTCCAAGTGCCATTCGACGCCCGACGCGCTGGGCTGCGGGACCTTGCGAACACCTGCGAGGACTCGGCGCAGACGGGGCTCCGCCGACGTACCCGACTCCACCGCCTGGAGCACGTCCCGCGCGGTGCGCAGCCACCGGCGCTCCTTCTCGCCGCCCAGACCCCCGTGCTCCCGCGCCCACCTGTCCACCTCATGGTCGTCACGCCACAGGTCCCGGCGTCGGCCATCCACAACAGGGGTGCTGTTCAGCGCCTGCATCAGGGCTTGGTCGTCCAGCACGGCCCCACCTTCCCAGCTAACTCCATCAAGTGGTTTGACAGGTTACTCCCAGGGCGGTCTACTGGACACCGAGAGATAACCACCAAAACGCATTTAAGGGGTTAGTCATGGTTGAGGTCCGCCATCAGTACGCGACAGTGCGGGGACACCGCGTCTTCTACCGCGAGGCAGGAGCCCGCGAGGCGCCCACGCTCGTACTCCTGCACGGATACCCCTCCAGCTCACGCATGTTCCGCCACCTCATTCCCGCGCTGGCCGATCGATTCCACGTCATCGCCCCCGACCACCTCGGCTTCGGCAACTCCGATGTCCCGCCCGTGGACGCGTTCACCTACACCTTCGACTCCCTGACCGACATCACAGAAGCCCTTCTGGCCCAGCTCGACGTCACCCGCTACGCGGTGTACGTCCAGGACTACGGGGCACCCATCGGCTGGCGGCTGGCCCTGCGCAACCCGGACGCGATCACCGCGGTGATCACACAGAACGGCAACGCCTACGAGGACGGCTTCGTACCGGATTTCTGGGAGCCCGTATGGGCGTACTGCGAGAATCCGGGCCCCCAGACCGAACCCGCGGTTCGTGCCGCCCTTTCGCTCGACGCCATCCGCTGGCAGTACGTGCACGGAGTGGACCGGCCCGAGCTGGTCGATCCCGACACCTGGGCCGCTGACCACCACGAAGTCAACCGGCCAGGCAACGACCTCGTACAGCTCGCCCTGTTCCGCGACTACGCCACCAATCCACCCCTCTACCCTCAGGTGCACGCCTACTTTCGGGAACACCAGGTCCCCCTCCTCGCCGTCTGGGGCGCGGCTGACGAGATCTTCGGCGCGGACGGAGCACGCGCGTTCACAAGGGACCTGCCGGACGCGGAGGTCCACCTGGTTCCCGGGGGTGGACACTTCCTGCTCGAAAGCCACCTGGACACCGTGGCCGGGTATATTCGCGGGTTCCTGACCAGCACCGGATCACCGGCGTGAAGCCGGCGAGGAGTTCCCCAGGGTGGGTGAACGGGCTCTTCAGGGCCGAGTCGGCGCGCGCCGTTCGCCCGGCCATCACCTCGGAGCAGTAGCTCGAACTCTGGTCGTGCCCCCGATGGGAGCGCCCGGTCCGGGAGACGCCGCGGATCACACCCCCGGTGGACTGGCCTGTATATGGCCCGAAGTCAAGGCCGCAGTCCAGGATCTCCCGCTCACTCGCGGAAGCGCCGTCCGAAGGTCACCGAGCCCCGGTAGTTCAGCGCGGCGTACGCCACGCCGTTGTCCAGCCACGCCTGTGCCGAGGGGTTGTAGCCGTCGACCGTCACCAGGTTGGGCCGCCGTGCAGCTCTGCCGGCCACCTCTGATCCTCCCGGTTCGCGGCAGTCACCCTCGCTGCGAATTAAAAGTCAGGGGTGCTCAGGAGGCCGGCTTCCACGCCAGGGCCTGCCCGACCTCCGACCTGCGCACCGCGTCGGAAGAAACAAATCAGTCGAGCGTACGCAGCACCAGCCGGAGAACTCCCGTGACTCCTCGCCTGATCCATCCAAGCATTCCGTACGCCACAGCCACGTCGGCGGCGGCCGCAGCCGCGGTCGCTCGGTCCGACTCCGAACGGCACCGAGAGCAGGAACGGGGCCAACGGCGCTTTCGGGCACCGCACTTCTTGCACATGGTCATGACCCCATTCTCCCCTGCCGCCGCACCCCTGCGGATCGCCACATACACGGTGTGGGCGGTACCGGCCGTGGAGACGTCCGCGCGGCTCGGAGCCGGCTACGGTGTGCTGGCCGACGTGCCGGCCACGACCGCCCGCGCCGCCGTGCCCAGGCGACAGGTAGTGCGCGTCCGGGGGTGGCGAGCGCCAGCACGGCGGTCCATGAGGTGCGGTCCGGGGCTGGCGCGACGACGACCGAATACGGCCGGCCGGGGACCAGCTGCGCGGCCGACCGGGAGCGGCCGTGGACGTGGCAGAACAACCGTTGAGGCGAACACGCCGGGTCGAGCTCGCCCAGTTCGGTGAACAGCACCCGGCCGTCCGGGCCGGTCTTTCCGTATGCCCGGAGAGCGTCGGCGCCGCCGTAGAGGATCTCCTTGACCGCGGGCTCGACGAGCGCCCGCTTCTCCTCGACCACCACGATCTCGTCGAGCCCGTCGGCGAACTCGGTGATGATGAGAGGTTCGACCGGGTGGATCACGCCGAGCTTGAGGACGCGAATCCCGAACCGGGCGAGCGCGGTCTCGTCGAGTCCTGCGGGCCTTAAGGTATCGGCCGAGCTCCGTGCCCCTCGTATCCGCTGCTGCCGTACCGTCATTGTCGCAGGCGGTCAAGGAGCGTGAGGGGCCGTGTCAGCCCCAGGAACGCCGCACCCTGGGTGCAGCGCGGTCTGCCGGGCGGCCGCGCGCGAGGGCACAGTTGATACCGGAGCGGGCGGCCCGGCCACCCGGGGGCCCAGGGGGTGCGAGACACCGGACCGCGGCCCCGATGGGCTGCGGCCGCCCGGTCACCTGTGATGAGCGGTCACCCGCAGTCGCACAGGAGTTCACCATGCCGGCCACCCCTGCCCCGCCCCCGTCCGCCGCCTCCGACCCTGGGCACGACCGGGCCCGACCCACCACGTCACCTGCCGAGGCCCCCGCCGTGCCGCGGCGGAGCTCAGTCGCGCTGGTCGCTTCGCTGCTCGGCTTCACAGTGATCACCATCGACGTCTCGGCCGTGAACATCGCGCTGCCCGCGATCCGGGACTCCCTCGGCGGCGGGATGGCCGGGCTGCAGTGGGTGGTGGACGCCTACACCCTGATGTTCGCGGCCCTGATGCTCTCCGCGGGCGCCCTCGCCGACCGCACCGGCGGCCGCCGCGCCTACGCCTGGGGTGGGCAGGGGTATGCGGTCGACCCAGGCCATCATCGGGCGGAGCTGGTCGCGGCTGCGGATCACTTTCATCGCGCCTGCGTAGAGGTAGAAGAGGGCGAGCAGTCCGGCGACGGTCCAATATGCGGTCTTCATGAGTCCCCTTCACGGTCACCGGCTGCTGGCGACCCGGCGATTCCCAGGACAACCCCCTGGAGAAGGCCGGGGCGTTGTCCTTGCGACCCGGAAGTTGAATGGTGTGAGCGCCCGGCTGCGTTGGTCAGGTGGAGGACGGCCGGGCGGTGGCATCCGGCCGGCTTCGGGCGAGGTCGGTGGCGGGCTCGGTCGCGTAGCGGCTCATCACCTGGATGGTGGCCTGCGGCGTCAGCGGCTGGCCACTGGCGGCCACGCTCTGGAGGTCTCGGAAGTACTGCACGTACAGATCGGGGGTGAAGGTGCTGAGTATGACGGCGGGTAGATCGGTCAGGTTGGCGAAGGTGTGCGGGACGCCGGGCGGGACCATGACGAGCGTGCCCGTGGTGGCGTCGTAGTCCTTGTCCCCGATGGTGAAGCGCACGGTGCCGGAGATGATGTAGAAGCCCTCGTCGTGCTGGGCGTGGCGGTGCTGCGGCGGTCCGGGGGTGTGCGGGGCGAGGACGGACTCGGCGACTCCGAGGCGGTGCCCGGTATGGCTGCCGTCTTCGAGGACGCGCATACGCGTGGTGCCCATGACGATGATCTCGCCGTCGTCGGGACCGACCACCGACACGGCGGGGTCGGCCTGCGATTCGCTGGTCTTCGCTTCGTCGTTCATGTTCCGAGTGCACCGCCAGGGCGCTGCGGCTGTCCAAGATCCATTCAGCGACGCCGATACCTTGTGGGTATCGTCGCAGTGTGGAGCTACGTACCCTGCGCTACTTCACGGCAGTCGCCGAGGAACTCCACTTCGGCCGGGCCGCCGCTCGACTGCACATGAGCCAGCCGCCGCTGAGCCGGGCGATCAAGCAGTTGGAGACCGAGGTCGGCGCCCTGCTGTTCGCCCGCTCACCTGTCGGCGTCACGCTCACCCCGGTGGGCGAGGTACTGCTCGATGAGGCGCGGGCCCTGCTCGACCACGCCGACCGCGTCCACGCACGCGTGACCGCGGCGGCCGACGCCGCGACCATCACCGTCGGCATCCTGGGCGACGGCACCGACCCGGGAGTGACCAGGCTGGCGGCCGCTTACCGCCGGAACCACCCCGGCATCGACATCCGCATCCGCGACACCGATCTGACCGATCCGACCTGCGGGCTACGCGCCGGACTGGTCGACGTCGCCCTGACTCGGGCGCCGTTCGACGAGACGGCCCTGACAGTGCGTGAGCTGCGTAGCGATCCGGTGGGTGTGGTCCTGCGCGCCGACGATCCGCTGGCCCGCCGCGGCCGGCTGCGACTGGCCGACCTGGGCGACCGCCGCTGGTTTCAGTTCCCGCGGGGAACGGACCCGCTCTGGCAGTCGTACTGGAACGGCGGCGAGCCACGCGAGGGCCCAGTGGTGCGCGTCGTCCAGGAATGCCTGCAGGCCGTGTTGTGGAACGGCACCGTCGGCCTCGCCCCGCTCGGACACAGCCTGCCCGCTGAGCTGGCCGCGGTGCCGCTGGCCGACATGCCGCCAAGCCGAGTGGTGGCGGCGTGGAACGAGGGCGACACCAACCCGTTGATCCGGTCGTTCACCGACATCGCGACAGCCGCGTACCGCCACTGAGAGTGCGTGCACGTCGGTGCTGCCGCAGCTCGTGAACAAATCGAACGCCGCAGCCCTCGGACCGCCTCCCGACGTCGTGAACGAGCGGCAGGCGGGCGGGCGGTCACAGGCCGGTGGCCTGCCGCCCCGGCTGCCCCGTCACAGCCGGTGGCCACTCTGATCCGCCGGGACCGAGATCACCGCCCGGATGCCACGCCTGCGCAGATGCGTGCGGCACCGCTTCGGTGCGCGTTGCCCGTCAGCACCGCGAAGCGGTCGGCAAACGGGCGAACTGCCATATCGTGGTCAGCGCCCATGCCGGCGCGGACGGCGTATGTCGTTGGGTCACCGGCCTGTCCCCGGCCCGGGACGCCCACTACTACGCCTGCGGTCCCCAACCGCTGATGAACGCCGTCCAGGGCGTCTTGACCGGGCTCGGAGTCCCGGACGAGCTGGTGCACCACGAGCGCTACACCAGCGGAGCAGACTCAGGGACCACGGCGACCGTGCCGCAGAAGATGACCGTCGAGGAGAGCGGGCAACCCGTCGGCGTGGTGGAGTTCGAGCCCGGCCAGACACTGCTCGACGCCGGACTTGCCGCAGGACTGTCGATGCCGCACTCCTGCACGGTCGGGAACTGCGGCGACTGCATGGCGCACGCAGCTCCGCAGCGGAGAAGTCACGCAGAGCGAGCCGAACTGCCTCACGCCACAGCAGAAAGCCGACGGCTATGTCCTGACGTGCGTGGGCTGTCCCCTGTCCAAGGTCACCCTCGACATCGCGGACCCGTGATCGCTGGCTGGTCGCCCCAATCCGGACGTCCTCACGGCCCTTGCGCTGCTCGGCGGTCAGCCCGCCCCCATCTGGGTACCGCATGCCTCCGGAGTGCCAGCCAAGGCGGCCGCCGTCACCAGGTCCGACGAAGCCTCAGACCCTACGACGCCGAAGTCAGTAATCTACGCAGCTACCGGGAGCGCTCCGGGACCCGACTGTGGTCGATCAGGAATGATGCCGGGAACAGCTCCCCGCGCCGCTACCGGCCGAGATCCCCCTTGGGGGCAGCGGTAACGCCGGCTCCGCGCAGCAGCCCGGGTCAATCAGTTCGACGGCGGGTTGTCGTGCAGAACGCGCTGAAAGACACGGTGGTCCCGCCATTCCCCGTTGATGTGGAGATAGCGCGGAGCCACGCCTATCGGCTCGAAGCCGTTCTTCTCCAGAACATGCTGGGACCGGGTGTTGTCAAGGAGCGTGGCTGCCTCGATACGGTGCAGCCCGACAATGTCGCGAGCCGCACCGCATACCGCTGCCACGGCCGCGCTCGCCAAACCCTTGCCCTGCTGGTCGGCGGAAATCCAATAGCCCAAATAGGCGCTGCGGAAGGGGCCGAAAGACATGTCCGAGAGTGTGATTGTGCCGACGACGGCCTCTTCGCTCACCAGCACCCAGGGTACGACTCGTCGCTCCGCGAGGTGCGCCAATTGCTCCTTGACGCGCAGGGCCTGGGCCTCAGTGGTGAAGAAACTGTCCGGGCGGCTGGGGTTCGATGGGGCCAAGTGCTCCCGGTTCGCGGCGTAGGCGTGCCGTAGCGCTTCCGCGTCGTCCATCGATACGAGTCGCAACAGGACGCCGCCGGGCAGCGCTTCGGGCGGAATGTTCATCTAGTCACTTTAGCGGATACTGACTTCGGCGTCGTAGGGTCTCGGGCTTCGTCGGACCTGGTGACGGCGGCCGCCTTGGCTGGCACCCCGGAGGCATGCGGTACCCAGATGGGGGCGGGCTGACCGCCGAGCAGCGCAAGCGCCGTGAAGACGTCCGGATGCGGGCCGTCGACCTTTTCGAGGAAAGTGGCTCATCCCAATCGAGGGTGTAGCAGTTGGGGCCTGAATCCGCCGGTCTCGAGCAGGATTCTGGCGATGTAGTTGGTGAGGTTGCGGAATCCAAGGGCGGAACCGCGGAGGTGTTCGAGCCGGCCGTTGAGCGCCTCGGTCGGGCCGTTGCTGGTGCCGGGGCGCTCGAAGGAGGCGAGCACGTCGGCTGCCCTCTTCCTCAGGGTGTGGCCCAGGGTTATCAACTCGCTCAGGGGCTCGGGCACGCCGCTGCTCAGGTCGGTGATGAGTTTGTTCATCAGTTCCCGGCCGCGGCGACGGTCCTCGTGCGGTAGGCGGTGATCATCCGCTGGTAGATGCCCCAGGTTGCTTCGACTTCGACGTGGGCCTCGTCGGCAAACAGTGTCCGGAGTCGGTCGGTCTGCTTGTCGCTGAGCAGCCCGACACCGGTGTGCAGGGTGCGTCGGGTTTTGTAGAGCGGGTCGTGCTTACCCGCGGTGGCCGTGGATCGCGAGCTGCACTCGGCGTCGGCAGCGATCGAGAGCGTCGCCGGCCAAGCGGACGCCGTGGAAGGGATCCATGACCGCGACGGCGTCGGGGACTTCCTCAGCTGCAGCGGTCTTGAAGCCGGTGAAGCCGTCCATCGCGACGACCTCGATTGCGCCACGCCACGCCTCGTCGCGCTCAGCGAGCCAGGTCTTGAACGCCGACTTGGGGCGGCCCTCGACCATGTCCAACAGCCGTGCCGGTCCGGTGCCGTCTCGGACCGGGGTGAGGTCGATGATCACCGGTACGTACTTGTCGCCACGGCGCGTGTGCCTCCAGACGTGTTCGTCGACCCCGATGACCGCGATCCCGTCGAACCGAGCGTGATCTCCGCGCGCCGTGTACGTCCTGGGCCAACCCGGGGGGGGCAAGCTGCTGGCCGCCAGGATGCCCCCGTGCGCTGCGGCCTGGCACGACCCGTGGTCGGCGACGACTTCAAGGCCTCGCACCCCGACTACTTCCAGTTGCTGCGCGACGACCCCCGCAGCGCCGGTGCGGCGATCCGTGCCGACTACCGCGCCTGGTTCGCCCGCGCCGAACAGTATGTACGCGATCGGCGCGGCGACGTCCTGATCGAGGCCGCCCCCGGCAGCGTGCAGGAGTTCCTCGACAGCGCCCCGCCCTTCGCCACCGACGGCTACCCGGTCGAACTCGTGGGAATGCCGTCCGCGCCTCCCGCACCGGCGAGGGCGAAGAACGAAACGAAGGCGATGCCCCGCTCCTCGCAGACCTGAACGAGCGCGTCTGCGTCAGGACGGCTCAGGCCGCCGTACGCGTTCTGCGCGCAGACCACCGGGGCCATGGCTTGGGCCTCTGCGAGCTGGTCGCCGTGATGTTGGACAGCCCCAGGTGCCGGACGAGCCCTTCCTCGCACAGCTCGGCGAACTCACCGAAGCGCTCGCTGACCTAACCCGGCCCTGGACGCGCGAGGTTCGCCACATCAAGATGATCACGTCCGAGCTGGCGCGGGGTCCCCTCGACCTGCCCACGCACCTGCGGCGGGGTCAGCGTGTACTGGAACTCTCCCCAGAGAGCACGGGCCGGGGGCCGATCTTGGCGGCAATGACAGGGTCATCATCTGGATAGGGCGCCAGCGCGGTGTTGATCAGTTCATGGCCGACCGCGTCAGCGAGAAGCAGATAGCGGCGGTGTCGATGTGCCCAAGCTCGCGCGCGGCATAGGACAGGAGGGCCTGGCTGCGCTCGCGCGGAACAGCGTCGGCGGCGAATGTATACGGTCCCGTCTGCGGCAGGCGCGTGATGTCATAGCCGATGCGGTTCGCTTCCAGATCGCCCGGCTCAGGTGCCCGACGCTGCCCTGCTGATGGTCTGGTCTGCCATGGCTGCTTCCTCGCTTTCCGGGTGCCCGCCGGGGCCGGCTGCCGACTGCGGGAGCCGGGGAGAACGGTCGCTTGTAGCTGACACCGGTGACACTGCAGGCGCACACCATACCAACACCAACGTTGGTGTTGGTGCTATGGTTGAGTCATGGCTAGGGACATCGAGAGAACAAAGCGCCGTATCCACGAGGCCGCGCTGGCCGAGTTCGCCGAGCACGGCCTGCACGGCACGACCATCGACCGGATCGCCAAGAGCGCCCAGGTCAACCGGGAGCGCGTCTACAACTACTTCGGCGGCAAGGAGAAGCTGTTCTCCGCCGTGATCCACAGCGAACTCGACCAGGTCGCCACAGCTGTCCCGCTGGCCGTCGCCAGCGCCGAGGACGTCGGCGAGTTCGCGGGCCGCTCCTTCGACTACCAGCTCGCCCACCCCGACCTGGCACGTCTGCTGCTGTGGGAGGGGCTGGCGGGCAAGGGCGCCGTGGCCGAGGAATCCACGCGCTCCGAGCTGTACATCAGCAAGACCACGTCCATCGCCGCCGCCCAGAAAGAGGGCCTGATCGACAACAGCGTCGAAGCGGCCCACCTGGTGTTCCTGGTGCTGTCACTGGCCAGCTACTGGGCCGCCGCGCCTCAGATCGCGCGCATGCTCTGCGGCCGCGACGCGAACGATCCCGCAGAACGGGCCGCACGCCGCGCCGCGGTGGTCGACGCCGCGACGCAGATCGCCCGCCCGCGGCTCACGCAGGTCTCACCCACTGCTTCCTGACTCATCGGGCCAGGACACCCCACCCCACAGGAGGACCCCATGTCGAGCACCGACATGACCCGCGAGGAGATCGACGCCACCCTGCAGAAGATCGCAGACGGCTTCGGGACCTCGCTGCGCTCGCCGATCCTGCACCGTCCCGACGAGGCCGGCCTGGAGTACGAGGACGTCGCCTTCCCATCCGAGGACGGCGTGCCGCTGGAGGGCTGGTACATCCCCGCCCCCGGCTCCGACAAGATCCTCATCGCCAATCACCCGCGCTGGTTCAGCCGGGCCGGGCTCCCCTCGCACCTGGAGCCCTGGAAGTCGCTGGCGGGGGCCACCGGCAACGACTTCGAGGTCAACTTCATCCCCGACTACAAGATCCTGCACGACGCCGGCTACAACATCCTCACCTACGACCTGCGCAACTTCGGACACAGCGGAGCGGCGAACGGCGGCATCTTCACTGTGGGGCGCTTCGAGTCCCGCGACGTCGTCGGCTCGATCAACTACGTGCGCAGCCGTCCCGACACCCGGGACATGACCATCGGCCTGTTCAGCCGCTGTTTCGGTGCCAACTCGACCATGTTCGCCATGACGCGGCGTCCCGACGTCTTCGAGGGGGTGCGCTGCATGGTCTCGCCCCAGCCCCTGTCCAGCGGCGTCTCTGCCGAGCGGGGACTGGAGCGCCTGGGCCTGTCTGAGTACTACGACGACCTCAACGAACTGGTCCGCCGCAAGATCAGCTTCGGCTTCGACGAACTCTCCCCGGTGCCGTGGGCCAAGAATGTCAAGGTCCCCACGTTCCTCTATCAAGTGCGGGACGACCTGTACACGCGGCCCAGCGATGTCCAGGCCATGTACGACAACATCCCGGTCAGCGAGAAGAAGCTTTTCTGGATCGAGGGCTCGACCCGGCGCTGGGACGGCTACACCTTCTTCCAGAAAGACCCGGAGCAGATGCTCGAGTGGTTTGCCACCTACATGGCCTGAGCTGATCACCCGACGCGGTCACGCCCCCTCGGGGATGGCCGGTGGTCGTGCCCCGAGGGAGCGTGCTCGCGCGGGTGCACGGCGGCGTGCCGCAGGACCCGCGGGGGTGCCGGGGTGCGCCTCCGCCCCAGGCCGGGAGCCGCACCGCGTGCGCCACTCGTAAGAAGGTCTTCATGGCTGGGTTGGCCGTTCTCTTTCGGCCGGCTCCCTTCTGTGCTCCCTGGCGCCGGCCCCGGAGCTTCTCGTGATGCTCCGGACGGTGCAGGCGGTGGGCGTCTCGATGCTCAACCCGGATGCCATTGCGAACATCATCCACACCTTCACCGACCGGCGCGCGGGGGCCCGCGGCCTCGGCGTGTGGGCCGCGGTCGTCGGCATCACCATGGCCGCCGCCCCCTGATCGGCCCCTATCGGCGGCCTGCTCGTGCAGTTGGTCGGCTGGCGCTCGATCTTCTGGCGCGACCTTCCCCGTCGGACGTGTGGCGCTGATGCTCGCCCTCGGCTTCATCCCCGGGTCCCGCGCTCCTCGCGCCCGCCGCCCCGGCCCGGTCGGCCAGGTTCCAGTCATCGTCCAAGCCTTCTCCCCTCGCCCGGCCCCCAACCCGGCACCGCCGAAACCGGCCCCCGTTCGGGTGGCAGCGAGTGCGCATTTGCCAACAACATCGTTGTTGTTGGCTATACGCTGGTGCGTGTGGGAGTGCCAGAGGCGACGAGACGCCCGGCGCAGGAGTCCGGGACCGTCCCCTCGCTCATCCGCCCCGGTTCGCGCCCCGCGCCGGCTGCGACTGCAACCCACCGTTCTGACACAGGAAGCCGCATTCCATGAGCACTGAAAAGACCGCCCGGAACTGGATCAACGGCCAGTGGGTGGAGTCCGCCGAGACCAAGGAGAGCATCAACCCCGCCACCGGCGAGATCCTCGGCCATTACTCCAATGCCGGCCGCGCCGAGGCCGAAGCCGCCATCGCGGCGGCCGCCGCGGCCTTCCGCAACACCAACTGGCCGAACGACCTGACGCTGCGCACCCAGGTCCTGCTCGACATCGCGCGTGCCTTCGAAAAGCACGAGAGCGAACTGAGCCACCTCACCACGCTGGAGAACGGCAAGCCGGTCGCCGAGGCCGCCTTCGATGCGGGCGGCGCCAAGAAGTTCTTCATCAACGCCGCCGCGCTCACCCAGACCACCTACGGCCGCGTCATGGAGGTCGCGCCCAACCAGCACACCACGCTGGTGCGCGAGCCGGTCGGTGTCGCGGCGATCATCGTCCCGTGGAACGCTCCGACCGCGCTCGCGGCCCGCGACATGTCCTGCGCCCTGGCCGCCGGCTGCACCGTCGTGGTCAAGCTGCCCGGACAGACCGCGCTGGTCAACGAGGCGATCAGCAGGGTCTTCGCAGACACGCCCAGCCTCCCGCCGGGCGTCATCAACATCATCACCGAGGACGGCGGCGACGCGGCCCGCCACCTGGTGGCCGCCCCCGAGGTGCCCGCCATTGCGTTCACCGGAAGCACCGCGACCGGCCGCCAGATAGGCCAGGCTGCCGGTCGCGGCCTCAAGAGCGTCGGCCTGGAGCTGGGCGGCAAGACGCCGCACATCATCTTCGACGACGCTGACCTGGACAAGGCGCTGCCCGTCATCGAGAAGTCGCTGACGATCTTCGCCGGTCAGTTCTGTGTCACCGCGAGCCGTCTGATCGTCCAGCGCGGCGTGTACGGGGAGGTCAAGAAACGTCTGGCTGAGCGCCTGGGCAAGGTGCGTGTGGGTCCCGGCATCGATCCGGCCAGCGACATAGGCCCGCTGATCGACAAGACGAGCGTGGAGCGCGTGGAGCGGCTCGTCGAGGAGTCCATCGCCGCGGGCGCCACGCCGGTGCTGCGCGGCGGCCCGTTCACCGAGGGCGAGTTGGCCAAGGGGGCGTTCTACGCCCCGACCCTGCTGGAGGTGACCGACTCCTCGCTTCCGATCGTGCGACAGGAGGTGTTCGGCCCCGTGCAGACCATCCAGGTCTTCGACACCGAGGACGAAGCCGTCGCCCTGGCCAACGACAGCGAATACGGGCTCGGCGCGTGCGTGTGGAGCCGGGACGTCGATCTTCCGCTGCGGGTCGCGCGCAAGGTCGAGGCCGGCATGGTCTGGATCAACGACTGGGCCCAGATGTCCAGCCAGTTCGAGGTCAGCGGCTACAAGTCCAGCGGCGTCGGTCAGACCAACGCCGCCGGCGGCATCGAGCACTTCCTGCAGTACAAGACCATCACCCAGAAGTTCGCCTGACCAGCAGCGGGCACCCGCAGGCGGCCCTGCGCGTTGCCCGCCCCAGGTGCCGCCCCCGCATCCGGGGCGGCACCCGTCAAGAGAGAGCGATTCCACCATGACTCTTCAGGGAAAGACCGCACTGATCACCGGCGCGGCCCGAGGGATCGGGCACGCCTACTGCCGACGGCTCGCAGCGGACGGCGCCCACGTCATCGCGGTCGACATCAATGATCCGAGCGCCGGCCTGGCCGGGCTGCCCGGCGACGGCGCGAAGACGGGCATGGTCTGCGACGTCAGCCAGCCCGCACAGATAGAGGCGCTCGCCGCCACGGTCCTCAAGCGCTTCGGCCGCTGCGACATCCTGGTCAACAACGCCGCCGTCTCCTCGCCGACGAACCTCGACAACGTGACCCTGCAAGCGTGGCGCCGAATCCAGGCGACCAATGTCGAGTCGATCCTGCACTTCGCCCTGGCCTTCACGCCCGGGATGAAGACCGCAGGCTGGGGCCGCGTCATCAACACCGGGTCGTCGATCGCACTCGGGCAGTCCCGCGACCTCGCCTACCGCACCAGCAAGGGAGGCGTGCACGCCCTCACCCGGGCCCTGGCCAACGAACTCGGCGACTACGGCATCACGGTCAACGCCATCGCCCCCGGCATCGTGCCGACCGAAGGGTTCAAGGACTACGCAGGCCACGCGGCGCCCGGCCAACTGACCAAAGTCACTGCGACGCAGACGATCAAACGCGTCGCGGACCCTGCCGATGCAGCCAACCTGCTCGGCTTCCTGGCCTCCGATCATGCCGACTTCATCACCGGCCAGATCCTCCACGTGGACGGAGGACTCACCCGCACCGGCGCCTGACAACCCGCTCCGCTGCGACATCGCCGTGGACCATCGCGAAAGCACCCCGGCCGCGCCAGACACCCCCAGAAGCCAACGAGGAGGAGACCGTCGATGCCCAGCGACTTCGCCACCATTGGGCCTGCTGCCCCGCAACCCCTACCGCTCCCTGGGCCGCGGCCTGAAGACCCACGGCGGTCAGCGACGCCGACGACGCGGCAACACAACGACCACGGCCAGAGCGACAACGGGCCACACACCCAAGCCGCCGGCCACGGCGCCGACCGTCGGCACGTGACCGAGTCCTGACCTCCGCCCCGGCTCGCGTGCGGCGCAGCCGTGCTCCCCGCACGCTTGCCGTGCGAAGGAACCCTGATGGGAACCGAGTTCACCGCGGGTGACCGCATCGAGGTCGTGCGCTGCACCGATGGGCACGATCCCCTCCCGGCGGGTGCCACGGGCACCGTCCCCCGCTGGGACCCTCACCCCCTCGTGCGGCAGTGCGGATGTGTGGAGCCGGAGGCGGCGCGGAGCGGGGTGCGCGCCCAACGCTTGAGGCTTCGACGCGACTGGGGAGCCCGGCGCCGCGCTCGGCCACGAGGCCGGGCAGGGGGTCATCGGGCTCCACCGTGGTTTCTACATCTGCTTGGCCAAGAAGGGCAGCACGACTTCGGCCATCTCGTCGGGTACCTCCTCGGCGAGGTCGTGTCCGGCGTCGAAGACGTGGCCGGTGACGTCGTGGGCGAACAGCCGCATCTGGGATTCGTTGCGGTCGCCGATGAAGGCCGAGCCGCCGAGGGCCAGCACCGGGATGTCCAGCTTCTTCCGGGCCGCCTGCCGGTTCTGCTCGGCGTCGACGAGCATCGCCCGGTAGATCGACAGCATCGCGCGGATGCCACCGGGCATGGAGTAGCACCGCACGTACTCCTCGATCGCGTCGGGGGTGGCGGTGTCCGGGTGGCTGCGCTCGTATTTGATCATGTAGGTGATCAGCTCGCGTTCGTGCCCGGAGATGAGCATCTCGGGCACGTCCGGCTGGAAGTAGAAGCCCAGGTGCCACAGGTGCATGCCGCTTGAGACGTTCTCTTGCGTGAGTGCGGTGTGGTCCTCGAAGCCGAACCCGGGGAACAGTGCCTCGGCGAAGATCAGGGCGCCCACGTGATCGCGGTGCCGGGCGGCGAGTTGGTAGCCGATCACGGCTCCCCAGTCCTCCCCGATCACGCTGTAGGTGTCGTGCCCGAGGTGGGTCATCAGTGCGGCGATGTCGTCGCTCATCGTCGCGGAGTCGTAACCGTCCGCGGGACGCGCGGAGTCACCGAGACCACGCAGGTCGGGTGCGACGACGGTGTGGCGCGGCGTCAGCTTCGGGACGAGGTGCCGCCAGTGGTAGCTGGTCTTCGGCACGCCGTGCAGGAGCACCACTGCCGGGCCGGACCCGCCCGTCCGGTAGTGCAGACTCGTTCCGTTGACGGTGGCACGGCCGGTGCGAACAGGCTCTCCGTGATGGTCGAGAATCATTGCTTCACCAATTTTCCGGGGTGGTGGGCATGGCCCGCCCGCAGTCGCAGCCCGTACCGGTGATGACGGGAGGGGATCGCAGGCGGTGAGCCGCCCCGTCGGCGGGTTGCCGTGGGCGGGTTGCCGTGGGCGGGTTGCCGTGGGCGCGTTGCCGTAGGCGGTTTATCTGGATCGTCCGATACAGATTGAGGGCATGAAAGAATCAGTCGAGCGCGGTCAGCGCGACCTCCACGAGGGGTTCGAGGGCGTCGGCGTCGGGCGTGATCTTCGAGGACACCAGGAGGCCGTTGAGGAACGTGACGAGGAAGGCGGCGAGGGTGTGCGGGTCGTGCCGCGTCGAGATCTCGCCGCGCTCCGCCGCCGCGCGCAGCACATCTGCCAGTGCGTCCTCGTTGGCGCTCAGTACGTCGCGCACGGTGCGCCGGGTCGGCCGGTCCTCCGGCAGGCGCTCGGTGGCGGCGTTGACCAGCAGGCAGCCCCGGCCGCCGTGTTCGACGGCGATCCGGATCCGCTCGACCAACAGCGCACGGATCGCCGAGCGGGCGCCGGCCCCCTCTTCGAGGCTGCGCAGGGCGGCCGCCGCGAAGGTGGCGCGGTAGTGCTCCAGCGCGGCCTGGTAGAGGCCGTCCTTGTCGCCGAACGCGGCATACAGGGAGCCCTGCCCGATCCCGAGGTGCCGGGTCAGGTCGCGCACCGAGGTCGCCTCGTAGCCGCGCGTCCAGAACAGGTCCATCGCACGGCTCACCGCCGCCTCGGTGTCGAACTCCCGGGTCCTTGCCATGCGGCCACCGTAACCTATCTGGATCGCCCGCTCAAGAATGCTGCCCACGTTGCGGTCGCCGAGGAATCCGACGCGCTGCGTCAGGCAGTGCTGGCGGCCGGACTGAGCGCCGTCGAACCGCACGACGATGACGGGCGGGTCGTCGACGCCGTGCCTCTTCGGTAGCGGAAGGGAGGAGGACTTCTCGTCGTCCCTCAGAAACTCCCCGGCGAGGCGCCGCGCGTGCCTTTCCGTCCGGCCGTGCGGATGAGGGTGGTACCAAAGGGTGGCGCGGGCTGGTCGAGGGTCCAGTGCGGGCTCCATGTGCTGCCCGAGCCCACCATCTGATCCGGGCCACCGTCCATCCGCGCGGGCAGGCCCCGGCGGGCCAGTGCACGGTCGACGGTGCGTCAAGCGAGTCGCCGCAGCCTGGCCTCCACCGTGTCACCGCGTTCAGTGTGCGGGGGGTGGGGCGAGGGCGGCGCCGTTACAGCCCGGGTGGCGGTCGACCGGCCCGGCCTGAACTGCTTTTGCCCAACGCTCATTTCGAGACAGATACCAGTCCTTCCGGCCGGTCAGCGGCAGAAAGCCCGCCCGACGGGACTGGGCCTGCACGGAGCAGGTCGCGCCGCTCATCACCTGCCCCGGCGGTCTGGTTCGGGCCGCCGCCCTCCCGCGGGCAATCACGCACTGCCGGAGGCCCCTTCTCGTTGGCCTCACCAGGGTGAACCGATGAGATGCAGAGCCGTGCTCCTGGTCCTGTTCCTGATTCCGCTGGTGTGGGGAGTGTTGTCGCTGCTCAGAGCCGGTTCGGCCTACGGCATCCCGGACTGCCCGGGGCTCCAGCTGGGCGAGGACGGCGAGGAGAGCCCGGCCGCTTCAGGCGCGGGGACAGGTGCCTGCTCTCCTACGACAACGCCGGCGGCCGCTCGATCGGCACGAGCACGTACGAGCAGCTGAAGTTCGCCCAGGAGCTGAAACGCCGGAGCCTCTACCGGCAGGGAGTGCTCTTCACGCTGTACGGGACGGCGGGGACCGGCATCGCGATCGCCGCTACCTGGAAGCGCGAGTCCGCCGCCCAGTCTCCTGCGACCAGTAATTGATCGCCACGGACCTGTTCCGGAACGCCCGGGCGAAACGCCGTGGCAGAGCCTGCCGGCCGCCTGATGGAGATGGCGCAGGAGGTGAGGGGCTGAGCCGCTCGCGAGGCGGGCTGACCGGCACGTTCCATCTGAGCGCGGGACGACCGCCGCCGCCCGCTGTCCCTGGTCGTCACGCCGGGTCAGCGGGCGGATCGTACGCGACTCAAGGCGGTGCTGGGAGAAGTTCCGCGCCCGCGGCTCGGGCGGCCAGGCAGCGGACAGGCCCGACCGTCTCGCGGCGGAGAAGGCAGACAGCATCGGGACGTGCCGCCGCTTCTGCGGCACCGGGCTACCTGACACACCATTCCGGAGAAGTCCGACAGCCGTGTCGCGCGCGTGCGCAGGGGCTCGCGCGGCGAACGGCCGCCCCACTTCGACGACTGAGCGGTACAAGAAGTGCAACACCGTGGAGTGGACGATCAACAGGCTGAAGCAGTCCCGGCCTGTGCCCACGCGCTACGGCAGACCCGACTACGTCTCTCTCGGCACCGCCACCGCGGCGGCTTTGGTCATCTGGCTCCGCAATTGATCACCCGGGCAATTCCTAGGCGCGCGGCGGGCCGTCCAGGAGTGTCAGCCCGTACTGGGCCAGCATGTCGGCGTGGTCCGTGTCCTGACGCGCGTCGGCGGGGCCGATCGACCGGAAGTAGCCTTCGACGGCCCCGGGATTGTTGATGACCAACACCTCCGCCGTCGTGGTGAGCGGCTGGAACGTGTGAGGAACCAATCGAGGGCCGAAGACATAGGCGCCCGGCTCGGCGTCATGGACGTCGCACTCGTCGAGTGAGGCCGAGCCGACCCAGAACCGGACGCGGCCGGACAGGACCACCCAGCTTTCGTCCTCCCGACTGTGGGTGTGCAGGGGCGGCGCGTCCGCCTGACGCATGGTCAGCCGCAGGACGCTGACCACTCCTTGCGTCTCGGAGTTCGACACCACCTGCTCCTGGACGCTGTCGTAGTAGCGGTAGAGGGTGCCTTCGCCCGGGTTGCGCACGAGCGCGATGCTCATCTGAGTCTTCCTCTGCTGTGTGCGAGGGATGGCCGACCGCCGTAGACCCCGGCATTTAGTTTACCGTTCAATCATTGCTCGCGCGGAGGGGACGCGCCAGAGGCTGTGGCCCGTTTGGCTTGTTTGAGTGCACGGCATGGACGGGAAAACAGCGGGGAGCATCACGCGGGGAGACCTCGCCCTCCTCCGGGCCGGCCTTGCCGCTCACAGCGCGTCCCGCGAGGGCGCGTCAGTGCCGGCGGGGCGCTGTGCTGAGCCGCACAGGGCATCTACCGACAGCTGCGCAGCGAAGGCCTGGTCGACCGCGTCCCTGCCGCAGGCCGGGCGGGCAAGAATTCTGATGGTGTCCTGACAGGACCCCCATATCTTGGCCCTACGGTGCCGGGCATGTCGAACACCATCACCTGATGCGATGCCACGGCCACGGCCGCACTGGCTCTGTGCCTGCTCGTGGCCTGCGGCTCAGGTTCGCAAGACGGCACCAGGGACGAGGAGAGGGATCAGGTCGCCTCCCTTGACCGTCCTTCGGCTAGCAGCACCAAGAGCAAAGGGTCCACCGGATCCGACGAAGGTGTGCTCATCAGGCTGGACATGACCGATGAGGAGATGGATGCCGTCAGACAGCGCTGGGCACAATGCCTGAGGGACCACGGAGTGCCGACCTCCAGCAAGGGCCACGGCATCATCACCGTCGACCCCGAAGAAGCCGCCGAGTACCCCGCCGCGTCCAAGGCGTGGGCGTCGAAGAAACCCATAGAGCCACCGGAGCTGGACCCGGCGAAGAATCCGAACTACATGGACGACTACCGGGCCCGGATCAAGTACATGAATGACAAGGGGCTGGCGGCCGAAGGGGTCCCCAGTGGCGGCTCCTGGATGTACGCCCCCCGGGGCCGGGTCCGACCGTACAGCAAGGAGGCAGCCAAGATCTCGCGGGACTGCGAGGTCGAGGCGTTCAGTCGCGAGGACTGACCCTCGTGTCGGGCCGCTGACGCCCCGCGCGGCCGCACCCACCGACGCACGGCTCTTCGGGGCGCACTCGGGCGCACACCCGTCTCGCTCGGTTCGGGCGCACACCCGTCTCGCTCGGCCGGGCTTGTCCAGAGGCGAGCGTGCTGATTCAGGTGCCTCGGCCGGCACCAGCGCGGACGCCGCCGCGGTGACCACGACGCCGGCCACCACGTTGACCAGCAGGCACCACGGGGGTGCCGGGTCATCGGGACCACCTCCGCCGCCAACGTGCCCCCGGGTCCGGGCTCTCTGGCAAAGCTCTTTGTGAAAAGTGCCCAGGGCGGACACAGTGAACGCATGCGTGATGACGTCGACGCCGTGCTGGCAGCGGTCGGGCCCCGGCTGCGCGAGTTGCGACGCCGCCGGGGCGCCACCCTGACCGCCCTGTCGGAGACCACCGGCATTTCGATCAGCACCCTGTCCCGGCTGGAGTCCGGGCATCGCAAACCAGGCCTGGAACTGCTGCTGCCCCTGGCCAGGGCCTACCGGGTGCCGATCGACGAGCTCGTCGGCGCCCCGGCCGATCTGGACCCCCGGGTGTACCCGCAGCCGTTCACCCGCAACGGCATGACCGTCGTCCCACTGACCCGCAAACCCGGCGGCCTCCAGGCGTTCAAACACATCCTCCCCGCCGGCCTGACCGAAGGCCGCGAACCCGACCCCCGCTCCCACGAGGGCTACCACTGGCTGTACGTCCTCAACGGAAGACTGCGCGTCGTACTCGGTGGCGAGGACTTCGTCCTCACCGTCGGCGAGGTCGCCGAATTCGACACCCACCTCCCGCACTGGTTCGGCAACGCCGATGACAGCCCCGTGGAGTTCCTCAGCATCCTGGGCCCCCAGGGCGAACGCGTCCACATCAGGGCCCACTGCGCGCCCGGCAACCCCCGTCACACCTGAGCGGACACTGGGCAACACGAACAGGAAGCGTCCCGAGGCCCATACGGCCCCTCCTCCCCGAAGACCAGGGAAACCAGGCAGTAGCGGGGATGACAGACCCGGGCCGCGCCGCCCTGTCCGGCCTGACGAACACCACCGTGCCCGCCGATGACACCCGGGCCCCACCGGTACTGCCGCCGACGCGGGATCGCACGCTGCGGGCCACGCCGGCCCGGAGCGGGGCAGAACGTCGCGGGCAAGCTGTCGTGCGCTGCTCCGCTTCTGCCGACGTGACCAGGCGGCGACCTGGTGCACGACCCTGCGGCGCAGTCGCCGCCCCACCTGGTCCGGCACGCTCCTCGGCCCGTAGCCGTCATCACCTGTGCGGTGCCCGAAACCTCTGGGCGCCGCACGGGTTTCAGCTCGGCCTGTAAGAACTCGGCCACCACGCACATTGCTTGGTGAAGGAGCCGAGACGAGGAGACGGCGCGTGACCCAAGCCCAACGCTTCCGCACCATCTACGAGGAGTGCTATCCGCGGGTACTCGCCTATGCCACGAGCCAGGTGGGGCGGCAGGTCGGTGAGGATCTCACCAGCGACACGTTCACCATCGCCTGGCGCCGGATGCGGGACCTTCCACAGCCCGAGCTGCCATGGCTCCTGGGAGTGACCCGCAACCTGGTGCGGGAGATGCGTCGCCGGGACAGCCACCAGTACGCCCTCGCCGCACAGGAGGCACAGCGCATCAGTATGGGCGCCCTGACCGAGGCGCAGGACGTGGCCGCGGGCGTGAGCGATCGCGAGGCCGCGCTCCAGGCCCTGGCGAGCCTGTCCGACGCCGACCGGGAGTTGCTGACCCTGATCGCCTGGCACGGGCTGAGCGCCAAGCAGGCCGCACGAGTCCTGCGCTGCACCACAGCGACGCTGACCGTTCGTCTGCACCGCGCCCGTCGCCGTCTGGAGAAGGCCATGGAAGACGTGTCCCTACCACCGGCGCGGCCAACGGGGCGAGCCAATCGCACCAAGGCACTCACCTGAAGAAAAGCACTCACCTGAAGAAGGGGAACAAAATGAAGAGGTCACACGAACGGTCCGGGCGGCCCGACGTGATGAAGGTGCTCGCGGACGCCCGGCCCGCCGAGCTGGACCCGTCCCGGTTGGCGGGCTCCCTGCGCGACCGGGAGGACCTTGCCAGGATCATGGCGGAAACGCCGGACAGCCGCGCAGGACGCTTCCACCTGCGGCCGCGCACCTGGGTCCTGCCGCTCGGGGCCGTGGCGGCCGTCGCGGCGTCCGCGGTAGTGGTGGTGGGCACCGTGGGCCAGCAGGACCCCACGGGGATCGCGGACGAGGGCGCGAGCGCGCGTCCGCCGTCCGCCACCGCGACGCAGTTGAACGGCCGTATGGAACTGCTGGCCGCGGCGAGGAAGATCGAGACTTCGGACACTGAGGGAACGTACTGGCAGACCACCACACGGTCGCAGAACGTGGATGTCGTCGGTGAGCCGGGACAGCGTTACGCCGTGCGGACCGACGAGACCGAGCAATGGTCGGTGGGTGTGCGGCCGGGAACCCAGAGTTTGATGGTCACCGGTCTGGACTCCGAGACCGCGCCGCGCACCAAGGCGGACGAGGCACGTTGGCGAGCCGCCGGTTCACCCCGCGAGGTACAGATCAAGGCGGGCGGGGACGGATCGCTCAGCCTGTCGCTCCCGATGGGCACCGACCGGCGGCCGATGGCCATGCGGACCAACTCCCATGACAAGATCTACGCTCTCGGCCCGCGTAACGTCTCCTACCAGTACCTGGGGGAACTTCCCACCGGCAGCGCGGAGTTGCGCCGACTGCTTGAGCGGCTGTACAAGGAGGACAGCGGCGCCGAGACCAGCGCCGGCCGCACGGCCTGGATGTTCCGGCGCGCGGCCGACCTCATCACCATGCCGGTGAAGCCCGCGGTACGGGCCGCCGCGTACCGGGTGATCGCGGACCTGCCCGGCATCCGGGCGCTGGGGGCCACCACCGACCCAGTGGGCCGCAAGGGCGTCGGTGTCGCGTTCCCCGGCACGACGCCGGCCCCGCTGGGGAAAATGGAGCAGCAGCTGATCGTGGACCCGTCCACCGGCGCCCTGCTGTCGGAGCAACTGGTACTGACCGAACCGTCGGCCGCGGCGCAGGAGGCGGGTCTGGACGCCGGCTCGACGATGAACTACACGGCGACGACCCGGATGGGCTGGGCGGATCGGCAGATCGACGTGCCGGAGAACGCCCGGTGGTGAGCTGCGTCTCCTCGGGCGTCGGCGGTGGCGGCCACTCGCTTCCCGGGCGCTCGAGGAACCCCGCGCGCAGGGGCCGGCCGGTATTCGAACCGCCGCCGCACCGGTCTCGGAACACAACGCTCTGGAGCGCGACCTCCACGCCGGGAGCGTGACGCCGTGCGGGTGGGGGCCGGCCTGAGGGCAGCCGCACGCGGGGAACTCCCGCTGCAAGGCACCGTCTGGCTCCAGGAGGACCTTCCGGCAGCCCTCACCTCGACCAGCGTGGGCAGTTCAGTCGCCGCAGTGGACGGCGTTCCCGGCGATCATGTCGGCGGGGCCGTCGTCGGCACGACGTTCTACGTGCTCGGCGGCCGGGACCGGGGCAGGTGAACGTGGGGGACACCGTCTACGCGTTCGACCTGGCCTCCCGCCGGTGGACCGAGCGGGCACCGATGCCGACCGCCCGCGGCGGCATCGCCGCCGCAGCCGTGGGCACGAGGATCTACACGTTCGGCGGGGAGTGCAAACACGACGGCACCGGCCCGGACGCCGTCTTCGCCGAAACCGAGGCGTACGACACCGTCGACGACCGCTGGCACCGACGTGCCCCGATGCCGGTGCCGCCACGGCACCGTCGCTGTCGCCGTGAGGGGAACGATCCACATTCCCGGCGGCGGCATCGTGGGCGGCGGCCCGTGGGGGTCAACGACGCCCATCGGCCGCCAGGCGGTGAACCCGCGGCTCCGGCCGACTTGATGCGCGGCAGTCTCACGGTCCGGCGTTGCTGGATGGCCGGGTCATCGCGCTGCGGACGGCTTCGAGCGGTACGGGCCCCCCGGAGCACTCGCTCCAGGGGGCCCGGTCGTACCCGGTGGGCCGGTCAGGCGGGGGTGATGTTCTCGGCCTGCGGGCCCTTCTGGCCCTGGGTGACGTCGAAGGTGACCGCCTGGCCTTCCTGAAGCTCACGGAAGCCGCTGGAGTTGATGTTGGAGTAGTGCGCGAAGACGTCGGGGCCGCCGCCGTCCTGCGCGATGAAGCCAAAGCCCTTTTCCGAGTTGAACCACTTCACGGTTCCGCTGGCCATGCCTACCTCTGTCTCAGTCCGAGAGCGGGTCCGCACCGCGCGGACCCGGAGATTGTCCTGGCTCTGTGGTACCGCACAGCAAAATGCCCGCACCGGGGCGCGGGCAGGTGCTGCGAACCACGACATCCACCGACGACGCTACAGGGCGAAGCCGTCCGTCACCATGTGAGCGTGGAAGCGCGAGTTCAGGCACTGGACGCGGCGCGGGTCGCGGGCGGGAAGAGCCTGCGGACGGCTGCGCCCATGACGACGGCGTTGGCGAGGGCGGCCGCGGCCACCGATGTGATGAACAGGGTCGTGGACAAGGCGGGGTTGAGGTCGGGGAACACGCCGTCGGGCACAAGGGTGTAGAGCAGGCTCAGGGGTGCGGTCAGCAGCCAGGGCACCGCGGCGGCCATCGAGGCGTCGGGGCCCGTGGCGATGACCAAGTCGTAGAGGAAGTAGCCGACCGCGGCGGCGACAGAGGCCAAGTAGACGCGAGAGAGCCAGTTGTCCGTGGCGAGGCTGAGAAGAGCGCGCACACGGTGGGAAGTGGTCATGGCGGTGTCCTCCGATGGGTTGGCGAAGTGGCGTCCCCCGGGCGTTCCCTTGTGCGGGGTGCCTGAGGGCCAGTGGGACCACCATGACGGCTGCGTCCGCGGACCGGCATGAGTACGGCTACTCATCCGTAACTAGGTTGTGGGACGGCGTGACCAGGTTGTGGGACAGCCGCTACGTGAGGCGTCGTGATCGGCGACGTCCGGTTCGACGACCGCCCTCGGCGTCGTCCAGGCCCGGCTCTCGGCTCCCTCAAAGGTGGTGCCGGCCCGGCCGGTCGGAGCCGGCGGCAGGGGGTGTCCGCGTGATGTCGGGTTGTTCGGGGCCATGGGGGATGTCGATGCGTTCCTCGCCGGTTCACCCGCCGACCAGGACGGTCAACCGCCCCGCCCCGCCGCGCCGGAGCCGCCGCCGCGAGCCGCCCCCCACGGCGCCCGGACATTGTGGTTCTGGCGTCCCGGTTGCGGACTGCGGGGACACCGTCGGTCAGCCGGAGTCACTCTGACGTGGCCGTGGCAGTCGGACGAGCGGCCCCCGTGGTCTCGGCGTCACGCTCCGCCTGGGCCTGCGGGAGTTGATCGCTGTGGGCGCCGACCCAGTGGATCAAGACGCACAGCGGGCCGGTGAGGTCGGTGCCCAGTTCGGTCAGGGAGTCTGCTCGGCCGGCTGATCGCCCAGGCAGGAGTGCTGCAGCGCGGTCGGCCGTCCCGGCGTCCCTGCTCGGGTCTCGCGCCGCGTGAGATCGACGTGCCGCCGGCTGGCCGCCGAAGGGCTGGACACCGCGGGGATCGCCGCAAGCTGTCCTCCTCCGAGCGCACCGTCAAAGTGCCCTCCGGCCTCACAACACGACTGCGCCTGCGCAACCGCGCGCACACCGTGGCCTACGCCCGGGAGGGCTGCATCTGACCGGACGGGCACCGACGAACGGCCCCGCGGGCAGCACGGTCTGCCCCGTCGCCGTCCCCGGCACCCCTGCCCGGACCGGCGCCGCACAGGCACCATCCCTGTGACCGCCACGACCACGCCCCCTCGACTCATGAGGGCGAGCAGGCCGACCGGCTGGGGTTTTCCGTCGCCCTGTGTACACCGGTCGCACACCAACTCAGGAGGCCTGGTGGCTCATCAGGTGTTACACGCAGGCGGACGGTGGACAGCTGTCCGTGAACTGACCTGTCGGATGATCGCCTGCGCGACCCTGGCGGCGGCTGCCCTGCTTCCCTTCGGCGACGTCGGCAGTCCGGCCGTGGCCACGGACAAAAGCACCGCTTCAAGGTGCCTCCGCGCCGTATCCCCCGGTCGGGGCGGGGACCGACTTCCTGGACGACTCGTCCTACCTGTCGGGCTTCAACGAGCCGGATTGGTACAAGGCGAACATCCCGTTCGTGGACCTGCCGGACAAGACGACGCAGGACGTGTACTACTACCGGTGGCGGGTGCTGACCACCTTGTTGGGCTGGTTGAGGGTGGCGAGGATCTCGTTGCCGCGGCCGGTGAAGGCGAAGTCGTCGATGCCGGCCAGGCCGGTGGCCCTGACGGTCGGTGTTCCCGCACGGCGACCGCTGTGGATGGGGAGGCTCACCACGGTGCCCTGGTCGAGGTTGGTCACCCACAGGGCGCCCTTGTGCACGCGTGCGCCGTTGACTCCGAGGAATCCCTGTGCGGCGAGCTCGGGGGCGGTCGACCAGGCCGTTGCCCGTCCGCCGTGCGCGGGCACCGACCAAATGGTGCCGAGGACCGAGTCCGTGATGTAGAAGGCGCGCGAGCGGGGGTCGAAGGCCAGTCCGTTGGGCAGACCGTCGGCCGGGAGGGCGGCGACGCGTTCCGGCGTCCTGTGCCCCGGCTTCAGCCGCCACAGCCCGGTCAGGTCCGCGGTGCCGGTGGCGTAGAGGACGTAGAGGGTTCCGTCGTCGATACGGACGAGGCCGGTGGTCAGCGGGAAGCCGAGCGCGGGGGTGTTGACGCCGCTGTCGGAGGGGGCCGGCAGGGTCGCCAGGACGCGCGTCGCACCGTGCCGGTCGACGCGCGCCACCTGGCGGGCGGCGGCGAAGGTCACGTCCACGGAGCCGTTCGGCTCGATGACGGCGTTCTCCGGCATCTGCCCCTTGGCCAGGTCGAAGTGGGTGACGATCCGGGGTTCGGACAGGGGTGCGGCGCCGGTCGGCGCCGGGGTCGCCGCGGCGACCGTCGCAAGGGAGAGGCCGGCCGCGACGGAGGCCAGAACGACACCCGTGAGTCTTTTCTTCATGATTCCTTCAGTTTTCGGACATGCCGATGAAACGCGGGACAGCACTGTTTTTGTTCAGGCCGACGGAACGCCGGATCAGCGAAGGGGGCTCCCGGCAGGAGGTCGGCGCGTAGGCGGAAGAGCGGGAGGGGAAGGCGTGCGGCCGACTTGCGTCTCAGCTCCCGCTGTGGACTGCGCGGTTCCACGCCGCGGGCTCCGCGGCCGAACCGCCGTCCCGACCGGAGTGGGCAGTGCGGGCAAGGAGCGCGAGCGCGTCGGCAGAGGCCGATCCGGGTACGGCGGTGACCATGACGACCCTCTGGTCCAGTTCGGCCTGGAGGGTCTGCTGGGTCACCTCGATCGAGCCCACCAGCGGATGACACATGGTGTAGGCCGCGACGGGGCAGGCACGCACCCGGTGGTCGGCCCACAGCGATTCGAACTCCTCGCTTCTCAGCATGAGGCGCCCGATGAGCGAGGCCATTTTCGGATCGTCCGGATGGCGCCCGGCCGCAAGCCGCAGAGTTCCCACGACATCACGTGCCTTCTGCTGCCAGTCCGCGTACAGAGCCCGCGTATGACCGTCGCAGAACACCAGCTCCGCCATGTTCGGCCGGTCCGACGGCCGGTCCGGGCTCTCGGGGTCGAGATGCCCCGCGAACAGCAGGTGCCCCGTCCGGTTCCAGGCCAGGACGTCGCACCGCTGGCCGATGACGACCACCGGCACGTCGGTCACGGACGCCACCAGCTGGCGAACCGACGCCGCCACCTGCTCGGGCGGCACCCGGCGCGGCCTCACCGGGCGGCGCTGCGCCGCGGCGAGATCGTGCAGGTGCAGGCGCTCGGCCTCGTCCAGGCCCAGGGCTCGGGCGATGGCTTCGAGAACCTCCGGTGAGGCGTTCGACGAGCGTCCCTGTTCGAGCCTGGTGTAGTACGAGGAACTCACACCGGCCAGGATCGCCAACTCCTCGCGGCGCAGGCCGGGCACCCGGCGCTGCTCCCCGTACGTGGCGAGCCCCACGTCCTCCGGCCGCACCTGGGACCGGCGTTTCTGCAGGAACTCCCCGAGGGGCCGCTTTCCGTTCATGCCTCACAGTGTGGAGCGCCGCCCCGGTACCAACCATCCCCTGCCGTGGATAGGCAGCGCAGAGCGTGGCAGCCCCACCTCACACGCACCCGGCGCCGGCGGCGACGACGCCCCGCAGACGAACTCGCCGTCATGGCCCTGTCCAGCGGCCTTCGCGCCACGCTCGCTCCGCGCACATCCGGCGGCCGGAGGCCATGTCCTGCCGCCAGGGCCTCGAACCGCCCGAAGAGGCAGACCTCGGGGCGGTGGACACGCGTCGTCAGGGCCATGATCCGGTCGAAGCGGAACCGTGTCCCCCGGGGTACGCGTCATCCTCGACCTCTCAGGTGTCCATGCCTGGGGCGAGCTGGAGTCGAGGTGAATGATGAGAAGACGGAACTGGGTGCTGGGAGTGCTGGCGCTGCCGCTTGCGTACGTGGGTTGGGTGACCTGGCAGGTCACTGCCGACCTGACGAGTGACGACATGGCCCCGAGGACACAGCCGGTCTCGTGCGAGGAAGCCATGCGCTTCGCGGACCAGAAGGGGTTGCCAGCCGGAGCGCACGATGCGAAGTGCGAGGTCAGGAGCGCGCTGGACACCCAGCATGGAGATGACATCGGACTGCTCGGGATCCCCGGTGGCCGTAGACGCCTGCGGCCACCTGGATCTGGTTCCCCATGCCGACGGCGGCGCGGTGGCGATCGAGCTGACCGTGGAGTACGAGAAGCAGGACACCGCCCTCGTGCACTTCCAGCCCTTCGACGTGTGAGCTCCTCCTGCTCCGCCCGCTCACCGGGCGCCGGCACCTCGCGCTCGTGGCGGCTGGGCAGGCGGCGGCCGCCGACCCGCCGGGACACGGCCGTCTCGACGACACGACGGTGACGGCCCAGCCGCTGCGGGAGTTCGTTGAGAGAGCGGATCGATGGTGGATTTCACGCACGCATATCGCCGTTGGCGGACCACCAGGCTACGACGGGCGCCGGATCTGTCAGGTCGTCACTCATGGAATGGTTCGACCGGACAAGAACAGTCGCGCAGATGTGCGGTGCGTCGGTCGTTTTCACGCCCGGACCGGGGGCAGAACGACTTCCTCCCCGGCAAAAGAACCGCATTCATCGGACAGTAAAGGAACGAACGTGGTGGGACCGTGTTCTTCGGGTGCTGAAATGAAGCCGTCGACCACACGTCCAGGCATTGATCACCAGATAGGCGGTCTATTTACCTTTGAAAGGCAGCAAACGAGAAGAGCTCCGGCAAGACGCACCCCGGCAGGGCGCCACCCTCAGTGCAACGTACCCAACGTTCGCCCTCGATTGCGCAGGTCGCCGCCGTTCCGGCCCCATGGGGCCGCAAACGCGCCCGTTCGCGCAGCCGGCACCGCACGAACGGGCACATCGCCCTGCACCCGCGCCCTTTCACCGGCCCGAGGGGTGGCCCCCAGCCCGGGGACGGTGGCCCTTGGCTACTGCTGGGACTGCGTCTTCTTCAGCCGCCGCCGGACCTGGCGTGCCATCCGGCTGTCCTCACCGGTCACGAGCGTGAGCATGGCCAGCAGCTCCTGTCCCAGAGCCGCGGACTCGGCGGCATCGGTGATGTCCATCCAGGCACCGACGGCCCGCTTGGCGGACTCCCGGGTGAACTGGTGCCGGCTTCCCCAGACCTCGCTTTGCAGTTGGGTGGTGTGCACGTACCAGCGGGTGGCCACCACTGGTTGCCCGAGCAGCAACGCCAACCAGCCCCTCAGCTCCCGGATGTTGACCGTGTGCGCGTGGGCCTCGCCGAACCGGGCGCTGATCTCCTCGTCGAGCCTCTTGGCCTCGGCCCTCGCCGTGGTGAGCCGCCCCCGGTCTTCGGGGGTGTCGAAGGCGGCGACGACGGAGGAGATCCGCTCGCGGAACTCCTCGGGCGGCTGCGGTGGTTGAACCAGCTCGGACGCGGCAGTCTGCTCGGACGCGGCGGTCTGCTCGGACGCGGCGGTCTGCTCGGACGCGGCGGTCTGCTCGGGCGCCGCAGCCTGCTGGGGCCGCGCCTTGTGTGCAGGAGTCTCGTGGGCGGTGGTCTCGCCGGCAGCGGCAGTGCTCTCGCCGGCAGTGGCAGTGCTCTCGCCGGCAGTGGTCTCCTCGGCCGGAACAGGCTGTTCACTCGGCATGTGCGCAGCGGCCCGTTCGTCCTCCACGGGAGCTACGGGAGCCACGGAAGCCAGAACAGCTCGGGCGGGCCGGGCAGCGGCCTCGTCGGAACTGTGCTCCCCCGCCCTCCAGTAGGTCGGGCTGACGTCGCCCCAAGGGCCGTAGGCGACATCGTCATTCACGACTGCTTTGGGTGATTCGGTGCTGGTCAACGTGTTCCTCGGTCGTCTCAGATGTTCACGCCGTGCCTGCGCAGGTACGGGATGGGGGCGATGTCCGAGCCGTAGTCGGGCGTGGTGCGGACCTCCATGTGCAGGTGGGGGCCGGTGACGTTGCCGGTGGCGCCCGCGAGGCCTATGACCTCTCCGCCCTTGACCGTCTGTCCTTCGGACACCTTGAGCTGGGAATGGTGGGCGTACTGCGTGTACATCCCGGCGCTGTGCCGGATGATGACCTCGTTGCCGTACGCCCCTCCGGAGCCGGCCTTCACGACGGTGCCGGGTCCGGCGGCCCTGATCGGGGTGCCGACCGGCACCGCGAAGTCGATACCGGTGTGGTAGCCGCTGGACCACAGGGAACCCGCCTGGTGGTACGGCGTCCCGAGCGGCGCGTTGACCGGCTTCTGCCAACCTCCACTAGCGGAACCGGAGTTGGATCCGGAGCCGATCGGCTTCTGCCGGCCACCGCCGGAGGTCGAACCGGAGGCCTGCGAGCCGGTCAGCTTGGCGACGTTCGCCATGATGATCTTGACGTAGTTGTACGTCTCACCCCTCGCGAAGGACCGACCTGGTCATGAAGTGGGAAGAGGGCGACTGGAAGGTGACGGAAGAGCCGCGGTACGTCAGCAGGCGGACCGGCCCCCGCGCCTACGACGCGAACAGCACCTGGGCCTTCATGGACGGGTGGCGGGAGGTCTCCGATGCGTAGGACCCTCGCCCGGCTGGCCGCCGTGCTGGCCGCCCTCCTGATCACGCTGACCGCGGCCTCGTCGGCGGCCCTCGCCGCCGGCGCGAAGCCACCGCAGCCGTATCCGCCGGAGCTCAGCCACGGCGAGCGCGTCGGTATCAGCAGAACGACCGGCGAATACTGCGACATGGACAGCGGTGACGGAAGCGTTCGCGCGGCTTGCCGTGCTCCGCAGGGCTGCAAGGACTACCCCGCCGGAAACACGTCCTGCGCCGACAAGGGAACGAGCGGTCCGAACGAGGCCCGGCAGTTCGAGCTGAACGAACTGAAGCGGTGGCGGGAAAGAACCGACCACAACACTGCCGGCTACGAGAAAGTCAACAAGTTCCTGACACAGTGCGTCGAGGAGGCAAACGCACGTTCCAGGACTGCTATGACGAGGCAACGGCCAAGGATCCGCCCCCTGTGAAGGGACCGGCCGACTGGGTGTCCGGGAAGGTCTCGAAGGCGGCGGCCAATGCCTTGGAGGAGACGGCGGCCACCCTCGGCGAGAGCGTGGTCTGGCTGCTGGAGCAGTTCACGGAGGCTTTCAACAGCATCTCGACCGTCCAGCTGGGCAGGTCAGGCATCGGCCCGGTCATAGGGATCACGACCGGCGTCTCGGTGCTGGTGGCGACGTTCCTGCTGCTCGTCCAGTTCGGGAAGGTGGCGGTCTCCCAGCAGGGCGGCCCGCTGGTCACCGCCATCACCGGCCTGGCCAAATGGGCGGCGATCCTGTCCGTGTACCTCTTCGCCACGCAGGTCGCGCTGAACTGGACCGACACCTTCAGCACAGCGGTGATCAACTACGCCTTCGACGGTGGCGGCTCCGGCGGCGAGGACGCCACCGAGGCCATGAAGGAGCAGTTGGGCACGTTGTTCGCGGGACTCGTCGGAGACGGCGGAGCAGCCGGGGCCGGTACGGCCCTGATCACCGGAAGCGGTGTCTCCGCGAACGCCGTGGGCTTTGTGATCATCATCTCCATTCTGTCCATTCCGGCGACCGGCGCGCTGTGGGTCGAAATGCTGATCCGGCAGGCGGGAATCATGATCCTCGTGGGGGTCATGCCGTTGGTACTGGCCGGACAGCTTTCCGACGCGACCCGCAATTGGTGGCCGAAGGCGCGCAACGCACTGATCGCGCTCATCCTCATGAAGCCGGTCATTCTGATCGTCTTCTCGATCGGTTTCAGCGCGATGTCCGGCACGGAAGGCGTCCGCAACGTTCTGGTCGGCCTGATCCCCTTCATCGTCGCCGGATGCGCGTGGCCCGTCATCGCGAAGTTCATGACCTTCGCGGCGAACGGGGACGGAAACTCGATGGCGTCCGGAATGATCAGCTCGGTCGGCTCCGGAGTCTCCGCCGTGTTCGGCGGCTACCAGCCGTCCGTCGGCGGGCCGGGAACCGTCGGTGGCGGTGGCGGCTACACCCGGGCACTGGAGGAGGACAACTCGAACTCCGCGTCCGCCAGTGGCGGCTCGGGCTTCGGCGGCCGCGGCTTCTTTTCCGCGGCACCACAACCGCCGGCATGGGTCCGCAGGTCGCCGCCGTCGGCAGGGACGTGCCGGAGAGTGGATTCGCCCCCAGGGCGGCCGGGTCCGGGCCCGGCCCCGGAAGCCGGAAGAAGGGCGGCCGCCATGTCACCGGCCCGCAACGCGGCGGCGAGGACGGCGGTGGCGCCAGGAGCGGCGCCAAGGCGCCGCCCACCCCCGCGGGCGCGCCTGCCGAAGCCACTCCCCCACCGTCTCCCGAACCCCGGCCGCACCCGGTCCCGGACAACGGGACGGACTCATCGCCGCGCTGGAGGCCGGACAACTCATGACGCAGGTGCAGCCCGCAACCTACAGCGGCTGGCAGTCGGAACGCAGCGGGTTCGTGGGCAACCTCAGCGGCGTGGGCTTCGCCCTGATGACGGCTGCCTCCGTCATCGCCCTGATCCCCCTTTACACCCGAAGCTGGACCAGCGCGTTCCTCGCCCTGCCCCTCGCAGCCCTGCTCCTTGCTCCTGGCCTTCGGCCGGGTGCTGGGGCTGAGCGCGGATCAGTGGATCGTCCTCGCAGTAAGGCACCAGATCGCCGTGGCCACGAACAAGAACATCTTCACCTCGGGCGTGTTCGCCCCCCGCACCAAGGACGGGCGTCAGCCCATGGACCTGCCGGGGACGCTGGCACGCCTGCACATCCTGGAAGCCCCGGACGGCCTCGGGGGCACGCTCGGCATCACGCACAACCCGGTCGACGGCACCTGCACCGCCGTGGCGCGGGTGACCTACCCCGGTCTGGCGCTGGTGGACACGGACAAGCAGAACGCCCGCGTCAAGGCGTGGTCCGCGTTCCTGCGCTCGCAGTGCAACGAGGACGGGGCGATCACCCGCATCAGCGTGCACCAGCGGGCGCTGCCCGACGACGGGGCGGCGCTGTGGTCCTGGACCGCACGCCACACCTCCCCCGAGGCGCCTCCCGCCGCCGTGCAGGCCCTGTCGGAGCTGATGGAGGGGGCGGGTCCGGCCGCCACCACCCGCGAGACGTATCTGTCGGTCACTCTCTCCTCCGCCCGCGCCCGCCTGGCCGTCAAGGGTGCCGGCGGCGGCCAGATCGGCGCGGCCGCCGTCCTGGTACGGGAGCTCAACGCGATGCACGGCGCGCTCGGCAGCGCCGGCCTGAGCGTTCAGGAGTGGCTCACTCCGCGCGGTCTCGCCCAGGTGATCCGCACCGCCTACGATCCCGAGGCGCAGCAAGCCCTGGCCGCGCGCAACGCCGCCGCAGAGGAACCGGGCTGGCAGGGTGCCGAGCGCGGCGTCGACCCCGAACTGGCTGGGCCCGCCGCGGCGAAGACCGGCTGGGGGGTCTACCGGCACGATGGCGCCTGGACCGTCTCCTACCAGGTGCGCGGCTTCCCCCAGTCGGAGGTGTAGGCGACGTTCCTGCAGCCGCTGTTGCAACCGCGGGCCAACGCGCGCCGGTCGATGAGCCTGGTGTACGAGCCGGTCCCCCCGGCCAAGGCCCGCCAGGACCTGGCCCGGGAGAAGACCAGGCGCGACGCCGCGCGACGCCTGCGGGCCAAGACCGGCCGGGCCGAGAGCGAGGACGAGCGCAGGGAGGAGCTGACGGCCCGCGCCCAGGACGTCGCGCGTGCCTCCGGCCAAGGTGTGGTGCGGCTGACCTGCCTGCTGGCGGTCACGGTCACCGACTTCGAGGAGCTGGAGGCCGCCTGTGCCGAACTCCAGGCCGACGCCTCCGCGTCCGGGCTGGAGCTGCGGCGCGTGTGGGGCTCGCAGGACGACGCCTTCGCCATCGCGGCCCTGCCACTGGGCCTGGGCCTGCCGGACCGGAGGGTGGGCATCTGATGGGGTCTCCCTTCCGCCGCTCCGACGTCGACAGCGCCCTGAAGGCCAAGCCGTTGACAGCGCTGCTCGACACCGGCGAGCCGCGCCCGTCCCCCCGTCAGCTCAGCCCCCGTGAACAGCGGCGGGCCCGGTTGCTTGAGGACCCGGAAACCGCCATGCGGGTGGCTCCCCGGCTGGGGTGGAACCAGCCCTTCGCCGGGCGGGCCGCGTCCAGGGCCAAGGTCGATGTCTTCCGGGCCGACACCGAGCGCGCCAGCGGGATCTACCCGTTCCTGCACGCGGAGTCGCTGCCGCCCGTCGGTGTCTACATCGGCTACAACACCCTGACCATGCAGGCCTTCTCCGCGCACCCGGCGGCGTGGGTCCGCGAAGGGCTGTGCACCAACCCCAACGTGATGGTCACCGGCATCCCCGGCAGCGGGAAGTCCGCGCACATCAAGGCCCTGTGCTTCCGGTTGATGGCGCTCGGGCACCGGGCCCTGATCGCGGGCGACGTCAAGGGCGAGTACCGGGCCCTGTGCGAGCACCTGGGGGTCGAGCCGGTTCGGCTGGGCCCCGGTCTGCCCGGCCGGCTCAACCCGTTGGACGCCGGGCCGCTCGGCTACGACCTGGACAGGATCGGCGGTGAGGAGCTCCAGGCCCGCCTGACCGAGATCCACCGCCGCCGGCTCACCCTGCTGAAGGCGCTGCTGGAACTCCAGCTGAAACGCAACCTGGTGCCGCAGGAGGAGGAGTGCCTGGACATCGCCGTCCGTGAGGTCACCGGCCAGCTGTCCGGCCACACCCATCTGCGCACGCCCACGCTGCCCCTGGTCTACGAGAAGCTCAAGGACCCGACCAAGGAGATGGCGCACGGGCTGCGTGTCCGCGGGGACGACATCCAGATGGCGCGCGAGCAGATGGCTTCCCTGCGGTCTTCCCTCGGCAGCATGATCACCGGGCACCTGGGCGGGTTGTTCGACGAGGAGACCTCGGTCGGCCTGGACTGGGGTGCACCCATCCAGTCCGTCGACATCTCCGCCCTGCAGCAGTACGGGGACGAGACGGTCGCCATGGTCCTGAGCTGTGTCTCCTCCTGGGCCCAGTCGGCGATCGACCGGCCCGGCGAGCGGCCGTGGATCGTCGTACGGGACGAGCTGTGGCGGCAGATGCGATCCGGGGGCGCGGCGATGGTCCGCAAGATCGACGCCGATCTGCGCCTGAGCCGCGCGACCGGCACGATCCAGCTCCTGGCCACGCACCGCCTGTCGGACTTGGAGGCGGTCGGCGCGGCGGGGTCCGAGGCGGTCGCCATCGCCAAGGACCTGATCGCCTCGTGCGAGACCCGCATCCAGCTCGCCCAGGACACCAAACCGCTGAACCTGACCCGCGAGGCCATCGGGCTGACCGACGCCGAGTGCGAGTTGATCGGTTCCTGGGGAGCCGGCCAGCGAGGCAGGGCGCTCTGGAAGGTCGGCCGGGGCGGCGGCTCCCACGCGGTGCAGCTCCGGCTCTCGCGCACCGAGGAAGAGCTGTTCGAGACGGACGAGCGCATGGTGGTGTGAACTCGGCCAGGCACCGCTCGATCGACGGCGGAGACTTCCGGCGGCCTTGGCGTTCGTCTCCGCCGTCGGGGCCCGCCCGGTAGGTGTGCGCGCTGCGTGCGCCGCCGGCCGGGCTCGCCTTGCAAACGGACGGGCGAGCCCCACCACAGCCCCCTCAGCCAGTACTGCCGCGTCCCGCCCCGCCGCCACGGGCGGTCTTGCGGGATCAGCCGGCGGGGACGGCCCAGGCCCGCCCGCCGTGCGGACCCGGCTTCGTACGGATGGCAGACGCGAAGGTGTCGCCCGGCAGGCACCAACTAGGTACCATGAGGGTATGCCCTCACTGAACGTGTCCTTCACCGACGAGGAACTCGAAGGCGTGCGCGCGGCTGCCGCAGCCGACGGCAAGAGCCTCAAGCAGTACCTGCACGACCTCGGCGTCCGTGAGATGCAGCGCAAGCAGTTCGTCACGGGCGCGAGCGCGTGGGCCGACCGGCTGCGCGACGAGTTCGACGACGCCTTCCCCGACGAGGTGCCGCCCTCCGAGCGCGGGGACGGCGCCGCGGCCGCCTGATGCATCTGTACATCGACGTCTCCTGGCTGCTCGACGTCCAGGAGGCCGCCCTCGGCCAGGAAGACATGACCGTCTCCGACTACTCGGCACTCGTCGCGGCCGTCGCCCGCCACAAGACCAAGCTGCCGACCCTCGCCGCGGCCGACCCGGACGCCTCCTGGCGTGCGGCCGCGCTCCTGCACACCATCGTGCGCCTCGAGCCGCTCCCTCACCGCAACAGCCTGTACGCGGCGTTCGTCGCGGCCCAGTACATGGATCAGTCCGGCGAGGGCATCGATCCGCCCTACGGCGCCCTCTCCGATCTCGTACGAAAGGTCCGCGACACCCGTCTCGGCGTCCAGGCCATCGCGGAACAGCTGCGTTCCTGGCGGGTCTGACTGCTCGACGCCGTCACCGGGCCGGATGCCCGGTGGCCTCCCGCCCGCCCCCCACGAGGTCTCGATCCCGTGGACGCACCCGTGGAGGGCGCGGTCGGCACGGGCGCCGAGAAGGTGCCGCCGCGTCAGCGTGGGCCGTCGCCGCGGTCAGCCGACAGCGGTCTCGCGCCTCGGGCTCAGCATGGCCGCCGCCAGACCCCCAGTTCGTACTTCTTGAGCATCGAGCTCAGCTTCAGCCGGCGCGCCTCGGGGCAGAAGCGACGGGTGGGCACCTCGTACTCGACGTGGAAGACGGCCTTCCTGGCCGCGATGAACGGCTTGAGGGCCTCACACTCGTCGTACTGAGCGCACTGTTCGTTGACCGCGAAGTCGAAGTCCCGCACCAGCTGCGGGATCTGGTCCAGGTCGTTCTTCAGGCCCACCGACATGCCGCGCTCATGGGCCAGGCGGGCGATCATCCGGTTGTAGCGGAGCTGGTCCGCGGCGGTCAGCCGGAAGCCGGTGGTGTTGCGGTAGCCGTCCATGTTGTCCGGTTCCACCGCGTCGAAGCCCTTGTCGCGGCACATGTCGAAGCGGGCCGCCATCAGCGGCTTCAGGACGTCGATGCGGCGGATGTCGAGCCAGCGCTCCCCCTCCCAGCCGTTGCCCCTCCCCAGCACCGACCTGGGGAACTTCCTCGCGTCCGGGCGGAACTCCTCCCAGGCACCGGTGGAGATGTAACAGATGACCTTACGGCCCTTGCGGTGCAACGCGGCGACCGTCCTCGCGGAGTGGTCGAAGCCGTCGATGTCGTAGACCGGGACGTCGACGGAGGTGTCCAGCCTGCCGGTGAGCTGCCACTGCCAGGTGAGGCCGGGGCGCGGCTGCCAGCGGCGGCCGCTCGCGCTGGCGGAGGTGGTGTCCATGACCCCTGTCACGGCCGTGCCGTCGTCGTTCCGGGAGGATGACGGGTCCGTTGGGAGGCCCGGGAGCAGCAGAAGCAGGGCGAACAGGGGAAGCAGGAATAAAACGCGTCTCATCAGGCAGGCCTTTCGGGTCGTCGAACAGTTTCCAGACCAATTTCCAGGGGTGCGGCAGCGTCCCCACCGGGGGCCGCCGTCGCCGGTGCGCACTGGATGACGGGCCTCGGGCACAGCGGGTTCCTCCACGCGGGCGCCGGCCGGCGCCCGCGCAGCAGACGCCGGGGCCAAGCAGGCAGGGCCAGCAGCTTCGTCGCCGAGCGGGGCCCCACCTTGAACTGCGACGGCGGGCCGTTGCGCCGGACCATGAACTGCCCGGCCACAACGGTGGTTTCAGCCCGTTCGCGGGCGAAGTGACACTTGCCGCGCTGAATCACATGCATCATCACCCGGTCGTGGGGATTGCGGGGCCTGCCGACAAGCGACTCGCCATAGACGTCCTCGATCAACGCGTCGTCCAGCTTGGAGGCACGCACACGGAATGGGAAGGCATCGGCCGGGCCCGGGGCAGCGGGCAGACGCCGCCGGCCCGTGCGTCCCACTCGTGCCGTAAGACGTCGAAGCCGTCCCGCCTCACGCTCGCGGCGGTGACGTCCACGGCGAACGTCCTTCGCTCTCCGGCGGCACCCGGCTCAGTACGCTGTGCGCTGTTCACGGCCTGTCGCTCCCACTCGCGCAGTCCTGTCGGTGTCACGCCACCGGATGGTTCCGGGCACGCAATGCGTTCCAGGTGACCACCCGCAGATCAAGCGAGGAGTACGCGTTCTGGGTGGCGCGCTTGGCGGCGAGGGCGTCGGAGGGGCGGCCGACCGTGCCGCTGGAAGGACTTCGGCCCCGTGCTTGCTCGCTCCCGGAACGGCTCGGCGTCAGGAGTCGGTGGCCGCCGCGGTGGTTGTCATCGACGGGCGGCGTCCGAGGACCGGGCTCGCGGACTCCAGGAGCGATGCCAGCCGCAGCAGCGAGTCCTCGGCGTACCAGGTGGTGACGAGCTGGACGCCTGTCGGCAAGCCGTCCGCGGTGGCGCCGAACGGGAGCGACAACGCCGGCAGACCGGTGAGGTTGAACGGGACGGTGGCCCGCATGACGTCCCGCGCCGGGATCTCGACCCCGTCGAGGTCGTGACGGGACTGGGCCGGCAGCGGCGCGGGGAACGGCACCACCGGGCACAGCAGCGCGTCGTAGCGGCTGAAGCAGGCCGCGAACTCGTCCCGCATGCGTTCCACGACGCTTTGGGCCTTGACCACATCGGCCGACGAGGGCTCGGTGGCTCGCAAGGTGGCGCGCGTGGCCCGGTGCAGGCTGTCCTCGTGTTCCGCGGTCAACGTCCGTAGGAAGGGGAGGACTTCGGCCGTGTACAGGGTGGCGCTGAGGTGGGTGGCGTTGTACTCCTCCAGGACGGGTATCCGGGCCGGCTCGACGGTGAGCCCCGACGCGGTGAGGGCGTCGGACGCGGCCCGGACCGTGGCCACGATGTCGGTGTCGACGGGGCCGAATTCCGACGACAGCAGCACGCCGACGCGCAGCGGTTGGCCGTCGGCTGCGCCTTGAGGGATGTCACACGGCGCGGTTGCGTATCCGTCGATGCCGTCAGGTCCGGCGAGGATCCGGTAGGCGGTCGCGATGTCACGGACGGTGCGGGCCATGGGGCCGACGTGCCAGTAGCGACGGAGTACAGGCGGCCAGTGCCCCGTGTTCGGAATACGGCCGTGTGTGGCCTTCAGGGCGACGATGCCCGTGAAGTGCGCGGGGCCACGGACCGAGATGGCCACGTCGCTGCCCAGGCCCAGCGGCGACATACCGGCCGCGATCAGCGCCGCCTCACCCCCGCTGGACCCACCCGGAGTCCGCCGCGGATCCCAGGGGTTACGAGTACGGCCCACCAGGAGGTTGTCGGTCTCCGTCCAGTAGGAGAACTCCGGCAGACTCGTCTTGGCGAGTGGGATGGCACCGGCCGCACGCATCCGCGCCACGGCCGTCGCGTCGGCCGCCGGGACGTGGTCGGCGAACAGCCGCGATCCCCGCGTGGTCAGCACGCCGGCGGTGTCGAGCGAGTCCTTGATCGTGAAGGGGACTCCGTGCAGCGGACCGAGGTCGTCGCCGCGCGCGACGGCGGAGTCCGCCTCGTCCGCCGCGGCCAGAGCCCGTTCACCGAGGAGGGTGATCACACCGCGAATGTCCGGATCCACTGCCGCGATGCGATCGAGATGGGCCTGCACCACCTCACGAGAGGACGCCTCACGGGCCCGGATGCACTGTGCCAGTTCCGTCGCGTCCAGAGCGTTCAGAACGGTCATCACTCCCCCACGACGTCACCCGTGCACTGCCGACACCTTACAGAGCGGCTCCCCGCCCCACAGGAGCCGCCTCTGGACGCGACCCGCTGAGTTCCTCCAGCTCTGACGTCGTTCGAAGGGGCTGTGACGGGGCGCCTGTTGGCTCGGGCACCCGCTCCATTCGCATAATCGAGCCGCGGTCGAAGTCGCCTTCTGATCACCGCGAAGCCGTTCCGCCATCCATCACGGGCGCCATGCGGTCCGCGGGGACTGCCGCTTTCACCAGGACAGCGGTCACCAGGACATTCGACGTGGGGAGCACCGATCGGTGACGCTCGAAGCCCCGGACCGCTTTCGCGAGGTGGCTGACCGGGCTCCCCAACTCCCGTGCGGCGGCCCAAGGGGAACCCTCGTTCCCGACCGTGGTCCGGCGGCGACCGCAAGGTCACTCGGGTGCGGACACCGCGGGCGGTCGCTCCCGCTCCGTGGGCCGCTCCGGGAAGAGGCAGCGCGTGCCGCGCTCGTCGGGCGACCCGCGCCACCCAACCTGCCTCTGCCGGGGGTAGTCATCAGCGGGTCTGGCTTCCCGGCGAGACAGCCGGTGAAGTGGGCGTTGCCGACCCGGCGCCCGAACATGCCGCTCTCACCCACGGAGGATGCCTTGAGCGCCACGGCCAGCGAACACGATCCCGTCGAGATGGTGGACGCCTCCGATTTCGTCTTCGCCAGACGCGTCTGGGTCGACGCCGCACCCGCCCTCGTGTACACGCTGGTCAGTGACGTGTCCGCGGTGGGCCGATGGAGCCCGAACGCGACCGACGTCACCTTCGACCCGGGCGCCGGCCCATGGGTCGGCGCATGGTTCAGCGGCCTCAACCGCAAGGGCGGCAAGGAATGGACCAGCCGCTCCCAGGTGGTGCAGGCCGAACCCGGTACTGCCTTCAGCTTCGTGGTCGGTGGCGCGGAGGAGGGCATCGTGCGATGGAGCTGGACCTTCCACCCTCAGGGGCGGGGAACCGTCGTCCAGCAGTCCTGGCAACTCCTGCGCACCGACCCGGTGTTGGGCACCACCCGTGCCGACCTCGACGCGCTCCGCGACTACATGGCGAACAGCGTCGAAATGACTCTGGTCTCCCTGGCCCAATGGGTTGCTGAACAAGGCCGGCCACTGCGCACCCCGCGCAGCCCTGTTCCGGAGTCCTCACACCTTCCCCGGCAGGCGGCACCTCAGACGAACGCGCCCGCGGAAGACGGGTGAAGCCCGCGTTGCGGGACGGCGCGGACCAGATCGTCGCGGTCGGTGTGGACGACGTTGGCTCTGGTGGGCCCGTCGCAGCAGGAAGGAGGCGAACTCCTGCGGGCGCCCTTGAGGCCTTGGCGGGCGCCGAACAACGAGGGCCGCGGCCACGCCCGCGCGGACGCGGACCTCGCCGTTGGCCTCACTGCTCCCCCGCGGCTCCTCGAACGCGGATATGTCGATCCCCGTCCGGTACTGCCTGTTCGCGGTCCACGCCTGCGGCTTGGTCCACTAGGCCGTGTATCGAAAGTGGATCTTGACCTATGAATGATCGTGTTTCATGGGGCGGGGAGATCTCACGGATGAACAGTGGGCTGTGCTGGAGCCGTTGTTGCCGACGGGGACGAAGGTGGGGCGGCCGCCCGTCTGGCCGCGGCGGCAGCTGATCGACGGCATACGGTTCCGTGTCCGGACCGGTGTTCCGTGCCGGGATGTGCCCGTCGAGTACGGGCCGTGGGGCCGGATCTACGACTTGTTCCGCCGGTGGCAGCGGGATGGCATCTGGCACCGGGTTCTCACCCGGCTCCAGGCTCTGCCCGACGCACAGGGGGCGATCTCGTGGGACCTGAGCGTCGACTCCACGGTGTGTCGCGCTCATCAGCATGCGGCCGGGGCCCGAAAGCACGGTGACCTGCAGAAGGAACCGCAGGGCGGTGTCCTCACCGAGCCTCGTGATCACGGACTGGGCCGCTCGCGCGGCGGGTTCACCACCAAACTGCACCTGGCTGTCGAGCAGGGCCAGAAGCCTCTATCGATCGTGGTGACGGCCGGGCAGCGCGGCGACTCGCCACAGTTCGAGGCCGTGCTGGAGAAGATTCGCGTGCCCCGCGTCGGGGTGGGCCGGCCACGCATTCGCCCGGACCGCGTGCGCGCTGACAAGGCTTACGCCTCCCGCAAGAACCGCGCCCACCTGCGTAGACGAGGTATCCGCTGCACCATCCCGGACAAGGCCGACCATGCGCGTCACCGCAAGCAGCGCGGCTCCCGCGGCGGTCGGCCGCCGAAGTTCGACCCGGTCGACTACCGCGAGCGCCACGCGGTCGAGTGCGGCATTAATCGCCTCAAAAGGCATCGTGCCGTGGCCACGAGATACGACAAACTCGCGGTTCGTTACGAGGCAACCGTTCTCGTCGCGGCCATCAACGAGTGGCTGTAACCAGCATATTCGAGATACATCCTAGACCGCTGCCTTCCGCATCCCAGTCAGAAAGCCCCTGACCGCGGCCAGTTCTCGCTCGTCGTATCCCCGCAGCAGGTCCACCGCCCGATCGATGAGCGGTCCGAAGTGGGACCAGCCGAGGGCGACCGCCCGCTCGTCCACTTCGATGGTGACCTTGCGGCGGTCCCGCGCATCGCGCACCCGCCGCACATGCCCGGCCCGTTCCAGGCGGTCGACCAGTGCTGTGGTTCCTGCCGAGTTGAGCCCGAGAGCGGTGCCTAGGTGCCCTGCTGTGGTCTCCTCGCCGGCGCGGGCGGCGTCCATCAGGGCGATCAGCGCACGCACGTCGGTGGGGTGCATGCCGTTGCGCTGTGCGAACCGGGTGCTGTGCCTGCCCAGGTCGACAGCCACCGCGCGCAGCAGGTGGACGATCTCCATCTCGGGCCCCGGCTCGGCTCGTTCGACGAGTTCCTCACCCTCCTGATCGGGCACGGACCACCTCCACGTATTATCTCGCCCAACAAGTATCTTGCTGAGCGAGATAATAGAGGAGTCGCCGTTCATGAACGCTCGCGATACGTACGACGCCGACAACTTCCTCATGGCCTACGACAAGGTCATGACCAAGTGGCCTGCCGCTCGCGAGACGGCGACCGTTCCCACGCCCTTCGGCACGACACACGTCAACGTATGCGGCCCGGCCGACAGGCCCTCGCTCATCCTCCTGCCCGGCGGAGGGGGCGCAACCTCCGCGTCCTGGTACGCGCAGGCCGCCGAACTGTCCCGCACCCACCGGGTGTTCGCCGTCGACTTGATCGGCGCCCCCGGACGCAGCACTCCCGACGGCGACCGCCGCCCCCGTACGGTCGCCGACCTGTCGGCCTGGCTGGACGCGCTACTCGACGGCCTCGGAGTGGCCGAGACCGACCTGGGCGGACACTCGTACGGCGCCTGGATCGCGCTGCATCACGCCATGCGCGCGCCCGACCGGATACGCCGCCTGGCCCTTCTGGACCCGACCCAGTGCTTCGCCGGGTTCAGCCCGGCCTACCTGCTGCACGCACTGCCCATGCTGCTGCGGAACACACCCCGCCGGGTCCGCGCCTTCCTGGGGTGGGAGACCAAAGGCTCCGCCCTCGATCCCGACTGGCTCGCCCTCCAAGAGGCGGCCGCCGGTTTCCCCTCTCTCCGACCCGTAACCGGGCCACGCCCGGCACCGGACGCCCTGCGCGGCCTGGACCTGCCGGTCCTGTTGCTCCTCGCCGGAAGCAGCAGGGCCCATGACCCCTCCAAGGTGGCCGCCCGCGCCGAGGCGCTGCTGCCACGCGTCGCAACGACCGTGCTGCGGGATGTGTCCCATCACGCGCTTCCGCACGCCATCCCGCCCGGGGCGAACCGTAGCCTCGCCGGCTTCCTGGAACGGTCCGGTAACTGAGTCTCAGCCCGCCCCGGGCACCGCACCCTGAAAATCAACCCTCGTTTAGCTCCGCTGATAGCACTTCCGATACACGGCCTAGGGCCTGTCCGCCCAGGCATGATCCAAACGGCAGGCCCTCAGCGCCTGCCACCGACGGCGTGCGCGTGCGGTGGGCGAACGCCACCCCGTGCCGGGTGCACGTGCACCCGGGTTCAGCCCGTCCGGAACGAGAGCCGCGCGTTCACCGAGTCAGGTGTCGACCGGCCCTGCCGCGGTGCGCCCGCTGTCGCCGCGGTGGCCACCAGGGACCCGGCGCACTCATCCCGCACGCGAACGCCCAGGCTCTCCGGCGCCCATGGGCGACCTTCAGCCGTCTTCCCCCGCGGTGAGGCGTTGGAGCAGATCCAGCAAGGTGGTGCGGTCTTCTTCGGACAAGGCGGAGTAGCACGTGGCCAGCGCCTCGTCGGCGACTCGGTGTCCAGCCCCCAGGATCTCCTCGCCCGAGGACGTGAGGTGATGCTCGATGCGCCGGCCGTGTCCCGGCCGGCGCTCGACCAGGCCCTGGGCCACCAGCCGGCCGGCGAGCGTTCCGAAAGCCTGCTCGCTCTGGAAAGTCGCCGCGGCCAGTGCACGGGCCGACGCCCCGGGCGACCGGCTGATCGCCCTGAGCGCATCCCACTGAGCGAGCGTCGTACCGATCGCCGAAAGGCGGGTCTCGAGCGCCCGGTGCTGTTGGTACTGGACCTGCTTGACCGCTCTTCCGAGAACTTGCAGCTCACCATGCATGGGTAGAGCCTACCTCAAACTAAGCTAGATTAATTAAACATCTTTAGTTAGAGTGGGTGCCATGCCCGAAGACCACGAAGTCACCCTGTACGAAGACCTGTCCATCGCTGTGTCCGAAGCCGGAAGCGGCAGGCCGGCCCTGCTCCTGCACGGCGGTGGGGGCCGCGCCACGGTCGCCGGCCTCGCAGAGCATCTTTCCCGGACGACACACACCATCACGCCCGTGCACCCCGGCTGGGACGGCACCCACCGCCCCCCGTGGCTCACCGGTATCGACGATCTCGCTCTCGCCTACCTGCACTGCTTGCACGACCTCCGGCTACGGGACGTTCTCGTCGTCGGTTCCTCCCTCGGCGGCTGGGCCGCCGCCGAAATGGCCGTACGGGACACCGCGGGAATCATCACCGGCCTCGTCCTCATCGACGCCGTGGGCGTGCACGTCGAGAGCGAACCGATCCGAGACTTCTTCGCCCTCGACGCCCGCAATGTCGCCGAGTACGCGTGGCACGACTCACGGCGTCACTACCTCGATCCCGCGGACGTCCCGGCCGACCAACTCGCGCAGAGGCAGGCCAACATGGCCACCATGCGCGTACTCGCGGGCAACCCCTACATGCACGATCCCAAGCTGCTCCGCCGGCTCGGGCGCGTGCGCCTTCCCACGCTCCTGCTCTGGGGGGAGAGCGACCGCATCGTCACTCCTGCCTACGGCGCGACGTACGCCGACGCGTTCACCGACGGCCGACTCGAGGTCATCCCCGAAGCGGGCCACCTGCCGCACATCGAACAGCCGGCCGCCACCTTCGCCCTGATCGACGCCTACCTCGATCAGACGGACACCACCCACCGGCCCGTCAGCGCACACGCGCGATGAGAGGCTTCCGCAGCGCCGACGGACGCGGTGGTTCCCCAGCGACCACACGTCCGTCGACAACGCACCTTGACGGCTTCGCCGGCGCGCATCCGTCATCACGGCACCCCTGTCCCTGGGATGGCGCTGATGTTCCACCGAGGTGGCGCTGCAGTACAAGCGTGGCCGTTGTTGATCTTCATAGGGTGAGGATTGAGGGGCTGTCAGGTTGACCTGAAGGGGGATGGTCCATGGGTTGATCGCGCATGCTGGTGTACGGCGCGGGCGAGTTCGCCGCGACCCTCACCCGCCAGGGCGCTCTGCTCGGCTTCCGGGTCACGGTGTGCGACGCTCGCCCCGTCTTCACCACCCCCGAGCGCTTCCCGGACGCCGACGAGGTCGTCGTGGACTGGCCCCACCGCCACCTCACCGCCGAAGCGGCGGCGCGACGCGTGGACGCCCGCACCGTCGTCGTCTCGCTCACACACGACCCTAAGTTCGAGGTCCCGCTGCTGGCGGCCGCGTTGCGGATGGATCTTGGCTACGTCGGCGCCATGGGCTCGCGCCGTAGCGTCGAGCAGCGCAAGACGTCACTGCGGGCCACGGGCCTGACGGATGCCCGGCTGGCACGGCTCAGCGCGCCCGTGGGGCTCCTCGCGGCGGCCTTGTAGAGCGCGGCAGCCGGCCTTTCGGATCGGTTCGAGCCGCGCCGCGTACAGCGCGTGGATCAGGCCGGTGCGATCACCGAAGGCACGGAAGAGCGTTGCCTTGCCGACGCCCGCTTCCGCCGCGATGTCGGCCATGGTGACGGACTCCGGGCTCTCGCAGCGGGCGAAGAGACTGTCGGCCGCCGCGAGGACAGCCGCCCGGTTGCGTACTGCGTCCTTACGTGGCCTGCGTTCGGGCATGCGGTTCCTCCGTTTGCAAAGCGGACCTGGGTCCGCATTGTCGAAAGCGAAACGGACCCAGGGTCCGCATCGTGCGGGACGGAGGACCCATGCCCACGAACACGGAGCCGGCGGACCGCAGGCGCTGAGGTACGGCGACATCGCCGTCATCCTCACCCAGGTCACGGGCAGGAACGTCACCCACCGGCAGCTGACGTACGAGGTGGAGCTCGCCTTCGGGTACGTGCTGGCGATACAGGACCGGAGCGAGCACGGCCCTGCCACCGTCGTCGATCGGACGAGGGCCGTTCCGGCGCCGACCATCCTGTTGTTGCGGCTGGCTGAGGACATCATCCTGCCCGTCACGGACCTGGCGGCCGATGCCGATCCGTGCGCGGACTCCTTCGCTCTGGACGAGGTCGGGGGCGTCCTGCTGGCCGCGCTGAGGAGATCACAGACCACCGCACTGTGAGGCGGCGCACCGGAGGTAGGGAATGACCGTTCCGCACGTGAGTACCGCGCCTCACCCGGGGGACTACCTCCAGATCGCTTCGGAACGGATGGCAGTCGACGGCGTGCCGGACGGCGAGGGATTCGCCCGGATCGAGCGGGTGGAGGTCATCACCGACATCGCCCGCATCCCCTCTGTGCGGGCTCTCGGTCTGTCCACCCGCGGACGTCCAGCCCGCTGGACGGGGGCGGTTGCAGAAACCATGTGGATACACGAGTAACCGACGGACTGTAACCGGCAGTTGGAAGGCTTCCCGAGTCGTTCAAGATCGACGGAGGGAGCCCTCACGCAATGGCACAGCCTCACAGCCGGACCACCACCAGTCGGCGTTCGTTCTTGCGCAACGTCGGTCTCAGCAGCGGTGCCGGCGCCATGTTCGCCACCATGGGCGCCCTGGGCCTCGCCCCGACCGCACAGGCCGCGCAGCACGAAGAGCCTTTCCGTGCCCTCAGGGCGAGCGACTTCACCCTCACCGGTCGCAGCGCCGCCAAGGTCGTCGTCCTCGGCGGCGGCATCGCCGGGCTGACCACCGCGTACGAACTCGGCAAGGCCGGCTACGACTGTACGGTCCTGGAGGCCAGAGACCGCACCGGCGGCCGCAACTTCACCGTACGCGGCGGTGATTCAACCACCGACCTGTACGGCAACCGGCAGACCGCCCGCTTCGCCGAGGGCCACTACATGAACGCCGGGCCCGCCCGCATCCCGCAGTGGATGGTCACCCTGGACTACTGCCGTGAACTCGGCGTTCCCATCGAGGTGTTCACCAACGTCAACGCCGACGCCTACCTCTTCAACGAGTCGGCCGGAATGACGAAGCCCGTGCGGTACCGGACCGCGAAAGCCGATGTTTACGGCTATGTCTCCGAGTTGCTCGCCAAGGCCACCAACAAGGGCGCGCTCGACAAGGAGTTGACGGCCGAGGACCAGGAACGGCTCGTCGACTTCCTCCAGGACTGGGGGGAACTCGGCGGCAAGCTGACGTACGAGGGCGGCGAACGCCGCGGATACTCCGCCGTCCCGGCAGCCGCCGGCACTCCAGGCGTCCTGCTCGGCGACCTCCCGACCGCCTCCCAGGTCTTCGCCAGCGGCGTCGGCCGCTACTTCTCCTTCGAGTTCGGTTTCGACCAGGCCATGCTGATGTTCCAGCCGGTCGGCGGCATGGACCAGATACCGAGAGCGCTGACCAGGGCCGTCGGCGCCCACCGCATCCGTACCGGGGCGGCCGTCAGGAAAATCACCGACAAGGGCAGCGGCGTCACCGTCACCTACACCCAGGGCGGCCGTACGAAGGTCGTCGAGGCCGACTACTGCGTCGCCGCCATGCCGCCCAACATCCTCGCCAAGATCCCGCACAACCTGGGCTCCGGCGTGCAGAGCGCCTTGGAGGCCATCACCCCCTCGTCCGCGGCCAAGATCGGCCTGGAGTACCGCTCCCGCTGGTGGGAACTGGACCACAACATCTACGGCGGCATCACCGAGACCGACCAGGACGTCGTGCACATCTGGCACCCCTCGTACGGCTTCCACAGCGAGCGCGGCATCATGATCGGCTACTACAACTACGGCGACGACGCCGACTCGTACGCCAAGCTCGCCCCCAAGGAGCGCGAGAAGCGCGCGGTGGCCGCCGGCGTGAAGATCTACGGCGAGAAGTACCGCACGGACCTCGTCTCCTCCTTCTCCCACCACTGGCGCCAGACACCCCACCTGGAGGCCGCCTGGCACGACACGCCCGGCGGCCCCGACGCCCCGCGCTACAAGCCGCTGAACGAGCCCTCCGGGCGGGTCCACTTCGCCGGTGACTGGCTCAGCTACACCGACGCCTGGATGCACGGTGCGTTCACCTCGGCCCGCAAGGCCGTGACCGCCCTGCACACGCGTGTGCTATCGGATTAGCACAGACACATTTGAAAGCATGGCGGACATGTTCTATGTAGGCGCCTATTGGGGGCCACGCGCTGAATCAGCCACTGAGTGCGCCCAACGGCTGTCTGGCTGCCTGAGTAATCTTGCGGCAGCGCACCCCGCCCCTGGCGACGTGGTTCCATAAGGGCAAGAGCAAGTCCGCAGCCTCTGTGAATTCAGTAGACACCAACGCGAATGCGTTGGAATACCTCCTGACTGGAGGGCGTAACCGCACAGATATCGACGGTCACGTCATCAACGAACTCGGATTCCGTGTATCACTGTGGAACAAGAACCCTGTCCCAGTCTCGTTCAGCAGCACCTGCGGGGCTACTGAAGTTGAACTCGTGATGTCGGTGCAGCTGGCTCTTTGAGGCGCTGGCTGGCCCACTCCTCCGCTTGTCAGTCCTGATCGGTAGTCTCCGGCAGCAGTCCACAGGGCAGAGGAGGATGGTTCGTATGGGGGCGAAGACAGCCGTGCTGGCCTACGCGGATGTCGCCGTGGCGGACATCCTTCAGGCCTCGCCAGAGAGTGACCACGATCGCGCTGCCGCTCTGGTGGCTCGGGTTCGCCCAGGTCAGTGCATTGAGGAGGACGGCGAGGAGCTCTGGGAGTTGGCGGAAGCCGTGTACCCGCCGATGGGGACGGTGTGCGCTCTGTCGGTCCCGGGACTCGACTTGGTCTGCGATCAGGAGTTCATGATCGATCGCCCGTCGCAGCTCGCTGAGTACCTCGTTGCCGCCAGCCGGGGTCGACGCCTCTACCTCCACGCGATGCACAGTGTCGTTGACTGGCTGGCCCTCGCGATCTGGGAAGATGGCCGACTGGTGCGTTCGCTGAGTCTGTCCCCGGACACCGGAATCATCGAGGATATCGGCCAAAGGCTGCCGTTCGAGCTGCCCTACTGGGAGGGTCGGCACCGAGCGCAGCCCGACGCCCCTGGTGAGGACGACGAGCCCTATCCGCTGCCGTTCCATCCACTCGAGCTGGGTGAGCGGGCGATGATGGAGTTCTTCGGCTTCTATGTCGAAGGCTGCATGGCTGGGTATGAGGCCGCCGAGCCGGTGGTGGACGTCTGGGCTGTCGAACTGCAGGGCTTTCGAGTGACGCCGCCTGACGAAAAGAACTGACCAGGGAGGCTGTCAAAGGACAGCCCGGTGGCACTCAGGCATCCGTCGATCACGTGTGGTTGTCAATCCCCTCGCAGCGTGGAGCCGCCGCTGCGGATCACCCTGCTCGCGCAGAGCGCGACCGGGTGGGCACGGCTGTGCCGCCTGGTGTCCGCCGCGCACGCCGAGGCCGACGGCGCGGCGCCGGTCGTGTGCTGGCCCACGCTGCGCGCGTGCGCCGACCGGGGCCTGGTGGTGCTGCTCGGCCCGGCCTCCGAACCGGTGCGGGCCCTGTCCGCCGGCCGCCCCGACATCGCCGAGCGGCTGCTCGCGCCGTGGCGGGAGCTGGCCGGGGAACGGCTGCTGTTCGAAGCCGTGTATCTCGGGCGGCAGGGCACCGGCGCCGGCTCGCTGCGGCTGGCCGCGCGCACCGTGGGATTGGCCGACCATCTCGGCGTGGGCGTGGTGCTGACGAACGCGGTCCGCTACGCCGACCCCGACCAGCACCGGCTGGCGGACGTCCTGGATGCGGCCCGGTTGCTGCGTCCCGTCGATCGCCGGTACTTGGACGGCGGCGAGCGGTGGCTGAAGGGCCCGGCCGCCATGGCCGCGGCCGCCGAGCGGATCGCCCGTGCCGTCAGTGACGACTCCGCCCGGGCCGTGCGCCTGCTGGCGGAGACCGAGGACACCGGCCAGTCCTGCACCCTCACCCCGGCCGATCTCGGACTGGGCAGGCCGCACTTCCCCGAGCCGTCCGTCGTGGGCGCCACCGGCAAGCCGGGTTCGGCGATGCGGCTGCTGCGTCAGCGCTGCGAGGCCGGCATGGTCGCCCGCGGCCTGGACCGGGATGAGCATGCTGTACGATAGCTCGACTACGAACTGGACGTCATCGGCCGGTTGGGCTACGAGGGGTATTTCCTGGCCGTGGCCCAGGTGGTGGCGGATACCCGGGCGCTGGGTACCCGGGCCCCGCGCGCGGCTGGTGCGGGCTCCATGGTCAACCACGCGCTGTTCGTGGCCACCGCCAACCCTCTTGAGCACCGGTTGTTGTTTGAGCGTTTCCTCTCGGAGCGGCGGACGTCGCTGCCGGACATCGACCTCGATGTGGAGTCCGAGCGGCGCCTGGAGGTGTACGACGCGATCATCGAGCGGTTCGGACGGGAGCGGACCGCGGTCACCGGTATGCCCGAGACGTACAGGGCGCGGCATGCCCTGCGGTTCCCTGTCAAGTCCAGCGTGTCGAGCTCGACCAGCGATCGGCATGGCCGTAGTGGGGCCGAGCAGGGTTCTCTTCCGGAGTTGTTCGAAGACGAGAGCTTGGCAGCGGAGGGGCGACTGAAGATCAGCAGAGTGCACCGCTCCGCAGGCATTCGGCTGACATTGCGTTTAGGAGCAGGCCCGGCCAAGCGGCGGCTCAGCGACGCAGCTTGACCTTGCTGACCGCTGCTACGCCCAGGGCGGCAAGGGCGATCTGGAAGAGCCACTCGATCCAGTCGACACCGTGGGTGTCGGCGACGCCGAAGCCGGAGGCGATGGCCGTGCCGATGAACGCGGCGACGATGCCGATCAGGATCGTCCAGAGGACGCCGATGCGCTGGCGTCCGGGGACGACGAGTCGGCCGAGGACCCCGATCACGATGCCGATGACGATCGCGCTGATGATGCCTGAGATCTCCATGGCCGGTTGTCACCCCTCAGTCGTTGGTGACATGCGAGTGCCCGTTCGAAAGGCAATCAGTCCGGGGGGCACGGTCTATGGCCTGCTGTCCTGCGGCGGCGTACCACTCGCGCGCTCGGTCCGTTCGGGTGCCGGGGCCGACGGTCGCTCCGTGCCGGGGGCGGTCGCGCCGGTGCCCGGTACGGCGGTCTCACCCGGGATGGCCCGGGGAGGCGTGTCTGCCGCCGTCTCGTTCTCCTCCTCCTTCTTTATGGCGTGGGCCTCGGCCTTGAGGATGCGGGCCGACTTGCCTGCGGAGCGGGCCAGCTCGGGGCCCTTCTTGGCGAGGATGACGGCTATGACCACGATGAGGATGACGGCGAGTTCGCTCAGTCCGAACATGGTGTCCTGCTCTCTCTTCTCCGGGACCCGGGCCTGGACGGCGCGAGCGTAGCGGCGGTGGCGCTCAAAGGTGGGGCGTGACGGCGGGAAGCAGGTCCTGGAAGGTGCGGCCGGTGGCGGGTGCGCCGATGGCCTTCATCTGCCAGCCGCCGCCAAAGCGGTGGACCTTCGCCATGATCTGGGCGGTGTGAGCGCCGCCGCCGGTGAGCGTGTAGCGGGCCAGTTCGGCGCCGGTCGTCTCGTCGACCAGCCGGCAGAAGGCGTTCTGCACCTCGGCGAAGGTCTGGCCGGTGAAGGAGTTGACGGTGAAGACGATTTGGTCGATGTGGGCGGGCACGCGGGCCAGGTCGACCAGGACGGCCTCGTCGTCGCCTCCCGTGCCCGCGCCGCCGGTGAGGTTGTCGCCGGTGTGCCGGACCGAGCCGTCGTCGCTGACCAGGTGCTGGAAGAAGACGACGTCCGCGGCCTGCCCGGCGGCGAAGAGGACGGCGGAGGCGTCCAGGTCGATCTCGCGCGTCCTGGTGAGCTTGGCGAGGAAGCCCTTGCGGGGGGCGGCCTGCCAGCCGAGGCCCATGCGGACGGACGTCAAGGCGGTGCCGTCGGACTTACTGAGGCTGATCTGCTGGCCCTTGCTCAGGTTGACCGACATGAGAGGGGTGCTCCTTCGGGTTGGTGGCGGTGCGGGAGTCATGGAAGTGGGTGGTACGGACGCCCAGGGTCGGGGTGGGGCGGGAGGGACGGATCCTCGTGGAGGCACCGCCGCAGGTGGGGCAGCATGCCCCGTTCCAGCAGGGCCCGCTGCCAGTTCTGCCGTGCCTGCTGCACGCGTGCCTCGTGTGTGGGTCCGTCGCCGCCGCGTATCGCCGTTCTCAGCATCGCGGCGAAGGCGAGGAGGGCGCTGGTGCCGGCGGTCAGCGTCAGGACCCATCCGGCGGTGATCAGTGAGCCGGGGAGCGGGTCTTCCGTGCCGGTCAGTTGGAGCAGGTAGCCGAGGACGAGCAGGACCGCGGCGGATGTGGCGGCGATGAGCGGGGTGAGTACCGCCAGGGCCGGCAGCAGGCTGCCGGCGGCGCGGTGTGGCGGCGGGTCGGACTCCCCCGATGTACGCAAGGCGAGGTACGTGCCGTATTCCGCGCGTGCCGTGGCGGCTATCTCGTCGGCGTCCCCGAGTGCGCGGAGACGCAGGCGTGCCGTGGCCTGGCCGGTGGGGTCGGCGTTCAGGGCCGCCTGTATGTCCGTGGTGGTGAGGGCCAGGTGCAGTACCGCTTCGAAGTCCGGCCTGTCCTCCTGGCGAAGGCGCAGTGGGTCGGCCACATGGTCTCCTGACGGGTGGAAGGCTTCGGTGTCGGTCTCGGAGCAGTGCGGAGGCGGCGCCGGACCTGCTCCGGGAAGGGGCCGGTCCGGCGCCGCCTCCGTGGGGTGTCAGACGCCCACGCCGAAGTCGGAGGCGATCCCGGCCAGGCCCGAGGCGTAGCCCTGGCCGACGGCGCGGAACTTCCACTCGGCGCCGTTGTGGTAGAGCTCGCCGAAGACCATCGCAGTCTCGGTGGAGGCGTCCTCGGACAGGTCGTAGCGGGCGATCTCGGCGCCGCCGGCCTGGTTGACGATGCGGATGAATGCGTTGCGGACCTGGCCGAAGCTCTGGCCGCGGTTCTCGGCGTCGTGGATGGACACCGGGAACACGATCCTGTCGACCTCGGCGGGTACGCCCGCGAGGTTCACCTTGACGACCTCGTCGTCACCCTCACCTTCACCGGTGAGGTTGTCGCCGGTGTGCTCCACCGAACCGTCGGGGCTCTTGAGGTTGTTGTAGAAGACGAAGTGCTGATCGGACAGGACCTTGCCGGACGTGTCGAGGAGCAGCGCGGAGGCGTCGAGGTCGTAGTCGGTGCCGGTGGTGGTACGGACGTCCCAGCCCAGACCGACCAGGACGGCGGTCAGGCCCGGTGCCTCCTTGCTGAGCGAGACGTTGCCGCCCTTGGACAGGGAAACTCCCACTGCGTACTCCTTCTCGGCAGGTGCGGTCGAGGCCCGTGGCACGGGCCCAGGCTCATGAATCTACATCACTGTAGAGAAGGTGGAGGGTGGCGCGACCGTGCCTCGGGCTCAGCACGGCCGTGCCATGTCCCGCGTCAGGCCCGTGAGTTGCCGAACAACAGGCGATAGGTGATCAGCAGCACGAGTGCACCCGCGATGGCCGAGCCCCAGGTCGCGGCGTCGAAGAAATCCCGCTGCGCCGGCCGGTCGAGGAAATGCGCCGACAGCCAGCCGCCCAGGAAGGCGCCGGCGATGCCGATGGCCGTCGTGCCGACGCAACCGCCCGGATCGCGTCCGGGCAGGATGGCCTTGGCGATCGCTCCGGCGAGGAGTCCCAGCGCCAGCCACGCGATGACACCCATGCCCCAACGCTCCTTTCCTGGTCCCTCTTGTGTGTGGGCATGCCGTGGGGGCAGCGAGCTTCTACAATTTTGTAGAGGGTGTGGCGGGGCTCTTCGGGGCTCGTCGGGCGGCGTGATGGCCCTGGGGGCGTCTATACGATGTCCGCTTGGGAAACGGACGGCGGCGGAAGGAAGACAGGGCGTGACTGAGCAGCGGCAGCGTCCCCGGCGGCGGGGGCAGGGTGAGCTGGAGGCGCTGGTCCTGTCGGCGCTGAGGGAGGCGGACGGCCCGGCTACGGCTGGCTGGGTGCAGGAGCGCCTGGGCGGCGACCTCGCCTATACGACCGTCATCACCATCTTGACCCGGTTGCTGGCCAAGGGAGCGGTCACGCGGGAGCGCGCGGGCCGGTCCTTCGCCTGGACGTCCGCGTCGGATCAGGCGGGTCTGGCCGCCCACAAGATGCGCAGGGTGCTGGACTCCGAGGGTGACCGCGAGGCGGTGCTGGCCAGCTTCGTGACCGGCCTCGGCCCGGACGACGAGCGGCTGCTGCGCGAGCTGCTGGGTCAGTCGAGGAACGAAGGGGAAGACTGAAGCCTCATGGGGGTGTTCGTCTTTCTGCCGCTGGTGCTGCCCTTGACAGCGTGGCCGATCGGGCGCCTGGCCGAGCAGCATCTCCATCCACGGACCGCGACGCGGTTGCTGACCGGGGTGGCCGCGGTGATGGCGGCTTGCAGCACGCTGTGCCTCGGCCTGGCGATGATGGTCGGCACCGCCCAGCTTCCCGGAAACCCGCTGCCCGACGGATGGTCGGACCCCGAGGCGCGGGCGGCGGTCCCGTACGACGAGGTCGTCGGTAAGGTCGCGATTCCTGCGCTCGTTGTGGTGCTGGTGGCGTGCGGCCGGGCGCTGTGGCGGCACGGGCGGGTGCGCCGTCGGGCCCACCGTGCGCTGGCCGGGCTGCGGGAGACGGAGGTGGCCGTCCTTCCGGATGACGTTCCCTACGCGTACGCGTTGCCGGGAGGCGGTCGGCGGGATCGTGTGGTGGTGACCACGGCCATGCTGGACTGCCTCGAACCGGCCGAGCGCCGGGCGTTGTTCGCCCACGAGCGGGCCCATCTGGCCGCGCGCCACCACCGCTTCCTTCTCGCGGTCCAGTTGGCCGCGCGGGCCAACCCGTTCCTGCGTCCGCTGCGTACGACGGTGGCGTACACGGCGGAACGGTGGGCGGACGAGGATGCGGCCCAGACGGTCGGTAGCCGCCGGGCCGTGGCGTGCGCGATCGGCAAGGCGGCCCTGGTATCCCGAGGTACCCCGGTGGCGACGCTGGCCGCCTTGGCCGCGGCGGGACCGGTGCCGCGCCGGGTGGCGGCTCTGCTCGAACCCGCTCCGGCGGTGCGCAGCTGGCCTTCGCTGTTCACGTCGGTGGGTGTGGCGACGTGGGGCGCGGCGTTGGGGGCTGCCGTGTCGGCGATGTCGTCGGCGAACTCCGCCGTGACGATGGTCTTCATCCTGCACGCGGCCACGCCCCTTTGATCCGGGCGAGGTGGGGCGTCAGGCATGGTCGGTGAGCGCGGCGAGTCCGGCGACGAGCCCCGCGAAGGCCAGTAGCGCGAGCAAGCAGACGAACAACACCAGCCAGCCCGCCAGGATGCCCGCCAAGGTCAGCCCGCGCCCGTCCCCGCCCATCCGCCGGCCCCTCAATCGGCCCACATGCCCGGCGGGGATGGCGATCAGAGCGCCCAGCATGGTCCGGCCGAGGAAGATGCCGGGGGTTGATCCAGGCGATGCCGGTGGCGAAGTTGGCGAGGAAGGCGACTCCGCCGAGCGCGGAGAACGCACTGACCTTCGCCGCCCGGTTCCGTTCCCCGAACGCCCGCGCCGACTCTCCGACTGCCGTCCGCGCGTCGTTGGTGCTGCTCACGCCCAGTCCCTCAAGGCTTCCGTGTCCTGCATGCGTGCGGAGCCAAGGATGTTACGGCCACGCGGACTCCGGTCGAGGTGAGACACCCGCCCTTTCCTCCTTATCTCTACATGGATCTCACCGGCCCACGCCGAGCACACCTACCTCAAGGGACGGGTGGTCAGCCTGCTGCGGTAGCCGTCATGCGCCCCCAGGAGACCGTCGGGGTCCTCTTCGCGTTGGGCGTAGAGGACCACGTGCTCGACGGGGAGCCCTGCCCCCTCCACGAGGCGGAAGACGGTTTCGGCCTCGTCGGTGACGGTCGCGGTGCCCGGCTGCCGGTCCTGGTGGTGCCCGGCGCTGAACGGCAGCGGGATGGGTTCCTGGGGCAGGGCCGAAAGCACGATGCTGACCACCATTCCGGCGCTGGCCAGGACCGCGGCCGTGCGCAGATGCCGCAGTGAGCTTTGCCTCTCGGGCCGGCCGATGTCCGGCATCACTACTCCAGCTCTCACCGGTGGTGGGGCGGGCCAGTACCGAAAGGGCGCGCGGCCCGCCGCACGGTCGGGGTCGGTCAGAGGTCGAACTCGTGGGGCGGCAGGTCCAGGGCGTAGCACGCTTCGCGGACCACGGCCTGCTCGTCCTTGTCGAAGTCGCCGTCGGCGCCGCCGATGACGATTCCGATCTGGATGACGGCCCGTGCTTCGGCGGGCTTCTTTTTCGCCTTGGCGATCTCCTGCATGACGCTCACCTTGCCGAAGTCGAAGTCTGCGGTGAGCTTGTTGAGGTTGTTCTCGAAGCGGCGGCGCAGGTCGTCGGCGGGGAAGTTCTGCAACACCTCGTTGGTGGCGATGAGCTGGGCCACGCGCTGCCGCTCGGACGGGTCGACTGTGCCGTCGGCGGCGGCGACGAGGGCGCACATCGCCATGCTGGCGTCGCGGAAGGCGCCGCTCTTGAGGTCGTTCTTCTTCGCCATGAGCTGGGTCTGCATCGTTGATGCGGACTCCTTGAGGCGGTCCCACAGGGCCATGAGAACTCCGTACGTGTCGGGAGGATGCCCGGACCGAGGTGCTCCGGACAGCGCTTCTTCTACAACACTGTAAAAGTTATCAGCCGGGGCGGGGAGATGTGCGTCTCCACGCCCCCGGCTGATGCATCCTTTACCGTCTGTCGGCCCCCGCTCTCAGCCCTCGTCCTCCCCGTCGCCTTCGAAGAAGTCCCCGACCTCGTCGACGACTTCGGCTGCGACCATGCCGCCGACGACGCCGACCGCGAGCCCGGCGGCGCCTGCGGCGACGGCGGTGCCCATGCCAGATCCGGAACGGCGGTGGTCGTCGTGGTGGTGATCGCCGTGCCCGTAGTGCCCGCCGTGCCCGTGCCCGGCGTACGGGTCACCGTGGCCGTAGGCGCCGTGGGAGGCCTGCGACGCCCGGCGCTCGACCAACTGCCGGATCCAGCCGTCGACTTCCGTGTTCCAGTCGCGGGAGTCGTGGTGGCCGACGGTGAAGCGGGTCAGCGCGTCGTGGTCGCCGGAGAAGAAGCCGCCGCGCTTGTCGGCCTCCAGGACGACCTCGATACCGCCCGGGTTGGCCAGGAAGGTCACCTCGATCTCGTTGACCTGGTGCGCGTACTGCGGCGCCGGGGTCAGCTCGATCTCCTGGTAGAAGGGCAGCTGCTGCCCGGTGCCACCGATGCGCCCGTACTCCAGGTCGGCCGACTTGAAGCCGAAGCCGAGCTGGCCGAGCGCTTCCAGGATGGCCTCCTGGGCAGGCAGTGGTGCGATGTTCAGCTGGTCCAGGTCGCCCTTGTTCTTGGCGCCGGCCACCGCCAGCTCGGTGCGCACGCCCAGGACGATGCCCAGGGCCTGCCCGTACAGCTCGGTGATCGGCGTCTCCCACGGCAGCGTCACCGTGAACGGGATGCTGTGGTGCCGATCCGCGCCCAGCCGGAAACCGCCACCGACGGTGAACCGCTCGAAGGCGACGACGCCCTCGCTCTCGTTTTCGCTGCGCTCGGCCTCGACCCGAGCCACCAGCTCCAGGGTGGTGTGCTCGATGTCGAAGTCGGCATCTCCACCCTTGAGATGGACCTGGCCGGTCGTTGGCGACGTCGGGTTACCGGGGCTGGTCGCGGAGCGGCTCTGCCCGAGCCGGAGATCGGCGAGGTTGACCCGGAAGCCGGCCGGCCGCGGTGGCCGGCTGCTGCGCCAGCGAGCGGCCGCGTGATGCTCGCCGGCGACGCTGCCCACATGGTCTCACCGCAGGGCGGCTTTGGCCGTCCCGCGTCACCTGCGGCGCTACCGCACCGCACGTGTTGCCGGTACCGTTGCCACGCTCTGCTTCGGCGAAGAGGGAGTCCGGCTTGCGGCGGGGATGCCGTCCGAAGAACTGTGCAGCTTCTTCCGGTTTGCCGCACTCGCCGGACGCAGATCATGAGGGCTCCGATGAGGCCCGGCCCTGGGTCGGCCACCCTGCTGCGTCGCCGTCACAGCCGCAGCGGCCGCTATCCTCCCCGCGCTGGAAGCTGGGGCCGGCGCTGGCTGCGGGCAACTGCGTGGTGATGAAACGACGCAAGGAGCAGACCATGCAAGAACCGAATCAGCTTGTAGCAATCGAAGCTTCCGTGTGGCCGGGGCCGTCCTCCGGTGCGGCAAGCGGTTCTGCCAGACGGGACCCGGCTCAACGGGCACCTTCTCCTCAACCTGCCCCGCACCTACGAGTGGAGTTAGATGTCTGCGCTGCCGAGCCGGACTCCACGACGCGGTCGGCCCAGCCGCCGACGTACCCCGCCACGATCCCGAGGGGGACCTCGCGGTCCTCGTCGACCGGGGTGAAGACCTGGAGCGGGATCCCCGTCCAGCCCCTCATGGCCGAGCACGGCTACACCATCGCACCCTCGACTGCCAGGCCCGGGTCCGTCCATTCAACGGCTGATCTTGGTTGTTGAGTCAGTTGCTGGTGGTCTGGGCCTGCAGTTCGCCGTAGGCCTGTCGTTCCTGGGCTTCGGACCACGAGGCCGAACACGACTGCCACTCCCTGGAGCGACTGGAAGTCCTGGCTGACCGGCACCGGCGGCCGAGCCGGACGCCGCCTCCGCCGACTCGGTGACCCGGTCCAGGCCAGGCGGTTTTGCAGGGTCTTGGCGGTTTCGGGGGGCCCAACCGTTGCGCGGCATCGGCCGGTACACGCTCGGCGACACCCTGGGAGCCCGTTTCCCCGGCCGTCGGCTGGGCAGCAGCCATCGGAGTGCTACTCGAGGCTGTTGCCCACGACCGAGCCCCTGCGCGGGAGGGCCGTCGGCCGGTGAGAGCCACGCCGGTGTCGGTGATCAGTGCCGCGTCCTCGCGCAGGGGGAGCTCGACCCGGTCGAGGGGATCTGGTCAGTGCCCTGCGTCCCGTTGGTCTTCTGCAGCGTCGCGTACGACTCCTTGATCCACATCTCTCCCTCCACTGGCGAGCTGGAGCCGGGTCTGGCCACCTCCTGGGCGTGGGCCGACAAGGAGCACCGCAGATTCCGCCTGACGCTTCGTCAGGGGGCGAAGTTCGGTGACGGCACACCGCTGAACGGCCAGGCCGCGGCTGCGTCGCTGAACTCGTACCTCCAGGCGCCTGGGCCGTTCGCCAGCCTGAGCTACCCGCTGAAGAAGGCTGAGGCCGCCGGGTCCGACAAGGTCGACGTGCAGTTCGCGGAGTCCGTCTCCACCCACTACGCCCTCTACCTGCTCGCCGGCCAGAGTGGTGTCGGATATGTGGTGGGTCCCAAGAGCGCCGCCGACCGCAAACACTTGCTCGCGGACACGGACGGCATCGGGCCTTACAAGCTTGATCCCACCCAGACCATCAAGTCGGTCAAGTACGTCTACCTCCCGAATCGCCAGTACCACAACCAGGACGCGATCAAGTACGAAAAGATCGTCCTGAAGCCCGTGATGAACCCGCAGACCCGGCTGAACTCGATCAGGTCGGGCGAGGTGGACTGGGCCCTCAACATCGCCCCGACAGATGTGTCCGCCGTCAAGCAGAGCGGCGCCTCGATTGCTCGCGGTCCGCTCGGATCATTTGCCTCGATGGCGCTGGTCAAGCGCGCGAACGGCCCCTTGGCCGACGAGCGGGTTCGCCAGGCCCTCGCCTACGCGACTCCGCGCCAGGACATCGCCACGGCGATCTTCGGGACCGACGCGGTTCCGACCAGTTCCTACATTGCTGACGGCGCGGAGGGCTACGACGCCGGCAACGTGAACCGGGTCGAGTACAACCCGCAGAAAGCGCGGAAGCTGCTCGCAGAGGCAGGGTACGCAAAAGGACTGAAGATCCAGGTCTTCGACCCCGCCTTCTTCGATCCCTCAAGCGCCATTGGTCAGGCTCTCAAGGCCGCTTATCAAAAAGTCGGCGTGACGCTCAAAATCGTGCCCAGCAACGCGTCCCCGGGAGTTGTCGCCCAAAAGATGGGCAAGTACGACGCGGTGATCATGACCACCGGCGCGAACGGCCTCTCCGAGGCGGTCTTCACCATGTTCCGGCCGAGGGGTTTGGCGAACCCGCTGGGCGTCCCCCTCGACCCCAAGCTGACCAGTCTGATGAAGGCAGCTGCCACTACCGCAGACCCTCAGGATGAGGAGGTGAAGATGAGGGCGGCCACGACGCGCCTTGACGAGCTGGTCTACGCAGTCCCGATCGCCAGCATTCCAACCCTGCAGGCCATCAGCTCGAAGGTCGCCAACGTGAGCGAGAAGTTCTGGACCATCGAAATGAACCCGTTCAGCCCCGTCACGAACGAGGCCTGGCGTCCGGCGAAGTGACACCGGGTGTCCCCGTCTGCGCTGCGTAGGAAGGAAGTGTCGGAACGTGTCTGAGTCCCTCAACTCGAGGTCTCCGACCCGGCGATCGAGTACCGACGCGGCATCCACCGGGCCACCGCGGTCTTGGACGTGCATTTCACAATACGAGCCAGCCAGACACTCGGCCTGGTGGGCGAGTCCGGCTCGGGAAGGACGACGATCGGTCACGCCATCCTCGGGCTGGGGCCCATCAGCGCCGGACGTATCCCGTTCGACAGGCAGGACGTCAGCAGCGACGCCCATCGTCGTCGGCGCCAGGAACCGGACCGGATTGGGGCGATCTTCCAGGACCCGTACAGCTCGCTCAATCCGTCGCTGCCGGTCGCAGTCAGCGTCGCCGAGGAGGTGCCCACGAGTCGGCGCGTGAGGAGCGAAGCGTTCGCCCCCGATGAGCCGGTCAGCGCGCTCGACGTGTCAGTCCAGGCACAGGTGCTGAATGTCCTCAAGGACGCGCAGCGTGCCACTTCGCTCACCTACTGCTTCATCGGTCACGACCTCGACGTCGTGCGCTACCTGTCTGACTGGACCGTGGAGCTCTACCGTGGCCAGGTGCTCGACGAGGACGGGCCCGCGCAGACGGTTGCCCGCCACCCACACCATCCTTACACCCAGGCCCTGGTCGCGGCATCGCCTCAGCTCGACCGGCCGGCGAAGCCAGATCAGCTGCGCCCCGCGCGTGGTCCTCGCCCCTAGCCACCGCGGGGCGGAGGCTGCCCCTTCACACCCAGGTGTGGGTTCGCGGAGGACCGGTGTCGGGTCGAGCAGCCGCCGGTCCACCTCGCGGCCGACGGCGGACACGTTGCATGCCACTGCTATGACGCCGCCGCGGACACGACGGCGGGAGTCCTCGTGCCGCACCTCAAGATTACGACCGGAGAATCACAGCTCATGCTCGAATCCGAACGCCGACGTCAGTCGGTACTGCGCATCTACGACGCCCTGACCGCCGGACGCCTCCATGTCGACAGTGGCGATGTCCTTGAGACGATCTTCTCGCCAGAGGCCCGCCATCACCGCTCCTCCCAGCCGCTCAGCGACGGGCCGGCCGGAGCGCGTCAGCTCTACCTCGAGCTGCAGACTCGCCTTCCCGGAGTCGTCGCAACGGTGAAGCGAACCGTCTCTGATGATGAGTTCGTGGCCGTGCACTGGCAGGCTTCAACGGATCCGCGTGACGAGTTCAGCGGCGAGTCCTGGTGTGAATTCTTCCGCTTCGTCGGCGACCAGGTCGCGGAGCACTGGCAGCTCCACGTCGCCGTGCCGTCGAGCACCATCAGCGGAAGGTCGGTGTTCAGCGATGCCTACCAGCGCACTCACGGTACGGGCCACGGGAAAGCCGCGATGACGGCGATCAACCGCGAGGTGGCGTCGGCGGCCTTCGCCCGATTCATCGAGTTCGACCACACCGTCGTGGCTGATCACTGGGGCGAGGTCTACCTCCAGCACAACGAGAACATCCCCGACGGTCCTGAGGCCATCCGTCGCTCCCTGGAGGAAATCGGCGGCCTTCCGGATGAGTTCAGGCCGAGCTTCACGGTGGTCGCCACTGTCGCTGAAGGCGACCTGGTCTGGTTCCTCGAACGCGTCCGCGTCGCAAATCTGACCGGCCTCGGTGTCGACATCTTCCGACTGGTCGATCGCCGGATCGTGGAGCACTGGGACATCCCGGCACTCAGACCGGGTTCCCTCGATGCTGGGCAGTGACGTGACGATCACGCCGCCGTAGCGGCGCGCTTGACCCCGGTGGCTGCCCATAGGGACATCGCGTCGCGCAACAGCCTCTCCACGGCGAAGTCCTGGGTGCAGCCGTATCCACCGTGAACCTGGAGCGCCTTCGCCGCCACGGCCTGTGCTGGGCCCGCTCGTGCTCCCCGGCCTCCTCGACCTCGACAAGCCGCCGTGCCAAGTCCCGTTGCGCTTGCAGGAGCCGGCCGAAGGGAACCGGGCCACGCTGGTGGCCAGGCCGTACGCGAACAAGACCAGTTTCATGGTCCGGTCGACCTCGGCAAGGGCTACGGAGTGCTGCTCGCGAGGGCGGACAGGGCGGCGCACACCGCGAGGAGCGACGGTCGCGGGTGCGCTCGGCCAGGGTGAACAGCGCCACGAGCACCGCGACGGCGACATCCTGCATCAGCGCGATGGGCCCGCAGCTTCGTCAGGATCGCGCTGGGCCTGAGGCGGAGATGACGCCGTCATGCCCTCCCGGGAGATCCGCGAACTTCCAGTGAGGCCCGTGCGACGTGAAGTTCGCAGGTCAAAGGTCTGGTGCGAGGGGCGAGCGGATACTCATGCTGGTCGTCGGCGGGTGTCCACGGCGAAGATCGTCTGCCGTGGCGGCCGTTGCCGTTGTCGGGTTCTGCCGTGCCGAGGACCGTGCCGCTCTTACCATCCGTCACCGGGGCGGTAGGGGGGGTGTCGCGGGGAGCGTCGGTATGCGGGGGCTGGAGCGGATCACAAACTCGCCCGGACTGAACTGGACGTGCACGCCGCGGAGTCGGCCAAGCAGCCGACAGGAGGTCCAGGCCAGCCGAGTGGGAGAACTGGTGATCGCGGAGCGGGCGCTGAACCGGCTGCCCGAGCAGGACCGGGCCGCGGCGGAAACCGCCGTCGCCCCGGCTCTCGCCCGGGTGGCGGGGCGGGCGGTCCTATCGCGCTCACCGACGACCGGGGCCGACTGCCCTGAATCTCGGTGGCCCGGCCCGGACGCACCTCGGAGATCACTGCCTGCCGCTCGCCGCTGAGCGATAACCAGCGCCGCAGACCTCGGCCTGCGGAAACGGCCGCAGAGGCGCCGCCCCGACACCGGAGGCGGGGCCTCTGCGCGTTGGAAGGGGAATCCGCTGCGGACAGGGTTCGACGCCCGCTCGCGAGCTGGAGTGACCGTCCACCCTTGCCTTCGTTCCGGGCGCAATGCGCCTCATTGCGGCCGTGTTGAGGCCACAAGGAAAGGAACAGACCGACAAGGGCTGCGAAGCAGGTCGGGTCCCCTGCAGGACTCCGTAGGCGAATGCGGCGTTGTCTGTCCGGGGCTCAGGCGACTGAAGCGGGAGGTGCGGGTGCTCGCGAGTGGCGTCCCGGTCAGCCAGGCACCGGTGCGGATGCTGTCGAGGGCCGGAGTGATCATGTGGACGCCCTCGACGTCCTGCATCGCCGCCCGGAGCGGGTCGAGGTCGCAGTAGCTGCATCCCACCACTTCGGCGTCCGGGCCTGTCGCCTGAAAGTTGCTCCGCATCCGAGTCGCGATGAGCGCGTGAAGCGGAGCAGACCGCACTGCACGGCAGGCACGTCGAAGCAGAGCCGATCACTTCCTCCATCACGGTCCGCACCGACAAGAGCTGTCCCGGACCGTGAGGACGCCGCGTCAACGCGCGCAGTTCATCCATTGGACATCTCAAGTACTCCTGGAATTACCCCGCAATTCTCAGCTGCTTCTCACATCCCACCGGTTTCGTGTCCTGCGTGGCCCGATCGGGCCGTACGACGAAGGAGGCGCATGGTGGCACTACCGGTGACCACGTGGCGGAAATCCGAGAGCCGGGAGGAGGAGCAGGGCCCGGCAGAGGAACATCCGTTGCACGTGGCCAGCAGGCTGCACTCGTTCAACCGGTTCGAGCTCAAGTACCTCGTACCGGTCGAGGAGGCGGCCGAGATCCGGGACGAGCTGGCCGAGCGAATGGACCGCGATCTGAACAGCCCGGTCGGCGGGTACGGCGTGTGGAGCCTGTACTACGACACCCCGCAGCTGCGGTTCTACTGGGAGAAGATCGAGGGCCTGAAGTTCCGGCGAAAGCTGCGCATCCGCCACTACGGCAACCTGGACGGGGTCACCGACGAGGCCCCTGTGTGCGTGGAGATCAAGCAGCGCGTCAACCGGGTCACACAGAAGCGCCGCATCACCCTTCCGTACGGCGTCGCCCGCCAGCTGTGCGACGGCCGGGAGATGGTGGAGCACTCCGCGAAGGAGAGCGCCTTCATCCAGGAGGTGCTCGAACTCGTCGTACGGCTGAATCTCCAACCCACCGCGATCACCGGCTACCAGCGCGAGGCCCTGGTCGGCCGAGACGCGGACACCGGACTGCGGGTGACCTTCGACCGGCGCATCCGTGGCCGGGACCGGGACTTCCACTTCGGGACACCGACCCCCGAGAACCGGTTCACCATCCCGCCGCACCTGTCGGTGATGGAGATCAAGGTCAACGAGCGCACGCCGTACTGGATCACGGACCTCGCGGCGCGTCGGAACCTCAACCTGATCCGGGTCTCCAAGTACGTGCAGTCCATCGAGGCCTTCGGTCTGGCACCCCGGTCCGTGTTCCACATCCACGAGGCGGACCACCAGCCGCCGAACACGTATGCGGCGCACGAAGCGCCCTTGAAAGCAGGAGCACAGTGAACTTCGATCTGCAGGAACTCAGCGGTACGTTCAGCGTTACCGACGTCGTCGTCGCCATGGCGCTGTCGTTCATTCTGAGCACGTTGATCGGCCACGTGTACCGGTACACGCACCGCAACGTCTCCTACAGCCAGTCCTATGTCCAGACGCTCATCATCGTCGGGATGGTTGTCGCCCTGATCATGCTGGTGGTCGGATCGAACCTGGCACGGGCCTTCTCGTTGGTCGGCGCGTTGTCGGTGATCCGGTTCCGGAACGCCATCAAGGAGACCAGGGACGTCGGCTTCGTCTTCCTGGCCATGGCCATCGGCATGGCCTGCGGTGCCCGCTTCTACACCCTCGCCGCCGTCGCGGCCGTGGTGATCTCCGTGGTCGTCGTCGTGATGTTCAAGTTCAACTGGTTCGCCCTGAGCGTCCAGCGCCAGGTCGTCAAGGTCCAGGTCCCCGCGGGCGAGGACTACACCTCGGCCATCCGTGACGTCCTCATCCGGTACACCACGGAGTTCGAGCTGGTGAGCACCGAGACGATCCGCGGCGGGGCGTTGACGGAGGTGTTCTACACGGTGCGCATGAAGAAGGGCACCGAGCCCGGCGACCTGGTGGCCGCGCTGCAGGAGCGGACATCGGGCCAGCGGGTGACCGTGCTCACCGGTTACGACTCGACCGACCTGTGATGGCCGGCGGCAGCGAGGCGGCTCCCCGGCGCAGGCCGCGGCGGCTCCGCGACCGGATCCCCGTACGGCTGCGGCACCACTGGAAGCCGGCCGGCGCCCTCTGCGCGGGACTGGTGGTGATGGTCTACTTCTTCGGCGACGCCCGAATCTCGCCGTACGTCACCTCCTCCTCCCGCGTGGAGGCGGACGCCATCACGCAGAACGTCGAGGGCACGGTCGACCTGTACGACACCTCGGTCTCCCACTCCATCCAACTGGAATACGACCAGACCGACTTCACCAAGATGATGAAGGAGTTCCGCGAGGACGGGACCAAGGACTACATCGAGGCCGACCTCACCATCGACGGGGTCTACCTCGAGGACGTTGGAATCCGCCTCAAGGGCAACTCCACACTGTCGTCCCTGCGCGGAAGCGGCCAGGGCATGCCCGGTGGCGGCCGGACCATGCCCGAAGGCGCCGAGCAGGGCGCCCCGGAGGCGCAGCAGGACGGCGCCACCGGGGGCCGGGACCGCGGCCAGGCCAATGGCGGCGGTCCCGGCGGGGCCGGCGGCATGGGGGGCCTGATGACGAACTACAACCTGTCCGAGAAGAAGCCCGAGGAACTGCCCTGGCTCATCAAGATCGACGAGTTCGTCGAGGGCCGCGCCTATCAGGGCGAGCGGGAGATCTCGCTGCGCCCCGGAAGCAACGGCCAGGTTCCGGTGAACGAGGCCCTCGCGCTGAGCCTGACGGACACCACCGGTCAGAAGAACGAGCGATACGCCTTCACGTCGGTAAAGGTCAACACCCGCCCGGTCGCCACCCGGTTGATGGTCGAGAGCCCGGACACGGAGTACGCGGAGTCCATCGCTGACGGCAACGGCGTGCTCTACAAGGCGCGGGCGGGCGGCAGTTTCGAGTACAAGGGCGACGACCCGACCGACTATGAGGAGTCGTTCGAGCAGCTCAACAAGGTGGGTAGTCAGGACCTGGAGCCGGTCATGAAGCTCATCAAATGGGCAAACGAGGCGTCGGACGAGGAGTTCGAGAAGGAACTCGACCAGTACGTGGACGTCGAGTCCCTGGCGACGTATCTCGCCGCGCAGAACCTGCTCTTGAACTTCGACGACATGGCCGGACCCGGCAAGAACTACCTGCTGTGGTACGACCTGGACACCAAGAAGTTCTCGGTCCTGGGATGGGACTACAACCTCACCTTCAGCGGTGACGCGACCTCGGGCCCGGACGACGACACGGGCATGGGTGGTGCCTTCGGTGGTGGCGCTGGAGATGCCACTGGGCAGGGCCGCCAGGGCACAGGTGGCCAGGCCGCACAGAACACGCCCTCCGGGATGCCGTCAGGAATGCCCGAAGGAATGCCTTCGCGGATGCCCGAGAATCTGCCGGAAGGCATGCCGTCCGGAATGCCTTCCGGTCTACCGGGCGGTCAGAACGGCCAAGGCGGTCAGGGCGGTGAGGGCGAAGGCGGTGGGTTCGCCGGCATGATGGGCCACCCGCTGAAGGAGCGCTTCCTGGACTCGGACACCTTCGATCCCGTCTACAAGAAGGCGTACAAGGAGCTGTACCAGAAGTTCTACGGCTCCGGGACCGCCCTGAAGGCGCTGAACGCCATCGCCGAGCAGGCGGGGAAGGCCGGTGCCGACGGCAAGGAGCTGGACTCCGCCGTCGAGAAGCTGCGAAAGACGGTCACCGAGCGTACCGCGGCGCTGGCCAAGAACAAGGAGGTGACCGGCTGATCACCGGCGCCCGGACGGCAGTCCCCCGTGGGGCGCCGTCCGGGCGTTCGGCACACCGCGAACGCCTCACGAGCAAAGGAAGGTCCATGCCCGTCGCGCCCTCGGCGCTCGCGCCACCCCAGCACAATGTGCTTGTCGTCGAAGATGACCCCAGCATCCGCACCCTGCTCACTTCCGCCCTGCACGCCGCCGGCTACTCCGTGAGCACCGCCGACACGGGCCAGACCGCCATGTTCGAGGCCGGCCGCGGTCAACCCGACCTGATCGTGCTGGACGTCGGCCTTCCGGACATCGACGGCTTCGCGGTGACCCGTCATCTGCGGGCTGAGGGCGTCTATACGCCGGTGCTGTTCCTGACGGCGCGTACGGACGTCGAGGACCGCATCATCGGCCTCAGCTCCGGCGGCGACGACTACGTCACCAAGCCGTTCCACGTGCAGGAGGTGCTGCTGCGCATCCGTGCCATCCTGCGGCGCAGCGACATGCCACCGGGCGGAGGGACCAGGACGCCGCCGCTGCGGTACGCGGATCTGGTGCTGGACCAGCAGACCCACGAGGTGCGCCGGGCCGGTCTGCCCATCCAGCTGTCGCCCACCGAGTTCCGGCTCCTGGTCTGCCTGCTTGCGCAGCCGGAACGGGTAGTGGGCAAGAAGGAGATCCTGTCCGAGGTCTGGCACTACGACTTCGCCGGTGACGCCCGCATCGTCGACACCTACGTACGCAACCTGCGGCGCAAGATAGACCGGTTCGAACCCCAGCTCATCCAGACGGTCCGCGGTGTCGGCTACTGCCTGCGGGCCGCGCGCCCCGGACCGGGGGCGGCGGCGCTGTGAGGCGGTGGCTGCGCCGGCTGAAACCGCGCTCGCTGCGAGCCCGCCTGGTGCTCGGCGTCACGCTGCTGGCCACCTCGGCGGTTCTGCTCTGTCAGGCGGCATCGCTCGCCCTGCTCCACTCCTGGCTGACGGACCAGGTCGACGGGCGACTGACCCGTTTCCAGCTGGTGCCCCAGCTGTATCAGGACGTGGCCGACGGCCGGACGGCGGCAGGGGCGCCCGGCAGGACGGGCGGCCTCCCTTCGGACTACCGGGTGTACTTCTACGACAGAGGCGGCCACCGGATTGCCGTGTCGCTGAGCGGCGACGGGGGGAGTGCCGGGCCGCGACTCCCGAAGTCGGAGGCGGAACTCGGCCTCGAGAACGGCCGACCCGCCACGGTCGCCGCGACCGACGGTGGCAGCACCTGGCGGGTGATCGCCCGGTCCGGCACCGACGGCACCCGGGTCGTGGTGGCGCTGCCTCTGAAGGAGGTGGACGAGGCGACCTCCCGGATGCTGTGGTTCAGCCTCGCTATCGGGGTGGCCGTCGCAGCGGGGGTCGTCCTCTTCGGCACCCTGGTTGTGCGGCTGGGACTGCGGCCGCTGGTCGGAGTCGAGCGCACTGCCAGGCGCATCGCCGAAGGTGAGTTGGAACTGAGCGTTTCGGACCGGCATGCGGTCACCGAGGTCGGCCACCTCAGCCGTGCCCTGAACACGATGCTCGACCGGCTGCGCACCGCGCTGCGTCGCACCGAGGCGTCGGAGCAACGGCTGCGCCACTTCCTGGCGGACGCCGGCCATGAACTGCGAACTCCCCTCACGTCTCTGCAGGGCTTCGCCGAACTCCTGGTGCAGGAGCCGGAGATGAGCCTGGAACGACGCCAGGAGGCACAGCAGCTGATCGTGCGGAACGCCGACCGGATGAGCCGTCTCATCGAGAGCCTGTCCCAACTGGCCAAGCTCGGTGAGGTACCCGCGACGCGGTGGCAACCAGTCGACCTCCTCTCTCTCGTGGCCGACGGTATCGCTGCCGTCGCCGTGCGACACCCCGGGCGCAGCATAGGACTTGGCACTCTCGCCGACCCCGAGGACGACGCCCGCGTGAACGAGCTGGACGTCGTCGACGCCGTCGGCGACCCGCATCAGCTGGCGCAGATCCTGTCGAATCTGCTCACCAACGCGTGCGTCCACACTCCGACCGGGACACACATCCAGGTGCGCGTCGGCACCTCCCGAGTCCGCCCATACGGGCCGGGCACGACTGGACCGGGCCGTACCAGCGCCAACGCGCCGCTCACACTCGGCACTCAGGTCTGTGTCGTCGAGGTCGCCGATGACGGGGCCGGCCTTGCCGAGTCGCACGCGCGGCGGGTGTTCGAGCGGTTCTACCGCGCCGATTCGGCCGAGCGGGCCGCGGCAGCGGGGTCCGGCCTGGGGCTTGCGATCGCCGCCGGCGCCGCGGAGGCCAACGGCGGCCGTCTGGAACTCGAGGCCAGGCCAGGTGAAGGCTGCACCTTCCGTCTGCTCCTGCCGTATCAGCCCGCCGCTGCAGCCACGGCTGCCCCGGCTCCCCACACCTGCGTATAGGACCGCATCGCTACAAAAGGAGTGCCACCGGTGAAGCTCAGCACCGTACGACTGGGACAAGGCCGTACAGCCGCCGCACGTCTGCAGAAGAAGCACTGCGTGGTGCTGCCTTACCCGGACGTCGGGGCGCTGATCGCCTCCGGCGAGAACTGGCGGGAACGAGCCGCTGAGGAAAGCGGTGAACGCCACCGGCTGGACGACATCTCCTACGCGCCCCTCATCACCCGGCCGAGCAAGATCGTTCGTCTCGGACCCAACTATGCCGCACGGGTACGGGAGACGGGCACCTCCTTCCCCACCGTTCCGGTGTTCTCCGTGCGGCAAGGCGGCCAAGGCGTTGCCGGTGCCCGCGACGCCATCTGCCTGCCGGCCGAGGGACGGAACGTGGACTGGGGCGTGGAGTTGGGCCTGGTGATCGGGTGCCGGACCCGTGGGGTCACCGCCCGGACTGCGCTGCGCCATGTCGCGGGGTACACCGTCGTCAACGGCGTGGCCGCGCGCAGCGACTCGGGAAGCGCCCCCGCGCCGGGCCTGTCCACCGACGTCACCCTGGTGGGCCCCGCCCTGGTCACCACCGACGACGTGCCGATGGGCGGCCGGGGTCTGACGATGAGCTGTGTCATCGACGGGCGGGTCCGCCAGAGGGCGAACACCTCACAGCTGATCTTCGACGCCGCCACCGTCATCGCCCATGTCAGCACCACGATCACGCTGCTGCCCGGAGACCTGATCACGATGGGCAGACCGGCCGGACCCGGCACCGTTGGCGAACCCGAGGTCCTTCTGTACCCCGGTGTGGACATGGTCACCGAGATCAAGGGTGTCGGGGAACTCAGGAACTCCGTGGTGCGGTCGGGTTCGCAGTGAACCGTGGGAGCGCTTTCGGCCATAGATCTGACTCACCGTCAGTTCTCAGCGTTCTTTCCCCGCCTCCACAGGCAGGGCGGCAACAGTGAGGCCGCGGCCCGGACCAGGGCCTCAGAGCCGCAGTCTGCCGTCCCCTCACGCCTGAGGAAGCCATGACTCCCACCCCCCACCTCACCGAGACCACCGCCCGCCCGGAGCGCTTGGCCCCGTTCCAGCAAGTCGAGCGGTCCCTTCACGCTCAGGCCGGTACCGCGACGGTCGACATCGTCGTGCCGGTCTACAACGAGGAACGCGCCCTGCCCGGCTGCCTGCGCACACTCCACGCCCGACTGGCGGCGGACTTCCCCTTTCCGTGGCGGATCACGGTCGCCGACAACGCCAGCACCGACGAGACCCTCGCCACCGCCCGTCGCCTCGCCGACGAACTGCCGGGCGTCGGCGTCGTCCACCTCGACCGCAAGGGCCGCGGCCTCGCCCTGCGCACCGTCTGGGGCGCCAGCGACGCGGACATCGTCGCGTACATGGACGTGGACCTGTCCACCGGCCTCGACGGGCTGCTGCCGCTGGTCGCGCCCCTGGCCAGCGGTCACTCGGACCTCGCCATCGGTTCCCGGCTGGCACCTGGGTCGCGCACGGTGCGCGGACCGCGGCGCGAGTTCATCTCCCGCTGCTACAACGGCATCATCCGGCTCACGCACGGCGTCCGGTTCACCGACGCCCAGTGCGGATTCAAGGCGGCCCGCACCGAGGTGCTGAAGCCGTTGCTGCAGGTGACCCGCGACGACGCGTGGTTCTTCGACACCGAGCTGCTGCTGCTCGCCGAGCACAACGGACTGCGGGTCCACGAGGTCCCCGTCGACTGGGTCGAGGACGTCGATACCCGCGTGGACATCGTGGGCACCGCCACGGACGACCTGCGAGGGCTGTGGCGGATGGCGCGGTTCAAGGCATCCGGCGGCGCCCGGGTCGACGTACCGTCTCGCCCCGCGCCGGCCGCCGAGCACCCCGACGCGGTCCTCGCACCCGCCACCCGACGTGGCGCGTTGTCCTGGGAGGTCGGCTGCTTCCTGGCGATCGGTGTCGTCTCCACGGTCGGGCAGGCCCTGCTGTACTGGCTGCTGCGCGGTTGGTGGAGCCCGGCTGTCGCCAACCTGGTTTCGCTGTTCGTCCTCACCGTCCTCAACACGGAGGCGAACCGACGCCTCACCTTCCGGTACTCCACTGCTCCGCCCGCGCGAGCGCACCTGGGCGCCGGGGGCCTGTTCGTCCTGGGGTACCTGGTCACCTCCAGCGCGGTGCTGTGGTTCAAGTGGCTCGATCCCGGGGCCTCGACAGCCGCGGAGACCGCGGTCCTCGCCACGGCATCCGTCGCGGTCACCTGCGTGCGCTTCGCCGTGCTGCGGCTGGCCGTCTTTACCAGCGCCCCCCGCCGTACCCGTTGACGAGAGCGACTTCCGACATGAGCAATCCCACGCACCTCAAGCCCGTACCGACCGCCTCAACAGCCGACGAATCGCCTGCGTTCGTCCGCTCGCTGCCCGCCTGGGCGGCACCGGCCGCACTCGGAGCGATCCTCGTGCTCGCGGCCGTCCTGTACGGCTGGTCACTGGGCTCTCTGGGATGGGCCAACAGCTACTACTCCGCGGCCGTGAAGTCGATGGGGAAAAGCTGGACCAACTTCCTCTTCGGCTCGTACGACCCGGCCGGGGTGGTCACGGTCGACAAACCGCCGGCCGCGCTGTGGCCGCAGGTGATCAGCAGCAAGATCTTCGGGCTGCACGGCTGGGCGCTGGTGCTGCCGCAGATGATCGAGGGCGTGGCCGCGGTCCTCGTCCTGCATCGCACCGTGCGGCGCTGGGCGGGGGAGGGGGCGGCGCTGGTCGCCGCGCTGGTGCTCACTCTCACGCCCATCACCGTGGCCATCAACCGGGACAACAACCCCGACACGCTGCTCGTCCTGCTGCTGGTGTCCGCGGCGTACGCGCTCACCCGCGCGTTGCAGGCCGAGGGCAGGACCGCGACCTGGTGGCTGTGTGCGAGCGGCTTCCTGATCGGGTGCGGATTCCTCACCAAAATGCTCGCCGCCTGGATGGTCATTCCCGCGTTCACTCTCGCCTGGCTCGTGGGAGGAAGCGGCCCCTGGATACCGCTAGTGCGGCGTCTGCTGGGCGCGGGGGCCATCCTGGCGGCGTCCTCCTTGTGGTGGGTCGCCATGGTCGCCCTGTGGCCGGGCGACCGCCCCTACATCGGCGGCAGCAAGGACGGTTCGGCCTGGGATCTCGTGGTCGGCTACAACGGGCTGGGGCGTGTCTTCGGTTCGAGCGACGGGATGTCCCAGAGCATGGGCGGGTTCGGCGGCGGGTTCGGTGGTGAGTCCGGCCTGGGCCGTTTGTTCAACGCGCAGGTGGGCGGCCAGATCAGCTGGCTGCTGCCGGTCAGCGCACTGGCCTTGGCCGTCGCCCTGGTCGGCGTGGTGATGCGCCGACGCGGCCTGCTGTCCGCCGACGCCCTGCTGCCGGCCTCCGGCTGGCTGCTGTGGGGGACCTGGCTGGTGGTCTGCGCGGCCGTGTACTCGACACAGAAGGGCATCTTCCACCCCTACTACACCACTCAGCTCGCTCCGGCGATCGCGGCCCTGTGCGGCGGACTGATCGCCGCCCTGGCCCGTGTCCACCGTGCCGGTGTGCGCTGGGCGCCCCTGGCGGGCGTGGCCGCGGTCGTGGTAAGCGCGGTCTGGGCGGTGGCACTGGTCCGCCGCGACTCCGACTGGAACGGCTGGCTGGTGTGGCCGGTCCTGCTGCTCGGCTGCGCCGCGGTCGTCCTGCTGCTCCTCGCGCGGCGGCGCGGCCGGCTGCTGACGGTCGCCGTGGGTGCCGCCGTCGCGTCGGTCCTGGTGGCCCCGGGAGCGTGGGCGGTCAGCGTACCGGGCTCGACATCCGCGATGGGCGGCTCCAACCCGACGGCCGGTCCGATGACGTTCGGCGGGGGCGGCCGGATGCCCCGGCAGAGCGGGAGCGACGGCGACCTTCCGTCGTCGGGGATGCCGTCGGGCTTCCCTGGTGGTGACGCCCCTTCGGGACAGTCCGGTCAGCCCTCCTCCGGCGATGTTCCTTCGGGAATGCCGTCAGGCATGCCGTCCGGTATGCCCACAGGGGGAGCGAACGGCATGCCCGGAGGCTGGACTTCGGGAGACAGCGGCATGCCGTCGTTCCCCGGCGGCGGTTCCGGGAAGGCCCCCAGCGGACGCGGCGGCTTCGGCGGCGGGGAACTCACCAACGAGCAGCGCAAGATCCTCGACTACGCCGTAGAGCACGCACCTCACGCCCGCATCAAGCTCGCCGTCGAAGGCGGTGCCATGGCGGCCAGCTCCTTCATCCTGGGCTCCGACGAGACCGTCATCGGCATGGGCGGTTTCACCAGCAGCGACAACGCGCCGTCGGTGGACCAGTTGAAGGAGTGGACGAAGAGCGGGGAGCTACGCTACGTCCTGGGCTCCGACACGAACAGCGGCGGCAGGCCGGGCATGACCGGGTCCCGCAACTACAGCAAGCAGCGTTCCGACTGGATCGCCGACAACTGCACCAAGGTTCCGGCATCGGCGTACGGCGGCACGTCGTCGAAGGAGAGCAGCGGTAGTGCGATGGGCTTCGGAGCAGGAGCCGACGTGCTGTACGACTGCGCCGCCACGTAGGCGACGCCGGAGCAACGGGTACCACCCGGGAGAACGGACCAGCATCACGTCATGACCGAGCAGTCCGCAACGCCTCGTCCGCGACATCGGCTTCTCGTGGTCGAGGACGAGCCCAGCATCCGCACCCTGCTGGAGGCGACGCTCCGCCTGACCGGATACGAGGTGAGCAGCACCGACACCGGACAGTCCGCCCTCGTCGAGGTCGAACGCCTGCGACCGCACCTGGTGCTGCTCGACGTGATGCTGCCCGACCTGGACGGCTTCGAGGTGACCCGCAGGCTGCGGGCGGCCGGTGACGAATGTCCGATCCTGTTCCTGACCGCCCGCACCGGCACCGACGAGCGCATCCAGGGCCTGAGCGTCGGCGGCGACGACTACGTCTCCAAACCGTTCAGCATCGAGGAGGTGCTGCTGCGTATCGAGGCCATCCTGCGCCGCACGGCACCGGTGGAGGCGGCACTGCCACCACCGAGCGTCCTGCGCTACGCCGACCTCGAACTCGACGAGGGCGCTCACGAAGTGCACCGCGCGGGACAGTACATCGCCCTGTCCCCGACCGAGTTCAAGCTCCTGGCCTACCTCCTGTCCAACGCCGGCCAGGTGGTGAGCAAGGTCCAGATCCTCGACCACGTCTGGAGCTACGACTTCGCCGGTGACGCCAGGATCATCGAGACGTACGTCCGCTACCTGCGCAGGAAGATCGACTGCTTCGAGCCGCCGCTCATCCAGACCGTGCGCGGCGTCGGCTACTGCCTGCGGCTGCCCCGCGACCACGAGGGGACGCCGGAGCAGTGATCCCCCGCCTGCCCCGGCCACCCGGCTCACTGCGCCAACGACTGATCCTCGGCGTCACCGTCCTCGCCACGGCGGCGGTTCTGACCTCCCAGGCCATCGGCTACGTGGTGCTCCGCTCCTGGCTGCTCGATCGCGTGGACCAGCAGCTGGTGGAGTTCCACCCCCCGACCCCGGCCTTCTATGACGCCCTCCGTGGCGCTTTCCCCGCGTCGGACGAGCGTCTGGACGTACTGCCGTCGGATTTCCACGTCTACTTCTACGACTCCTCCGGGCATCGCCTGAACAACTCCCTCGGCACGGAGGCAAAGCCGGGGCCTCGGCTGGCCGATCAGGCACAGGACCTCGGCTTGCGGGACGGGTACCCGGAAACCGTGTCCGCCACCAGCGGTGACGGCCACTGGCGGGTGTTGCTCAATCCCGGCCCGGACGGCATGAGCGCGGTGGTCGCCCTGCCGCTCGACACCGTCGACGGCGCCACCTCGAAGCTGCTGTGGCTGAACGCCGTGCTGCTCGCTGTCACGATCGCCGGCCTGCTCGCCCTGGGCCGGTGGGTGGTCAGGCTGGGACTGCTGCCACTGACCAGGACGGAACGAACCGCCCAGGACATCACCGCGGGCCGACTCGACCTGCGACTGCCGGACACCGACCCGCGCACCGAGATCGGACGGCTCGGCCGGGTGTTGAACTCCATGCTCGACCGGCTGCAGTCCGCCCTGCTGGCACGAGAGGCCTCCGAGGCACGGCTGCGCCGGTTCGTCGCGGACGCCGGGCACGAACTGCGCACTCCGCTCACCGCCATCCAGGGGTACGCCCAGCTCGCACTGCGTCCGGAGCGGCGTCCGGAGCGTGAGCTACGGGAGGCCAACCGGTTCATCGCGCAGAACGCGGAGCGCATGAGCCTGCTCGTCGACGACCTCCAACTGCTCGCCACCCTGGACCGCGAACCCTCCTACCGCAAAGAACGGGTCGACCTGCTCGCGCTCGCGGCGGACGCGGTGAGCGCGGCCGCCGTCCACAGCCAGTCCCACCCCGTCGACCTCGGTCCGCTGCTCACTCCGGCCGATCCGGGCGGCACCGAGGAACTCGACGTGGCCGAGACCGTCGGCGACCCGCGCCGACTGGGCCAGATCCTGGAGAACCTGCTGTCCAACGCCCGCATCCACACCCCGCCGGGCACCCGTGTCCACGTACGTGTGGGCACGACAGAGACCGGACCCGGAACCGGCGGCACCGACCGGCCGGGACGCACCTCGGCCTCGCCGCCACTCCCGGAGCGCCTCCCGGTCAGCGTGATCGAGGTGGCGGACGAAGGACCGGGCCTCGCCCCCGTCGACGCCGAGCACGTCTTCGATCGCTTCTACCGGGCCGACCCCGCCCGTTCCCGCAGCCACGGCGGGAGCGGCCTCGGCCTCGCCATCGCCGCGGCCATCGCCCAGGGCCACGGCGGCCGTCTCGAACTCGACACCGTCCCGGGCGAGGGCTGCACCTTCCGCCTGGTCCTCCCCGCAGCCGACTTCGGGCAGGGCCGTCGACGTTGATGCCTTGCTGCCCGAGCGCCCCACTGCTCGGAAGAATCAGAGGGCGAATTCGTCGGCGTGCCGGCCTGCGGCGGGACGTGGCTCCCACGCCACCTTCTTCTGATGTGCCGCTGCGAGGGCCCGGCTGCTCGCACCGTACCGGAGGGATCTGACAGAGCCGGCGTACGGAAACCGAACGGCCGCACGGGCGTATCGGGTGGCGATCCCGCGGAAGCCCTTGAGCCTGTTGAAGCAGCGCTCAATCATCTTGCGCCGCCGATAGGTCTCCCGGTCGAACCCTGGCGGTCGGCCGCCGTGGCGTCCGCGCCTCAGCCGGTGCCGTTGCTGGTCGGTTTTCTCCGGGATGGTGCGCGCGATACCGGACACGCACCGCGGGCACACGAGGTCCACGACACGGCAGCGCAGTGCCCGGCGCAGCCGGAGCCCGGGCGGTGCCGGCCACCCACGGCAGTGGCGGCGCACCGTAGGCACTCCAGTGCCCAAGAGCGCGGCGACCAGAAAGGCGTTGCCGGCGTAGCGGGTCAGGAGGAACGCCATCTGCGCCTGGTGGCCGGCCGGGAACCGGACCGCGAACCCGGTGCGCTCGCCGGGCTGGAGGAGGGCGTCGTGGCGGATGGTTCCACGCCGAGCGGGTACGGCCCGCGGGCTTCCGCGACGGAGTGACCGGGGCGCTGCGCCGGCACGGGCGGCTGGTGGGTCTGGTGCATCTGTCCGCCACGGGCGTGAACGCGTACGACACCGACGCGCGGCAGCTGCTCGCGTCCGTCATCCCGGCCCTGGCCGACCCGGTGCCGCGGGCCGACGACCTGGAGGGCCTCGGGCGGGAGAGCGCGGCGAGCCTGGTGGCGGACGGATCGGTGATCGACGTGCCGGGGCAGGAGCGCGAACGAGCCGTGCGGGACACGGCGTTCCATGAGCTGCTGCGGGCCTTCGCCGACGTCGGCGGGCGGCGGTTGCGCCTGCTGTGGCCGGCCGAGGGGGCCTGGCACCGGGTCGTCCTGCACCGCCACCGGTCGGTGCCGGTCGCAGACGCCGTGCTGGTGTGTCGAGACGCCTACTGAGCTGCCGTACGGACTGAGCCCGAGGGAGCTGGAGGTGCTCACCCGGGCGGCCACGGGCCAGACCAATCAGGCCATCGCCCAGGCGTTGTTCCTGTCGCCACGGACCGTGCACACCCACGTGGAGCACCTGCTGCGCCAGACCGGCGCCGCTTCCCGGGCCGAGGCCACGGCCCTCGCGGTCCGTGACGGGCTGCTGCTCCCGGCCCCGGAGCAGGTGGTCCGCTTCGTGGAACGGTGAGAGCCTGTGCCGTACCGGCGGTATGACACAGGATCCGAGCCGTCCGGGGGCCGGGCGTCGCCGCCGTTGCGGGGTCAGGAGGTCAGGGCCTCCACCCGCCGCATGACTTCGCGGCAGAACGCCCCGACGCCGTCCGCGTCGTCGACGAACTGGTTGGGCTTGATGCAGAAGGTGGTGAAACCGCCCTCCAGCTGCTCGGGAATGGAGGCGAGGGCGGCCCCGAGATCGGCCGGCGAGTGGTCGTCCGGAAACACGGCCCGGGTGCCCCCGATCATCTCCAGGTCGGCGACGTCCCGCCCGGCCGCGGCCATCGCGTCCTTGAGGGCCCGGAGGTCATCGGGCGTGGGCCGGCCGAGCGGGTGGAAGCCGTGACCGTACTGTACGAGCCGTCGCAGCACCGGGCCGTGCAGGCGCTGTCCGCCGAACCACAGCCGGGGGCCGTCGGGCCGGTACGCCTTGGGCTCGAAGTAGACGTCCTGGAAGGGGTAGTCCGGGCCGTCGTGGGACAGGGGCGAAGGACCCCACGCCTTCGCCCAGACCTCCAGATGTTCGTCGAGCAGCCGTCCCCGGCGGCCGAACGGCACACCGAGGGCCTCGTACTCGTCCCGGCTCCAGCTCACCGTGGGCTGCACCACCAGCCTGCCCTCACTGATCAGGTCGAGGGTGCCGAGTTCCCGGGCGAGCACCAGCGGGTGCCGCAGCGGGGCCAGGACGGCCGCGGCGGCCAGCCGGAGGCGCTCGGTGACCGAGGCGATCGCGGCCAGCAGGAGCAGGGAGTTCGGCCAGGGGGTGTACGGGTCCTGGTTGCCCGGCAGCGCGTACTCCCGTGGGTTGCCCATGATCCCGTCGGCTCCCGCGTCGGGCCCGAGGACGATGTGCTCGCTGACCATGACGGAGTCGAAGCCGGCGTCCTCCGCCTCGCGGGCCCACCGTACGGCGGTGGGCAGGTCGGCCCGGCCTCCGGTCAGGGTCCAGTTCTCGCTGAGGACGAGCAGCATGCGGGGGGTGCGGGAGCGGGGACCTGTCATGTCCGGTTGCCCTTTCTCTTCGTACAATTTGATCGCGAACGACATGAAGGAGCCGCCCGTGCCCGGTCAGCGATCCATCACCGAAGCCGAGAAGCTCGCGGAGGCGAAGCTGGGGGGCTTTCCGATCCGCCGGGACCAGATGGCCGCCGTGGCGAACATCTACCGGGCGGCCTCCGCGGTGCGGCAGCATCTGGAGAACTCGGTGCTGCGCGGTTCGGACCTGACCTGGACGGCGTTCGTCGTGCTGTGGGTGGTGTGGGTGTGGGGTGAGTCGGAGACCCGGCATGTGGCGGAGGAGGCGGGGATCTCCAAGGGCACGCTGACGGGTGTGGCCCGCACCCTGGAGTCCCGTGGGCTGGTGCGGCGGGCGGGTCATCCGACCGACGGGCGGCTGGTGCTGCTGAGCCTCACCGACGAGGGCGAGGAGCTCATGCGGCGGGTGTTCCCGGCGTTCAACGAGGAGGAGGCCTTCGTCACCGCGGGTCTCAGCGACGCCGACTGCCGCGGCCTCGCGGAGGGGCTGCGCCGGGTCGTGATGCAGGTGGAGGAGAACGGCGAGGAACGGCGTCAGGCGCTCCTGGACGGCGCCGAGCCCGCGCCGCGGCGCAGCGGGCGCCGGCCGCGGAGCTGACACCGGTCGGCCTCAGGCGGTCTCGGCGGCGGCCCGTACCAGCGCGTCGAACAGCGCCTGCTGGACCGGGTCGTCGTGGGCCGTGTCCTCCGGGTGCCACTGCACGGCCGTGAACCAGCCGCGGGAGCCGGCCAGTTCGACCCCTTCGACGGTGCCGTCCGCCGCCGTGGCGGTGACGGTCAGGCCGGTGCCCAGGCGGTCGACGCGCTGGTGGTGGTAACAGGACGCGTCCGCCTTCTCGGCTCCGACGGCCAGGTGCAGCGTGCTGCCGCGCTCGATGGTCACGGGGTGGACGCGGTGCCGGTGGTCGCGCTCCGGCCCTCCCATGTCCTGTTCGAGGGTGCCGCCGAGGGCCGTGTTGACCACCTGGAGGCCGCGGCAGATCGCCAGCATCGGCAGGCCCAGTTCCAGGGCGGCACGGGCGGCGTCGAGATCGAAGGTGTCCTGGAGGTCGTCGACGTCGTAGACGGTGTCGTGGATGTCGGTGGCGCCGTAGCGCCGCGGGGCGAGGTCGCCGCCGCCGGGCAGGAGCAGGCCGTCGAAACGGGTGAGGCGGGCTGCCGTCCCCTGGTCGGCGGGATGGATGCTCACCGGTTCGCCGCCGGCCCGCCACACGGCCTCGATCAGCATGCGCGCGTTGACCTCGGCGGCGAAGCGCAGGGCGGAGGTCGTCGCGGAGAAACGGGCCGGGACGGCTATCAGGGGGCGCGTCACAGCTGGATCCAGGTGGTCTTGAGCTCGGTGTACTTCTCCAGGGCGTGGGCGGACTTGTCGCGGCCGTTGCCGGACTGCTTCATTCCGCCGAAGGGGACGGTCAGGTCGCCCTCCTCGTAGCAGTTGACCCAGACGGTCCCCGCCTTCAGGGCCCGCGAGACGCGGTGCGCGGTGGACAGGTCGGAGGTCCACACACCGGCGGCGAGACCGTACTCCGTGTCGTTGGCCAGCCGGACCGCCTCGTCGAGGTCGCCGAAGGTCAGCACCGACAGCACCGGTCCGAAGATCTCCTCCCGGGCCAGCCGCGTCCCCGCCCCGACCTGGTCGAAGACGGTCGGCTCCAGGAAACTGCCCCCGGTGTCGGCGAGGACGCGCGAGCCGCCGGTCAGCAGCCGGGCGCCCTCCGCCAGGCCCCGGTCGACGTGCTCGCGGACCCGCCCGAGGTGGTCCTCGCCGACCAGCGCGCCCATCTCGGTGGCCGGGTCCAGCGGATCGCCGACGCGCAGCTCGCGGGCCCGGCGCACGACGGCCTCGGTCACCCGGTCGGCGATCGAGGAGTGCACCAGCAGCCGGGAGGGCGCGGTGCACATCTCGCCCTGGTTGAAGAAGATCCCCCAGGCGGCGGTGGCCGCGGCCCGGTCCAGGTCGGGGGCGTCGGGCAGCACGATGTTGGGGGACTTGCCGCCGAGTTCGAGCCAGACCCGTTTGAGGTTGGAGTCGGCCGCGTACCGCAGGAAGTGCCCTCCCACGGCGGTGGAGCCGGTGAAGGCGAGCACGTCGACGTCCGGGTGCAGGCCGAGTGCGCTGCCCGCGGTCGGGCCGTCGCCGGTCACGACGTTGAGGACGCCCGGGGGCAGTCCGGCCTCGGTGGCGATCCGCCCGAGCAGCAGGGCCGACAGCGGCGAGTGCTCGGAGGGTTTCAGTACGACCGTGCAGCCGGCCGCGAGCGCGGGGGCGACCTTCCAGCCGGCCAGCGTGAGAGGGAAGTTCCAGGGGACGACCGCTCCGACCACGCCCGCCGGTTCCCGGGTGACCAGGGCCAGGGCATCGGCGGCGGTGTGCGGGGACTCGTCGGTGAGCTTGTCGGCGAGCTGTCCGTACCAGCGGAAGGTGTTGATGACGGCGCGCAGTTCGATGGCGTAGGCGTCGGTGATGGGCTTGCCCATCTCCAGGGTGACGGTGAGGGCCAGCTCCTCCCGCCGCTCTTCGAGGAGTTCGGCGACGCGCACCAGGATCCGGCCACGCTCGGCGGGGGCCAGGCGGGGCCAGGGCCCTGAGTCGAAGGCGCGGCGGGCGGCGGCCACGGCGAGGTCGACCTCATCCCGGGTCGCGTCGGCGACGTGGGCGAGGATCCGGCCGTCCCGGGGTGAGACGACGGGGAAGGTGGTGCCGCCGCCGGGCTCGTCGGTTCCGTCGATGTGGTGGTGAGCAGGCAGGTCGAGGGCCTTGGCGCGGCACAGGAGTTCGTCGTGGGTGGCGTCCAGCATGGGTTTCCTCGTTCTGGGGCCCGGCTCCGCACGGGGGCCGGGCCGGGTGCGGACGGGTCAGCGGGTGCGGGACAGCCGGGCGGTTCCGGCGCCCAGCAGCAGGACGGCCGGGACGGCGAGGGCGAGCCAGGTGGCCGTGGCGGTGTCGCCGCCGATGAGGGTCGTGAAGTTGGCGAGGACGACCCAGATCGCGCCCGCGATTCCGACGGCGCCGAGGGCGGGGGCGATCAGGGTGTGCCACAGCCGGGTGTCCAGCCGTTCGCGGCGGAAGAAGGCGATCACGGAGACCGAGGTCAGGAAGTACAGCAGCATGCAGGCGAGGACGGCGACGCCGCTGAACCAGGAGAACAGGGTCAGGACGGGGTCCTTGCCCGCCAGGGCGAACGGCATGACCAGCAGTGCCGCGATCGCGGTCTGCACGAGTCCGGCCGCCTGCGGTGACTGGCGTCGGTTGAGGGTGCTCAGCCGGGCGGGCAGCAGCCCCTCGCGGCTGAGGGAGAACAGGTAGCGGTTGGCGGAGTTGTGGAAGGCGAGGATGCCGGCGAACAGGGAGGTGGCCAGCAGCATGGGGAGGACGTCGTTCACCCAGCCGCCGAACTGGTCGGCGATCGGTGCGAAGACGAACACGGTGGAGTCGCCGCCTTCGAGCGCCGCGCCCGCGGCCGCGGTGGCCTTCGAGGGGCCGTAGGAGGAGATCAGCATCCACGAGACGACGACGAAGAACCCGGTGACCACCGCGACCGAGAGATAGGTGGCCCGGGGCACGGTCTTGTGGGGTTCGCGGGCCTCCTCGCCGTAGATGGCGGTGGCCTCGAAGCCGAACATCGAGGCCACCGCGAACATCAGTGCCACCCCGGGCGCGCCCTGGGACGCGGCGCTCGGCGAGAAGGTGTCGGTGAGGCCCAGCCCCTCGGGCCCACCGCCCCTGACCAGGGTGACCAGTGCGAAGACGAGCAGGATGCTGAACTCGGCCAGGACGAAAAGGGCGAGCACCCTGGCGCCGATCTCGATGCCGGCGGCGCCCAGCAGCTGGACGACGATCATGGTGACCAGCGCCCAGATCCACCAGTCGATGCGGACGCCGGCGTAGTGCTCGGCCAGGGCGCTGACGGTGGCGCCGTAGAGGCCGTAGATCGCGGCCTGGACCGTGCAGTAGGCGAACAGGGCCACGGCGGCGCTGCCGCTGCCGGTGGTCCGGCCGAGGCCCTTGCCGATGTACGTGTAGAAGGCGCCCGCGTTGACCACGTGCCGTCCCATGGTCACGAAGCCCACCGAGAACAGCAGGATCACCGCGCCGGCCACGGCGTAGGCGGCGGGGACGCCGGGACCGTTGCCGAGGGCGACGGCGATGGGGACGGCACCCGCGATGCCGGTGAGCGGTGCCTGGGCGGACAGGACGAAGAAGAGGATGCCCAGGACACCGAGGGCGTTGCGCTTGAGGGTTGCCGGGGCACGGGTGCCCTCTTCCGGTTTCGAAGAGGTGTCGACCGTCTGACTGTCCACGCGGATCACCTGCTGAGGGGAGGGGGACGAGAAAGAGAGGGAGAACTCGTTTTGGGTCAAACGAGTTGCCTCATGGTGGGTCGGAACTATCCATCTGGCAAGGGGGTGAAAAGGAAATTTACGCGAGCGGTACCCGCGTCAGCGCCGCGGCCGATCGACGGCCTGCTCAGCGCTCGCCGAGGCCTCGCAGCAGGGACCGCAGTTCCGTCAGCGCGGCCTCGGTGTCCGCACGGCTGCCCATCCCGGTCAGCTGATGCAGCACAAGCCCGTCGAGCGCGGCGAAGACGAGCCGGTTGAACGCCGGACTCACCTCGCCCTCCAGGATCCGCTCCAGCTCCCGCCGGGCCGCGCCGAAGTACTCGTCGTACAGCCCACGCACCTGCGGCAGCAGTCCGGGGCGGCGGCGGGCCTCCAACAGCAGCTCGTACTGGTACGCCTGGAGATCGGCGTCGTCCTCCACCATGCCGGTCAGCCCGCTGACGAAGTCCTCGGGCCGTCCGGTGCCGGGTTCCAGAAGGCTGCTGCTCAGGCTGGTGCGCACGGCGTAGGCGAGGGACTCCTCGATCAGTGCGTCGCGGGAGCCGAAGTGGTGGACGACGAGGCCGTGGGTGACACCGGCCTCCTCGGCGACGGCACGGTAGGTGAGGTGGCGCAGACCGCGCCGCCCGACGACCCGGACCGCGGCTTCGAGCAGCGCCTCGCGCCCCTCTCCGTAGCCGAGCCGCCTGCGCGACCCCGCGCGGGAGTCCTGCGGGGTGTCGGCGGCCTCGGTCATGGTCGCGACCCTACCCGGCCCGGATTGCGGCGCCTACCGGCGGGGCGCACGGATGCCGCGGAACTCCCAGTCGCCGCCGAGCGCGGTGGACAGCACCTCCTCGGACTCCGTGGGCTGGGCACCGACGTCGGTCCGGATCGGGGTGGGGCCGGTGACGATGTGGTTGGTCAGCCTGCCGAGACCCTCGACCTCCACCTCGACCACGTCGCCGGGCCGCACGGGACGGGAGTTGGCCGGAGTCCCCGACAGCAGGACGTCGCCGGGGTGGAGGGTGATGGTGCGGGCGATGTCGGCGACGAGGTAGTGCATGTCCCACTTCATCTCGTCGGTCGAACCGTCCTGCACCACCTCGCCGTTGACGTACGTGCGCAGGGTCTTGCCGTGGAAGTCCCAGTCGGTGACGAGCCCCGGGCCGAGCGGGCACAGGGTGTCGGAACCCTTCACCCGCAGCATCGACCCCGCGTCGGTGTCACGGAAGTCGTGCAGCCCGTAGTCGTTGGCGACGGTGTAGCCCGCGATGTACTCCCCCGCCTCCCGCGGGGAGATGTTCCGCGCGGTCTTCCCGATGACGATGGCGACCTCGCCCTCGTAGTTGAGCCACTTGCAGCCCTCGGGGCGGACGATCGCGCCCCGGTGGGAGTTGAGGGCCGAGGTCGGCTTGTGGAAGTAGGTGGGGGTGTCCGGCAGGTCGATCTGGAACTCGTCGACGCGGCTGCGGTGGTTGAGGTGTACGGCGATCACCTTGGAGGGGACGACCGGCGGCAGGTGCCGCGCCTCGTCGGTCTTGACGCGGCGGCCGTCCCCGGCGACGAGTTCGTCCCCGTCGACGGTGACCTCGACGGCGGCGCCGTCGAGGAGGATGCGGCGGTACTCGGGCATGACAGGCTCCTGGATACGACTCGGTACGGCTGTCCGGACTCAGCTGTTCGGGGTGCTCGGTGCGGGCGGGCCGTCGCCGGTCCAGCCCTCGGCGGGACGGTCGAACCACAGGTGCACCTGACCGGTGCCGACGGAGTTCTCGTACTCCCCGTACTGCCGGGCCTTGGCCACGCACCGGTGCTCGCCGAGGGCGCCGGCCATCATCAGGTAGTGGAAGAACTTCGCCTCGGGCTTGTACTTCCAGAACTCGTCCATGGTGTCGAGGACCTTGTCGTGACGGCCGTCCTTGAACCAGGCGATGCGCTCGTAGTCGGCTTCCCGCGCCTGAGGCGTGAAGATGTGCACCGGGTCGCTGGCCTCGTGGTCCCTCAGCTCGCGCAGCGGCCAGAAGGTGTGCGACAGCGCACCCGAGGCGATCACCAGTACCCGCCGTCCCGGGGTGGCGGCGATCCCGTCGGCGAGCGCGCGCCCGAGCCGCAGATGGTCCTCCATGTCACCGGTCTGGCACACCCCGATGCTCACCCACCGCTTGTCCGGCAGCCCCTCCCCCAGGAACTTCCAGAGGTTGATGGTGGCGTAGTAGATCGGCAGGTACTCGTCCTCGATCGCGGTGATCCAGGTGCCGTGTTTGTCGGCGAACCGCTCGATGCCGGCGGCGAGTTCGGGATCGCCGGGGAAGTCGTACGGCATCCGGCACATCCCCCGCGGCAGTTCCTCGGAGGTGAACAGGCCCGCCCGGCGCTGCTGGGCGGTGACCACGAACTCGACGGTCGTCGCCCAGTGGGAGTCGAGGACGACGACGGTGTCGTAGTCGTCCCGCTCGAAGACGTCCCTGCGGAGCTGCCGAAGTCCGGTGACGAGGGTGATCTCCTTGCCCTCGTTCAGCTCCAGCCGGTCGGCCTCCGGGAGCACGATGGTGGGGACATGGGCGAGGAGACCGGCCCCGACGATCTCACCCATGGTTCCGGCTCCATCCGTTCGGGGCGGTCACGGTGTTCTTGACGTCGCAGTAGAAGTCGAAGCTCCAGGTGCCGCCCTCGCGGCCGACGCCGGAGTGGCGGGAGCCGCCGAAGGGCGCCCGCAGGTCGCGCACGAAGAAGCAGTTGACCCAGACCGTGCCGGCGACCAGCCGCGCGGTGACGCGTTCGGCGCGCTCGGAGTCGCCGGTGGCGAGGGTGGCGGCGAGCCCGAAGCGGGTGTCGTTGGCCAGGCGGACGGCTTCTTCCTCCGCCGCGAAGGTCTGCAGGGTCAGGACAGGCCCGAAGACCTCCTCCTGAACGATCTCCGAGTCCTGGGCGACACCGGTGAGCAGGGTGGGCGCGTAGTACTGCCCGTCCTTGCGGTGCCCGCCGATGACGGCCCGGGCCCCGTCCGCGATCGCCCGCCGCACGAATCCGTCGATCTTCTCCAGCTGACGGGGATGGATGGTGGGCCCGATGTCGGTGGCCGCCTCGCGAGGGTCGCCCTGTTTCAGAGCCGCGGCCTTCTTGACGAACCGCCGGGTGAACTCCTCGGCGATCGCCTCCTCGACGAGGAGCCGGGTCGCGGCCAGACAGACCTGCCCCGCGTTGTCGTACTGCTCCACCGCGAGGTCGACGGCGAGGTCCAGGTCGGCATCGGCGAACACCAACAGCGGGGACTTGCCGCCGAGTTCGAGGCTCAAAGGGGTGAGATTGGGGGCGGCCGATACGGCGATGCGCCTGGCGGTGGGAACCGAGCCGGTGAAGCTGATCCTGCGCACGTCCGGGTGCGAGGTGAGGGCGTCGCCGATCTCGGAGCCGTAGCCCTGGACGATGTTCAGCACGCCTGCGGGCAGCCCCGCCTCGGCGGCGATGTCCGCGAGCAGGGACGCGGTCAGCGGGGACCACTCGGCCGGCTTGAGGACGACGGTGTTTCCGGCGGCCAGCGCCGGGGCGACCTTCCAGGTGGCCAGCATCAGGGGCGCGTTCCACGGCGTGATCAGCACGCAGGGGCCCGCGGGATCCCAGGAGACGTGGTTGGTGTGGCCGCGGGTCTCGAAATCGTCATGGTCCAGCTCGAGCAACCAGTCGGCGAAGAAACGGAAGTTGTGCGCCACGCGGGGCATCACGCCCCGGCGGTGCGAGCGCAGGAGGGCGCCGTTGTCGGTGGTCTCGACGATGGCCAGCTCTTCGGTGCGCTTCTCGACGCCGTCGGCGATGGCGTGCAGGATGCGAGCCCGTTCGGCGCGGGGGGTGGCGGCCCAGGCGGGGAAGGCGGCCTTGGCGGCGGCGACGGCGGCCGCTGCCTCCGTCGCGGTGCCCCGGGCGATCTCACCGATCGTGCCGCCGTCGATCGGCGAGAGGTCGGTGAACGTCTCGGTGGAGGCGACGCGTTCGCCGCCGATCCAGTGCCGGGTGTCGATGGCGACCCCCGCCACCGTGAGGGTGTGCTCGGTCATGTCCGATCTCCAGGTCCTGTGTTGTAGGGGGGTCACTCGGCTCCGGAAGCGCCCGACTCGAGCAGGCGGCCGCCGTCCCACACCACGCCGACCTGGCGGTAGTAGGCGGCGATCGGCTCCCGGATCTCCAGCCGGGCCAGCTCCTCGGTGGGCGCCTCGAACAGCTCCAACTGGGCCTCCCCCACCCATGGTTGACCGCCCTCGAAGGAAGCCGCCCCGGACTCGATCAGCTCGTCGAGCGCGAGCCCCTTCCCCTTCTCGATCGACGGCAGCCACCGGTGATGGGCCATCGGGTGGCCGTTGACGAACCCGTTGGCCTCCGACGGCTCCCGGAGTGTGACCACCGCTTGGGCGAGCCGCCGGTCCGCGGCGGCGAGCGTCGCACCGAACCGCGCCCCGGGCTCGATCCGGGGGGCGGGACCGTAGGGGTGGGGCCGGGTCTGGTGGATGGAGCCGAGCTTCTTCGGGTAGCCCTGGTGCAGACCGCGCGCGATGGCGAAGTCCTTGTCGACCCAGATGTACACGCAGCGCGAGTACGTCTGCCCCCGGTACGTGCAGCGCACGACCGCGAACGCCTCCTTGTACTGGGAGAGCACGGGATCCAGCAGTTCGTCACCGGAGGCGGAGCAGGACTGCCAGTCGGCCCAGATCAACGCGACCGCGCCGGGGTCTTCGTCGGCCAACTCCAACGGTTCGGGCAGCAGTTCACGCACCCGCGCCGGATCGGTCCGGTACTCGACGGTGAGCAGATCACCGGAGTAGCGCCACGGAGGCGGCGGAATCAGCGACGAGGAACCGCTCGCCGTCTTGGGATGGAAGTAACCACGGACAGAGGACATGGCGGACGTTCCTTACGCGGTGAGGGCGGGCTGCTTCAGCAACTGGGCGCGATACCGGGCGGCGCCCTTCGCCGCTGCCTGGCCGCCGAGCGCGATGACGCCGGTCAGCCGGCCGGCGGTGTGATAGCCGACGACGACGTCACTCTCCGGGGTGCCGTCGAGGACACGGACGTCGTCGAGGCCGAGGACGGGTGCTCCGAAGGACTGGAGCCGGAACTCGTGCTGGTCGCTCCAGAAGGTGGGCAGCGGGGCGAAGGGCGCCAACTCCACTTCCACACCGGCGAGATGAGCGACGAGCGCCTTCGCGGCGTGCTTGGCGGTGTCGGTCGGGATCGACCAGTGCTCGACACGGCGGGGTACTCCGTCGTAGCGGGCGTTGGGGAACCGGGCGACATCGCCGACGGCGACCACCTCCGGCCGTCCGCCGGCCCGCAGCTGCCCGCAGGTGAGAACTCCGTCCGACAGGTCGAGGCCGTTGCCCTCCAGCCATTCGACGTTGGCGGCCGAGCCGACCGACTCGACCACCACGTCGGCGGGCAGCACGGTGCCGTCACCGAGGACGACCCCGGTCACCTCCGAGTCCCCCTCGAACCCGGCCACTTCGGTACCGAGCCGGAAGCGCACCCCGCGCTCCTCGTGGCGCTTCAGCAGCGCCCGGCCGAGCAGTTCGCCGAGCGGTGCGACCATCGGCAGGGGCAGCGGATCGACGACGGTCACCTCCCGCACGCCGAGTCCTACGGCGGTGGCGGCGACCTCACACCCGATGAATCCGGCACCCACCACGACCACCCGCGCATCGGGGCGGGTGAGTTCTTCCCGCAGTCCCTGGGCGTCGGCGAGGGTGCGGACCGTGTGACGGCCGGCGAGCGGGCCGGGGCAGCGCAGGCGCCGGGGGCGCATGCCGGTGGCGACGACGAGGCCGTCGTAGGAGAGGGTCGAGCCGTCGTCGAGTGCCACGGTCCGCTCGTCGAGCCGGGCAGAGACGACCTTCGTGCCGAGCCGCCACTGCACGTCGGCGGCAGCCGCCTTCGGAGTGAGGGCGAGCGACTCGAAGGAGGCCCTGCCGGACAGGACGTCCTTGGAGAGGGGAGGCCGGTTGTAGGGCATGTGGGGTTCGTCGCCGACGACGGTGACGGCCCCGGTCCAGCCCGCCGCACGCAGTTGCTCGGCGGCCCGCAGGCCACCCATCGAGCCGCCCGCGACGACTATGCGTCCGGTCATGGGGTTCAGTCCTCGATCCGGATGGCCTGCAGCGGGCAGACGTCGGCGGCCTCCTCGACCTCGTCGCGCAGCGCGTCGTCGGGGTCGGAGACGTACGCCAGATGCCCGCCTTCGTCCATGGAGAAGACGTCGGGAGCCGCGAAGACGCACTGGCCGTGGTCCTGGCACTTGTTCATGTCGACGACGACCTTCATGGCCGGCCCTCCAAGTCGTTTGGCTTCAAATAAGGTAGGCATGCCCCACCCTCTGGTCAATACCTATCCGGATGGATAAATTCTTGGCCCGAGCCTCTTGCAGGGAGGGCGCACCCTCCATACCGTTTGACATCAAATGACTGCCGGGCTCTCGGTCCGGAGATGTCCCGACAGCCGCCCGAGGAGACAACGGTGAGCGCTCAAGACCTGTCAGAAGTCCGCCGCCACGTGGAGCGGCTGACCGCCGACGGCATCGACGTGGTGCGGGTGATGTATCCCGACCTCATCGGCACGGACCGGGCCCGGGACGTCCTGGTCGAGGCGCTGCCCCGGGCCATGGAGCACGGGCTCGCCTTCTGCCGGGCGGTCTACCACACCAGCCCGCAGGGCGACGTGGTGCCGGTCAGCGGCGGGCTGGACGCAGGACTGCCGGACATCGCCATACGACCGGACCTGGCCACCTGCGTGCCGCTGCCCTGGGAGCCCGGGGTGGCGGCCTGTCTCGGCGACGTCGTCGACCCGGCCACCGGGGCGCCTGCGCCCGAATCACCGCGGGACCTGCTGCGGGCGGTGCTCACGCGGTGTTCGGAGCACGGCCTGAGCCCGGTCGTCGGACCGGAGCTGGAGTACTTCCTGTGCGAGCCGGACCCGGCCGGCGGCCGGCGCCGGTACGGGCGGGACCCCGGGGCTGTCTACACGGCCGGGCTGCGGGCCGACCCGGAGAACCATCTGCTGCGCACCCTGCGGCACGTCCGTGATCTCGGCATCGGCGTGCTGGGCGGCAACCACGAGTTCGACGGCGGACAGTTCGAGATCAACCTGCTCCACTCCGACGCCCTCTCCGCCGCCGACCGGTCGTTCCGTTTCAAGGCCGCCGTCAAGGAACTGGCGCGGGCGGAGGGCAAGTTGGCCACCTTCATGGCCAAGCCGTTCAACGACGCCGGTGGTTCCGGTTTCCACCTGCACCTGTCCTGCGAGGACACCGAGGGGCGCAACGCCTTCGACGACCCCGCCGGGATGTACGGTCTCTCCGCCACCGCCCGGCACGCGGTCGCCGGAGTCCTCGCCCACGCGCCCGCCCTGGCCGCACTGCTCAACCCGACGGTGAACTCCTACAAACGCTTCGGCCCCGACACCCTCGCCCCCTGGCTCGTCGACTGGGGCATGGACAACCGCAGCGCGATGGTCCGCATCCCGCCCGAGCGCGGCTCCGGCGCCCGGCTGGAACTGCGCCTCGGGGACGCCAGCGCCAACCCCTACCTGGCCATCGCCGCCACCACCGCCGCCGCGCTCCTGGGCGTCCTCGCCGGGGAGGAACCCCCCGCCCCACTGGAGGGCTACGGCTACGACACCGCCGGGGCGGCCGTGCTGCCGAGGGATCTGCCCGCCGCACTCGACGCCCTGGAGGCCGACACCGCTCTGGTCGAGGTGCTCGGCAAGGACTTCACCAGTTCCTACCTCAGCTACAAGCGCAACGAGGTCGAACGCTTCCAACGGCACGTCACCGACTGGGAGTTCACCGAGTACGCCTACCACTTGTGAAAGGCCCCGCGATGACCACAGCCGCCTCCGCCTCCGTCCCCGCTCGCGCCCCTGTCGAGGCGATGCGTCTCGCCGACGTCGACCTCGCGAACCTCGACAACTTCACCGACGGGGTCACCCCCTGGCGGATGTTCCACACTCTGCGCCACGAGGATCCGGTGCACTGGCAGCCGGAGGATGCCCCCAACTCCGGTTTCTGGGCGGTGACCCGGCACGCGGACATCGCCCGCGTCGACCGGGACGCGGAGACCTTCACCTCCACCAGGTTCGTCAACCTGGAGGAGGTCGACGAGGACCAGATCCGCAAGCGCGCCTCGATCCTGGAGCTGGACGGGGTCCGCCACCGGGCCCTGCGCAGCGTCATCCAGCGTCAGTTCGGCGCCGGGGTCATCAACAGCTACACCGACTTCCTGCGCGGTCTGACCGCGCGGACGCTGGACGCGGCCCTGGCGAAGGGCACGTTCGACTTCGTCAAGGAGGTCTCCGCGGACTTCCCCATCAACGTGCTGGCCCGTCTCCTCGACGTACCGCCGCAGGACAACCAGCAGCTCATCGACTGGGGCAACCGGATCATCGGCAACACCGACCCCGACTACGCGGACGTACTCCTGCACAGCGAGGAGAGCGAGAAGTACCGCGATCTGCCGTTCCGCTCCCCCGCCTCGCTGGAGGTCTTCGAGTACGGCCGGGAGCTGGCCCGGCAGCGGCGCGGCGGCGACGGCACCGACCTGGTGTCCAAGCTGGTCAACACCACCCCGCGCGACGGCATCCCGCTGTCGGAGCAGGACTTCGACAACTACTTCCTGCTCCTGGTGGTGGCCGGCAACGAGACCACCCGGCACACCATCTCCCACTCCATGCTGGCCCTGCTCCAGCACCCCGAGCAGCTGGCGAAGCTCAAGGACGAGCCGTCCCTGATCCCCACGGCGGTCGAGGAGTTCCTGCGCTGGGCCTCCCCCGTCTACCACTTCCGGCGCACCGCGACCCGGGACGTCGAACTGGGCGGCAAACGGATCAAGGAGGGCGACAAGGTCGTCATGTGGTACGCCTCCGGCAACCGCGACGAGGATGTCTTCGGCAACCCCTACGACTTCGACGTCACCCGGCAGCACAACGACCACGTCACCTTCGGCAAGGGCAGCCCCCACCTCTGCCTGGGCAACCTCCTCGCCCGCACCGAGATCCGCATCATGTTCGAGGAGCTCATCCCGAGGATCGCCGACATCCGACTGACCGGCGACGTACCGCGCGTCCGTTCCAACTTCGTCAACGGCATCAAGAAGCTCCCGGTCGAGGTCACGCTCGCCTGACAGCACGCTCAAGCTGCCGGTCGGGCCGACGCCGGCCCGCGGCACAGCTGGAACGGGACGCCGAAGGGACGGCAGTGGTCCGGTCCGGGTCATTCGGCATCGCCCATGCGGCGGAGGGGGCGGCTGCCGGTCCCGGCTCCGCCCCGGGGGCCCGGGCCGCCGCCGAGCTCCTCTCACGTGCTCCTGCGACGGCGTCATGCGCCGTGCTGCCTCTGCCCGCGCCTGCCGTGCCGTCACGCGGTCCGGACCAGTACCTCGGGCCGGTAGCGGAGTCGCGGACCGGTGCGGTCGATTCCCGGCATGCGAGGGAAGCCGGGATCGGCCAGCAGCACCGTTCGGTCTGCCGGTCGGACCGGCACAAGCGGCAGAGGCGGCGCGGACGCGTCAGGCGACGGCGGTCCCTTCGAGCTCGACCATCTGGCCCGGGATCGCCAGCCGTGTCACCCCGAGCATCGTGGTGGTCGGTGCCACTCCGGCGGCGCCCAACCGCGACGCCAGCACGCCGTAGTGAGGGAACAGCAGATCGACGTCGGTGGTGTAGACATTGAGCCGGACGAGGTTCGCGAGGGACATGCCGGCCTCGCCGAGCACGGCCTCCAGGTTGTCGAGGCTCAGCGCCAGCTGTGCGGCCATGTCACCGTCGTGCTGCGGCTTGCCTTCGCCGCTCATCGCGGTCTGTCCGGAGCAGTACAGGGTCCGGGTGTGCCCGGCGACGATCTCACCCTGGTTGAATCCCATCTCCACGGACCAGGTCACCGGGTTGACTGCCGTTCGTTCCACTGCCACATCAGCTCCATGCGATTCGTTGGGAGTACGGACGTCCACCGGCGGCCGGCCGCCATCCATGACGTCGATGTTCACGAGCCTCCCAACAAAACACGACACCCTTGGTCATGTATTCGATAAGGTCCGCGTATGCGCGCCGATCGGCTGGTCTCACTGGTGCTGCTGCTGCGTCAGCGCGGTCGGTTGACCGCGGACACACTGGCCCGCGAGCTCGAGGTGTCCACCCGTACCGTGCTGCGCGACATCGAGGCGCTGTCCGCCGCCGGCGTCCCGGTCTACGCCGAACGCGGTCGGCACGGCGGGTTCGCGTTGTTGCCCGGTTTCAGGACGGAGCTGACCGGACTGAACCAGGACGAGGCCCTTGCCTTGCTGACCGCCGGATCGGGCCGCGGCGAGCAGGCATTCGGCCTCGGCTCGGCGCTCGCATCGGCCATGCGCAAGGTGGTTGACGCGCTACCCGAAAGCCATCAGGCCACCACGAGTGACGCGGCCCAGCGGTTTCTCGTCGAGCCGGAGACGGACCTGCTCTCGCGCCGGCCGGCCACCGAGGAGGTGCCCGGAACGACAATGACCGAGATCCGGCGGTCGGTGCTCGCCGGACACAAACTGCGCATCCACTACGCGGCCACGGACCAGGCACCGCAGTGGCGAACGGTGGACCCGATCGGCCTGGTCACGGTGCGCGACCGGGGCTACCTGCTGGCCACGAGATCCGGCGCGGACCGCACCTACCGGCTGTCGCGGGTGCTGGCCGCCGAGGAACTCCCCGAACCGGCACAGCGACCGATCGCCGTCGATCTGGACCGGGTCTGGCGGGAACGGTGCGCGCAGTTCCTGTCCGACGGCCATATCGCCGTGCTGGTTCGGGTGAACCCCGAGCGGCGGGAGGACCTGCTGAGCACCGTGGTGGCCGTCCGCGCCACGGAACCCGACGCAGACGGCTGGCCGCGGCTGGAGGTGACGTTCCAGGATCTGCGACACGCCGAGTGGGCGCTGTGGCAACTCGGCACGGATGCGGAAGCCCTGGCCCCGGCGTCGCTGCGCACTGCTCTTGGCGACCGCGCCGCCGCGATGGCCAGTCGCTACGAGGGCACGGTCCTCGACGCGGACGGCAACGAGCGACAGTGACCAGCGCGTTCGTAACACGCCCTGGTCTCAGTCACCCATACCGGCTCGACCGGCCTGTGCCGGTCGAGTGCGCACGTGGCCAGTCGGGCCGGCTACGGGTGCTCAGTCGGCTCCGGTCAGAAGTCGTCCGCGGTCCTCATGCGGTCACGGATCCAGACGCCCGCGGGCTTGAGGGAGGACGTGCCGGTCCACGGACCGTTGCTGTTGCAGGTTCCCGACTTGAAGACGGCGCCCGTGCGGTGGTCGTCGGAGAAGTTCCAGTTGACCCAGCTGATCTTCTTGGCCGCCAGCAGGTCGAGGTAGCGCTGTGACATGGCGAAGTCGTTGCTGCCCTCGCCCGCGTAGTTCTGGGTACCGAACTCGGTGACGAAGACGGGGATGCGGTCGGCGGCCCGGGTGAGGGTCTGCAGGTACTCGTCCCGGTGCGAGTACGCGTAGAAGTGGAACGTGTACATGATGTTGGCCGCGTTCACCGGGTTGTTGACCACCTCGGACTCGTTCGCGCCGTCCGAGACGCCGAGCGAGGACCAGGCGCGGGTGCCGACCAGGACGGGGGTGTCCGGGTCCTTCGCCCTGATCACCGGGATGAGCTGCTCGGCGTAGCTCTTGATGCGGGACCAGCTCACACCGCTGGGTTCGTTCGCGATCTCGTACAGCAGGTTGTTCTTGTCGCGGTGGCGCTGGGCGATCTCGGTGAAGAACGTTCTGGCGCGGGCGAGGTTGTGGTGCGGGTCGCCCGGGTCGAGCATGTGCCAGTCGACGATGACGTACATGCCGCGGGCCGTGGCCTGCTCGATGGCGGAGTGGACCAGGTCGGTGAAGCGGCGCGGGTCGGTCTCGTAACCTCCTTCCTGGATGTACATGGAGACGCGCAGTACGTCCGCCTTCCAGTCGGAGGCGAGCGCGTCGAGTGAGCCGTTGGTGACGCACTGGCTGTACCACTGCAGGCCGTGCGTACTCATGCCGCGGAGCTGGATCGGCTTTCCTTGCTGGTTGCAGAGCTTGGTGCCGCAGACCTTCAGCTGTCCGTTGGCGGCGACCGGTGTGGCCGCTGCCGGGGCCGCGGCCGCCGGCCCCGGCATGGGGGCCGGCGGGCCGGCGTGTGCCGCTCCTGGGTTCGAGAGGAGGCCGAGGAGGAGCAGCGCGGCGACGAGCAGAACCAATCGTGCCGGTCTCATGGGGGATCTCCTGGCAGTCGTTGGAGAAGGGTTGGCACCGACGGGGGCGCCGGTCGGGGCCCGATGAGCCGTCGGCTGGAAGGAAACTTTCCTAACAGAAAGGGAATTAGCAGTTGGTACGGACCTTTGCAAGGGGTGCGGCAAGGGTGTCTTTGGCGGTGGGGACACGCGGGACGTGACGCCTTGTCCCACGGTCACGAGATCAGCCGGGCCGGGTCACCCGCCCCCGTGCCGCCAGGAAAGACGGAGGGCGCGGACTGTGCGGACCGGCCGCGCAGGGCACTGGGGAGACGCCTGCAACGCGACGACCATAGGTCCAATCCGACCGCGGCGCCCCGTCGCCCGGCATACACAGACGGGACGGGGGCCGGCCACAAGGAAGTCCTCCATGTTTCCGCCCTGGGTCCCGATCGCCCCTGAGCGGTCCCCGACCCGACCCGGAAAAGCCCCTGACAGGCACACCACATGGTCGACAGTGCGCCTAACGTGACGATGGTGCCCCGGCCGGGTCCGCATGCCTGACACAACCGCTCTCTTCATGGGGAGGATCCATGCCGTTACGGGGCAGATCCGTACTGCGGCGCGTCGCCGCGCGGGGCACGGCCATGGCCGTGGGAGCCACCGTGGCCGTCATCACCGGCCTCGCCGCCGCTCCCGCGGCCCACGCGTCGCCGTCCGCCACAGGAAGCCTGCGCTGGGCACCGTGTGACGACCCGGCACCAGGAGCCGAGTGCGCCACTCTTTCGGTACCGGTCGACTGGGCCCAGCCGGACGGGCCGACACTCGACCTGGCGGTGGCCCGCCGCAAGGCCACCGAGCCCGGCGCACGCGTCGGCTCGATGGTGTTCGGCCCCGGCGGGCCGGGCGACTCGGGTGTGGGGATGGTGGTGGACCACATCAGCCGGTTCAGCCCTGAGGTCCGCCGCAGGTTCGACATCGTCAGCTTCGACCCACGCGGCGTGGGCGGCAGCAACCCGGTGACCTGCTCCCGCGACCTGCTTGCCGAGCGGCCGTCAGCGGAGTTGAAGAGCCAGGCGGACTTCGACGCCACCATGGCGTACAACAGGCGGCTCCGTGCCGACTGCCGGGCCCGTACCGGCCCGGTGTTCGACCACCTTGACACCGCCCAGACGGTCCGGGACGTGGACGCCCTCCGGGCCGCTCTCGGCGAGCGGAGACTGACCTTCCACGGCAGCTCGTACGGCACGCTGCTCGGGGCACAGTACGCCGAGACCTACCCGCGCCGCGTGCGCGCGATGGTGCTGGAGAGCGTCATGGACCACAGTGTCCCGACCACCCGCCGCTTCCTGCGGTCCGGGGCGGCCGCGGCAGAGGATTCGTTCCAGGAGTTCGTGAAGTGGTGCGACGGTGCCGCGGACTGCGCGCTGAACGGCCGCGACGTCCGCGCCGTCTGGCAGGGCCTGTTGGCCCGGGCCGGGCGCGGCGAGCTGGAGGACCCGGGCAAGCCGGGCACCTCGCTGTCTTCTTCGGACCTGGTGAACAAGATCGCGTTCCGGAGGTTCTACCAGGTCGACTACGCGGGTCTGGCCACGGCGATCGCGGGGATGGACGCGAGCAAGCCGCTGCCCGCGTCGCCCACCTCGATAGCTCCGCTGCCTCCCGCCACCTCGGTCTTCTGCTCGGACTGGCGCCTGCCGGTGCGCGACTACCAGGACTACGCCTCGCTCGTCGCCATGATGAAGGCGACCGCGCCTGACCTGCCTTACCTGCTGCCGATACAGATGGTGGCGGCGTGTCTGGGCGCGCCGACCGCCAATCCGCAGCACCGCCTGGACGCCCACGGTGCCCCGCCGATCCTGGTGGCCAACGCGCTGCACGACCCCGCCACCGGCTACCCGTGGGCGGTCTCGGTGGCCCGGCAGCTCGGCCGCAGCGGCGTGCTCCTCACCTACGAGGGCCACGGCCACGGCAGCGTCACCAGCGGCCCGTGTATGGAGGACGCCGTGGACAGCTACCTCACCGACCTGGCAGTCCCCCCACGGGGCACCCGATGCCCCGCCGTGCCGTCCTGACAGCTTGCCGATCCGGATCCGCCTGGCGGCGGACCCGGTAGCAAGATGATCGCGACGCGCACGCAACTCGTGGACAACTAAGCCAAGTTGCTGTGCCGTGCGCGGTCGCCGCGAGGGTGCCAGGCTGTTCGCCACACGCCGAGGTGCAGGACTGCCGCGAGCGCGAGGTCCTTTTGGCGGGGTCGCATCGGCCGGCGGTGCAACCGCCAGGTACAGGGTGACGGAAGCTTCCAGCCGCTCCAGGCGAACAACGAGCCTGAGCCGAGCCGGCCAAGCGCCCATCGGGCCCCACCGAGGGGTTCGTGCGGGACGGCCTCTGACGGCAGCCCGGGGGGGGCGCCGGACACCATCAACGCCCGCAGCGCGAACTCCGGACCCACGTACCAGGTGACGTCCCGCTCGCCGCGGTGTGCGACACCCCCGCGGTTCCGCCCGCCGCCCAGTACAGCCGGTACAGCCGGATGAGACCGATTGCGGCAGCGATCACAGCCGTCCACGGCAGCCCGCTGAGCACAACGGCGAAGTGAGAACGGGCTAAGGCAACAACGGGACGAGGAACCCCCGTCCCGGCCCAAGCGCGGAAGGCGAACGGCGCCACCGGTATGCGCTCCCCCAGGGCCGCACCAGCGGGAGCGCCACCGCTCCGCCCCTTGGCCTGTGGCTCGTTCTCACCTGCCCCGGCTCCCTTCCGCCGGCAGCGTCGCCAGCCCCTGCGCCTCAGCGGGTCCGGTAGCGCGCGTAGATCAGTCCACTGCGGAAGGAACGCTCCTCGACCAGCTCCAGATCGAGGCGTACGCCGTCGGGGAAGAACCGCTTGCCGCCTCCGACCACGCTCGTTGTGATGAACAGGTGATACTCGTCCACCAGGCCGGCCGCGATCGCCTGGGCCGCGAGGTTCGGGCCGTCGACGGTGAGGTCGTGATCAGCCTCGGCCTTGAGCTTGCGCACCGCGTTCGGGTCGAAGGTCCGCTCGATCCTGGTCTTCGCGCTGGACACGGACTCAAGCGTCGTGGAGTACACGATCTTCTCCGCGGCCTGCCAGTCGCGGGCGAACTGCAGGATGTGCGGCGGCTGGCCGGGCTCGGTGTGCGCGGTCTCCCAGTAGGCCATCGTCTCGTACATTCGTCGGCCGTAGAGGTACGTGCCGACGGGACGGAAGAGGTCGTTGATGAAGGTATGCACCTCCTGGTCGTCGGCCCCGGTGCCGAGGTCGCCCTCCGCCGCCTCGGCATAACCGTCGAGCGAGGTGATCATCGAGTAGATGAGCTTTGCCATGCGTCTCCTTCGGGTACGTGCGGCGGTCTGCCGGCGGCCCGCAGACTGTGACCTCCGCACGACCCGGAACTCATCGACTCTTGGACGGGATCACGGCCCAGGGGGCGTCGGACACGTCCCTGCGGTACGGACGACGAACACCAATGCTCTCTTGAGCACGCACCTGAGGTTCCGCTCACCTGGCGACGTGGACCTGACCCGCCGTCATCAGGTGTCTTCCGGCTCCAGCTCGAAAGTGAAATAGATGCTCAGTGTGTAGGGCTGGTCTTCGTCGTGCGCGAAATCCCATGAGACATCCACCAGGAAGACGTTGTGTTTCGCCACCCAGTCATGGGCTTTACCGAAGGCTTCCGCGGCAGTGGTGGCGGGGAACAGTTTCCTGGCCATGGGATGCACCTGACTCTCGGCATCCGCGTCGTCGAAACCCTCCGGTACATCCAGGCAGAGGCCGGGATCGTGGTCCATGGGCTGAGTCCTTTCCCGCCGGTACCGCCAGGAGGCTGATCATCTGAACACCGCGCCCGGTAAGACCGCAGCGCACCCCGGGTGGTTGCTTCCGGCGACCACGCGCCTATTGACGGAGCAACCCGCTGCCGGTGGAACGCAGCGCGCGGACGGCCGGGAGGCCGGGAGGCCGGAAGACCGGAAGACCGGAAGACCGGAAGACCGGAAGACCGGAAGACCGGAAGACCGGAAGACCGGAAGACCGGAAGACCGGAAGACCGGAATAGCCCGTTGCGGCGGTTTGTACCGGGCCCCGCCCAGCAGAGCGATCCCGTAATTGGAGTGGCGGAATCGGGTCGGTGCGGCGGGGCGCGGATGATCAGGCCAAGAGGTAGCCGTGGCAGTCCGATGGTGTGCCTGGCCAGGTGCGGGATGCGTTCCGTGGCGTGCGGTGCGCGGAGGGCGCTGGAGGCACGCCGGCCTGCTGCGGCAGGCAGGGTGATCGACAAGGCGGCCGCGCCCGCCCTTCAGCAGGCGGGCGCGGCCACGCGTCAGCCCGCTTTCCTCTGCTCCTTCAGTTCCCTGACGCTGGCCGTCAGGGTGCCTTCCTGCTGCTCGTAGTGGGAGAGAGCGACACCGAGCCCGAAGAAGGTGGGCGCCCACTCACCGACGAAGATGCCCCACCGGTCGGCGCGGGCCAGACCGGTACCGGGCTCCATCCTCAGGCTCGTCACCCAGGTGGCGACGGACAGGCCGATGGAGGCCAGGGCGGCGGTGTAGGCGTGTTCGCTGCGGATGCCCATGTCGTGGAGCCTCTTGATGACCATGAGGGTGCTCCATCCAGAGTCGAGGGAGAGGAATATCCGGACGAAGTACCCGAAACCCGTACTTCTAACCGGCACCGCCGAAGCCGCCGCAGCGACCTCCGCAGCGCCTCCGCTGGACGGCGTGGTGCGCGTGGGCCGAGGGCGTCCACCACAAGATCCGGCTCGGGCAGGTCCACTCCTGCGTCGGGGCCTTACGGGCGTCCGCCCCGGACGGCACGAAGGAACTGACCGCGCTCGCGGAGGGGCTGCCCGAACCGACGGAGTCGGGGGCCGGTGCTGCGGGACTGCCGCCGATTTGGCGTGCGGGATCGTCAAGGTCACCCGCGGCGCCGGCGACCCGGCCGCCACGCCCTCGATGGTGTTCAAGTCCGCCGAAACCGAGCAGGCACGCCGGCGGGAGGCCACCCCGCCCCGCCTCCTCGTCCTCGTCCTCATCCTCGTCCGAAGCAGCGCCCGCTTCGCAAACGGCCGTCTCATCGAACGACCAGAAGTGACCCGCGCCTCAACTCACCCACAAGTCTTGGTCATTACCCGTCCGGCGGCGCCTAAATGACCTTTAGGGTAGGGCTACGGCCCGCGGGTGACGCTCAGTTACCAACCGTTCCGCCGATGGAGAACGTTCCGCCGATGGAGGCTGACACCGCATGCACGAGCACAAGACCTTCGTCGAACTCATGGGTGCGAGGGCAGCCGAGCACAGTGACCGGACCTCCCTGATCTTCAGTGTGGATCCACTCCGCGCCGAGACCGACGAGACCGTGACATACGGGGAGCTCGACCGGGCAGCCCGCCGGATCGCCGCGCTGTTGCAGGAACGGTTCACCGTCGGCGACCGCCTGCTGGTACTGCATCCCTCCGGCCCGGGGTTCGCGCGGTCCCTCCTGGGTTGCATGTACGCGGGCATGGTCCCGGTGCCCGCGCCGCCGCCCGACGGCCATCAGCGGCGGCAGGCCGGCCGGCTCGCCGCGATCGCCCGGGACGCGGGAGTGGCCGGCGCCCTGGCCGACGGTTCGGACCTGGAGGCCCTCGCGTCCTGGGCCAAGGAGCAGGACCTCCGGGACATGACCCTGCTCGCACCCCACTCCGCCTCGGACGAGCTGCCCGCGGCGAGCCGGTGGCGGCCGCCTCCGGCCGACCCGAACGCTCTGGCCCTCCTCCAGTACACCTCAGGGTCCACCGCCGAGCCCAAGGGCGTCATGGTCGACCATGCCAACCTGCTGGCCAACGCCGAGATCCTTGCGAGGATCTCCGGCATGAGCGCCGACGGCCCGGTGGGCGGCTGGCTGCCGCTGTACCACGACTTCGGGCTCATCGGGCTGCTGCTCACGCCCCTCGTCCTGGGCGGTCGCAGCGTGCTGATGCCGCCGGCCGCCTTCCTCAAGCGCCCGCACACGTGGCTGACGCTGATCGACCGGCACGGCATCGACTTCTCTCCCGCTCCGAACTTCGCCTACGACCTGTGCATCCAGAGGATCACCGACGAGCAGCTGGCCCGGCTGGACCTCTCGCGCTGGCGGTGTGCGGTCAACGGCGCCGAGCCCGTCCAGGCAGCAACCGTCGAGGCGTTCACCCGGCGGTTCGCAGCCGCCGGGCTGCGACCCGAGGCGATGCTCCCCGGCTACGGCATGGCCGAGACGACCCTGGTCGTCTCCGGCGACCGGCCTGCCCGCCCCGCCCTGATCACCGAGGTGGACGCTGCCGCGTTCGAGCGCGGCGAGCTGCTGCCCCCGGCACCCGGCGCGCCCGTGCACCGCATCGTCAGCAGCGGCCCCGCCGAGCACCTCGACGTCCGGATCATCGACGCCGACGCGGGCCGGACGCTGCCGGACGGCCGGGTCGGCGAGATCTGGGTGCGCGGGCCGAACGTCGCCCGGGGCTACTGGGGACGCCCCGCGGAGACCCGGCGCGTCTTCGACGCCGTCACACCCGACGGGGAGAGCGGCTTCCTGCGCACCGGGGACCTGGGCATCCTGCACGAGGGGGAGCTGTACGTCACGGGCCGCCGCAAGGAGCTGATCATCGTCCGCGGCCGCAACCTCTACCCGCAGGATCTGGAGGCGGCGACGCGGGAGGCCCACCCGGCTCTGGAACGCGGCGTCGGGGCGGCGTTCTCGGTCCCGGTGCCCGAGGAGGAGGTCGTGGTCGTCCGCGAGTGCCGGGCCGACCCGGGCGCGCCGGAGGAGCTGGCCCGCGTCGCCGCGAGTGTCCGCGACCGCCTCGCCCGGGATGTCGGGGTGCCCGCCCAGAACGTGGTGCTCGTGCCTCCCGGAACGGTGGCGCGGACCACCAGTGGCAAGATCCAGCGTCGGCTGCTGCGCCAGAGATTCCTCGGCGGGGAGCTTCCGGTGCTGCACGCGGAGCTGTCGCCGGCCGTGCGCGTCCGGCTGGGTGACGCGGCGGGGGGTGACGCCTCGTGACGGTGACCGACCTGTTGATCGACACCGGCCGGGTCGACCTCGACGGCTTCGACCGGGCGCTCGGCGATCCCGCCGACCCCGCGGCGCCCCTCTCCTTCGCCCGCAGCGCCGAGCTGGACCGCGGCGAGCGGTTCCCCGCCGACATGTGCCGGGAGCTCGACCGGATGGGGCTGCCGCGCCTGTACGTGCCGGCCGGGTTCGGCGGGGCGCTGGCCCGCTACGACGAGCTCCTCGCGGCGCTGCGGGCGGTGGCGCGCCGCGACCTGACGGTCGCGATCGGGCACGGCAAGACGTTCCTCGGCGGCGTCTGCGTGTGGCTGGCGGGCCGTCCGGAGCAGGCGCGCGAGCTCGGCGCCGACATCATCGCCGGGGCGCCGGTGTCGTGGGGCCTGACCGAGCGCGGCCACGGCAGTGACCTGCTCGCCGGCGAGATGACCGCCACGCCGGAGCCCGGCGGCTTCCGCGTGCACGGCGAGAAGTGGCTGATCAACAACGCCACCCGCGCCGCGCTGCTCTGCCTTCTCGTGCGCACCCGGCCGGAGGGCGGGCCGCGCGGCTTCAGCCTGCTGCTGGCCGACAAACGGCGGCTCCCGGCGGACCGCTGGCGGCCACTGCCCAAGGTGCCCACGCACGGCATCCGCGGCGCCGACATCAGCGGGATCGCGCTGGACGACTGCCCGTTCCCGGCCGACGCGCTGATCGGCGAGCAGGGCGCCGGGCTGGAGATCGTGCTCAAGGCGTTGCAGCTGACCAGGACCGCGGTGACGGCCCTGTCGCTCGGCGCCGCCGACCAGGCGGTGCGGCTGGCCGAGGAGTTCGCCGCGGAGCGCGAGCTCTACGGCCGCCGGCTGATCGAGCTGCCGCACGTACGCCGCGTGCTCGGAGAGGCGTACGCGACGCTCTACGCCGCCGAGGTCGTGAGCGTGCTGGCGGCCCGCAGCGTGCACACCCTGCCGGAGGAGATGACCGTCATCTCCGCGGTGGCCAAGTCGTACGTGCCGACCCGCGTCGACGAGCTGATCGCCGCCTGCGGCGAGGTGCTGGGCGCCCGCGCGTTCCTCACCGAGGTCCACGAGCACGGCGCGTTCCAGAAGCTGGAGCGCGACCACCGGGTGATCGGCATCTTCGACGGGAGCACCTTCGTCAACCAGCACGCCCTGATCAACCACTTCCCGGTCCTGGCCCGCAGGCATCGGGAGGGCACCGCCGACGAGGAGGCCGTCGCCCGTGCCGCCGACCTGTCGGCCCCGCCGCCCCCGGCCCGGCTCGACCGGCTGAGCCTGCTGGCGCGCGGCGGGTGCAGCCTCACGCAGAGCCTGCACACCGCGAGCGGTGAACTGCGTGCGCTGGCGTCCGCGGGCCAGGCGCCCGCACGCGTGGCCGAGCTCGCCGAGGAGCTGTCCAGCAGCTGCGACCGGCTCCATCACGAGCTGGCGCTGAGCCCGCCCGCCTCTCAGGACGTACAACCGGAGGCCTTCGCGTTGGCGCGACGCTACGAGCAGTGCTTCGCGGGCGCGGCCGCCCTCAGGGTGTGGCTGCACAACCGCACGCCCGGCGAGGACCCGCTGTGGCTGGAGGCCGTCCTCACCCACGTACTGCGGTCGCTGCGCCCGCCGGGACGGCCTGCCGGCGGCGAGGTGTTCGACCGGCTCTTCGACGCCCGTGCGGCCGGCCGTCCCGCCGCTCCCCCGACCTCGGTGGTCATATCATGATCGACAAGACCGGGTCGCGTGACGCCCACGCCGGCACCACGCGGCCGGACGACGGTCCTGCGGCCACGTCCGTCGAAGACCCTGCGGCCATCTCCATCGACGACCTCGAACGCCGGTTCGGCGACCCCTGGGATGCGGGCAATCCGACCGGTCACGCCGCGGTGCTGGCCGCCGACGAGGCGGGCGAGATGCTCGCCTCGGGCGAGCACCTGCTGGACGGCTACCGGTTGAACGCCGAATTCGTCCCACCCGAGCTGGGCGGGCGGCTCACCCGGCTCGACCACCTCATCGAAGTGATGCGGGTGGTCTTCCGGCACGACCCGTGCCTGGGCCTCGGATACGGAGCCAGCAGCCTCATCCCCGCGGTCAACGTCTGGACCGCGGGCGACGCGCGGCAGCGCCGAAGGATGGCCGAGGTACTGCTGGCCGGCGGCCGAGCCGTCTCCGGCTACCACGAGCTGGCGCACGGCAACGACTTCGCGCGGGCCGAGTTCTCGGCGCTGCCGGGCGACGACGGGCGGCTACGGCTCAGCGGGCGCAAGGAAGTGATCGCCAATGCCCTGCGCGCCGAGGCCATGGTGCTCTTCGCGCGCACGTCGACCGCTCCGGGCAGCCGGAGCCACTCGCAACTGTTCGTCGAGAAGGCGGACCTCCCCGCGGGCGCGCCGGTCCACCTGCCGCGCTTCCACAGCGCGGGAATGCGCGGGGTCCAGCTCGGCGGGCTGGAGTTCCGGGACTGCCCGGTCCCGGCGGACGCGGTACTGGGGGCGCCCGGGCTGGGCATGGAGACGGCGCTGCGCTCCTTCCAGGTCACCCGCACCGCGCTGCCCGCGATGACCCTGGGCATCCTGGAGACCGGCCTGGAGGTCACCGCCCGGTTCGCGGACGAGCGCGTCCTGTACGGGCGGTCGCTGGCCGAAACGCCACACATCCGCTCGATCCTCGCCGACGCCTTCACCGACCTGCTGATCTGCGACTGCCTGGCCACCGTGACCGCGCGCTCGGTGCATCTGCTCCCCGGCGAGACCAGCCTGTACGCCTCGGCCGCCAAGTACTTCGTGGCCACCCTCCTCATGGACGCCATGGACGCGCTGTCGCGGGTGCTGGGCGCTCAGTTCTACATCCGCGACGGCGGCTACGGGATCTTCCAGAAGCACCTGCGCGACCTGGCGCCGGCGGGCTTCGGCCACACCGCGCGCGTGGCCTGCCTCAGCACGGTGCTTCCCCAGCTCCCCCGGCTGGCCCGCAAGGGGTGGCTGGACGACGCCCAGCCCCCCGCCGGGGTGTTCCGCCTCGGCGCTGACCTGCCGCCGCTGCCCTTCGAGCGGCTGTCGGTCAGCTCGGGCGGGCGTGACAGCCTCAGCGCCTCGCTCGCGGCGGCCCTCGGTTCCCGTGAACTCGACGGCGAGCTGCGCCGCCTGGCTCTCGTCATCGCGGACGAGCAGGCCGACGTCCGGCGCGCATGCGCCGCACTGCCCCCGGGGGACCTCACCGTCGCCGCCCGGCCCGAGGCGCTGCGGCTGGCGGCGCGTTACGCCGCGGTGCTCGCGGCGATCGCCTGCGTGAACATCTGGCTCCACGGCCAGGAACGGCACGACGCGTTCCTCAGCGATCCCGGCTGGGCGGTCGCGGCGCTGGGCCGGATCGCCGAACGGGTGGGCCGCGACCCCGGGCAGCGGCCCCGGCACGTCACCGAACGGCTGTCGGCGGAGGTCCTTGCCCGGCACCGCGACCGCCGCGGGTTCGGACTGTCGAACCGGCGCCCGCATGGATAGCGCCGCCGTCGTGGAGGAGGCCGCGATCGATGACAAGGAGAATGCGATGAACAGCCCCGAATCGGCCCTGTCGGGCACCGATCTGCGGAGTTGGCTGTGCGCGCGGGTCGCCCACTACGCGCAACTCGACGCCGCCGACATCGACACCACCGCCGCGCTGACGACGTACGGTCTCGACTCGGTCTACGCACTGATCCTCTGCGGCGACATCGAGGACCACCTCGGGCTGGACCTGGAGCCGACCGTGGCCTGGGACCACCCCACGATCGAAGCCCTGGCACGGCACCTGGAGGAGACGCTCGCCCAGGCGTCCCCGTCCGAGGAGATCTGATGACGTCGCTGGAGGAGGTGGCGGCCTACCTGCCTTCGACACGCATGCCCATCGACGAGCTGAGCGACGAACTCGGCCTCAGCGCCGCGGAGATGAAGGTGTACCGGCGCTACCACGGCCTGGCGGAGGTCTGCCGCGAGCCCGGCGGCACGCTCACCGATCTGCTGCTGGCCGCCGCGGGCAAGCTCGACGCGCTGCGCGGCAGAGAGGAGCGGGTGCGGTACGTCATCCAGGCGCGGACCATGCCGGTGGTCGTCCCCCATCCGGTCAACCCCGTGCACGAGGTGCGCGACGCGCTCGGGCTCGGGCACGCCACGGCGTTCGCGCTGACCCACCACGCCTGCGCCTCGGGGCTGCTGGCGGTGGACCTGGCCGGCAAGCTGCTGGCGAGCGATGGTGACCCGGACGCGCTGGCGTTGGTCCTCGCCGGCGAGAAGACCTTCACCCTGGCCGCGCAGATGGTGCCGGGTACGTCCATCAACGGCGAGAGCACGGCCGCCGTGCTCGTCGGGACCCACGACGACCGGGACCGGATGCTCAGCTACGCCGCCCGCACCCACGGCCGCTTCTATGACTGCCTGTCACTCACCCACGAGCTGTCCGTCGAGTACCAGCGGATCTACACCGAGGCGCTGTCCGAGGTCATGGTGGCGGCGGCCGGGAAGGCGGGGCTGGAACTGGGCGACCTGGCCATGATCTTCCCGCACAACGTCAGCCGGCTGTCGTGGGCGCGGCTCGCCAAGCATCTCGGGCTCCCGCTGGAGCGCGTTTTCCTGGACAACGTGCCGGTCACCGGACACTGCTTCTCCGCGGATCCCTTCATCAACTACCGGACCGCCCTCGATCTCGGCCTGCTGCGCCCGGGGGATCGCTATCTGCTCGCCACGGTCGGTCTGGGCTCGACCTTCTCGGCGATGATCTTCGAGCACTGAAAGGGGGCGTGGGCGAGATGAGGGGCAGGGGCGAGATGACCGGCAGTTTCAGCCGCCGCCTGAAGGCGGCCCTGACCGGGACCCGTGACGCGGAGCTGGTGTTCCTCGGCAACTTCGAGGTCGAGGACCAGTGGGCCCGCGGCGAGAGGGGGCTGCCGAGGCTGACGTTCGGCTCGGGCAGCGTCATCGTCAACCGGATGGACGAGTTCGCGCTGCTGCTCGCGGGCAAGGGCGACCACGTCGTGCTGAAGGGCGAACCCGACGCCGACTACCTGAGCCACCTGGAGGAACTCGGATTCGACCTGCCGGGGATGCTCGTGGTGGAGCGCCAGGACCCGGGCAGCACCGTCACCCAGGACGCGCTGGAGGACCGGCCGGTGCTGCGCGAGCTGGGCAGACTCGGTGCTCGCGGTGGCGTCGTCGCCGCACACGGGGTCAGCGAGTTGGAGGAGCGGCTGGCCGAGCGGGCCGGGATCCCGCTGGCCGCCCCGCCGGCGGCGATCTGCAAGGCGGTCAACAGCAAGATCTACAGCCGGCGGCTGGCCACCCAGCTGGGCATCCGGCAGACCCGCGGCTGGACCTGCGCGAGCCTGGCCGAGCTCGACGCGGCGGTCGAGGCCGCCCGCGCTCTGCTCGCCGACGGCCAACGGGTCGTTCTCAAGGACGCCTTCGGCGTCTCGGGCAAGGGCATCGAGGTGGTCGCGGACGAACGCCGCCTGGACCGGCTGCTCCGCATGATCCGCAACCGGGCGCGAAAGGCCGAGGACGACCGGGTCGCCCTGGTGGTGGAGGAGTGGGTGGCCAAGCGAGCCGACCTCAACTACCAGTTCACCGTAGGCCGGGACGGCGGCGTGCACGTCGACTTCGTCAAGGAGGCCCTCACCGAGCGCGGGGTCCACCTGGGCCACCGGATCCCGGCGCGGCTCACCGAGCGGCAGACGGCCGAACTCACGGAGGTCTCCCGGCTGCTGGGCGCGCGGCTGGCCGCCGACGGCTACTTCGGGGTCGTCGGCGTCGACGCGATGGTCGATCCCGACGGTGGCCTCTACCCCGTCGTCGAGATCAACGCGCGCCACAACATGTCCACGTACCAGGCGTCGATCCAGGAAGCCTTCATCGGGTCCGGGAGCACGGCGCTGGTGCGCGGGTACCCCCTGCGGCTGGGCGCGCCGCTGCCGTTCGGGGCGCTCCGCCGCGCCATGGCGGACCTGCTGTTCGACCCCGCCCGGGGCGCCGGGTTGCTGATCAACAACTACGCCACCGTCAACGCGGCCGCGGGGTCCGCAGAACGGGCCACGGGGGTGGATTTCGACGGGCGTCTGTACGGGGTCGTCGTCGCCGACTCGGCGGATCGGGTGGCGGCGCTGGACGACGAGGCCGGCCGCAGGCTGGCCGCGGTCGCGGAGGCCACCAAGCGCTCCGCTGGAGGTACCGCCCTGGGCCGTCAGCCAGCCGCGGCGCCGTCGAGCCGGTCGCTCCCCCACTTCCGGCCTCACTCGAGCGGGGGGACCCCCGGCGCGGCGGGAGCCGCGTACCGATACAGCCCCGCGCCCCTTCAGGGCGCTGCCGAACCGCAGCGGACTTCGCCGGACCCGCGCGGGGAGAGGAACGAGGATGACCGCTGAGTTCGAGGTGCAGGGCGTGCCCGTGTCGGAGCTGGCCGGGCGGTACGGCACCCCGTTGTTCGTCTATGACGGGGCCGCGCTGCGGGACCGGTTCCACGGCCTGCGCGACCGGCTGCACCCGGCGATGGAGATCTTCTACTCGCTCAAGGCCAACCCGAACATCTCGGTCTGCGCGCTGCTCCACTCGTTCGGCGCTCGGGCCGAGGTCTCGTCACTGGTGGAACTGACGACCGCACTCAGAGCCGGCGTGCCACCGCAGCACGTGATCTTCCTCGGCCCGGGCAAGAGCCGGCAGGAGCTGACCGCCTGCCTGGACGCCGGGATCCACGCCGTCGTCTGCGAGTCCCTTCCCGAGGTGGCCCTGGTGGACGAGCTGGCCCGGGACCGGGGCGTGCGCGCGCCGGTCGCGCTGCGCGTCAACCCGCGCTTCGCGGTGAAGCGCTCCGGGCTGGTGATGGGCGGCAAGCCGCGCCAGTTCGGCATCGACGAGGAGGAGTTGTTCGCCCAGCCCGACCTGGTGAAGCGGTTCCCCGACGTCGACCTGATGGGGATGCAGGTGTACATGGGCACCCGCATTCTCGATGAGAACGTCATCGTCGAGAACACCACCCGCATCCTCGGCCTGGCCGAGCGGTTGTCGGCCGCGTTGAACATCGAGTTGCGGACGGTCGATGTGGGCGGCGGTCTGGGCGTCGCCTATTTCGACGGCGAGTCGGACCTCGACGCCGAGGTGCTGACCGACGGGCTCAACCCCGTCATCGAGGACTTCACGGCCCGGCACCCCGGCACGAGGTTGATCATGGAGCTCGGCCGCTACCTCACCGCCGAGGCCGGCACCTACGTGATGGGCGTCCGCTACACCAAGACCTCGATGGGCGAGCGTTTCGCGGTCGCCGACGGCGGCACCCACCACCACATGGCGGCCGTGGGCATCGGCTCGTTCGTCAAGCGCAACTTCCCGATGGCGGTGCTCAACCGGCTCGACGAGCCGCCGACCGAGGAGTGGAACGTCACCGGTCCGCTCTGCACCCCGGGCGACACGATCGGCAAGAGGGTCCCGCTGCCGCCGGTGCGGCCCGGCGACCTGATCGGCGTGCACCGTTCCGGGGCCTACGGCCCGACCGCCTCACCGGGGCTGTTCCTCAGCCATGGCTACCCGGCCGAGGTACTGGTCCACGAGGGGCGGTGCCATCTGATCCGGGAGCGGGACACTCCCGACGACCTCCTGCTGCGGCAGCGGCTCTTCGCCCCGTCCGCGCACGACGCGGCCGATGTCTCGCCCTGACCCGGGACAACACGACACACGAGAGGTGAACGATGAGCCACACCACACCGGACGCCGGCACCGCCGACCTGTACGACCGGGCCGTCGCCACGATCGCTGGCGCGCTCGCCAAGTCGATGCAGGTCGACGCCGCCACCATCGGTGAGAACAGCCGGTTGTTCGACGATCTCGGCCTGGACTCGACGACCGTGCTCGGGCTGCTGATGACGATCGAGGAGGAGCTCGGTATGGAGTTCGACACCGACGATCTCGAGCAGCACCACTTCGAGACGGTGGGGACGCTGGCCGCGCTCGTCCGGGAGCAGGCCGCCGAGCAGGCCGGGTCCTGACCGCCGATGTATCTCAGCACGTCTCCCGGCCCGGCCGGCACGCCGGCGCCTGCCCGGCGGGTGCCGCTGCGCCTGTCGCGGCTGGTCAGCCGGACCTTCTCCGCCGGCAGGCCCTACCTGCCCGATCCGCTGGAGCCGAGCCTGGGCCGGCTGCAGGCCGACCTCGTGCGCCCGTACTCGGTTCGGTTCCGCCCGGAGCTTCTGGAGCGCGGCGAGCGCAATACTTTCATCGAGATGACCCAGGAACTGCTCACCGGCCTGCCCCCGCTGGAGGACCCCCTGGATCTGGTGCTCGTGGCCCACACCGCCCCGGACGCCGATCCGCGCCGATCCACGTCCTGCCATCTGGCCGATGCGCTGCCCGGCGACCCGCTGGCCTTCAACCTCTCCGACCAGGGGACCGCCGCCGGGTTCACGGCCCTGCGTCTGGTCTCGGAGTATGCGGCCGCCGACGACTTCCGGCATGCCCTGGTCGTCCTGCTCGATCAGCGGTCCTTCCTGTACGACACCGCGGGGGCGCCTGACGTGCCGCGGCACGACTGCGCGGTGGCGCTGCTCTTCGGCCCTGAGGGCCGCGCGGGCGAACCGGTGACGCGGCAACTCGCCGGCGTCGCGCCGGACGAGGTCCGCGCGGCGCTCGACACGGTGCTGAACGAGCCGGACGGCGGCGGTGCCGGACGGCCCGTCACTCTCATCACCGGCCAGGGCCTCGACGCCGAGCGGTTCGGGCCAGGGTTCGACGTGCGTCCCGCACCGCCGGGCCGTCCGTGCACCGGCCCCTGGTCGGCCCTGGCGGAAGTGCTTCCCGAGTTCGCGGAAGACGGACCCCGCCACGGCCCCCGCCGCCTGGTCGTCGCCGAATACGACAGCACACTGCGTTACCTGTGCGTGAGCACGATGGATCTCGAGGAGGGGTCATGACCGGCCGTGCGGCTGCTGCCGACGCATGGATCCGGTACCGGCGGACCGCCCGCCATGACGGCCTCGTTCCGGCACTGTCCCTGCTGTGCGGGACCGTCTGCGACGGCACTCCGCCGCGCGGCCCGGGCGGGCATGTGGTGGCGCCCGCCGGCGTCGCCGGTGCCGACAGCGGGGATGTCCTGACGACCATGACGGTGGAGAACGGCACCATTGTCGCGTTGCGGAGCCGGGCCGCACCACCGAGCGGGTCCGAGGCTTCCTGGGCTGCTTGGGTGCTGGGCGTGACCTGCCTGCGCTTCGGCCTCTCGGAGCGGCTGCTCGACGCCGTGCTCGCCCATCTCGGCGGCCGTACCGTCGGCGACGCGAAGCTGCTCCACCAGCAGATGGTCAAGGGCGGCGTCGCGGAGGCGGTGATCGAGCAGTTGGAGATCGAGACCATGCTGGCCGGCGTCACGCCCGGCGAACTCGACGACGGCGTCCTGGCCGGCCTGAACGCCCAGATCACCGAGACCGACCGGATGCTGCTGCGGCTGCTCGGCGCCGTGAGCTTCCTGGCGGACGGGCCGGGGCAGGTCGCCCGGGTGTCCGAACTGATCGCCGACGTCTACTTCGGCCCGGCCCGCGCCGGGGAGCACGGGGGAACGGCATGATCCAGCTGGACGACAGGACGCTGGCGTTCCAGCGCCAGGCCCGCGCATGGGCACAGGAGCTCAAGCCCCTCGCCCTGGAACTCGACCAGGACCCGGACGCGATCCACCGCCATGTGGACCTGCCGATCGTGTCGTACCTGACGACGCGGCTGGTGCCGCCCGAGTTCAATCCCGATCCGGTGGTCGTCGACGGGCATCGCTTCTACGGCACCGGGACCCTGGAGCGGGTCGTTCTCGCCGAGGAGGCGGCAGTCGGCGACGCCGGCATGCTGCTGGCGTCACCGGGGCCGATGATGTCGGGCGTGCTGGTCGATGTCCTGGGCGACGAGCAGCAGAGGAAGTGGTTCTACAGCCGGATCATGGAGAAGCCCACGTGGACCTTCTTCGCACTGACCGAGCCGGACCGCGGCTCGGACGCGGGGGCGATGAACACCACCCTCACTCCGGACGGCGACCACCACTTCGTGCTGCGGGGGGCCAAGCGCTACATCGGCAACGCGGCCCGCGCCGACCTGGGCATCGTCTTCGCCCGCACCCGTCCAGGGCCGCTCGGCGTGACCGCGGTCCTCACCGCTACCTCGGCCGCCGGGTTCACCGCCGATCCCCTGGACACCATCGGCCTGCGCGGCCTGCGCGTCACCGCCGTGACCCTCGACGACGTGCGGGTGCCTGCCGGCCAGGTGCTCGGCAGGCACCTGCGGGCCACCCAGCGGGGCATGTGGGGCGCGGTGCAGGGGCTGAACCGCCTCCGCCCCGGCGTCGCCGCGGTCGGCCTGGGCATCGCGCGGGCCGCGTACGAGTACGTCCTGGACAGCCGGCGCACCCTGAGCGGGGCCGAGCGTCACCGGCTCGACCGTCTCGGCCTCCGCCTGACGGAGCTCCGGCAGCTCATCTGGCGATCGGCGATCGCCGTGGACGCGGGCGAGCCGGCCGCAGGCTCCCTGGCGTCGGCGGCGAAGGCACGGGCGTCGCGCCTCGCCGAGGAGGCGACGCTCGAAGCGCTCGGCTACTTCGGCCCCGGCGCTCGGCTGGAACATCCCCTGCTGGACAAGCTCGCCCGGGACGCCCTTGGTGTGGAGTTCATGGAGGGGACCGGCAACATCCAGAAACTGAACCTGTTCACCGGCCTGGTCCAGGGGAGTCTCCACCGTGACTGAGGCCGGTCTCGTGCCGGCGGGGCCGGGGGCGGTGCGGCGGGAGCTGCGGCGACCGGTCCTGCCGCCGGCCGGGCCGATGGCGCTGGGCGGCGCGGTGGTCGTCGTCGACCGGCAGCGGGACGCCGGCCGCCACGTGCTGGGCCGGGGCCTCATGGGGCTGCTGGCGGCGGGCGACGCGTGGACCGCTGACGAGCCCGTCGCCGCGGTCGGGTTCATCGGCCGCCTGGGGCGGGCCGCGCACGCATGAGAGGGACCAGGACAGACGGCTCTGACACAGTGGAGCCCACGGTGGACGTCTGGACGGTGCCGCTGGACGGGCCGCCGGCCGCGGTGGCGGCGCTGTCCCGGATTCTGTCGGGGCGTGAGGCCGAGCGCGCCGACCGCTGCCGTTTCGCGTCCGACCGCGCACGTTTCGTCATGGCGCATGGAGCGCTGCGGCTGATTCTGGCCGGCTATCTCGATGTTCCTCCGGAGGAACTGCGCCTGCAGCGGGGGCGTCATGGCAAACCGCGGCTCGCGGGCAGCTCCGAGCTGCGCTTCAACCTGTCCCATTCCGGTGAGCTCGGTCTGGTGGCGGTGACCCGGCACGCCGAGGTCGGGGTCGATGTGGATCGGCTGCGGCCGGGCCTGCCGGTCGAGCCGTTCGCCGGGCGCTTCTTCCCCGCGTCGGACGCCCGTTTCGTGGCTGCCGCGGCCGGGCCCACGGAACGCGCCGAACGTTTCCTGCGGCTGTGGACCCGCAAGGAGGCGGTGGTCAAGGCCGCCGGGGCACGCCTCACCCAGGGCCTGGGCCTGACGGTTCTCACCGACGACGGCGTCGTCCGCGATCCGTCCGGGCAGATTCGGGGCACCTGGTCGGTGCGCGATCTGCCGGTGCCGGACGGCTATCTGGCGGCGCTGGCCGTCGCGGGGCCGGTGGCCCCCAGGGTCTCGGTCAGGCATGCCCGTGGATTGGATGCCCTCTGAGCGACGGCTGCGCCAAGGCCGCGCGCCGGCACGGCGGTGTCGATGTCGATGGTGTCGGCCGTGTCAGAGCTGCGTGAGGAGGCGTTCCAACGGCCGGGGAACGCGCTCGAGGTCCAGGCGCGCGACCAGCGCCTGTGCGTAGAGGGCCTTTCGACCGCTGTGGGTGCCCATGAAGCGCCTCAGCTGGTGTTCCACGGGCCGTTCCCGCTGTGCCGGCTGGCTTTGGAAGGTGCGAAAGGGGCGCGTCTCGCCCTGGGCCTCGATCACGTCCTGCACGCTCTCGGCGCCCAGTGCGCGGATCAGCTCGTCCTCCAGGTCCGCGACGCACACGTGGAACCCGAGTGTCTCCAGGTCGGCGTGCGTGAGACCGGACCCGAGCCCGACCCGCTCCAGATGGCGCCGGAAATGCCGCTCCTCACCGATGTCACAGAGACCGGCCAGCGGGAGACCGAGCCCTGGCGGACCGCACACGTCCAGGAAATGCCCGATGTTCGTCGCGCCTCCGAGCGGTACCACGGCGACGCCCTCCGCGCCGAGGTCACGGCCGTAGCGCGTGGCAAGCGCTTCGAGCGCGCCCTGGTCACTGCTCCCCTCGACGAGCACGATCCTCCGCACCCCGCCACCGGCCAGCTCCCGCGCCGCCGCCGCGGCCGCGCCCGCCGCCGCTCCGCCCGCCGCCCACACAGCCAGCGCACGGCAGAACCGCCTCAACTCATCCACGGAACCTCGCTTCCCGGCGCCATCCTGGCACGGCGGAAATCCCGTACGCACGCGCGTTTTTCCGGGGCAGAGCTCGAGGCGTCCATGGAGCGCGCGGAAATCGATCGCGCTCTGCGAGGGCGAGCCATTAGCCTCCGCCTGAGCGTAACGAGGTATGTCACCGCCAAGGGGGGGGAGCCAGGTATGCAGCCTGAGGGCGTGCGGACCGACCGTTTCGGCTTACTGCTCGACCAGTTCGACCGCGCCAGGGAGATGGCACAGGTACGGCTGAAGGGGCTCACCGACGAGGAGTACCTGTGGGAGCCGGTACCCGGTTGCTGGTCGATCCGGCGCCGGGGCGAGGCGACGACGCCCAGGGCCTTCGGGCCGGGTGAATGGGTGCTCGACCTGGGCGCACCGGACATCCCGGCGAACGAGTACGACGAGGTCGCCCGGCAGGCCGCCGGTGGCATGTCCGTCGCGAAGATCGCCGACGACTGGAGCGTGAGCGTCGAGCGGGTCGAGCAGATCCTCAACCACACCGGCCCCGCGGAACCCGACGAAACACCGGTCACCACCATCGCATGGCGGCTGGGACACCTGCACTGCCAGTTCGCGGGCGCCTGGGAGTGGACCTTCGGGGAACGGAGGCAGGACCCGAAACAGATGGTCGACTTCACCCCTTCCGCCTCCGAGACGGTCGAGCGGTTCTGGTCGGTCGTTGACCGCTGGCGCGCCGACGTCGGCACGCTGACCGACGAGCAACTCGACACGGTCGGGTTGTCGCAGTACCCGTACGGCTCCGACGCCGAGGAGCCGTACATCGCCGTGCTGTGGGGAGCCAACCTCGAACTCATCCACCACATGGCCGAGATCGCGCTGCTTCGCGACCTCTGGAGGGCCCGCTTCACCGCTCGCGGGTAGGCCCGGGCCTGCCGCGACGGTCGCGACCAAGTCACCAAGAGCGACATCGGACGGCCACGCGATGACCGACTCCCCCACCGACCACGTTGGCGCGGCCGGCAGGCATCGGTAACCGCGGACATGGCCATCTCTCTCGACGGCTGCGTCGCCGGCACCGGCGTCGCCATCGGCAACCCGGGCGGCGACGAGCCGCTCTTCGACTGTCGAGAGGTGCCTTTGGGCGCCTCGCCGGCCGGCCGGAGCCACTCCGGCCGACCGCCGGCTGAGCCGGCGACCCGTACATGGACCCGTACCGGGCCACCCGCCGTCACGTCGGATCAGGCCTGGTCGGGCACCCACGCCGCCACGAGGTCGAGCAGTCCCGGAAAACGGGAGTTGAGGTCGTCGACACGGACGTGACTGCGCCGCTCCAGACCGTACTGCCGCTGCCGGGTGATGCCCGCCTCGCGCAGGGCCTTGAAGTGGTGGGTGAGAGAGGACTTGGGGCGGTCCAGAGCAAACCAGCCGCACGAGTGGTCGAACGCCTCGGATTCCAGAAGGAGTTTGCGAACGATCCGCAGGCGCAAGGGGTCGCTCAGCGCTCCCAGAACGGTCTCCAGACGCAGGTCCTCGACCGCCGGCTCGGGCAGCGGTTCGGGCAGTGACTCTGGCTCCGGCAGCACTCTGATGGGCGGCACCTCGTGCGCCGTCGACGACATGATGGCTCCTCACAGCCCGGCTCCCTTGTACGACTCCGATCGTACTGGATGCTAAGTTCGAAAGAACTCGTACTGAGCTCGCTGGAGGGAGCGACCCATGCCCGAAAGCCGAACGGCACCCGCGGAGTCCGTGGCCGCACAGGAGAACCCCACGACAGGCGACAAGCCCACAACAGGTGACATGGCCACGGCACGCGAACAGCCCACACCGCGCGGCCGGCCCACCGCGCCGGAACCGACCGGGGGACGCGCGTCCGCCGCGCCCGGCTGGTGGGTGTGGGCGGCGGCGTGGCCGGTCACCGCCGTCTTCGTCCTGTCCAACGCGGCGACACCTCTGTACGTGCTGTGGCAGCACGACCTGGGGTTCTCCAAGGGCACGCTGACCGTGGTCTTCGCGTGCTACATCGTCGGGCTGCTGGGCTCACTGCTCGTGTGCGGCGTCGTCTCCGACCGGCTGGGGCGCAAGCCCGTGCTGCTGCCCGCCCTCGTCCTGGCCCTGGCCGCCTGCGTGATCTTCGCGACGGCCACGACGGTGGCCGCGCTGATCGTGGCCCGGCTGTTCACCGGGATCGCCGTCGGTGCCGTCGTCTCCGCGGGCATGGCCGCCGTGACCGACGTGGCCGGCCCGGAACGAAGGCGACTGGCCGCACTGCTGGCCTCCTGCGCGATGGTCTTCGGGGCGGGTCTGGGACCGCTGCTCGCCGGAGTGCTCTCTCAGACGCTTCCGGCTCCCACCGTGACCGTCTTCCTCGTCGAGATCGCCTTGCTGGCCACCGCGGTCCTCGTAGTCCTGCAGATGCCCGTACGCCGTCCTGCCGCTCCCGCGAAGGGCGCTTGGATGCGCGTGCCCGCCGTACCGCAGGGCAGCGGACTGCACCTCGCCCTGGGCATCGCGGTCTTCGCACCCGGCATCACCGCGACGTCCTTCGTACTGTCGCTCGGCCCGTCGCTGCTGGGCGGGCTCCTCGGCACCACCAGCCGGATCGTCTCCGGGGCCATGGCGTTCGCCATGTTCCTCGCCGCCACCGGTGTTCAGTTCGCGGTCCAGCGGCTGCGTCGGCACACCGTCCTGACGGCGGGAGCGAGCAGCACGGCCCTCAGCATGGTCGCGCTCATCGTCGCCGTGCACGCTTCATCGGTCTCCGTATTCATCGCCTCCGCCCTGCTGGCCGGAGCCGGCCAGGGCATGGGGCAGCTCGGCGGCCTCTCGCTGCTCAACTCCACGGTCTCTCCGCAGCGGCTCGCCGAGGCCAACGCCGCGCTGAACGTGGGCGGTTACGTGCCGGCCGGTCTCCTTCCTGTGTCCGCGGGCTACCTCAGTGACGCCGTGGGACTGACCGACGGGGCGACCGTGTTCGGTACCGTTCTGATGAGCCTGGCCGTCGTGGGCGGGCTTGTGGTCCTGGCCGGACGGCGGCGGGTGTCCGAGCCCTCGTGAACGCTGGAGACCCGTGTGCGTGGCGGCTACCGGCGGGCCCCGTGCGCAGAGGCCGCGCGCGTGGCGCGCACGGCCCTCGGGGCAGTCGGAGCAGGCGGCACCCCAGCAGGCGTACGTGATGTCGCCTCCGGCGGTTGGCTGCGGCGTGGGCACGGCCGGTGTTCGGCTACCACAGGGTGCCCGGCGATCCGTGCCGCGGCGCCGAGTTCAAGGTGCCGGGCCTCGGCCGAGGTGCGGGCGGCGCTGTGGCGGGTCGCCGACCGAACCGGCCGGCGCCGGACGTCGACCAGCCGCAGGTGGCACGGTGGCCGGCGCCTTGCCGCCTGGCCCGGCCAGGCGCCCGTCGCAGGAGTCCGCCCTCTCGGTGCCCGCCGTCGGGGCGGCATCGGCATCAGCGTGTCGTTGGGGCGTCGTGCAGAGTGTTGACCCGGGCTTGGGGTCTGCGCGCGGCCCGGACGATGCGGGACCGGACCGGCAGGAGCCCGACGCGCGCCCGCCCGCCTCGGGGACGCGGGCGGGCGGTCGGCTGTGATGTCCTGCCTCGGCCTGCCCGGTGTGCGTGGGGACCAGGCGTACGGCCTTCCTCACCTGGGATGCGGCCCGCGTTTCAGCCCACGATGATCTCGGCACGCACCGCCGGAGCCCGCCCGGCGAGCATGCCGCCGAAGTTGCCCTCGACCTCCGCCTTCTCCGCCGCGTTCGGGTACGGGTTCGTGCACGCGGTGCCCGCGCTGGAGCCCGACATCAGGCTCGAGCACGGTCCGGGCTTGCGGTCGGGCAGGCCCAGGATGTGCCCGAGTTCGTGGGCGGAGATACGCACCGTGTCGTAGCCCTGGTCGACGGCCTGACGCCCGATGTAGACCGTTCCGTTGCCCAGGGTGGTGGGCAGGGCGCGGGGCCAGCCGTTGTCCGCGAGGACCCGTATGTTCGCGCGTTGCCCGGCGGCGGCCGGCCGCAGTTCGACGGCGTCGACACTCTCGTTCCAGATCGCCGCGCCCCGGTCGACCGCGCTCCTGAACTCCGCGGAACCACCGGCGTCATAGGTCAGGACACGGGCGGCCAGGAAGGCGTCCGCCGTATCGGTGGGAGCGGCCGCAGCCTGGCCGCCCGTCAGGGACAGGGACACCACCACGGCAGCGGCCAGGCCGCCGGCCAGCGTACGGACGTGCATGATCGACCTCCTTGTGGGGGAAGGTAGTCGTGCTCATGACATTCTCTGGTTCACTGCCCGATGATGGTGGCGGAGAATCCGTCAATTCGCAGTGGTTCCGGCCGGATGCCACCTCGGCCGGCTCCGCGCCACTCCGAGCCCGCCCGAAGCGCAGCCGATGACTGTGCGCCGGATCGGGAGTCGTACGCGCTCTCCGGCCACCCCGACCGGCGGCGCTGTCCATGTGGCCGACAGGCTTTGCCATGTCGTTACCGTCTTTTTGTAACCCGCGTCGCAGCCGGTTCGTCTGTCCGTTCGGAGATTTCAGGGCACCATGACCTGCGCGCCCTGAGTCCAGTAACCCGTTGCCTCTGGAGGACTGACGCTGTGACCAGTGAGCGGCTCGCCCAGCGAGTGGCTGTACCGGCGGCAAGAGCGGCCGCCACGGTGGGGCGACGGTTCGACCAACCCAAGGGAGGTTGACGGCTTCTTCGGCTCACGGGGCCCCAGGGCCGTTGGCGGCCCCTGTGGTGCGGGATGCCGTCTTCGATGTTTCGCTGTCCGGCGTCTTCCTTACGGGTAGCCCGTGCGATTGTCGCGCGCGCCTGCTCCGGGACCGTCGGGGGCTTTGGCGGCTGTTGCTTCCGCACAGCGCTGAGAGCCGTTGCCGCCGGTGCAGCCGCTCAGCCGTTTAATCTTGCGACGCTCAACCTCTTGATCTGGCTACGCTGGAAGGAAAACGTGTGAGCGGGAACTTGGTTCGGGGATTCGCGGTGGCCTCTGCCACCGCGGTCACCACTGTCGGCGCCGTTACGGGAGTTGCCCAGAGCAGCACCGGCGAGTCGGTGAACGGCACTGAGGCGACAGCGGCAGACGCGACTCTCCTCGCGGACTTACCCGCGGGACAGCAGGCCCAGGTACAGACGGCCTCCCTGGCTCAGCAGGCCGACGCGCAGGCCATCGCCGCGGACAACAACGCCATAAGAAGCGCGACGGAGGCGGCTCGCAAGCAGGCCGCGAAGGACGCCATCGCCAAGCAGAAGGCGGCCCAGCAGAAGGCGGATCAGCAGAAGGCGGATCAGCAGAAGGCCCTGCAGGACGCCAAGGACCGGCAGGAAGCACAGCAGAAGGCCAGTCGCTCGTCGACGGGCTCCTCCACCATCGCGCCGCGGTCCTCGTACACCATTGCCCAAGTCCAGGCGATAGCACGGCAGATGGTGCCCAGCGATCAGTTCCAGTGCTTCAGCAACATCGTGGACCACGAGTCCGACTGGAACTACAAGGCGGTCAACCCCTCTTCCGGGGCCTACGGTCTCGTACAGGCCTATCCCGGCTCCAAGATGTCATCGGCCGGAGCCGACTGGCGGACCAATCCGGCCACGCAGATCAAGTGGGGCCTGAACTACATGAACGACCGCTACGGCAGCCCCTGCGACGCCTGGGCGTTCTGGCAGGCCAACGGCTCCTACTGAGCCGCCGCCCGACCGAGGCCGCTGGAGCAGCTCAGTCCTGCGAAGCCCCTCACCGTCCCACGGTGAGGGGCTGTCCCATGCGGGCAGGTCGGACAGCGCCACGCCGAGCCCGAAGGACATACAACTCCTCTTCGCCCGGGGGCAGTCGGGGACGAGCATGCGCAGCTCTTGGGCTGTCACGGTGGTGACGCACCAGTCGTCGGCCGTCTGCCGCCTGCCGCCTGCCGCCTGCCGCCTGCCGCCTGCCGCCTGCCGCGCATCGTCGGCGCCACTCCCCTCCGCCCGCCGGGTGGCCGTCCGCCTGGTTGCCGCGGGTCGGCGTCCGTGCGAGCGGACAGGACGTTCCGCGCAGCCGACCCCGCCTCGGCTGCGCGTCCCTGCGCTGCGCGTCCCTGCGCTGCGCGTCGGCACGGCCCGGCCCGACTCGGTGCCGCGCGACGCCCGAACTCACCGAGCCGTCAGATCAGACGCGAGGAACGGGCAGGCCCGTTGCCGGTTCGGCCGTGGGTGGCGGCATGCCCGCGGAGCGCGCCCGCCCGGATGACCAGCCCTCCCCCGCCCCGTACCGGCCTTATCGGTATGCCCAACGACGACAGGCCCGTCCATTGACATGTCCACGAATGCTCCTTATGGTCCGGACCAAACTTCTCTACAGGAACTGCGTTCTCATTCGTGAATAGAAGAGGTCATCGGATGACACGAACCAGAACCGCCCTGCTCAGTGTTCTCGCCCTGCTGGCCGGCCTGCTGAGCGTTCAGTTCAGCGCCCCGGCCCCACGGGCGGCTGCCGCGCCGGCCGCCTTCACACACCCCGGTGTACTGGTCAGCCGGGGCCAACTCGACTACGCCCGGTCGAAAGTGCAGGCCGACCAGCAACCGTGGAAAGCCGCGTACGACGCCATGATGGCCAGCTCCTACGCTTCCCTGTCGCGTACGGCCAAGCCGCGGTCCGTCGTGGAGTGCGGTTCGTCGTCCAACCCCAACCGCGGTTGCACCGACGAGCGTCAGGACGCCATCGCGGCCTACACGCACGCGCTCGCCTGGTACTTCACCCGGGACAGCCGGTACGCCAAGAAGTCGATCGAGATCATGGACGCCTGGTCCGCGACGATCACCGATCACACGAACAGCAACGCCCCACTGCAGACCGGCTGGGCCGGGTCCACCTGGCCGCGCGCCGCCGAAATCATCAAGTACACCTACGACGGGGGCTGGCCGGGTGCCGGCCGCTTCGCGACCATGCTGCGCAACGTGTACCTCCCCGAGGTGATCAACGGCGCGGCGACCAAGAACGGCAACTGGGAACTGGTCATGACCGAGGCGGCGATCGGCATCTCCGTCTTCATCGAGGACCGCTCCAGCTACGACAAGGCCGTCAGCACCTACCTCGCCCGTGTCCCGGCGTACGTCTATCTGAGCAGTGACGGTGACCTGCCCGAGCCGCCCGCGGGCAGCAGCATCGACACCAGGGCCGAGATCATCAGGTACTGGCAGGGGCAGAGCACTTTCACCGACGGCCTCTCCCAGGAGACCTGCCGGGACTTCGGGCACACCGGCTGGGGCATCGCCTCCATGGCGAACGTCGCTGAGACCAGCCGGATCCAGGGCCAGGACCTCTATCCGAGGATTCAGGACCGGCTGCGCCACGCGCTGGGCTTCCACACCTCCTACGAGAACGGCACCGCCGTACCTTCCTGGTTGTGCGGCGGTTCGGTCAACAAGGGCCTCGACCGGGTCACGGAGGTCGGCTTCAACGCCCTCCACAACCGCCTCGGCATCGGCATGTCCCAGACCCAGAGGTACACCGAGGCGCACCGGCCGTCCGGCACGGACAACTACTTCAACGCCTGGGCGACCCTCACACACGCCGGCAACCCCAACTGACCACCGCCCGCCGATGGGGTGCGGCCGGGCCGGACCGAGGACTCCCGCTCTGCCGATGGTGCTGGACCGGAGCAACTGTGTTCGGAGCGACGGGAGTTGATCTGGGAAGCTGTCGCGCAGCCGTTCGCCGGCAGCGGGTGCCGTGGCGGTCTCGCAAGGAGTGCATCGTGACACGGGGCAGCTTCCCGGAACAGGAGATCGACACCGCCAGGCCGCATCCCGCCGGCTCTCCCACGCCGAGGTCGAGCGGTTCTTCGACGGCTTGACCGGGTCGAGCCCGGTCTGGTCCAGGTCCCGTTCTGGCGCCCGGACACTGCGCCGCCGGCACGATCCAAGGAGGTCGGTTTCTACGGGGGCGTGACGCGAAAGGCCGGCTGCTGAGCTGTGCGGGTGGGGCAATAGGCTGCCCCGGACCCCTAAAGAGGTCAGGGAGCAGGCTATGGCCCGACAAGATGGAACCCGCGTCGGGATGGAACTCAACCGGACGCTGCGAGCAGAGATCGACCTGCCGTGTCCGGGCGACGGCAGCGCGTACCGCGAACTGGCCGAACCCTGGTTCACGGCTGCGCTCACCGCACTAGCGGGGCCGCTGCGGGCGGAGTTCACGCCTGACGCGGACTTCTCCGGCCGTGCTGTCGAGCTCAGCCGCGGAGAAGCAGCGCCCGGGGAACTGTGGGCGACCCTGGTGGTGCTGGAACCGGCCAAGCGGCGGCAGAAACCGTACGAGGTCCCCTGGTCCCCGAAGAACTGGAGGGCCTTTCTCCGGGATCTGGAAAGCATGCCCGGTCAAGCGACGATCGTCCTCAGGGCCATCGGCTTCGACGGCCACCCCGACTGGCCGTGGCTCGACGTGTCCGTGGTCAGGGACCGCGACACCCCGGAAGTCGTCTCACTCGTCGCTTCCCGCACCACGGAGGAATTCACCCACCCGCACGTCCGGAGCGAGGCACAGTCCCGCTGGATCGATTTCTTCCGTACTCAGATGCACCGGCATGAGGACATCCTGTACGGAAGCATCGCGGACGACGCCGAATCCGGGACCGGAAGGACCGCACTCGAGGTCGACCTCGGGCTGCTGCTCGAGGACACGTTCCCCGACCTGGGCACCGTCCTGCGGGGATACGCATGGTGGACGGTCTGTTCCCCGGGGGTCGTGTCGGCCCTCGGCGGTGTCGAGGCCCTCCGAGCCAGCGGTGCCTTCCATGAGGTGGAGCCGCTGCCCGGCGGAGGGGCCTCGCTACGGGCGACTGAAAACGTGTGGGACTACGGTGAGGAACGGGTACGCGCGGTCTTCCGCACGCTGGCGCCCGTCCTGCCCGCAGGGGAACCGGTCAAGGGGTTCTCCTCGGACACTCGCAGGCTGGTCTACGAGGACGCGGCAGCCTACCGACCACGCTGAAGCCCGACTGACGCACGTGCGCGGCCGGCCCCTTTCCTGCGGCTCGGCGTCATAGGGGTCGACCATCACGCCAAGGGCTCGGCTGCCAGGTTGGGCTCGCTCGGCGTGGGCCGGACACGGCCCTCACCCACGGCTGGTCCGAAGGTCTGCGCTACAGCGTGCATCCGTGCGCCGATTGACCACCCATATGATCGAGCGACTCATCTATGAACTGATGTCAGGTGCATTGCAACGTCAAGGTTCTCCACCTAGGCTCACGCGGTCTTTCTCATGAACTCCGTTCACATGGATGATTGGAGAGATCGATGAGTGCAAGACCTCGCTTTGCCGCCGTGCTGGTCGCGATGGCCTCCGTCATCGCGGTCGTCCTTCCCACCGCCTCCGCCCACTCCGGGCCGAGGGCCCATCCGGTGCCGAGGACTCCGCAGACCACCGTCCTCGACGGCCAGCGGCTCCAGCAGACGAAGCTCCGGCTCAACAGCGGCGATCAGCGTCTGCGGCGTGCGCTCAAGCAGTTGACGACACGCGCCGACACGTGGCTCGACAAGGGCCCCTGGACAGTCGTCGACAAGCCGCGGCCCGCGCCCAGTGGCGACGTCCACGACTACCTCAGCCAGGCCCCCTACTGGTGGCCCTCACAGCCGAAAACCACCGACAACCCCTGGGGGTGCCCGTACGTCCAGCGCGACGGCGAGCGCAATCCGGAGGTCGACACCGGAACCGACCGCCAGGACGTGGAGAAGGTCTTCGACTCCACGTACGACCTCACGCTCGCCTGGTACTACACCGGCGAGCGGAAGTACGCGCGGAAGGCCGCCTCGGTACTGCGCACCTGGTTCCTCGACCCGGCCACCCGGATGAACCCCCACCTGAACCACGCCCAGTTCATCCCCTGCAAGTACGACGGCCGGGCCATCGGCATCATCGACTTCTCACAGTCCTTCACCAGCGTCCTCGACGCCGTCGCGATCCTGAACACGGGCGCCCCCGGCTGGACCCGCCAGGACCGCTCCGCGATGCACGCCTGGAACGTCGACTTCCGCGACTGGCTGGCGAACAGCGCCTTCGGCAAGGAGGAAGGCGCCGCCGGGAACAACCACGGCACCTTCCATGACATGCAGCTCGCCGCCCTCGCCCATGCGACCGGCGACAAGGCGCTGGCGCGCCGGATCGTCCTCGACGCCCGCGCCAAGCGGATCGACCGGCAGATCGCCGCGGACGGCAGCCAGCCGCAGGAGCTCACCCGGACGCGAAGCTGGCACTACTCGACGTTCTCCCTGGTCGCGTACACACGCCTGGCCGCCATCGGACGGCAGGTGGGAGTGAATCTGTGGTCGCACCAGGGGCCCGACGGGCAAAGCCTGTCCAAGGCGGTCGGCTACCTGCTGCCCGCCGCCTCGGGAGCCGCGCCGTGGCCGCACCCCGACCTGGACTTCCGCCGGTACGCGGCCACCGACGTCGTACACGCGGCAGCGGACGCCGGGAACCGCGAAGCACGGGCGGTGGAGGCACGGCTTGAGCCGCCGCCCGGCGGTGACCTCTGGGTGCTGAGACCCGCGGCGGAGCAGTTGGACTCGATCGCGGGGTGAGCGGCCGCGTCGGTGAGGGCTGACGGGGTGGGTCGGTCGAGCGGCGCTGCTCTGCGAGTACCGCCGGGCGACCGACGTACCGGATGCCGTCGAAGAGCGGCGAACCAACCGTCATACGGCTGAACGCGATGCTCATGTGGCCAAGTCGCCCGGCGACGAGGGTGGTCGGGCGGCCAGGGCCGGGCAGCAGGGCGCGGGCGGCGGTGCCCCTGCGGCAGTATGACCTCGTGACCCTCAGAACCGAGTCCCATGATGGCGTGGCCGATCCGGTGCGGATCCGTCTGGCGGCGGCCGGGGCCGCGATGGTGACGGTCGGCGCGGGGCTGGGGCTCAGGGCCGCTGCGGCGGGGGACGTGGCCAAGTACGCTGGAGACGCTCTCTACACCGTCCTGCTCCTTACGCTCGTCGTTCTGGTGAGGCCGCAGGTCACGCCCCTGAGGGCCGCGGGGAGCGCGCTGGCCGCCAGTTGGGCGGTGGAGTTCCTCCAACTCAGCCAGGTGCCGGCGGAACTCTCCCAGCGCAGTGGTTTCGCCCGCCTCGTGCTCGGCTCCACCTTCAATCCTCCCGACCTGTTCTGGTACGCGGTGGGCGCGGCGGCGGGCTGGCTCGTTCATACGGTGACGCACAGACTGGTGCGCCGTCAGCGACCGGCTCGGACACTGTCCTGGTCCGAGGGGGCTGGGGTCAGGCGGCGGACGCGCCGCCCACCGCGTCGGTCCGCGCCTGCTCCGCCAGGCGCCGCCGGGCGTCGTCCCAGGTGATCGGCAGCCCGCTGGTGTCGACCTCCCAGAAGGTGAAGGTGGACGTGCGCATGGTCGACCGCAGCGATGTCATGATGCCGCGGTGCGGTTCGGCCCTGGCGTAGGCGTACAGCGCGTCGCGGTCCTCCCAGGCGGACAGCGTGTAGAAGACGCGCTTGAACGGCTGGGCGACGAGGGAGGCCCCGTACGCGCCGGGAGCGGTGCGCACCTGACCCCAGGCGGCCAGGGAGCGCAGGAGGAAACGGGGGACGTCCCTGGGCGACCGCACTTCGAAGCGGGACGCCATGACGAACGCCGTGCCGTGGGTCGGGGGCGGGTTCGGGATGGTCCAGGGAAGTGTGGGCACCGTACTCTCTCCTTCAGGAGTGGCGAGTGACACTATCCATAGTAGACAGTGACGCTTCCCGTTATCCAGTGGATAATGCGAACAGGAACGAGGAGGAAGCCGATCCGGATGCGCATCTCCGAGCTGAGCCGCCGCAGTGGGGTCTCCATCCCCACGATCAAGTACTACCTGCGGGACGGTCTGCTGCCCCCGGGCCGGGCCACGGCCGCCAACCAGGCCGACTACGACGACAGCCACGTGCGCCGGCTGCGGCTGATCCGCTCCCTGATCGGGGTGCGGGGCCTGTCGGTGAGCGCCACCAAGGACGTACTGGCCGCCGTGGACGATCAGCGGGACAACGTCCATCTGCTGCTCGGCATCGTGCTCGGCGTCCTGCCCGCCACGCGTCCCGGCGAACGGGACGACTCGGCGCACGCCCCCGCCACCGGCGGCGGGGCGGACGCCGACGCCGACGGTCCCGGCCTGACCGAAGTGGCGGCCCTGACCGCAGAGATGGGCTGGAAGACCCATCCCAACGCGCCCGCGGCTCAGGTGGTCGCGGAGACCCTCCAGACGCTGCGCGCCCTCGGGGTGGACTTCGACTGGCGCTCCCTGCTGCCGTACGCCGAACTCGCCGACCGCACCGCGGCACTGGACCTCGACCAGCTCACGGACGCGGGCGACCCGCTGCAACAGGCCGAACGCGCCGTCCTGCTGACCGTCCTGCTGGAACCCGCGCTGCTGGCCCTGCGGCGACTCGCGCAGGAACACCACTCGGCTCGGCGGTACGGCGGCGGGTGACGGCCGCGCCACCCGGCCGCCCGCCGCCCGCCGTCCGGCCGCCCGGCCGCCCGAACCGGCGCCGGTCGCCTGACGCCATGCCCCTGTCGCGCGGCACGGCGCGGCGACGTTGGCGAGCGGCGGCACACCGGGCTCAGCGCGACCAGGACACCGACGAGGAGGGCTGCGCCTCCCGGACGGCGCGACCAAGGTCTCGGACTGATGCGACCGCCGCGGGGCGTCCGCTGGGTGTCGGCCACGAACGGGCATGCGCCGCGACGAACTCGCTCGCCTGCTGCCGGACACCGGCCGCGGTCTCCAGCCCCTGGCGGCCCCACGCGTCGCCGCGATGGGCACTCCGGCACGGTCGATGTCGGCGACCGTGGTGACGGCCGCGTCGCCGGGCACGGCGAACACCGCCTCGATCACGATGAGGCCCGGGGCACGTCCGTGGGCGCGAGATCCCTGGTGACGGCGGCCGGCGGATGCCGACAGTGCCGTCCTGATGGCGCGGCCCTGCACGACTCCCGACGCCGGAGCCCCGAGCGCGGGCCCGGCCACGCCGCTGACACGGCAGACCGCCTGGTCCGTCCTCGCTTCACTGCGGCGGGGCAGGGTGTGTACGCCGGCTCAGCCCAGGCACGGCAGGCGCCTGCCCAGGTCCGCGCACCTCTGCTCCCGTTCCCGCCATACATGCGATCAGCGATGAGGGCTACTCGCAATGGCACACCGGCGACGGCGCCGCACGCGGACGCCCCGCCATCCCGTCATCGAGGAAGGGCTCGCATGCGAACTGTCGGAGTCGAGGAGGAGCTCATTCTCGTGGACCCGGGCACAGGGGAGCCTCGAGCGGTCTCCGGGGCAGTGCTCGCCCTCGCGCCCGACGACGGGCTGGAACAGGAACTCCAACTCGAACAGTTGGAGGTCGCGACCCGGCCCCAGTCCGCGATGAGCGAGCTGTCCAAGGAGATCAAGCGCTGGCGTGCCGAGGCCACCCGACGTGCGGAGCAGGTCGGCGCCGTCCCGGTGGCCCTCGCCACGTCCCCTCTGCCCGTGTATCCCTCGCTCACTTCCAGTGAGCGTTACCGCTGGATGCGGGAGGAATACGCGCTGACCGCGCAGGAACAGCTCACCTGCGGCTGCCACATCCACGTGAGTGTCGAGTCCGACGAAGAAGGCGTCGGGGTGCTCGACCGCATCCGGCCCTGGCTCGCCCCCCTCGTGGCACTGAGCAGCAACTCGCCGTTCTGGCATGGCCGCGATACCGGCTACAGCAGCTATCGCAGCCGGGTCTGGGGCCGATGGCCCTCCGCGGGCCCGATGGAGATCTTCGGCTCGGCCGAGCGGTACCGCCGGCAGGTGCGCACCATGCTCGGCACGGGTGCGCTGCTCGACGAGGGCATGATCTACTTCGACGCGCGGCTCTCCCGCCACTACCCGACCGTCGAGGTGCGCGTCGCGGACGTGTGCATGGAGGCCGAGGACGCCGTCCTGCTCGCCACGCTGGTACGGGCCCTGGTGGAGACCGCCGCCCGTGAGTGGCGCACCGGGCAACCTCCCGAACCCGCTGGGATCGGTCTGTTGCGACTCGCCTCCTGGCGCGCCGGGCGCTCCGGCCTCGACGCCGACCTCGTCCAGCCGCTGATCTGGACCCCGGCGCCGGCGGAGACGGTGCTGCGGGCACTGCTCGATCATGTCCGGGAGGCGCTGGACGAGGCGGGAGACCTGGAGTCCGCGGAGGGACATCTCGCGGAGCTGCTGCAGCGCGGGAGCGGGGCACGGCGCCAGCGGGAGGTCTTCGAACGGACCAGCGAACTCCGAGCGGTCGTCCTGGACTGCGCGGCCCGCACGGCGGCCTAGCCCGGCCTCGCCACGGGCCGGTGCGGGTGCACCTGCCGATGATCATCGACAGTGCTCCTCGCGAGAGGAGCGCACGGTGATGACGAGTGCGCGGACGGTACGGGCGGGCGCTGTGGGAGCGGCGCTCGCCTTCGGCCGACAGGCGCCCGTCGTCGAAGGCGCCGGCCCGGGTGCGTGGCGACGGCTGCGCCACGCCAGTGGAGGTACGGCTGTGAACCTGTCAGTCCGCGGTGGTCCGTGCGGGCCCGGCCAAGAGCCTCCCTCTGCCGCGATGAGTTCCGGCCGGGCCACGAGTCCGTTCTGGTGAGCGCCGTGGAGCGTCGTACGACGCTGCCCGGCACGAGACACCACGGAGGACACCATGACGACCGCACCGGACGATCCGACCACCGTGCCGCCCGGCCGCCCGCCCGTCGTCGACCTGGCCACCTGGCAGGGCGCCCGTGACGAGCTCCTGGTCCGCGAGAAGGCCCACACCCGCGAGGGCGACGCCATCGCCGCGGCGCGCCGCCGGCTGCCGATGGTGGAGCTCGACGGGACCGTCGAGGTCGTCGGACCCGACGGCCCCGTCCCGTTCCTGGACCTGTTCGAGGGCCGTGACGAGCTCGTGGTCTACCAGCACATGTGGTACGACGGCGCGCCGCACCAGGGACAGTGCGAGGGCTGCACCACCACGGCCTGGCACCTGAGGGACGCCGTGTACCTCAACGCCCGCGGGGTCTCGTTCGCCGTCCTGACCACGGGCCGCCCGGACGAGGTGGCCGCCTACGTCGAGTTCATGGGCTACGCCCAGCCCTGGTACTCGGTGCGCGACGTCCCCGCGCCGGTCGGCGGCGACATGGGTTACCTCGCCTGCTTCCTGCGCGAGGGTGATCGCGTGTTCCTCACCTACTCCACGACGGGCCGCGGCAACGAGCGGGTCAACGGGTCCCTGGGCCTGCTCGACATGACGCCCTACGGCCGGGGCGAGGCGTGGGAGGACAACCCCGAGGGTTGGCCCGAGGGGCGCGGCCCCTGCTGGTCGTGGCGCTCGGACGCGGACGGAAACGCCACCTGGGGCCCGACCAGCCGCCCCGTGCCGCAGTGGACTCGCCCCGGCGCGACCCCCGTGGAGACTCTCGGCCGGCGCGGTCACTGCCACTGACGCGCCCTGACCGACGGCGTCGACGGTCGCCGGGGGAACTGGGCGGGTTTCGGCGGGCCGGGCACCAGTGCCGCGTGACGGGTCCGGCCGTCGGTGGCCTGCCCGCGTCCCCCGGGCAGGCCGCCGACGCCTGGCGGAGCCGCCTTACAGCGCGCGCTCCAGACGGTCCGCCATCAGTTTGACGAAGCGGGACGGTTCCTTGGGCTGACCCCCCTCGGCGAGCACCGCCATTCCGTGCAGGAGTTCGGCGGTCTCGGCGAGCTCCGTGCGGTCCTCGCGCTCCTTGTACGCCTGGTTGAGGCCCTTGACCAGCTGGTGGTCCGGGTTGAGTTCCAGGATGCGCTTGGTGCGGGGCACCTCCTGGCCCATCGCCCGGTACATGTTCTCCAGGGCCGGGGGCAGGTCGTTCGCGTCGGAGACGACGCAGGCCGGGGAGACGGTGAGGCGGGAGGACAGGCGCACCTCCTTGATGTCCTCGTCGAGCTGCTCCTTCATCCAGCCGAGCAGCCCGGCGTACTCCTCGGTCTGCTTCTCCCGCTCACCGTCGGAGGTGTCCTCGCCCTTGGTGTCGAGGTCGATCTGTCCCTTGGCCACGGACCGCAGTTGCTTGCCCTCGTACTCGCCGACGGCGTCGGCCCACACCTCGTCGACGGGGTCGGTGAGCAGCAGCACCTCGATGCCCCGGTCGCGGAACGCCTCCATGTGCGGGGAGTTCTCGATGCTCTGCCGGGACTCGCCGGTCAGGTAGTAGATGTCGTCCTGCCCGTCCTTCATCCGCTCCACGTACTGCTTGAGCGTGGTGGGCTCGGTGTCGTGGTGCGTGCTCGCGAACGACGCGACGCCGAGGATGGCGTCGCGGTTCTCCGAGTCGGTGACCAGTCCCTCCTTCAGAACTGTTCCGAACTCCCGCCAGAACGTGGCGTACCGGTCCTGGTCCTTGGTCATCATGTCCTTGACCGTGGACAGCACCTTCTTCGTCAGCCGTCGCCGCATCATCTCGATGTGGCGGTCCTGCTGGAGGATCTCGCGGGACACGTTGAGCGAGAGGTCCGCCGCGTCGACGACGCCCTTGACGAAGCGGAGGTACGGCGGCAGCAGCGCCTCGCAGTCGTCCATGATGAACACACGCCTGACGTACAGCTGCACACCGCGCTTGAAGTCCCGCGTGAACAGGTCGTGGGGGGCGTGAGCAGGCAGGAACAGCAGAGCCTGGTACTCGAAGGTGCCCTCCGCCTGGAGCCGGATCGTCTCCAGCGGGTCGCGCCAGTCGTGGCCGATGTGCTTGTACAGCTCGTGGTACTCGTCGTCGGACACCTGGTCGCGCGGCCGCGCCCACAGCGCCTTCATGGAGTTGAGCGTCTCGGGTTCGGGCGCACCGTCGGTCTTGTCCGGTGCGTCGTCGCCCTTGTCCGCCGTGGCGGATGCCTCGGGCACCATCCGGACGGGCCAGGTGATGAAGTCCGAGTACCGCTTGATGATCTCCCGGATCTTCCACGGGGAGGTGTAGTCGTGGAGCTGGTTCTCCGGGTCCGCCGGCTTGAGGTGGAGCGTGACCGAGGTGCCCTGCGGCACGCCGTCGGCCCTCTCCAGCGTGTACGTGCCCTCGCCGCGCGATGTCCAGCGGGTGCCCTGGCTCTCGCCGGCGCGACGGGTCACCAGGGTGACCTCGTCCGCCACCATGAAGCCGGAGTAGAAGCCGACACCGAACTGGCCGATGAGGCCCTCCGCCCCTGCCGCGTCCTTCGCCTCCCGCAGCTCCTGCAGGAACTGCGCCGTGCCCGAGTTCGCGATCGTGCCGATGAGCTGCCCGACCTCGTCGTACGACATCCCGATGCCGTTGTCCCGCACCGTGAGGGTACGGGCCTCCTTGTCGACATCGATCTCGATGTGCAGATCGGACACGTCGGCGTCGAGCGAGTCGTCCCGCAGTTTCTCCAGGCGCAGTTTGTCCAGCGCGTCGGAGGCGTTGGAGACGAGCTCCCGCAGGAACACATCCTTGTTCGAGTAGACCGAGTGGATCATCAGCTGCAGCAGCTGACGGGCCTCCACCTGAAACTCAAACGTCTCAGTCGGCATGGTCGCGAATACCTCACAGGTCCTGTCACCGGAACTGACGGCAGCCACTGTAAAGCACCACGTCAGGGCAGGGGCCGGGATGCGGGAGCGGTGGCTGGATCCACGCCCCCGTACCGAGGAACTGACACCTGCCCGAGTCCATGCGCTTCCCCTCCCCTGACATCACCGAATCCGCAGGGCGTTCATGCCATCACCATGGGTGCGCGCTTCGGCTCATGCTGCCCTGCCGCGCCCCACCGATCGCAGCGCGGCGATCGGAGCGCGAAGGACGGTGGTCCCGGAAGGCCGGAGTGGGGCCCGCAGACGACCCGACTCAGCCGGCCGTTTCGACGTACGACGCCAGGTTGGCCAACGAGGAGGCGATCCCGGCCTCGTGGGCCGCTTGGTCGATGCCGGCCGGCACGTCCGTGGCGGTGACGGTCACCTCGGTCCCGTCGCCAACGGCGGCGAGATGCCAGGTCATGGTCATGGTGCCCGCGTACGACGGGTCGTCGGCCTCGAACACCGCCGCCTGCACCACGCGTTCGGGTGGCACCAGGTCCGCGAACCGGACGTCGACGACATCCGTCGCAGCCGAGGTCTTACCAGGACTGTCGACCGAATCGAGGTAGGTGAGGACCATCCGGAACCCGCCGCCGGGCCGTGGATCGCACCACTCGACCCGCCCGAGCATGCCGTCCGGCGGCAGCCACGCCTCAAGGGACTCCCGGTCGAGGAGGGCTGCGTAGACGGTCGCCGGTGGTGCGGCGATCAGCCTGCTGGCACGGTCGGTCCTGCTCATGGCCGGATCCTAGGCTCCCAGTCCGGGGTGGGCGCGAGAGCGCACCGGCCACGGCTACGGCCGAGTGCACGTGTTCGGGCGCCCCGCGGTGGCCGGAGCTGACATGCTCACACGTGGTCCCTGGTTCCAGAGTCCCGTCCCCCACACGGAAGGAACGCCGGCCCGTGCTCGCACGTATGCCCCGCCGCGCCCGAGGCCCGTTGCTCGCCCTCACCGCCGCCCTGCTCACCGGTCTGCTCGCGCTGTCGGCCACGCCTCCCTCGACCGCCGCGCCGCCGGGCTCGGACGGGGCCTGGACCGGCACCTGGGCGTCCGGGGTCAGCGGGGTTCCGGCCGGCGCGGACACCGTCTTCACGGACCAGACCGTCCGTCAGGTCGTGCACACCAGCGTCCCCGGACACAGGGTCCGGGTGCGGTTGACCAACGAGTACGGCACCGAGCCCCTGGTCGTCGGCGAGGCCCACCTCGCACGCGGCGCCGACGGCCCGACGGGCACCGAGACCGTTCCGGACAGCGACCGTGTCCTGCGCTTCGGCGGCCGACCGTCCGTCACGCTGGCTCCGGGCGAGCGGCGCTGGAGCGACCCGGTCGCCCTGCGCACCACGGCCGCTGTGGACCTGGTGGTCAGCCTGCACCTCCCGCACCGGACGCGCGCGGCGACCGTCCACTCCAGCGCCTTCGAGCAGACGTACATCGCCGCGGGCAACGTCACGGGCAAGCCGAGCCTGGAGCCGGCGACGACCACGACGAGCTGGTACTTCCTGTCCGGGGTGAGCGTGAGCGGCGGCGCCGCGCGGTCCTCCCTGGTCGCCTTCGGGGACTCGATCACCGACGGCGCCGTCACGGAGACCGGCGCCAACCACCGCTGGCCCGACCTGCTGGCCGCGCGCCTGCGCCAGGACCCCGCACTGGCCCGGATCGGGGTCCTGAACACGGGCATCGGGGGCAACCGCCTGCTGCGCGACCCGAACCCGCCCGCGGGCAACCCGGCCGAGGCGTACGCCGCGTACTTCGGCGAGGCCGGCCTCAAGCGCTTCGACCGCGACGTCACCTCACAGCCCGGCGCCCGCTACGCGGTCGTGCTGATCGGCGTCAACGACCTCGGCCACCCGGGGAACGCCGCCCCGGCCGACGAGGAGGTCAGGGCCGCGGATCTCATCGCCGGGTACCGGAAGCTCATCCAGCGTGCCCACGCCCAGGGGTTGAAGATCTTCGGCGCCACGATCCTGCCGTTCGAGGGCGACACTCTCGGCTTCCACACGCCCGAGCGGGAAGCGGCCCGGCAGGCCGTCAACCGGTGGATCCGCGGCAGCGGTGCGTACGACGGCGTCGTCGACTTCGACCGGGCCGTGCGCGACCCCGAGCGCCCCGGCCGGCTGCTCCCGGCGTACGACAGCGGCGACCACCTCCACCCGAACGACGCGGGCATGGCCGCGATGGCCCGTGCCGTGCCGCTGGATCTCTTCCGCTGACGCCAGGTGCTGCCCTCACTTTCGTCCAAGCGTTCGTCGATCTTTGTCCATGGACGGGGTCCGCCGCCGGACGTGAACGTGGGGCCATGAGGGATTCACGGTCGGGGACTCTGACGTCGTCCAGGAGCGCGATCGGACAGCGACGGACGCCAAGTGGCCTTGTCGCGCTGGCACTCGGCGGTTTCGGTATCGGTCTGACCGAGTTCCTGATCGCCGGTCTGCTGCCGCAGGTGGCGTCGAGTTTCGCGGTGTCCGAAGCGGCGGCGGGCCGGCTGATCTCCGGATACGCGGTGAGCGTCGCGATCGGCGCGATCGCGCTGACCGCGGCGACGACGCGCCTGCCCCGCAAGTCGGTCCTGGTCGGCCTGGTGACGCTGTTCGTGATCGGCAACCTGTTGTCCGCGGTCGCGACGAACTATTCGGTGATGCTGCTCGGGCGCATCGTCGCGGCTCTGTGCCACGGTTCGTACTTCGGTATCGGCTCGCTCGTCGCTCGCGGTCTGGTCGCGCCGGAGAGGAAGTCACGCGCGGTCGCGGTCATGTTCGCCGGGCTGACGGTGGCGAACGTGCTGGGTGTGCCGTTCGGCGCGCTGGTCGGTGAGCGCTGGGGCTGGCGGGCGGCCTTCTGGGCGGTCACCGGAATCGGTGTGCTCGCGCTGGCGGGAATCGTCGCGCTCGTCCCCGGCCGGGCGGGCCGGGAGCCGTCGCCGGCCGTGCCGGGCCGCTCGGGTCCGGTTGCGCCCAGCGGCTTGCGGGACCAGTTCCGTGCCTTCCGGTCCTCGCAGGTCTGGCTGACCCTGGCGGCCACCGCGCTCGGCTACGGTGGGATGTTCGGTGCCTTCAGCTACATCGCCTACACGTTCACCGAGGTCGGCGGATTCTCGCCGGCCGATGTCGCCTGGCTGCTGATGGTGTACGGCGTCGGCCTGGTTGTCGGGAACATGATCGGCGGCCGAGCCGCCGACCGCGACCGGGACCGCACCCTCCTCCTCGCCCTGCTCGGGCTCACCGTCACCCTGGCCGTGTTCGGTCTGCTGGCCGACAGCGCCATCGCGTCAGTCGTACTGGTGTTCCTGATGGGCCTGTTCGGATTCGCCGGCGTGCCCGGCATGATCACTCGCGTCACCGACTTCGCCCACGGGGCGGCACTGGCCGCCAGCGCCAACGTGTCCGCGTCCAACATCGGTAACGCCCTTGGCGCCTGGCTCGGTGGCCTGGCCATCAGCGCGGGCCTCGGCTACAGGGCTCCCCTCTACGTCGGCGCCGGCATCGTCCTGACCTCCGTCGTCGTCATGGCCGTCGCCGCCCACCAAGCCAGGTCCCCCGCACAGCGCACCGCCCACCGCATGTGAAGGGCGCCCCCCTCAGAGGGAGGAGGCCGTGCGGGCGACGCGGGCGTGGAGCAGACGGGGAGACGGTTCGAAGCCACGGCGGGAGTAGGCCGGAATCGCTCGGGGACTGGAGTGGACGGTGACGCGTTCGAGCCCGAGTTCCCGTGCCCGGGCCAGGACCGCGTCGATGAGACGGCCGCCCAGGCCACTGTCCCGTTCCCCGGGGACGACATACACGCACTGGAGGTCACCCGAGGCCCGTTGCAGAGCGCGCGGGGTGGGCACCCGCGGCAGGACCGCCAGCCATGCCATGCCGATGATGACCTCGTCCCGGGCCACGACCATGCAGCGATGCGACGACGTGTGCTCCTCGGCCCATGTGACGAAGTGCCGCACGAACTCCTCGCGCTCCGCTGCGGCAACGTCCTGGTTCTCGAGGAGCCACTGCCATCGGAGCTCGGCGACCGCGTCCAGTTCCCCGGGATCGGCCGGGCGGATGATGATGTTGTCCACCCGGGCATTGTGCTGGCGCCCGGGTGACGCCGTCATCACCGCGTGCCGCGCACCGCGTTCCTGAACTTCCGCGACTTTGTCGCCTCACCGTCGCTCCCTGACGCACACATGCGGCAGCGGTGCCCGTCCCTGCTCACGGGCTCGGAGCACTCAATCCGTCAGGAAGACCCAGACGGCAGCGGCGACGATCGTGACGGCGGTCAGCGTGAGCATCACCGTCCTCATGGCCCTCACCGGTCGGTCTGCGCGGGACGCGGAGGCAGCCCCAGCGGGACCATCCACGGGGCGGGCGGGCGTCTCCCGGCCGTCGGCGTCCGTCCGGTCCCGGCTCTCGGCGTCGGTCCGGCCAGGGCGTCGGCGTCCCGCAGTTGCACGCACCAGGCGCAGGTGTCCTCGTCGAGGCCGGCAAGCAGCTCATCGGGACCCGGAGTGGGGCTGTCACCGAAGACGTTCATGACCGCATCAACGACCCAATCCCGATCAGGCAGTCACAGGTCACCCATTTGCCCCACCGCTCCGGCGCCGCCCCCGGAGCCTGACCACCCGTCCCTGCCCACGGCGCCGGGCACGGGCGCCGCACCACCCGTACGGCCCGCCTGCGGATGCGGTCCGCGGCGCTGCCCGAGACGATTCCGGTACGTGATCACTGTGCGCTCGGTCAACCGGGCGGGAGGTGCGGAACATGCCGGAACCGAATTCCAGGGCACGTCTCATCGGGGAACTATCGGCCGAGTTCGCCGGCACCATGATCCTCATCCTCTTCGGATGTGGTGTCGTGGCGCAGGTCGTCGCCGGTGGGGCGTTGACCGACGGTGGCCTGGGCGACCACGACAGCATCGCCTGGGGCTGGGGCCTCGGCGTCGTCCTGGGCGTCTACGTGGCAGCCCGGATCAGCGGTGCCCACATCAATCCCGCGGTCACCGTCTCACTCGCGGCCTTCAAGGGCTTCCCGTGGTCCAAGGTGCTGCCGTACTGCCTGGCCCAGACCGCGGGGGCTTTCGTGGCCGCCCTGCTGGTGCGCTGGAACTACACCGAGGTATTGGCGGCAGCCGACCCCGGCCACACCAACGCGACGGAGATCGTCTTCTCCACGCTGCCGGGCAACGGCAGCCTTCCGATCAGTCAGCTCGGCGCTTTCCGCGACCAGATCATCGGCACCGCCCTTCTGGTGATGCTGATCTTCGCGATCACCGATCTGCTCAACACACCGCCGGGCGCGAATCTCGCCCCCTGGATCATCGGCCTCGTCGTCGTCGCCATCGGCATGGCGTGGGGAACCGACGCCGGCTACGCGATCAACCCGGCCCGTGACCTCGGGCCCCGGCTGGCGGCCTTCATCACGGGCTATGGAGGCGCCTGGCGCGATCAGTACGGCGACCTCTACTTCTGGGTGCCGATCGTCGGTCCCCTGGTCGGTGGCCTGGTCGGTGCCGCGCTCTACCGCCTGCTGATCGGCCGCTACCTGCCGGTCGCCGAACAGGAGCCCGGCCGGGTGCCCGCGCCGGAGAAGTGAAAGGGGCTGCCATGCCCGAGTTCGTCGGTGCGGTGGACCAAGGCACCACCAGCACGCGTTTCATGATCTTCGACCACGACGGCAACGAGGTCACACGTCACCAGCTCGAACACGAGCAGATCTTCCCGCGCTCCGGATGGGTCGAGCACGACCCCGTGGAGATCTGGGAACGTACGAACTCCACGATGCAGAACGCCCTCCGCCTGGGCGAGCTGTCCGCCGAAGACCTGGTGGCGATCGGGATCACCAACCAGCGGGAGACCACGGTCATCTGGGATCCCAGCACCGGTCAGCCGTACTACAACGCGATCGTCTGGCAGGACACCCGCACCGACTCCATCGCGGCGGCGCTGGAGAGGGAGCACGGCGACCTCATCCGCCGCAAGACGGGACTGCCCCCGGCGACGTACTTCTCCGGCGGCAAGATCAAGTGGATCCTGGAGAACGTCGACGGTGTCCGGGAGGCCGCCGAGAACGGGCGGGCCCTCTTCGGGAACACGGACGCCTGGGTCCTGTGGAACCTCACCGGCGGCCCGAACGGCGGCATCCACGCGACGGATGTCACCAACGCCAGCCGCACCATGCTGATGAACCTGGAGACCCTCGACTGGGACGACGAACTGCTCGGCATCTTCGGCATCCCGCGCGCCATGCTCCCGGCCATCAACCCGTCCTCGCACGCGGAGGCGTTCGGCACCACGCGCACCACCCGTCCGCTGCGCACCGCGGTGCCCATCACCGGTGTCCTCGGGGACCAGCAGGCGGCCACGGTCGGCCAGGTCTGCTTCCGCCCGGGCGAGGCCAAGAACACCTACGGCACCGGCAACTTCCTGGTTCTCAACACCGGCACGGAGATCGTCCGCTCCAGCAGCGGTCTGCTGACCACGCTGGCGTACCAGTTCGGGGACGCCCCGGCGGTGTACGCGCTGGAGGGGTCCATGGCGGTCACGGGTTCGGCGGTGCAGTGGCTCCGGGACCAGATGCGGATCATCTCCTCCTCGCCCGAGGTGGAGACGCTGGCCCGGCAGGTGGAGGACAACGGCGGCATCTACTTCGTGCCGGCCTTCTCCGGTCTGTTCGCGCCCTACTGGCGCTCCGACGCCCGCGGCGCGATCGTCGGCCTTGCCCGCTACCACACGAGCGCACATCTCGCCCGGGCCACCCTCGAGGCCATCTGTTACCAGAGCCGCGACGTCGCCGAGGCCATGGAGCGCGACTCCGGGGTGACCCTCGACGTGTTGCGGGTCGACGGCGGCGTCACCGCCAACGACCTGTGCATGCAGATCCAGGCCGACGTCCTCGGCGTACCGGTCAGCCGCCCCGTCGTCGCCGAGACCACCGCGCTCGGAGCGGCGTACGCGGCGGGACTCGCCACCGGCTTCTGGCAGAACACCGACGAACTGCGCCAGCACTGGCACGAGTCGAAACGGTGGGAGCCGCAATGGAACGACGAGGAGCGCGAGAAGGGCTACGCGGGCTGGAAGAAGGCCGTGGAGCGCAGCCTCGACTGGGTCGAGGTCGAGTAACGGACGGCATCACGGTGACGTCCTCGGCAGTACCCGGCCCTGGAGTCGCCACTCGGGGTCGAGGGCGACGCCGAGGCGGTCCAGGACCGTGGGAGCTATGTCGATGAGCCGGGGGTCGTCGAGGCGCGTTCCGCCCGGCGTCCCTGGTTCGTCGAGGATGACGAAGACCTCCCGCTCGGCACGGGTGTCGCCTCCGTGACCGCCGCCGTCGAGATGGCCGTGGTCCGTGGTGACCAGCACGGTCCAGTGCTCTTCGGCGCGGTCGGGGCGGGAGCGGCGGGCTTCTATGGCCTTCAGGAGGCGTCCCAGGTGGGCGTCCTGGTCCAACAGGGCCTGATCGTAGGCGGGACTGAGGGGTCCTGCCTCGTGTCCGGCCTCGTCGGTGGCGCCGAAGTACACGAACACGGCGTCCGGGTCGTCCTCGGTGAGCCGGCGCGCGACGCTGTCGGCGACGAGGGCGTCCGAGGGCCCGTAGCCGTCACGGTCGCCGTCGTAGTGCACGAGGTGGCCGATGGCAGGGCCGAGCGTGCCGCGCCGTACCAGTTCCGCCCACGACACCGCGGCCGCGGTGCGCAGATCCGGCCGGGCGGTCACCGCGCGGGTGAGGAAGTCGGGGTAGCGGAGGTAGTCGGCGCCGGTGAAGTCGTTGCCGGTCACCCCGTGCCGGTCGGGCCACACCCCGGTGAGCACGCTCGACCAGCCGGGCCCGGAGTCGGTGTAGGCCATGCTGGTCGTCGGCCCGCCGTCGGCCTGACCGTCCGCCTCGCCGTAGGGCAACAGACTGGTGACGTGGGCGCCCGAGGCCAGCAGACCGTGCAGGACGGGCGCGACGGACGGCGATCGGGTCAGCCGGTCGTAGCGCAGCCCGTCCATACCGACGACGAGCACCCGGCCGTGCGGGGTGGAGCGATGCGCGCGGGGCATGGCGGAACTATAGGGATGCGCGCACTCGTGCGGCAGGCGGTGCGGTACGCCCACCTCCTGGGGGAACGCAGAGGGGCAGCCGGCCGTCGTCCTGGCCGGCTGCCCCTCTGCCGGAGCCTGCCGTACTGCCGTCAACCGTCACACGTCAGCCCGCACCGTCCCGTTCCCAGCGGTAGAAGCAGCGCGCCATCGCGTCCTTGGGGCTGCGCCAGTGCTCCGGGTCGTACGCGGAGACGTACGGGGCGAGTCGTTCGCTGACGTCGCGGAACTCCGGGTGGCCGGCCAGCTTGGCGATGGTGGGGGCCGGGTCGCGTTCGCTTTCGATGAGGTGGAGGTACACGTCACCGAACTCGAAGAGGCTGCGCCGGGCGACTCCCACGAGGTGGGGCAGTTCGCCGCGGTCCGACTCGGCGAATACCTTGGCGATGTCCGACGCGGCGCCCGGCGCCATGCGGGCGACGATCAGGGTGTGGTGCATCAGGGTCCCCTTCACTCTGTGCGGGTCGCGGCGCCGTGCCGTTCGTCCGCGGCCCGCTCGACGCGGTCGCGGATGAGGGCCATCTGCTTGCGGGAGTTGCGGTTGATGATCTCCGTCATCCCGGCGTCGTCGACGGGTGCGTCCGGCTTCATCGCGAAGTCCTGGATCCAGTCCATCCGGGTGCCATGGGGGGTCTCGGTGTACTCCCAGCGGATCTTCATGTACTCGAAGGGTCCGGTCTCGACGCGATGGGCCCAGACGCTCCGCGTCACGGGGTCCGCCACGCGTTCGGACACCCAGCTCCACACCCGTCCCTCCTCGTCGGGGTACATCGTGAGCCGGAACTTGGTGCGGTGGCCGTCGCGTTCGAGCACCTCGACGGAGGAGTACTCGCTGAACAGCCGCGGCCAGTTCTCGATGTCGTTGGTCATGTCCCAGACAAGGTCCAGGGGTGCCGCGATCGTGATCTCGTTCTCGGTGTGGCCGGACATGTCATGCTCCCTTTGCCAGCACGCCGTTCACCACGGCGAGGAACTCTTCGGGCGTCTTGCAGCGCTCCATCTGCTCGGGCAGGCCCATGCCGTGGCGCTTCTCCAGTTCCGCCACGATCCCGAGGAGGCCGAGGGAGTCCAGGCCGAAGGTGTCCCAGCCCGAACCGGCCTCCTCCTCGAGAACGAGAGGGTCGACGCTCACTCCGGCCGAGCGCTTCATCAGCTCGGCCAGGTCCTCGATGGTCACCTGGTGGTCCACTTGGTCGGTCATACGGATGTACTCCTTCGGTCAGTCGGAGGGCGAAGCGGTGCCCCGGCGCAGGACGAGCGCCGAGTTGCAGCCCATGAGTCCGCGGCTGAGCACCAGTGCCGTGCGCAGTTCGGCAGGGCGTGGACGGCCCACCACCAGGTCGATGTGGTGGCAGATGTCGAAGACGTTGGGCGTGGGCGGGATCACCCCGTGCTCCATCGCGAGCACCGCGGTCGCCACGTCGAGCACCGGTGCCGCGCAGTAGGCACGCCCGGTACCCGTCTTGGGAGCGGTGACCGGCACACGCCGTGCGTGCGGGCCGAGCGCGTCGGTGAGGGCCAGTACCTCGGCCTCGTCGGCCTCGGGCACACCGAGGGCGTCCGCGAACACGATGTCCACGTCCTCGGGACGGCAGCCGGCCTCCGACAGCGCGGCGCTGATCGCCCGGGCCAGCCCCGCCCGGGAGTCCTCCCAGCGGGAGGCGCCGGTGAACGTCGCCGCGTGGCCGGCCACCGTCGCTCGCGGTTGGGCACCGCGTTCGCGTGCCGCCTGTTCCGCCTCCACCATGAGCATGGCCCCGCCTTCGGCGGGCACGAACCCGCAGGCGGCGGCGGTGAAGGGCCGGTAGGCGCGTTCCGGGTCGTCGCTGCGGCTGAGCTCGGGGTAACCCAGCTGGCAGACGATCGAGTACGGGGCCAGCGGGGCCTCGGTCGCGCCGACGACGATCGCGTCGGTGCCGCGGCGCACCGCTTGGGCGGCGTGCGCCAGGGCGTCCAGGCCACCCGCCTCGTCGCTCGCCACGACACCGCAAGGGCCCTTGAAGCCGTTGCGGATGGAGATCTGTCCCGTGCTGGCCGCGTAGAACCACGCGATCGACTGGTACGGGCCCACGTGGCGCGACCCCTGCCCCCACAGTTTCTGGAGTTCGCGCTGCCCGAACTCACCTCCGCCGGAGCCCGCGGCGGTGAAGACCCCCACGGAGTAGGGAGAGTCGATGTCGGCGGTCCCGAAACCCGCGTCGCTCAGCGCCAGTTGGGCCGCCGCCATGGCGAAGTGCGTGAAGCGGTCGGTCTGGACGAGGAACGTCCCCTCGATCAGGGCGTCCGCGTCGAAGTCCCGTACCTCGCCCGCGATCCGCAGGGGAAAGTGTCCGCAGCCCTCCTTGCCGACGGGCGCGAGGCTGCTGCCGCCCTCCTTGACCGTCTTCCAGAACACGTCGGTACCGATTCCGTGCGGTGTCACCACACCGAGACCGGTGACGACCGCGTTGCGCCTGGGGCGTTGACTGCTCACTGCCGCCTCCCCTCCGGGCCGCTCAGCACGACCGCGGACTGGAACCCTCCGAAGCCGCTCCCCACCGACAGCACGTGGCGCAGCTTCCGCTCGCGTGCCACGCGGGGCACGTAGTCCAGGTCGCATTCGGGGTCCGGGGTCTCGTAGTTGGCCGTCGGTGGTACCACCTGGTGGGACAGGGCCAGCACGCAGGCCGCGACCTCGATGGAACCGATCGCTCCGAGCGAGTGGCCCACCATCGACTTGATCGAGCTCATCGGCGTGGCGTACGCGTGGTCGCCCAGCGACCGCTTGACCGCGGCGGTCTCGTGCCGGTCGTTCTGCTTGGTGCCCGAGCCGTGGGCGTTGACGTAGTCGATGTCGGAGCCGTTCAGACGGGCCTGGGCGAGGGCGCCGTCGATGGCCCGCGACATCTCCAGGCCCTCCTTGGTGAGCCCGGTCATGTGGTAGGCGTTGCCGTACGTCGCGTATCCGGCGATCTCGCAGTACACCTCCGCGCCACGGGCACGCGCGTGCTCGAGTTCCTCCAGGACCAGTACCGCGGCGCCCTCCCCCATCACGAACCCGTCGCGGCGGGCGTCGAAGGGGCGGGAGGCGTGTGCGGCGTCGTCGTTGTTCGGCGAGGTCGCCTTGATGGCGTCGAAACACGCCATGGTGATCGGCGAGATCGGGGAGTCCGCGGCGCCCGCGAGGCATACGTCCACGCGGCCCTCGGCGATGGCGTGATAGGCGTATCCCACCGCGTCCAGCCCGGACGTGCACCCCGTGGAGACGGTCTGTACGGGACCGTTGGCGCCGAACTCCTCGGCGACCGCGGAGGCGAGCGTGCTCGGGGTGAAGGCCCGGTGCAGTGACGGTCCTGCTCGCCGGTCGTCGACGTCCCACCGCGCGCCGTTCGCGCTGACGAGGACGTAGTCGTGTTCAAGCCGCGTGGTGCCGCCCACGGCGCTGCCCAGGCTGGCCCCCATTCTCCAGGGGTCCATCTCTTCCAGGTCGAGGTCCGCGTCCCGGACAGCCTCGTTGGCGGCGACCAGCGCGAACTGGATGTACCTGTCGCACCGCTCGGTGGTCTCGTGGTCCAGGCCGTGCGCCGACGGGTCGAAATCGCACTCGGCCGCGATCTGTGAGCGCAGGTTCGCGGGGTCGAAGAGGGAGATACGGCGCGTTGCCGTACGGCCGTTGGACAGCAGGTCCCAGAACTGGGGTATGCCGATTCCGCCCGGGGCGACGACACCGACGCCGGTGACAGCCACCCGCCGGTTCACGAGACCACCTCGGCCCGCGCGGTCCCTTCCGTCTCCTCGGTGTCGACATGGCCGAGTTCCGGCCGGGGGGCCAGCGGGCCCAGGTGGAACACCATGCGGGCCTCGATGTCGCCGACGTTGCGGAAGCGGTGCCGGACGTTCAGCGGGATCAGCAGCCCCTGGCCGGGCCGGAGGGCGTGGGGCTCGCCCTCGAGGTCGACTTCGAGGGCTCCGTCGGTGATGTACACGAACTCCTCGGAGTACGGGTGGTAGTGCTCGCCGATGCGCTCTCCGGGCTGCACGATGGCCACGCCCATGAATCCGCTGGTGGACCCCACCGTGGTGGGCGTGAGTAGGGCACGGAGGTCGCCGCCTCGCCGGCGGTTGGGCGCGATGTCGTCGAGGTCGACGATGCGTGCGTGCTGTTCTGCCATGACGGTCTCCCGGAGCAGGATGCGAAGGTGCGGGACGAGGTACTGCGGCGGGCTGCGGCGGACAGCAGCCGGAGGTGGGGAAGCCTGGGTCAGGAGGCCGGCGCCCGGCGGTCGGTGAGGGGCTTCATCCGGGCGCGCGTGAAGAGCCGTGGCAGTGCCTGGTCGTCCGTCGGGGCCTCGCCGAGGCCGAGTGCTCCGGCATCGAGCAGCCGCCCCGCCTCGGCGACGACAGCGGACGTGTGCAGGGCCAGCGCGGCCCCGGGCGAGTTCTCCGGTTCGTCCTCCATGTCGACGAGCCGGACGACGAGGTCGTCGCGGTGGAAGACCGTGCAGGCGAGGACGGGGCCGGCCGGGTCGCTCATGGACGCCACGTCCTGCTGGGACAGAAGCATGGCGAGCGCGTGGCCGTTCCCGGGCATGGCCGGGTAGTAGAACGCGCAGCGCTGTACGTGCAGACCCTCCTGGCGGCCGGACGCCACGTGGTGGACGGCGGGGACCGCGGCGCGGGTGAAGAACAGCCGGGCGGACTGCGGGTCGCTGAGGTCGCGTTCCTGTTCCAGGTAGGGGTCGAGGGCCTGCTCGACGGCGCGGATCTCGGGCTGCCGGGCGACGTGCCGCAGCGCGGCCTGCATGTCGCCCCGTACCTCGACCGCTCTGACGACACGGTTGCCGTGCATGAACAGTGACGTACGCAGCAGCCGGGTTGTGTCGTCGACGCGGGCCTCGGGTGGTTCGTAACCGGCGAGGATCTCCGCGACCTTGGACTCGCTGCCGCGTTTGACGGTGAAGGTCAGCGCCTGCCGTACCGTGTTGCCGCCCATGCGCGGCGCGGACTGCAGCCGTTCGCGGGCCGCGACGCGTGCCCTGTGGGTCTTTCCGGAGGTCTCTCGCAGGACGGTGTAGCGCATCGACCGGGTGTCGCGGACACAACTCTGCAGGGGCTTGACGATTTCCAGGTGGTCCTCGCTGTTGACCCACGCGAGGAAGGGTGGTGCGCTCTCCCACTCGCTGGTGATGAGCCATTGGGTGGGGTTCTCGAGGGACTGGCAGAGCTGGTCACTGATGTGCCCGGGCACGGAGGCGACCTGATCGCACATGTGCTCGTAGGCGGCGAGGAACTCCTGCTGTGTTCCGTCATGGATGTCCAGCATCAGCACGACACGCAGTCGGGACCCGTCGAACGCTGTGGTGGAGACACCGTCCGGGACCATCGACACGGCTGGGGAGATTGCCATCCGGAGCACCTCTTCCTGGGGAACGGGGCGGACCGTCGCGGGCACCTGAGCGCGTACCGGTCGCATGGCAACGATCGTGTGTCGTGCCGTGCGCCACCGCGAACCAGCCGGGCCATGCGGGTGACCCCTGGTCGCGCCGCCTGTCGAAGCCCGTCGAGCGGCGCGGAAATCGATGGCCTCCGGGCGGTGAGGTCCAGCACAGTGGGGTCATGACGATCTCCGGCGCCACGTTCATGCCCGGTATCGAGTTGTCGAGGGTCCTGTACGAGGAGGCGGTGCGGCCGGTCCTCCGGGAGGTCTTTCCGGGGCTGCGGTACGCGGCCGCGCGGGTCGGCAGCGGGTCCGAGGTGCTGGGCTTCGACACAGAGCGGTCGGCGGACCACGAGTGGGGGCCGCGGCTGGAGATCTTCCTGACCGCCGAAGAGCACCGGCGGTACGGTGCGGACATCCGTCGTGCCTTGGCCGAGCGGCTGCCGAAGCAGGTGCGTGGCTGGCCCACCCACTTCCGGGAGAGCGACGACCCGCTGGATCCGGTCGGCCGCATGCAGCCGACCGACGGCCCGGTCAACCACCGCGTGGACGTGTACGACGTGGACGGCTGGCTGGCCGCGCAGCTGGGAGTGGGCGGGGTCGAGGTGGCGCTGGGCGCCCGGGACTGGCTTGCCGTACCGCAGCAGCGGCTCGCCGAGACCACCGGTGGCGCGGTGTTCCACGACGAACTCGGCACGCTCACCGACTGCCGGCGCAGGCTGGAGTGGTATCCGGAGCAGGTGTGGCGGTACCTGCTGGCGTGCCAGTGGCAGCGCGTCTCGCGGGAAGAGGCGTTCGTGGGGCGCTGCGCGGAGGTCGGTGACGACGTCGGGTCGGCCGTCGCGGCCGCCCGTCTGGTGCGGGACCTGATGCGCCTGTGCCTGCTGCTGGAGCGCCGCTACGCCCCTTACGGCAAGTGGCTCGGCAGCGCGTTCGCCCGTCTGGCGGTGGCCGATTCGCTCACCCCGGCGTTGCGCGGTGTGCTGTCGGCGACGGACTACCCGGCTCGCGAGGCGCACCTGTGCGACGCCTACGAGGCCGTCGCGTCGCTGCAGAACGCGTCCGGACTCACCCCGCCGGTGGACCCGAGGCGTCGGCGCTATCACGCGCGCCCCTTCCTGGTCCTGCACGCCGACCGGTTCGCGCAAGCGCTCGCGCGCACCGTCACGGACCCGGACCTGCGCACCCTGCCGCTGGTGGGGAGCGTGGATCAGTGGGCGGACAGTACCGACCTGCTCGACCAGCACCACGCCGTCCGGGCCGCGACGCACGGGATGGGATGGCCCTCGCACCGGGCGGGCCGGGGCGCGGGCCGGCCGTACGGCGGCTGAGACCCCCTACAGCAGCACGGAGTTCACCACCGCGCAGACGCCGCTGCCCAGCAGGCCGCCGAAGAGCAGGCCGATGCCGGCCACGGCCATCCCGCGCCGCACGGGGCGCGTGCGGGAGCCGAAGGCCCGGCTCAGCATGAGCACCGACACACCGAACATCGCCGCGGCCACGCACCAGGACTTCGCTCCCTCGACGTAGAACGACGCCGCGGTGCCGCGCCTGAACGAGATCTCGCTGAACGCCATCGCGTCCACCTCCTCGCCCTCGCCGTAGTTCTCGCCGGCCTCGAAGTCCTCGACGTCGTACCGCAGTTGGCCGTTGTCGGAGCGGAACGTTCCCGAGCACTCCACGTCGTCAGTGCCGTTGTCCTCGCCGCACCGCGCGATGGTGATCGTCCCGGGCGTGCCGTCGGCCACCTTCTTGGGGCCGTCCTCATAGCCCACGCCGACGAGGATCAGGCCGAGGAGCAGGACGAGGACACCCAGCACTCCGGCTCCCGCCCGGCCACCGGCGCCCCTCGCGGTGCCCGTCTTGCGGGTGGCCGCCGTGCTCCCGCCGGGTCCGGTCTTCCGCGGATACCCGCCGTCACGCGTGTGCGTCTTCAACGCCGGCCTCTCCCCCGTGCCGTTGCCCTTGCCCGCCGCCCGTGCCCGGCCGGCTCACGGCGATCCTGCCCGGGCCGGTTCGAGCAGGTCAAATCCCACCGCGGGCCTGGCTGCCGATCCGGACTCCCGGTCCGGCGAAGCGCCGCTCCACCGCACCGGCAACGTCAACTCTCCTGCTCAGCCGCACAACCAGCCCGCGTTCGTCGAACACGGCGGTCCCACTGGCAAGTCCTCATCTCCCTCCGGTGAGCGCCGACCGGGGTGGATACTGACCGCCCGGACAGGTACCGATCAGGAGCACCGCCAGTGACCAGCGACAACCGCACAGGTCCGCCCCACTTCGGAAGCGAACGCGAGACGCTGCGGGCCTTCCTCGACTACCACCGCGCGACCCTCGCCATGAAGTGCGACGGACTGACCGACGAGCAGTTGCGGCAGCAGTCGATGCCGCCGTCCACGCTGTCGCTGCTCGGGCTGGTGCGGCACATGGCGGAGGTGGAACGCGCCTGGTTCCGCCGCGTGTTCGAGGACAACGACGCGCCCATGGTCTGGTCCGACGAGATCGACTTCCAGGCGGCTTACGACGCGAGTGCGTCGACCAGGGCCGAGGCGTTCGCGGCATGGGAGGCCGAGGTGGCGGTCTCGCGGCGGATCGAGCGGGAGGCCGGGTCCCTGGACCTCGCCGGGTATCAGCCGAGGTGGGGCGAGGAGGTCTCGCTGCGGATGGTCATGGTGCACGTGCTCCTGGAGTACGGCCGCCACAACGGGCACGCGGACTTTCTGCGGGAAGGGATCGACGGGACCGTGGGCGCCTGAGTCCGCGGCCCGCCCCGGAAGGACCCGCGGCTCACTCCCTGACGGAACCCGTGCACCCGGGCCGCGCCGCCGCAGGTGGTACGGCTGCGGGTCATTCCGGTTCGCCCGTCGTCACGTCGCGTTGCAGCAGCAGTGTGTCGATCCACCGTCCGTGCTTGCGGCCGACACCGGTCAGGCGGCCGGCGTCGGTGAATCCGAAACGGCGGTGCAGTGCGGCCGAGGCCTCGCTGCCCGTGTCGGCGACGACCGCGATCATCTGCCGCGCTCCGGCCCGGGCCGCCCCGGCGATCACCTCGCGCAGCAGGGCGCCGCCCAGGCCCCGGCCGGTGGCGCTCGGGGCGAGGTAGATGGTGTCCTCCACCGTGTGGCGGTAGGCGGGCTTGGGCCGCCAGGGTGCCGCGTACGCGAAACCGGCCACCTGCCCGGAGACGTCCGCGACGACGAACGGCAGACCGCGGCCGGTGAGATCGTCCAGCTTGCGCTCCCAGTCGTCGACGCCCGGAGGGGTCGTCTCGAAGGTCGCGACGGTGTGCAGGACGTAGTGCGCGTAGATGTCGGCCACCGCCTTCAGGTCCCGCGGGGTCGCCGGGCGGATCGTCACGTCGGAATCTGCCACCAGCGGCTCTTTTCTCTATAGTGAAACAAAGCGCTATTATAGCGAAATGCTCGATCTGCTGGCGCTGGGCAGGCGCGTCCAGGGACTACGGAACGACCGGGGCCTGACGCTCCGGCACCTGGCGGACGCCGCCGAGGTGAGCGTCAGCATGCTGTCCTCGGTCGAGCGCGGGCAGAAGGCCCCGACCATCACCGTCCTCGCCCGCATCGCCGAGGGGCTCGGCGTTCCTCTCCCCGAACTCGTCGCCGATTGCGCGGACAGCCGCGCCGTCGTGCGACGAGCGGCCGAGCAGGACACCGTCGACGAGCCGGGCGGATGGCGGCGGACGATCCTCTCCCCGGTGGTCCCCGGAGTGAACTTCGAATGGATCCGCACCACTCTGCCGCCGGGCTGCGACGCCGGCGCCTTCCCCGCCTACGCCCCGGGCTCCCACGAGTTCATCGCCGTGGAGTCCGGAGCCCTCCGGCTGACCGTGGGGCACGAAGAACTCGACCTCGGCGCCGGGGACTCCGCCTACTTCGCCGCCGACGTCACCCATGCTTACGCCAACCCCGGCCCGGCGCCGTGCACTTATCATGTGGCCGCCCTCGTGATGCGTCCCCGCTCCGCGCAACGGCGCCGCCCGGCACCATGACGAGGTCCCCTACCTGGAGGTCCTGGTGAACGTCACACTGCGAGAAGTGCGGGACAGCGACCTGGCGGTGTTCTTCGCCCAGATGAGCGATCCCGAGGGGGTGCGGATGGCCGCGTTCACCGCCGAGGACCCCTCGGACCGTGCCTCGTTCGACGCGCACTGGGCCCGGATCCGCCGCGATCCGGGCGTCGTCATGCGCACCGTCGTCGGCGGGGGCGGGGAGATCGTCGGCCACGCCGCCGTGTTCGGCCCGCCCGAGGAGCGCGAGGTCACGTACTGGATCGGGCGTGAGTACTGGGGGCGCGGAGCCGCTACGGCCGCGTTGCGCGCGTTGCTCGCCGTCGTTGCCGACCGTCCCCTGCACGCCCGCGCGGCCGCGGACAACGGCGGCTCCCTCCGCGTGCTGCAAAGGTCCGGATTCGTGGTGACCGGCACCGAACGCGGCTTCGCCAACGCGCGCGGCGAGGAGATCGACGAGGTCGTTCTCACCCTGCCCGGCTGACGGGCTCGTGGTGGGCGGGACGGTGTGCCACTAAAGTGAGCGGTCCATGCCAGAGGGGTCCCGTCGGAGCCGTTCAGGCCAGAACCGGTGGAGGAGAAACGGTGACCCTGCGCGAGGACGATCCGCGGTCCGTCGGCGGGTACCGGATCGAAGCGCGCATCGGGGCCGGCGGCATGGGCGTCGTCTACCTGGGCAGGTCGGTCTCCGGGCGGGCCGTCGCCGTCAAGGTCGTGCACACCAAGTACGCGGACAACGCCGAGTTCCGGGCCAGGTTCCGCCAGGAGGTCGCGGCCGCGCGCCGGGTCAGCGGAGCGTTCACGGCACCGGTCGTGGACGCGGACCCGGACGCGGAACGGCCGTGGATGGCCACCGCGTTCGTCCCGGGCCGCACGCTCGCCGAGCGGGTCGCCGAGTCGGGTCCGCTGGACTGGCCCGCGCTGCGCCGCCTCGGCACCGAACTCGCCGAGGCACTGCGTGAGATCCACCGTGCGGAGGTCGTGCACCGGGACCTCAAGCCCAGCAACGTACTGCTGGAGGAGGGGGACAACGACGGGGCGGTACGCGTCATCGACTTCGGCATCTCACGCGCGGCCAGCAGTGAGGTCCGCACCCAGACCGGCATGGTGATGGGCTCGCCGCCGTTCATGGCCCCGGAGCAGTTCGTCAGCCCGCGTGAGGTCGGCCCCGCCGTGGACGTCTTCTCCCTGGGAGCGGTGCTCGTGTACGCGGCCACCGGGCGCAGCCCCTTCGAGGCGGAGAACGCCTACCTCGCCGCGTACAACACCGTGCACAGCACGCCCGAGCTGGGCCGTCTTCCTGAGCGGCTGCGCCCGTTGGTGTCGGCCTGTCTGACGAAGGAGCCCGCTGACCGGCCGACGTCGGGCGAGGTGCTGGACGCGCTGGCCGAGCTGCCGGAGGAGCTGCCCGAGAACGGGCCCGTCGAAAAGCGGCCCCCGGTTCCGGTGCCGCCGGGAACAGCTACGCAGCCGCCCGGGACGGCCGACGTGACGGGCGAGTCCGGCGCGACGGGCAAGTCCGGCGACGCGGAGAAGAGCGAGCAGGACGGCAGGAGCGGACCGAGGCGCGGCAGGAAGGCCCTGTGGACCGCCCTCGCGGGCGTGGTCGTCCTCGGGATCGCAGGGACGGCTTCAGTGGTCCAGCTGGCCGACAGCCCCGCGACCGTGGTCGGTGAGGCCGGCCAGGACGGCTCGCGGACGGCACCCCGCGGCGCGGTGCCTCCCGGATGGAAGCCCTGGCACAACGCCCTGAAGCCGGACGAGGACGAGCCGTTCGCCATGGGCCCGACGTGCACCGCGGACGCGCTGGGGGTGTTCTGCTCGTCCCCGACGATCGCGCTGATGCGGTTGAATCCGGCGAACGGCCAGGTGGACTGGACGAAGCCCATGAGCGCGAAGAAGGTCAGCGGCTTCTCACTGCGCGAGCCGGTCGTCCATGACGGCGTGGTGTACGTCAACAGCGCCGACCGCTCGGAGGGAGTGGACGCCTTCGACGGCAGGACCGGCAAGCGGCTGTGGCATCTGGACGGTCCGCTGGGCGAGTTCGCGTACATGGGCGGCGTACTGGTCGTACGGCTGGACCAGCTCGGGCCGTCCGACACCGCCCGCTATGCCGCGTACGAGCCGCGCACGGGCAAGGAGCTGTGGCGCCGCGAGCTGACCTCCACCTCGTCGAGCCCCTTCCACGCGGGACCCGAGGGGACCCTCTACGCCGACCTGCGCGGGGGCTCCGGCGGGATCGCCCGCGTCGACGCGCGTACGGGCCGGACGGTGGCCACGGTCAAAGCACCCAAGGGTGATCTGTGGCTGGCCACGGTCCACGACGGTACGGCGTACTACGCGCGCTGGGAGGACGACACCGGGGTCTCCGCGGCCTTCTTCGTCCAGGACCTCGGCAGTGGGAAGACCCGCCGTGTCGACTTCCCGTGGAGCGTCGAGCCGGAGGCACCGCCGCTGGTGCACGGCGACACCATGTACATCTTCGACTACGGCAACGAAACCCTGCTCGCGCTCGATCTGAAGCGCGGGAAGCCGCTTTGGACAAGCTCACGCGATCTGCGCGTCTTCAGCGAACCGGCCATCCACGACGGCCGGTTGTACGTCACCATGCCGGACACCAGCATCCTCGCTCTCGACCCGCGCACCGGCAAGGTGATCGGGCGCACCGACCCGTCCTTCGACACGGAGGGACGCTCCTTCGAGGAGCTGACGCCGAGCCCGACACCACCGCTGCTGGTGGACGGGGTGCTGTACGGGATCAGTGGGCCGGGTGTCTTCTCGGTGGCCGACGTCTCCTCCGCGTGAGCCCGCCCCGTCCAGCGGCGGCCGCGCTCGCCCACGCCACCGACGGGCCGCTGATCGGCAGAAGGACGAGGACCAGCCTCGCAACGGCCGAGCCGCTCCTCGCCCGCCGGTCGCCGTACGGCAGGATGGGTCCATGAGCGTCGTCAAGATCAACGTACTGACCGTCCCCGCCGAGCAGCGGGAGACCCTGGAGAAGCGCTTCGCGTCCCGTGCCCACGCCGTGGAGGGCTCCGACGGATTCGAGTGGTTCGAACTCCTGCGTCCCGTCGAGGGCACCGACACCTACCTCGTCTACACGCGGTGGCGTGACGAGGAGTCCTTCCAGGCCTGGATGGAGGGTCCCATGAAGGCGGCCCATCAGGGCGGCGACGCGGAGAGCGGTGACCGGCCCAAGCCGGCGGCCAGCGGATCCACACTCTGGTCCTTCGAGGTGGTGCAGCAGGCGGGTCCGGCCGGCGCGTAGGCAGGTCGCCGCCGCCCCCGGGCCAAAGGCCCCTGTGGCTCGGTGGGCAGGCGCACAGGCGCGGATCTGCGCCTGCCTGTCCGTACCGAGCCGCTCTCCCCGCCGCGCCTCAGCGGGTCCGGTGGAAACTCACTTCCGGGTACTGGGACGACGGCCCGTCCAGCAGGGGCCGGCTGGCGCCTTTGAGGTGGAGGTCGAAGAAGGCCGTCACATAGCGGCGGGTGATCTTCTGTGACCGATCGCCCGACAGGGGCTCCTCCGGAGGCAGGAGCCCCAGGCTGGTCGGCGAGCACGGGTACATCGGTGAAGGTGAAGTGCCCGGAACCAGCGACCCTCAGCCAGCGCTTCCACCCGTCGAGGTTCGGCCAGTCCCGTACCCAGGAGTCGTCCTCGTCTTCTGTGCCCAGCACCATGAACGGCCGGCCGCCGAGGCCACCCGCCGGGACCGGGTCGAAGAAGGAGCCGTCCAGGTTGAGGCCGGCACGCACACGCCGGTCGCCCACCATGGTGGACGCGGCGGAGGCACCGCCGATCGAGTGGCCCGCCATGCCGATCCTCTTGGGGTCGATCATGCCGGCGTACCGCCACGCCGGGGAGCGAGCGGTCAGCCGGTCGAGCACGAAGGAGATGTCCTGGGCCCTGCCGCGGGGGACGCCTTCGTACCCGGCTTCGTCGACCTTGTCGCAGGCGGCGCACGTGAGAAGCCGGTTGCCCGGGAACGTGGTGCCCACCGACTCGTAGGCGTGGTCGACGGTGGCGACCACATAGCCCCGACTGGCCAGTTCCTCGGCGAGCAGGGTGAGTGTCGAGCGGTTGACGGTGAATCCCGGTGACAGCACGACCAGCGGGAACTTCCCGCGGACGGGGGTGGCACCGGGGCGGGCGTGGGTGCGGGTGCCGCTGAGCGTCTCGGTGGGCACCACCTCGGCCAGGTTCCTGTCCTCCAGGAAGGCGCGGGCCTCGTCAGTGGTCATGTACGGTGCCGTCCCGCCGCGGCCGGAGAGCGCGGGGTAGTACAGCGAGACCATCAGCTCGCGTGCCCCGGCCTGCGGTACCCACGGGTCGGGGCGGTCCGTGTCGACCAGATGCAGTGTGTCGCGCCCCACCGCCAGCGGCCCTGTGGGGCGCGGCAGTTCGAGGTGGACACGGTCGCTCTCCCCGGCGATCGGCACGTCGGCCGATGCCGGTGAGGCGTGGGCCGTCCCCGACCCCAGCAAGGCGAGGGACAGGCCGAGTAACGCGGCGGTGGCGCCGCGAGTCAGACGATTCATGCAGGTGAGCCTAGGAAACAGCGTCCCTGCCCACCTCCTGCGGTGAGCTGATCCGTGATCAGCCCACGGGCGGATGCGGGGGCGCGTCGTCATGCCGAGGACCTAGGAAGACCGGCGGGGGGCGCCCGCGCCGGCCGTCCGGAACGGGTGCGGGCTGATAACGGTCGCGGCCTGATCCGGATGGTCCTGACCTGTCGTCAGGGCTGGGGCGTAGACGCCCACAAGCCGGGTCTGCCGAGCCCTCGGAGCGTGGAACGCCTGGTCAGTCGATGATCGCGGTGGCCTCCACCTCGACCAGATGGTCGGGTACGTCCAGAGCAGCGACACCCAGCAGCGTGGCCGGCGGCACCGGGGTGACTCCGAGTGCGGCGGCCGCCCGGGAGATCCCCTCCAGCAGCGCGGGCATCTTGTCCGGCGTCCAGTCGACCACGTAGACGGTCAGCTTCGCCACGTCGTCGAAGGAACCACCTGCCTCGGCGAGGGCGGTGCCGATGTTGAGGTAGCTCTGCTCGACCTGGGCGGCGAGGTCGCCCTCGCCGACGGTCACCCCCTCGGCGTCCCAGGCGACCTGCCCCGCGACGAAGACCAGCTTCGACCCGGTCGCGATCGACACCTGCCGGTACGCGTCGATCTTCGGCAGTCCACTGGGGTTGACGAGTGTGATGGCCATGTTGTCCGCCTTCTTGTCAGGAGAGTGGGTGCGCCCTCCTTCGGGGGCAGGACCCGCGCGGTCTCTCTCGGTTACTCGGGAACCGTAGGAGAGTGAGCGCTGACATGGAAGAACGCACTTTTCAGTGACTGAGGAACCTCATGGTGACCAAGCAGTTCAGCGGCACCTCGAGGACGTCGTCACGCCGATGCCGGGGGTGCGTTAAGCTTGGTCTCGAACTGGTCGCCCGAACTCCTGGTGTCCGGTTGTGCGTTGGTGGTCCAAGGAAAGACGTCCCGCTTCCTGCGGGGAGATGCAGGTGCAAGGCCTGCCCGGCGCTCCACATACGAGCACCCGCCCTGGGTTGTCCAGGGCGGGTGCTCGTGCGTTGTCGCCGGCCGTACGCCGGCTCAACCGCTCCTGCGGTAGGTCAGCGCGAAGTCCTTCTCCCATGCGGTCGATCCGTCGTTCGCCATCTCCCAGGTGCCGCGGATGGTGTTGCCGTCGTCGCCGACGTATCCGGTGAACCGCTGCCGGAACGACAGGGGCGAGAAGTCCGCCGCCTCACGCAGAAGCCGCCACACCCCGTCGGCGAAGGTCATCGCGTACACCCGGACAACGCCCCGCGCGTCGAAGTAGTGCTGCCTGTATCCACCGGTCTCGGGATCGGCCGCGACGATCGCCATGCTGTCCGGAACCTCGGCAAGCGCGATCTCGGTTCGCTGGACGAGGAAACGTCCGTCCAGCGTCCACTCGAACACGCTGCGCGCGGGTGGCGCGGCCAGACCGGGAAAGTCGGCCTCGACCGCCCACTCGCCGACGAGAACGTCCAGCCTTTCCAAGGCTTCCTCACGGGTGGCTCCATCCACGATGAACGCCCCTTTCGCGTCGCCCGCCATCCATGCCTGGTGAAGACAGGACGGCCGCGGGGCGGAAAACTCATCGGTCGGCGTTACCGCGCAAAGAACGAGGGCCCGTCCCGCGTGACGCGGGGCGGACCCTCGTATCCATCGGAGCGCCGGGCAGGCCTTGCACCTGCATCTCCCCGCAGGAAGCGGGACGTCTTTCCTTGGACCACCAACGCACAACCGGGCACCAGGAGTTCTGGCGACCAGCTCAAGATCCAGTATAGCGCACGGCCCGGACCCCTCCCCCTCAGCCTGACAGGCAGCGTATTGATCGATTGATCGGTACCATGAGCGCGTCGCGCGCAACCGATCGCGCGACGCGAAGGACGCCAACGAGAGCGGTGGGGCCATGCGGGAGTCGGCGCGGAAGCGGCAGGGCCGGATCGCGGAAGTGGTGCGGGACCGGGGCCGCGCGCGCATCACCGATCTCGCCGGCGAACTCGGCGTCTCCGTCGTGACCGTGCGCCGGGACGTCGAGGAGATGGCCCGGCGCGGGGAAGTGCGCCGCGGGCACGGGGTGGTGCGTTCGCTCCGGCCGGTGCCGGAGGAGGTCGCCACCGGGGGTGACGCCGTCGCCATGGTCGTCTCCGACAGCAACACCTACCTCACCGAGGCCGTGCAGGGCGCGCGGGAGGCCGCGGAGAAGGCGGGCCTGCGGCTCGCGCTGCACATCGCCGCCGGCGACGCGGGAGCGGAGCGCGAGGCGGTGCACCAGGCGCTGGACGCGGGGGCGCGGGGTCTGCTGCTGTCGCCGCACTGGCGCACGCGGGCCGAGGCGGAGGCGGACCACTCGTGGCTGGCCGCGCTGGACGTTCCCACGGTGCTGGTGGAGCGGCGTCCCGCACGGACCGGCGGGATCTACTCGCTGGACTGTGTGCGCTCGGACCACGCGTTCGGTGTCCATCTGGCGCTCGGGCACCTGGTGCGCCTCGGGCACCGGCGGATCGTTCTGGCCGCACGCGACGACAGCCCCACCGCGCGGGTCATCCGAGCCGAGTTCGCCGAGCAGACCGCCGCCCGGGGACTCGCCGACGGGTGCCGTACGATCCTCAGCTCGCGCACCGCCGGGCCCGACCCGAGCGCCGCCGACCCGCGAGCGGTCGATCTGGCGGAGACCGTCGGGGAGAGCCGTGCCACGGCGGTGCTGATCCACAGCGACATGGACGCGCTGGTCCTGGTGCAGCGGCTGCAGGCGGCAGGCGTCGACGTGCCGGGGCGCTGCTCGGTGGTCGCGTACAACGACGTGGTCGCCGACATGGGGCCGGTCCCGCTGACGGCCGTCGCCCCGCCCAAGGCGGAGCTCGGCCGGGTCGGGGTCGACCTGCTGCTGCGGCGGCTGGACATGGTGCGCGGCGGGTTGCGGCCCGGCGCCACTCGCCACATCGAACTCCTCCCGGACCTCGTGATCAGGGAGTCCACGACCACGGCACCGCCGGCGGTGTGACGACTGCCCGGTCCGGTCCCGCGTTCGATCCGCGCCCGGTCCCGTGTCCTCCGATTCGCGGGTCCCTCCGCGCGCAGGATGTTCGTTTGACCGCTTCAGTTTCTTCTGTTCGATCTATTGACGCCTTTTTCGTTCGCCGCTGAGGATGCCCGTAACCCAGCAAGGACGCGGGAGGGCTCATGCGAAGTACCCGCAGGGTCGGAGCGGCTCTGTTCACGATCCTCGCCGTCTTGATGACGGGCTGCTCGGCCTCGGGCAGCAGCACCAGCGCCAGGAGCGGTCCGGTCCATCTCACCTTCTGGTCGGCGCTGCGCGGCACACAGGAAGTGGTCGACGAGTACAACCGGATCCAGGACAAGGTCCGGGTCGACTACCAGCAGGTCCCCTCGGGCCCCCAGGGCGGCTGGGCGAAGCTCAGCAACGCCGCCCGCGCCGGGAACGCCCCCGACGTCGCCACCATGGAGTACCCCCAGCTGCCCGGTTACGCCATCGACGGCGTGCCCCGCGACATCACCGAGCTCCTGCCCGGTTCGGTGCGCCGGAAGATCCTCCCGCAGGCACTGGACCTCACCACCCTCGACGGGCGCGTCTATTCCGTGCCGGTGGACATCGAGCCGATGATGTTCTTCTACCGCAAGGACGTCTTCACGAAGTACGACATCCCGGTGCCCAGGACGTGGGCGGAGTTCGAGAGTTCGGCCCGCAAGCTCAAGAAGGCCCAGCCCCGCTCCCGTATCGCCAGCTTCTTCACCAACGGCTCGCAGCACATGGCCGGGTTCGCCTGGCAGGCCGGCGGCCAGTGGTTCAGGACCTCCGGCGACACCTGGCGGATCTCCATGGCCGACGCCCCGACCCGCAAGGTCGCCGCGTACTGGCAGCGCCTGGTGGACCAGGACCTGGTGCGGGTCGAGCCGGTGGACAGCCAGCAGTGGCGGGCGCATCTGCAGAGCGGAGAGACCGTCGGCTACATGGCGGGCGCCTGGGCGGCGGGTTCGCTGATGAACTCCACTCCCAGCGGCAAGGGCAAGTGGGCCATCGCGCCACTGCCCCAGTGGGACCCGGCCAAGCCGTCCCTGGGCACCCAGGGCGGGTCGACCTTCGCCGTCACCAAGGACAGCCGGCACCCCGAGGAGGCGCTGGAGTTCATCACCTGGATGGTCACCAGCCCGGACGCCCTGCGCGCCAAACTCTCCAGTGGCATCAGCAGCGCGTTCCCCGTGGTGCCCGACCTGGTTCCCGTGGCCCGCGAGGAGATGGACACCAGCTACTACTCGGGCCAGGACATCTTCGGCCTCTTCCAGCAGTCCGCCGAGCTGATCTCCCCCCGGTGGAAGTGGGGGCCGCGCATGACCTCCACCATCACCTCCGTCGAGGACGGTTTCGCGAAGGCGGGAGCCGGCAGCGGCACCATCATCGGCGCACTGCGTGAAGGCGAACGCAGGACGCTGCCGGATCTGAAGAGCCTCGGCCTGTCGGTCACTACCAACTGAGGTGCACCCGTGAGCACAGTGATCTCTCCAGGGAAACCGGGCAAACGGACGGCCACGACAGCGCGGGCAGCGAGCCCGGCCCGCCCCCGTAAGGCCGGACGCCGACAGCAGGTGCTCGCCTGCGTCACGCTCCTGGCCCCGTTCACGGCTCTGCTCGTCGCCGTGTTCCTCGTCCCCGTCGGCTACGCCGTCTACCTCAGCTTCTTCTCGGAGGACCACAAGGGCCTCGGTTTCGGCGGCGGCACCACCGTCTTCACCGGGCTGCGCAGCTACCTCGCCGTTCTGGACGACCCGAGCTTCGTGTCCGGGTTCGGCGTCATCGCCCTCTACTGCGTGATCTTCGTGCCGGTCGTCGTGGCCGGCGCGCTCGCGCTCGCCCTGCTCCTCGACTCCGGGCTGATCCGTTTGCGGCGCACCGCGCAGATGATGCTGTACCTGCCGCACGCCGTGCCCGGCATCATCGCCGCCGTCATCTGGCTGTACCTGTACACCCCCGGCCTCAGCCCGGTCATCAAGCTGTTCGCCCAGGCAGACATCAGCGTCGACTTCCTGGGGCTGCACTCCGTGCTTCCGTCGATCGTCAACATCGCGCTGTGGAGCGGGCTCGGCTACAACATGGTCATCTTCTACGCCGCGCTCCAGGCCCTGCCGCGCGAGGTGATCGAGGCGGCGCGGATAGACGGCGCCGGGGGCCTGCGCACCGCGCTCATGGTGAAAGTGCCCATCATCAAGGGGTCCGTCGTGATGGTGTGCATGTTCGCGCTGATCGGCGCACTCCAGCTGTTCACCGAGCCGATGCTGATGAACCAGGCCACGCCGATGGTCAACTCGCGCTTCACCCCGAACATGTACATCTACGACGCGGCCTTCCGCCGCAACAACTACGGGCTGGCCTCCGCGGCCTCCGTCATCCTCCTCCTCGTCACCTGCGCCCTGTCGTACGCCGTGACGCGATGGTCCGGCCGCAGGGAACGGAGCGCCAAGTGACCACCACGACCCCCACCGCGCCCGGCGGCAGCAGACTGACCAGCCGCGCCGTCGCCAACACCGTGGTCGGCCTCGCCGCCCTCTACACCCTGCTGCCCGCGATCTGGCTGCTGCTGGCCGCCACCAAGAACTCCGACGCGCTCTTCAGCAGCGACATCCTCTCCTTCGGGGACTTCTCCCTTGGGCGCAACCTCACCGACCTGTTCTCCATGGAGGAGGGCGTCTACGGCCGGTGGTACGTCAACAGCCTGCTGTACGCGGTGGTCGGCGCCCTCGTCGGCTCGCTGATCAGCGTCGCCGCCGGGTACGCCTTCGACAAGTACGACTTCCGGCACAAGGAGAAGCTGTTCGGGCTCGTACTGACCGGCGTCATGGTCCCGCCGACCGTACTGGCCCTCCCGCTCTACCTGGTGGCCTCCGGTATCGGCCTGGTCAACACCTTCTGGGCGGTGTTCGTCCCAGTGCTGTTCAACCCGTTCGGCGTGTACCTCGCCCGCCTGCTGAGCAGCGGTTACGTACCCGACGAGGTGCTGGAGGCGTCCCGGGTGGACGGCGCGGGCGAGCTGCAGACGTATGTGCGTGTCAGCCTGCGCATGCTCGGCCCCGGATTCGTCACCGTCTTCCTGTTCCAGCTCACCGCCATCTGGAACAACTTCTTCCTGCCCATGGTGATGCTCTCCGACCAGCACCTGTATCCGCTCAGCCTAGGGCTCTACACCTGGAACAGCTCCGCCACCGTCTCACCCGAGTACTACCCGCTCGTCGTCACCGGCTCGCTGCTCGCCGTCGTGCCGCTGGTCGTCGCCTTCGTCACGCTGCAGCGCTACTGGAAGTCCGGCCTCACCGCAGGGAGCGTCAAGTGACCCCACCCGTCCGGGCCCCCCACCGCCCACGCGCCGTGCTGGCCATGGCGCACAGGACCGCGCGACAGGTCCTCGACACCGACGTACGGGCCCGGCTGGCCGCCCTCACCGACATCGACCCGCACCTCGTCCTGGACGATCTCACCACCCCCACCGCGCACCGCGCGCTCGCCGACGCCGAACTGCTCATCACCGGCTGGGGCTGTCCGCCCGTCGATGAGGCGGCGTTGAAGGCCGCGCCCCGGCTGCGCGCGGTCGTGCACACCGCCGGGACCGTACGCCACCACATCACCCCCGCGTGCTGGGAGCGCGGCATCTCGGTGTCCTCCGCGGCCGCGGCCAACGCCGTGCCGGTCGCCGAGTACACCCTCGCCATGATCCTGCTCGCCAACAAGCGCGTCCTCGACACCGCCCGCCTCTACCGCCTCGAACGCCGCCGCATCGACTGGAACGAACGCCACCCCGGCGCGGGCAACTACCGCAGGACCGTGGGCATCCTGAGCGCCTCGGTCATCGGGCGCCGCGTCATCGGCTTACTCCGCCCGCACGATCTGACGGTCCTGCTCCACGACCCCTACGTCTCGGACACCGAGGCCCGGGAGCTCGGGGCGCAGCCGGTCTCCCTTCCGGAGCTGTTCGCGTCGAGTGACGTCGTGAGCGTGCACACACCTCTGCTGCCCGAGACCCGTGGTCTGGTCAGCCGCGAGCTGCTGGCCCGGCTGCGTACCGGCGGCACGCTCATCAACACCGCACGCGGCGCCGTCGTCGACCAAGGAGCCCTGACCGACGAGGTGGTCTCCGGGCGGCTCAACGCGATCCTGGACGTCACCGAGCCCGAGGTGCTGCCCGTCGACTCGCCGCTGTGGGACTGCCCGAACGTCGTCATCACCCCGCACATCGCCGGCTCCAAGGGCGGGGAACTGCGCCGCCTCGCCGACCTGGCGCTGGCCGAGGTCGAGTCGTACGCCCTCGGCCGCCCCTTCGCCCATCCGGTCCGGCCCGAACACCTGGCCCGCCTCGCCTGAACACACCCACCTCACCCGCGCCTGCCGGACCGAACAGGACGAACAGGAACGAACAGGAGACGTGGCCCCTCCCATGCCCGAGCACCCCTTCCCCACCGCCGCCGAGGAAGACCGCACCCTCAGCCCGTACACCGGCTTCACCCGCGCCCACTGGGAAGCGACCGCCGACCGGCTGCTGGCCTCCGCCCTGCGCTACGCCACGCCCGGCCAGGCCCTGATCGACCTGCCGGGGCCGCCCTCGAAGTCGGGAGTGCGCTCGGACGGCCTGGAGGGGTTCGCCCGTACGTTCCTGCTCGCCGCGTTCCGCACCGCGGGGGCGTCCGGCAAGGACCCGCACGGCTTCCTGGAGCGCTACACCGCCGGCCTGGCGCGCGGCACCCGTACCCCCGGCCGCGACGACGCCGAGTCCTGGCCGGAGATCGGCCACCACGGCATCCAGGGCCAGCCCATGGTGGAGTCCGCTTCCGTGGCGCTGGCGCTGCGGCTGACCGCGCCCTGGACCTGGGACTGTCTCCCCGCCGACGACCAGGACCGCGTCGAGCGGTGGCTGCGGGGCGCACTGCGGCACACCCCGGCCCCCAACAACTGGTACCTCTTCCCCCTGACCGTCGCGGGCTTCCTGGAGTCCGCCGGGCGCGGTGACGCCGAGACGCGCGGCGCGATCGAGCGGGGGCTCGACCTGCTGGACGGCTGGTACCGGGGGCAGGGCTGGTACTCCGACGGCGACGGCCGGTCCTTCGACCACTACAACGGCTGGGCCCTGCACTTCTACCCGCTGCTCCACGCCCACCTCGCGGGCGACCGGGAACTGCTCGGCCGGCTCGGCCCGCGGCTGCGGGAGTTCCTCGACGGTTTCGCGCTGCTCTTCGACGCGAACGGAGCGCCCGTCCACCACGGGCGCTCCCTCACGTACCGGTTCGCCGCCGTCACGGCCGTGGCCCTCGGCGCCCTCACCGACCGGACACCGCTCGCCCCCGGCGCCACCCGCCGCGTCCTCAGCGGGGCGCTCCGCCACTTCCTCGACCGCGGTGCCCTGACCGAGGACGGCGTGCTCAGCCTCGGCTGGTACGGCCCGCACGAGGCGACCCTGCAGCGCTACTCCGGGCCCGGCTCGCCGTACTGGGCCTCCAAGGGGTTCCTCGCCCTGCTGATCCCGCCCGAGGACCCGGTGTGGACGGCCACCGAGGAGAGGGCGCCCGCCGAGGGCCCCGACCGCGCGGCGGCCCTTCCCGCTCCCGGGCTGCTCGTCCAGACCACCGGCGCGGACGGTCTGGCGCGTCTGCACAACCATGGCAGCTGCAAACTCGACCTCCGGGAACCGGAACGCGCCCCGGGCAACCCGCTCTACGCCCGTCTCGCGTACTCCACCCGCACCGGCCCGACCAGCGCCGCCAACGTCCCCGACAACCACATCGCGCTCCAGGTCCGCGGCCTGCGCAGCGCACGCGTCCGTATCGAGCCTCTCGCCGCCGGTCCCCACTGGCTCGCCTCGTGGCACCGGCCGGTCTTCCCCGAGGGCGGTCCCGTCCTCCCCTCGGCCCGGATCGAGAGCCTCACGCTGGCCCGCGGCCGTCTCGAACTGCGGGTGCACCGCACCGTTGGCGTACCGGTCGGCACCCCGGTCCACCACAGCGGCTGGGCCGTCGCGCTCGCGCCGGGGGCCGCCTCCGAGACCGGACGGCACGTGCGGGCGGAGGTACGGCTGGACGGGCCGGAGGTGACCAGTCAGCTGCTCGGTCTGTACGGCTGGGAGTCGCATACCGCGGTCCGCGCCCCGCAGGGCACGGCGTACGGTCCCTGGGCCCTCGTCCCCGAACTCACCGGCACCGTGGGGATGGAACCGGCCCGTACGGTGTTCGCCGCGCTGGCCTCCCTCACCGGCGAACCCGGCGCGCCGTCCCTCGCCGGGCAGGCGACCGCCGAGGTGAGCGGTCTCGCGGTCGCCGTTCGCTGGGCGGACGGAGGCCGTACCGTCGTCGACTTCGGCACGGGCGTGCCCTCGGTCACCGAGGAGCCCGCGTGAGCGGCGCTTCCGGTGCTCCCTGTGCTTCCGGCGTGATGCCGCGCCTGGGGCTGTGTTCCGTCACCCTGCGCCACCTCGACGTCGACGGTGTTCTCGCGGCCGCGGTCGAGGCGGGACTGGAGTGCGTCGAGTGGGGCGCCGACATCCACGTACCGGCGGGCGACGAGGCCGTGGCCGCCCGGGTGCGCGCGGCCACCGAGGACGCGGGCCTGGCGGTCGCCTCGTACGGCTCGTACTACCGCGCCGGGCACACCGACCCGGCGGAGTTCGACGGGGTCCTGCGCTCCGCCGTGCTGCTCGGGGCGCCCCGCATCCGGATCTGGGCGGGGGCGGCGGGCACCGAGGCGATGTCGCCCGAGGGGCGGGCGGCGGTCGTCGAGGACACCCGCCGGGCTGCGGCGCTCGCGGCGGACGCGGGTGTGCGACTCGCGTACGAGTTCCACCGCAACACCCTGACCGACGGCGCCGACCGCACCCTCCGGCTGCTCGACGAGGTGGACCACCCGGCTGTCGGCACCTACTGGCAGCCGCCGCTCGACGTGCCCGACGCCGAGGCACTCTCCGGACTCGACACGGTGATCGACCGGGTGGCCGCGGTGCACGCCTTCTCCTGGTGGCCCGGGACCACCCGCCACCCGCTCGCCACCCGTGCCGGGCTGTGGAGCGCGGTCCTCGCCCGCCTGGGTGCACGCGGCCGGCCGCTGGACGTCCTCCTGGAGTTCGTCCCCGGCAACGACGAGAGGATCCTCGCCCGTGAGGCCGGGACGCTCCGGTCGCTGGCGGCCTGAGGCGGCCGCCTCTGCCGCCTCGGCCCGGACTCAGTCGGCGCGTGGCACGTCCCAGCGGGCGAGGTCCCTCAGCCATGCCTTCGCCGTGCTGTCGGACGGTGCGCGCCAGTCGCCGCGAGGGGACAGGGAACCGCCGGCCAGGACCTTCGGCCCGTTCGGCATGGCCGAGCGTTTGAACTGCGCGAAGGCGAAGAAGCGGCGGCAGAAGTACTCCAGCCAGTGCCAGATCTCCGGCAGGTCGTACGCCACCCGCTCGGCCTCGGGAAACCCGGGCGGCCACGCTCCGGCGTCCTTCTCGTGCCAGGCGTGCCAGGCGAGGAAGCCGATCTTCGACGGCCGCATGCCGTAGCGCAGGACGTGGAAGAGGGTGAAGTCGTGCAGCGCGTACGGGCCGATCTTGGACTCGGTGGACTGCAGCTCCTCCCCCGGCACGAGCTCCGGGCTGATCTCCGTGTCGAGGATCGCGGCCAGTGTCTCGTTGGTCTCCTCGTCGAACTGGCCACTGCTGATGACCCATCGGATCAGGTGCTGGATGAGCGTCTTCGGCACACCGGAGTTGACGTTGTAGTGGCTCATCTGGTCGCCGACGCCGTAGGTGCACCAGCCGAGCGCCAGTTCCGACAGGTCGCCGGTGCCGAGGACGATGCCGCCGCGCTGGTTGGCCAGCCGGAACAGGTAGTCCGTGCGCAGCCCTGCCTGGACGTTCTCGAAGGTCACGTCGTACTGGGGCTCTCCCGAGGAGAACGGGTGGCCGATCTCCTGGAGCATGAGCCGGGCGGTCGGCGTGATGTCCAGTTCGGCCGGGGTGACGCCGAGCGCGCGCATCAGCTTGTGGGCGTTGCCCTTGGTGTGCTCGCCGGTGGCGAACCCGGGCAGGGTGAAGGCGAGGATGTCGCTGCGGGGTCGGCCCGCGCGGTCCATGGCCCGGGCGGCGACGATCAGAGCGTGGGTGGAGTCGAGGCCCCCGGACACTCCGATGACGATCTTCGGGCCGCCGATGGCCGCCAGTCGGTGCTGCAGACCCGCGACCTGGATGTTGTAGGCCTCGTAGCAGTCCTGGGCGAGGCGGGTGGGGTCGGCGGGCACGAACGGGAACCGCTCGACCCGGCGGCGCAGTCCCAGGTCGGTCGTGGGCGGGTCGAGCCGGAACGACACGTGCCGGAAGTCGCCGGTCCGTGCGGCGTGGGTACGGCGGTTGTCGTCGAACGAGCCCATCCGGTGCCGTTCCTGCCGCAGCAGGTCGAGGTCGATGTCGGCCACCGCGTACTGGTCGTCCTGCGGGAAGCGGTCGGTCTCGGCCAGCAGGACGCCGTTCTCGTAGATCATGGTCTGGCCGTCCCAGGACAGGTCGGTGGTCGACTCGCCCAGTCCGGCCGCCGCGTAGACGTAGGCGGCGAGGCAGCGCGAGGACGCCGAGCGGCACAGCAGTTTGCGGTCCTCGGCCCGGCCGACGGTGATCGGGCTGCCCGAGAGGTTGGCGAGGACGGTGGCTCCGGCCAGGGCCGCCTCGGCGCTCGGGGGCACCGGCACCCACATGTCCTCGCAGACCTCGGCGTGCAGCACGAGGCCGGGGACGTCCTCGGCCGCGAAGAGCAGGTCCGTGCCGAACGGCACGGCCGCGCCGCCGATCCGGATCGTCCCGCCGCGCTCGTCGTCACCCGGGGCGATCTGCCGCTTCTCGTAGAACTCGCGGTAGTTCGGCAGGTAGGACTTGGGCGCCACGCCGAGGATCCGCCCGCGGTGCACGACCACCGCGCAGTTGTAGATCCGGTTGCGGTGGCGCAGCGGGGCACCGACGACGAGGACCGTCAGCAGGTCCGCCGACCCGGCCACCACGGTCTGGAGGGCCGTCTCGACGTCGTCGAGCATCGCGTCCTGCAGCAGCAGGTCCTCGATCGAGTATCCGGACAGACAGAGTTCGGGGAACACGGCGACGGCGACCCCCTCCTGCGCGCACCGGCGGCCCTGCCTGAGGACCGCCTCCGCGTTGGCGGGCGGGTCGGCGACTGCCGCGTGACCGGTGCACGCGGCGATCCGCGCGAAGCCGTGGCTGTAGATGGACCAGAAGTTCACGATGCGAAGGTGCCCCTTTCCGGCAGCTCCATGTGACGGGGACACGTGACGGATGCATCCCTGCACCAGCAAGTATCAGTCGGCGGTCTCAGTCGGCGCGGACGGGCCTTTCGAAGAAGGTCTCCAGTACGACCGTGGCCTGCGTCCCGCTCACGCCCTCGATCGTGTAGAGCCGCCGCAGGACGTCCTGCAGTTGCTCCGTGGTGGCCGTGCGCACCTTCACGAGGACGGAGGCGGTGCCCGCGATGATGTGGGCTTCCTGGATCTCGGGGACGGCGGCGAAGGATTCGGCCGCGTCCCCCATCCATGCCGACGCGTCGACCATGACGAAGGCGAGGACGTCCCGCCCGAGGACGGCCGGGTCGACGTCCACGGTCGTACGGCGGATGACACCGCGTTCACGCAGCTTGCGTACCCGGTCATGGGCCGCCGCGGCGGACAGGCCGACCGCTCTGCCGAGTGCCGCGTAGGCCTGGGTGGCGTCGCGCTGAAGCTCGGCGATCAGTGCTCTGTCGACGTCGTCCACGATCCCGTTGACCATCCCCACGCCTCCACCATATCTGGTTCGGACGCATTAGGATTCTGCTGAATCTCATTCAGCAGCTTTGGAGAAGAGGCGGGCCGTGTCCGGCGTGGTGCTGAAGAATCTGTACGAGGTCCTGGACGAGCGCTTCCACACCGAAGGGTGCGCGAGCGGCGACGCGCGGCTGGAGCGGCTGTACGCCGACTGCCGGTGGGCCGAGGGGCCGCTCTATCTGCCGGCCTGGCGGCAGCTGGTCTGGAGCGACATTCCCAACGACCGCCTGCTGCGCTGGGACGAGGCCACGGGCACCACCGGGGTGTTCCGCTCCCCGGCCGGGTACGTCAACGGCAACACGCTCGACCGTGAGGGCCGGCTGGTGAGCTGCGAGCAGGGCAACCGCCGGGTCACCCGTACCGAGCACGACGGCCGTGTCACGGTGCTCGCCGACCGCTTCGAGGGCAGGCGTTTCAACAGCCCGAACGACGCGGTCGTACGCTCCGACGGTTCGGTCTGGTTCACGGACCCCGACTTCGGGATCCTCAGCGACTACGAGGGACACCGTGCCGAGAGTGAGATCGGCTCCTGTGACGTCTACCGGATCGACCCCGTCACGGGCGGCGTCCGCCGCGTCGCCGACGGTTTCGACGGACCGAACGGCCTGGTCTTCTCACCGGACGAGAGCAGGCTGTTCGTCGCCGACACACGAGCGGCGCGGATCCGCGTCTTCGACGTGCGCGACGACGGCACTCTCACCCACGACAGGGTCTTCGCCGAGCGCACGGACGGCGGCTTCGACAACATCCGTCTCGACGACGCGGGGCGGCTGTGGGCCGCCGCGTTCGACGACGGCGTGCACTGCTACCACCCCGACGGCACGCTGATCGGACGGCTGCTGGTGCCCGAGCCGGTCTCCAACATCGCCTTCGGCGGCCCGAGGAACAACAAGCTGTTCATCACGGCGACGACCTCGCTGTACTCCCTGATGATGTCCGTGACGGGCCTGCCCAGGGTGCTGTGAGGCCGTTCGCCGTGCCGTCAGTGAGGGATGGAGTCGATCAGCTCGCGTGCGCCCTGGCGGAGGAGTGCCACGGCGACGGCGGTCCCCAGTGTGGCCGGGTCGAGGCGGCCCGCCCATTCGTGGGCGTTGAGGACGGTCTTGCCGTCGGGGGTGAACACGCAGGCGCGCAGGGACAGTTCGCCGTTGCGTTCGGTCCTGGCGTAGCCGGCGATGGGTGAGTTGCAGTGGCCTTGGAGGACGTGGAGGAACATCCGCTCGGCCGTGGCCTCGCGGTGGGTGTCGGCGTGGCCGAGGGCGCTGACGGTGTCGATGAGGGCGGTGTCGTCCTCGCGGCACTGGAGGGCGAGGATCCCTGCGCCGATCGGGGGCATCATCACGTCGGCCGGAAGGATCTCGGTGATGACGTCCGGGCGGTTGATGCGTTCGAGGCCGGAGACGGCCAGCAGGAGTGCGTCGGCGTCGCCGCCCGCGAGCTTTTCCAGGCGCCGGTTGGCGTTGCCGCGCATGGGCACGCAGTCCACATGCGGGTGTGAGGCGGCGAGTTGGGCGACGCGGCGTACGGACGAGGTGCCGATGCGGGTACCGACCGGGAGTTCGTCCAGGGTGAGGCCGCCCGGATGGACGAGGGCGTCACGGATGTCGTCGCGCTTGAGGAAGGCGGCGAAGACGGTCCCGGCAGGCAGCGGGCGGTCGGCGGGGATGTCCTTGACGCAGTGCACCGCGAGGTCCGCCTGCCCGGCGATGAGGGCGGCGTCGACCTCCTTGGTGAACGCCCCCTTTCCCTCGACCTTCGCGAGGTCTCCCATCCACTTGTCGCCGGTCGTCTTCACCGGTACGACCTCGGTGCGGACGCCGGGGTGGAGTGCGGCCAGTTCGGTGCGTACGCGCTCCACCTGGGCCAGGGCCATGGGCGAGTCCCGGGAGACGATGCGGATCAGCTCGGGGTCGGTCATGCCGTCCACGGTAGGCCCTCGCGCGCGGGCTTCGAGCAACAATCCGAGAGCCCGGCTCAGGCGCACGCCCCGGAAGTGGGATGTCTCGCACAGGTGTGCGCCAATACAGGGAACGCCCTTCTACTCCGCACCCTCCCCCTCGGTGGAGGCGCGGCTCGCCAGTCGTTCGTACCGCTGCCTGGCGGCCTGCGGCGTGCCGAGCCCGAGCCCGAAAGCGATCTCCTGCCAGGTCATGCCACGGCCTCGCGCCATCTGGAGCAGCCCGGCTTCGAGCTCGTCCATTTCTCCCCGAACCAGCGGGACGAGGCTCAGCGCGGCGGTGATGTCGGCCTGATCCACCTCCGGTTCTCCCTCGTCCGGCCGTGCGGTCCCGCTCAGCAGGAACGACACGAGCCTGACGGCTTCGTGTGGAGCGAGGACCGACGGGTGGACCTGCCGGCGGCGCTGCTCGTCGGTGGCCGCGTGCCGCTCGGCGATGCGGAAGAGCGACGCGTGGACGCGCTGCGCGCGGGCGCGCTCCGGCTGCGGGGGCGTGAAGGGGTCGGCGGGCTGATCAGGGCTGGCGGACATGGCGTCAGCATGCCCGGCCGGCACCCCCACGTCAACTGACTGTTGTAAACAACTCGTTCACATCGCTGATCACCCGAGGGATTGGAGGAGGTCGTTGCAGGCCTGCTCGCAGGAGCGGCACGCTTCGGCGCACAGGCGGCAGTGCTCGTGCATGTCGGCGTGCGCGGAGCATTCGTCGGCGCAGGCCTTGCAGGCGGTCGCGCACGCGGTGAGGATCGCGCGGGTGATGTTGGCGTCGTAGCCGGTGTGACGGGACAGCACGGACGCGGTGGCGTTGCAGATGTCCGCGCAGTCCATGTCGGTACGGATGCACTTGGTCAGCTCGCCGACCATGCCCTCGGACAGACAGGCGTCCGCACACGCCGTACACGCCTGGGCGCAGGCGACGCACTCCTCGATGCAGCGGGTGAGCTTGTCGCGGTCGACCTGCCCGAGGTCGGCCGGGTAGGTGGCGAGCATGTCCTTGACCGTGGCCATGACGCATCACTCCTCTTCCCGCCGGAAGCCGGCGGACCGGGAGCGGTCCGCCTCTTCGGACTCCGGCTCCTCACCGAGTTGGCTCAGGCCCGGGGAAGCAAACGCGCCGGCGTCGGTCCGGTCATGGGTGGGAGGCGTGTACGACGGCGTGCCCCTCGCCGCGGCCGGTCATCCACTTGTCGACCTGCGTGGTGACCGGGAAGGCGACCGCGAACCCGCCCAGCAGCGCCACTCCAAGCGTCGCCCTCCGTCCTCAGCGCGGCCCGCGCCACGGCTCCCCGCAGCCACCGCGCGGGGGCTGCGTCCCGGCACGGACGCCGCGGCGGAACGGTCTCAGGCGCCGAGTGCCCACAGAAGGGTCACGGTGCCGACGAGGCCCGCGCCGCCGAGGGTGGTTCCGGCGATGGCGGTCCCCAGGCGGCCGATGCCGTGGCGGGCGTAGTGGACGGCCGCGGCTCCGAACGTGACGGCGAGGGCGCCGGCGAGGACCGCCCACGGGAGTGTGATCACCACGAGCGCCGGCACCCATGCGCCCACGGCGGAGAAGAGGCCGAGCACCAGGGCGGTGGGGCCCAGAGCTGTGGCGGGTGTGTCGGTGCGGCCGGGCATGGTCGATGCGGGCATGACATGTTCCCCCTGTTTGAACGAGTTCAAATCCTGTTCGGATCCTAGCCGACCGGTCAGCCCCGGCATGGCGCCGCCCCCGGTCTCGCGTCGCCTCGCGCGGCAGCGGGCGTCGGGCCTGCCCGGAGCGCCCGATGGCGCCCGTTCCTTCCAGAACGGGCGCCATCGGTGATCCCCGGCCCGGGCCGGCCTAACCGGCCATCGAGGGGGTGTAGGGGGACAGGGCCGGGGCGAGTTGTACTCCCGGGGCCAGGCCGAGGGCGACGAGGGCGTCGGGCATACCGCGTCCGACGCGGGACGCCTCCACGGTCCCGGGGGCGGCCAGCCTGCGGCAGCTGGCGGCGACGAGTTCGAACAGGTGGTTCACCCTGCCGGGCCCACGGGGCAGCAACTGGCCGTGGAAGTCCTCGTGGTGGGCGAGCACGAGGGCGGCGAGACCGGCGACGTGGGCCGAGGCCGCGGCCGTGCCGTCGAGGGCCACGTATCCGCCCTGCGAGGAACACGACAGCACCGCCACACCGGGCGCGGCCGCGTCGACTCCCGGGCCGTAGCAGCTGAACGGCGCGGCGAACAGCCCTTCCGGCGTGAGCTGGGAACCGGAATGGGTGGCCTGGGACGTGTCGGCCGGGTAGGTGCCGAAGGCTCCCAGCGCGCCCACGGCGAACACGGTGGGCAGGGAACCCGGGAAGGCGACAGGCCCGCCCGTGTCGCCCGCGGGGGCCACGCAGGCGACACCCGCGGCGTTCGCGTCGGCGAGTTTGCGGGAGACGAGGGCGGACGAGTAGGGGGCGGCCACGGCGATGTGGGCGATGTCGGTCTCGCGCTCGATGCAGTGGTCCAGAGCGGCGATCAGGTCGCTGAAACAACCGTCGGGCAGCACCTGGCACACTTCGAGGTCGGCGTCCACCGCGATGCCGACGAGCCCCGTGGCGGTGTCCGCTCCGGCGATGATGCCCGCCACGTGTGTGCCCGTGCCCACCATGTCGCGGGCCCAGGCGGGTTCCTTGTCCGGATCGAGAGCGATTCCGGAGCGCACCCGTTCCTTGAGGTCGGGGTGGTCCGCGGCGACGCCCGAACCGATGAGCGCGATCCTGACTCCGAAGGCGCGGAACGTGGGAGGCAGCCGGTCCAGCCGCATGGCCTTCTGGCCCCAGCCGTAGCTCTGCCTCTCCTCCAGCCCCGGGGCCACCTTGCCCAGCGGTGTGAGGGTGACCTGGTTCTCCTGGGTGACCGACAGTTCCGGGCGATGGATCCAGCGGTCCAGGTAGCCGCCCGTGGGGCGGACGTACAGGGACTGGATGGACTCCGGGGTCTCCGTGGCCAAGGTGACGGTGACCGTCCCGTCGTCCCCGGTGACCCCCTGCCCCGGCCAGGTCGCCCCGATCAGGAACACCCCCGCACCGGCGAGCGGTTCGCCTTCCGGTCCGCACACCCGCAGCGAGATCCGCACGGGTTCGTCCATCGCCAGGACGAGTCCCGGATCGCGCAGCGGCAGGATCCCCGCGGCCGCCGCGGCGGCGGGTCCTGTGCCGGTCAGCGGCAGGTCCGGCTCGATGTGCACGTGCAGCGACCGCATCGCCGGTACCTGCGACTCGGCTGCCTCCACGACCGCGATCTCCGGGCAGGAGGGGTGCAGCCCGGTTGAACGGAGCTTCTCCGACGGCTGGAGCCTGCGGACCACCTTGACCTCGGTCATCCGTTCCAGCCGGTCGCACACCGCGTCCATGCTGAGCTCGGACACTCCTGGTGGGAGCAGATGCTGGGGCAGCGGTGTCACCATGTACCGCTCCCGGCGCGGTTGCACCGAGACCGGGGACCGCGCGCCCTTCTTGATTGGTTCGGCTTTCTTGCCCTCGGGTTCGGGCCCACCCTCGCCGCCACCCTCGGACCCGCTCGCACGGCTGTTTCCGGGCCTTTCCTTGACCATCACGTCCACCTTCACCACGCCTACGTCGTACCTGCGCGAAACTGACCTTCTGATCGGGCGACGGGGCGGCTCACGCTCACAAACTGATGCGGTGTGCCCGGTAACCGCTCCGGGCACACCGCATCGCGCCGCCCTCAGGTCAGCCGATACCGAACGGCTGGCTCATCTGGCCGAAGCCGAAGCCGGGCTGCTGGTACTGGCCGTACGGCTGCTGCTGGTACTGCTGGCCGAAACCACCGCCCCACTGCTGGCCCTGCTGCCCCTGCTGGCTCTGCTGGAGCAGGTTCACGATGGCGGTGGGCAGCGCCTGCTGTACGGACTGCTCCACCGCGTGGCGGATGCCGGCGTGCAGCGAGCGGTGCAGCGCGAGCGCCAGGTAGGGGTGCGCCTGGTGGGCGATGCCCTGCTGCTGGAGCTGCTGCTGAACCTGCTGGATCTGCTGGAACGTCTGCTGCACCTGCTGAGCGACCTGCTGGGCCGTCTGCTGGCACGCCTGCTGGATGGTCTGCTGAACCAGCTGGGCGATCTGCTGCGGGCCACCGGCCTGCTGCATGGGTTGGGTACCGGTCATCACCGACATGAATGCTCCATTTCGATGCCATCAAGGCGGAAAGCCGATAACGGATATATCGGCTTTGTCGTACAGCACGACGTGTCTGAAGCTAAGACGGCTCCGACCGGGCCGCAATCCGAGGTCGCCTCTCGGGGGACGAGTGCCCCGACTGGAGGCCGACTAGGAACGCGGTGACCGCGACGGCGCAGGGCGCTCCGCGGAATCCGGACGGCTGCCTCGGACGGCGTACGCGACCAGCCCGCCGACGGCCAGTGCGGCCGCGACCACGGTCGCTGTCGTGCTGTCCGATGGCTGCATCGGCCAGGTGAGGACGCTGAGGATCTCCGGTTCCGTGAGGGGTGGCAGGACCGCGGCGGCTCCCGCCCCGGCGGTCGGCAGGGTCCAGGCGAGCTGGTGGCCCAGCAGTGTCGCCGCCAGCGCGGTCAGTCCGACGAGTCCGGCCGTGGCGCGCAGGATGACGCCCGTCGACGCGTCGCTCGTGGCGGCCGCCACGACGAACACCGCGACGGCGACCGCCCCGAGGTGCGCGGTGCGCCATCCGGCCCAGCGGATCGCCGCCGTACGTTCCAGTGCGGCGGCGGCACCGCCGAGGCCGTTGCCGAGCACACCCAGACCGAGGCCCAGGGAGAGCACGGCGAAGATGTGCGTCTGCAGCGGTCGTTCGGGGGCGTTGCCGAGCAGGGCCACCCCGCCGACCCCGGCCGCCGCCACGCCCAGTGCGACGGGAACCTGACGCGAACGCAGGTACAGCGTGAGAAGCCGCGTCATGAGGCCCCCTCGGCCAGCACCTCATCGAGGTTGCCCCGGCACCTGCGTTCGGCGTCGCGTACGGTGGCGATCCGGCGCACCTGCTCCTGGGCGGGCAGCGCTCTCAACTTCCGCCACGCAGCGTCCCGTTTGCCTGCCTCCTCGCCCAGCACAGGGGGCAGGCCCGGCGCCGGGTACCGGCCGTACAGCCACGCGCTCACGACAGCGCGCGCACCGTAGGCCACGGGCTCGCACGGGCGGGTGCCCGCTCCGGCCAGGATCTGGGCGACCAGCGCGTCCTCACCGTCGGCGGCCCAACCACGACCGGACACGTAGGTGTCGGCGTGCAGCCACACCTCGCGGGCCGGCTGGGGGCCGGGGCGGTCGCCGGTCACCTCGTGCACCGAGGTGGGCGCGTCGGGCAGTTTCCCCATCAGCTCCAGTGCGCGGCGGGCCGGTCCGACGAGCTCGGGCAGGCCCCGCTCGTGCGCCTTGGTCACGCACACCGTGGGGCCACCGTCGTGCGTACAGACCTCGGCGGTCGCCCCTTCGTCGCGCTGCAGGCCCGCGGCCGGCGCGGCTCCCAGCGGCGGCATCGCCAGTACGAGGCCGAGCACCGCGGGCAGGGGCGCGACGACCGCCGTGCGACGCCGCGCGACCATGAACAGCAACAGCCCACTGCCGGCGAGACCCGTGAACCAGAGCGACTGTGCCAGGCTCACCGAGGCGGCGATCGTGGTGAACTCGTCGAAGTTCTCGGTGAGGTTGGGCGCCAGCAGCGAAGCGGGGCCGGGCTCCGACGACTTGGACAGCTGGACCGGAAGGAGCAGCAGCAGGAAGCCCGCCACCACCAGGACGGGAGGGGTGTAGGCCGACGGCATCAGCCGGCCGACGCCCATGCCCAGCCATCCGGCGGCGACGAGGGCCAGCACCCCCACGGCCGTGATGGGCAGCCATTCGCCGGGGAGGTAGTCGGTCCTGCCGGCGACCCGGGCGGCGCCCGCGGCGAGCGTCACCAGGTAGGCGAGGATCAGGCAGAGCGCCAGTGCGACGGCGATGGGCAGCGTACGCCGCCAGGCCGGCAGCGGGGTGGTGCCGAGCAGTTCCTCCATGCCCGAGCGGCGGTCACGCCGGGCCTGCCAGGCGCCTCCACCGAGGGCGAGCGGCCAGAGCAGGACCAGCATGATCCGCTGGAAGGCGGCCAGCATCGTCCACTGCGTGTCCCACAGCTCCCCCTGCTGCGACATGACGAGTGACCACAGTCCGGCGACGCCGAGTGCGGCGATCAGCGTGCCGATGACCACCGCGGAGGAGCGGCGCAGTTCGGTGCCCAGGATCCGGATGCTCATCGGCCCGCCTCCCGCCGTGCGCGTGGGCGAGCGAGGAGGGCGGTGTAGCCGCGCTCGATCGGGCTGTCCCCGACGTCCCGCGCGTCGCCGAGGGCGGCGATCTCCTCCGGTGTTCCCTCGAAGACCAGTTGGCCCTGGTCGACGAGCACCACGTTGGAGCAGGACGCGGCGACGTCCTCGACCAGGTGGGTGGACACCAGCACGCACGCCTGCTCGCCGAGATCACGCAGGAGAGTGCGGAACTCCAGACGCTGTGCCGGGTCAAGGCCCACAGTGGGCTCGTCGAGCAGAAGCAGGTCCGGATCGTTCACGATCGCCTGGGCGATGCCCGCGCGGCGCAGCATGCCCCCGGACAGCGTCTTCAGCCGGTCGTCGGCGCGAGCGGCGAGTCCGACCCGCTCGATCGCGCGCTGCACCGCTCCGGGAACCTGCGTCGCGTCCATCTTCTTCAGCCAGGCCATGTACTCCACGAACTCGCGCAGGGTGAACCGCGGGTAGTAGCCGAAGTCCTGCGGCAGGTACCCGATCCTCCTGCGCAGGGCACGCAGGTCGGTCCGGGCTCCGATCCGCCGGCCCAGCAACTCCAGTTCGCCTCCCGCCGGTTGCAGCACGGTCGCCAGGGAGCGGATCAGTGTCGTCTTGCCGGCGCCGTTGGGGCCGAGCAGTCCGTGCACGCCTCGGCCGAGCCGAAGGTCCAGGCCGTCGACGGCTGTGCGGCGTCCGGCCCGCACGCGGAGGTCCTGGGCGTGTATGTGCCAGGCGTACGTGGTCGGCGCCAGATCGGCGGAGGCCACCGTGCGTACCATGCGTTGCTCCTGTTGGTTGGTTGCTGGAAAGTCGCTCGTGACTTCGCCCGTTGGCGGGAAGCCACTGGTGAGAAGTCGCTGGTCGGAAGTCGCTTGTGTGTCAGGGCAGTTCTCTGCCGGGCAGCACGGTGAAGGCGCGGGCCCGTACCGTGACCGCGAGGGCGGACAACATGACGGCCAGGCCCCAGGCGGGCAGGCTCTGGGGGGCAAGCAGCACGGACAGCCGCGCAGTGAACAGACTGGGCATGATCGCCCCGAGGACCCATGCCGTCCCCAGCAGCGCGGCCGCGCGCCGTACGCCGGTCACCGTGCCGAGCGCGAGTGTGCCCAGCGTGAAGGCGAGGCACGGCAGCAGGCACAGGCCCGGCGACACTCCGACGACGCCCCCTGCCACGGCCAGGACCGGGATCACCACGCCGAGCACCACCGCCGTGCGCCGCAGCACGAGGCGCAGCCCCGCACGCGGTGTGGTGACCGTCAATTCGCCCATCGGGTCCAGCCGCCGGGTCCAGGCGGCCGCAACACCGAGCAGAGGGACCACCGGGGAGAACAGCAGCACCAGCGACGGCACGGTCGTCCCCCGGGAGAGCATGTCGATGCCGAGCGCGGAGAGAACCATCAGCACGCTCATCAGCAGCCACGGTTGCTGCGAGGGCGGCGCCCAGCGGCGCGCCCCGCGCAGCAGCCGGGACCGCACGGGTGCGGGCCGGCCGAGTGCCGTCGCGTCGACCTCGGCCCACACGTCGTCCAGCAGCGTGTTCACCGCGGGCGCGTGCGCCGACACCGCCTCGGCCACGCGTCGCCTGCACTCGGGGCAGGCCTCCAGGTGCGCTTCCAGCGCCCACTCCGCGTCCGCGGGCAGCGTGGTGTCCCCCGCTACATAGGCGGTGATCAGGTCGCGCCCCGCGTGGGGTCCCGTGGTACCGCTCATGACATCGCCTTCCGCATGGCCAGCCTCGCGCGCCGCGCCCGCGTCTTGACTGTTCCTTCTGGTATGCCGAGCAGCGTCGAGGTCTCCCGGACGCTCAGCCCGTCCAGGACCAACGCCTGCAGGACCTGCCGCAGTTCGGGTGCGAGCGTGGCGAGGGCGTCGCCCACGTCGCCCGACAGCATCGTCTCCAGCAGCGTCTCCTCGGCGCTGGGGGTGTCCGCGTCGGCCGTGTCGACGACCGCCGCGACGCGGACGCTGGTCCGGTGCCGTCCCTCGGACCGGAAGGCGTCGACGAGCCGCCGGGCGGCCACCGTCCACAGCCAGCCCGCCGCGCTGCCGCCGGCCGCGCTGCCGGCGAACGAGCCCGCCGCTCTCCACACCGCGAGGTAGGTCTCCTGCAGCACTTCCCCCACCATCTGCTCGTCGGCGCAACGGCGGCGCAGCCGCACCGCGAGCCACGGCGAGGTACGGCGGTAGAACTCCTCGAACGCCGCGCGGTCGCCCTTGGCCACCCTGCGCAGCAGGCCTTCCTCGTCCAACCGCCTCATGGCGGTCACTCTTCTCCACACATCAGGCCGGTCGTTCCGAACACCCCCGCGGGTTCACTCATGGGCTGTGATGCCCCTCACAAGGATGCCGGGACGGCTGGAGCCAGCCCCTCTCCCCGGCTGTCCGCACCGCTTCCGCCCTGTCGCGCGCCGTGGGTTTCGTGTCCGAACGGCGCCGGGTGCGGCGGCGCATAGGCTTCCGCCGTGAACGACACCCCATCCGGCATACGGATCAGGCCAGGCGGCCCGTCCGACGCGCCCGCCATGCTGGACATGCTCGACGCGGCGGTGGCCTGGATGAACGATCGCGGCATCACCGAGCAATGGGGCACGACACCGTTCTCACGGAGGCCCGGCGGAGTGGCACGGGTCGAGCGGTACACGACCGAGAACGCCCCGTACATCGCGGAGTCGGAGGGCACACCCGTCGGAGCCCTGGTGCTGGACACCGGACCCAGCCCACAGCTGCCGATCACGCCGGCCGGCGAACCCGAGCGGTACGTCCGGCTGCTGGTCTCCGACCGACGGCACGCCGGTCTGGGCGTCGGCGCGGCGCTGCTGGCCCATGCCGCCGAGGAGACCCGGCGGGCCGGTGTGGGCCTGCTGCGGGTGGACTGCTGGGCGGGCGGCGGAGGCGAACTGGTCGCGTTCTACGAGCGCAACGGCTTCGCCCCCACCGAGCGTTTCCTGTCCGGGGCCTGGCCGGGACAGGTACTGGCCCGCCGCCTCGGCTGACGGCGCGGGCCCCTGCCGGCCGCGGCCCTACCCTGGTGCCTGTGTGCAGTGAGAGCCCGGGGAGGGCTGCGGAGCGGATCACCGGACGCCGGACGACGGGCGAGCGCCCGCTGTCATCGGCGCTCGCCGAAGTCACCCTCGACGGCGGCCGAATCGTGATGGTCAAGCGCGGGGACGGGCCCGGGGCGGTGCGGGCCGAGGCGGCGGGGCTGCGCTGGCTGGGCGAGGCCGGGACGGTCCGTGTCCCCGCCGTGTACGGCCACGACGCCCACTGGCTGGTGACCGAGCGTGTCCCACGGGGTCGGCCCGGCCGGCAGGCGGCGGTCCGGTTCGGCGGCGATCTGGCCGCCCTGCACTCCGCCGGCGCGGCGGCGTTCGGTGCCGCGCCACCCGACGGCCCCGCCGACGCGTACATCGGGCTCGCTCCGATGCGGAACACCCCGGGGCCCGACTGGCCGCACTGGTACGCCGAGCACCGGGTGCTGCCCTATCTGCGCCGGGCGGTCGACGAGGGCGTCATACGTACCGCCGAGGCGGCCGTGGTGGAGCGAGTCTGCGAGCGGCTGCCGGAGTTGGCGGGCCCCGCCGAGCCGCCCGCCCGGCTCCACGGCGACCTGTGGAACGGCAACCTGCTGTGGGGCGCCGACGGACACGCCTGGCTGATCGACCCGGCCGCGCACGGCGGACACCGCGAGACCGATCTGGCGATGCTCCACCTCTTCGGCTGTCCCCATCTCGACCACGTCCTGGAGGGCTACCAGCACTCCGCGCCCCTCGCGGACGGCTGGGCCGACCGTATCCCGCTGCACCAGCTGTTCCCCTTGCTGGTCCACACCGTGCTGTTCGGGCGTGGCTACGCCGAGCAGTCGCTGGCGGCGGCCCGCGCGGCCCTGACCGGCTGACATGGCGACGGCGGATGACCTACCGGAGGATGACGTGCCCGTGGGTTGCTGGCCGGCGGATGACAGACTGAGCGCATGGATGAGCGCGTAATCGGCAGGTTGGGTCAGCAGGTGTCGGTCGTGGGGCTGGGCACCTGGCAGTTGGGGGCCGACTGGGGGGACGTCGACGACAAGGACGCCCTGAAGGTACTGGAGGCGGCGGCCGAGTCGGGGGTGACCTTCTTCGACACGGCCGACGTGTACGGGGACGGGCGAAGCGAGCAGACCATCGCCGCCTTCCTGCGCGGCCGGCCCGATCTGCACGTGCTGGTCGCGACGAAGATGGGCCGTCGTGTGGAGCAGATCCCCCAGAACTACGTCCTGGACAACTTCCGCGCCTGGAACGACCGTTCCCGGCGCAACCTCGGTGTCGACTGCCTCGACCTGGTGCAGCTGCACTGCCCTCCGACGCCCGTCTACTCGTCGGACGAGGTGTTCGACGCCCTCGACACGCTCGTCGACGAGGGGCGCATCGCCGCGTACGGCGTCAGTGTGGAGACCTGCGCCGAGGCGCTCACGGCGATCACGCGGCCCAACGTGGCGAGCGTGCAGATCATCTTCAACCCGTTCCGCATGAAGCCGCTGCGGGAGGTGCTCCCGGCGGCCGAGAAGGCGGGCGTGGGCATCATCGCCCGGGTGCCGCTCGCCTCGGGGCTGCTGTCGGGCAAGTACACCAAGGACACGGTCTTCGCGGCCAACGACCACCGCACGTACAACCGGCACGGCGAGGCCTTCGACCAGGGTGAGACGTTCTCCGGTGTCGACTTCGAGACGGGCGTGGAAGCGGCGGCCGAGTTCGCCGCCCTCGCCCCGGACGGGTACACCCCGGCCCAGTTGGCGCTCCGCTGGATCATCCAGCAGCCGGGTGTCAGCACCGTCATCCCCGGGGCCCGCTCGCCCGAGCAGGCCCGGGCCAACGCGGCCGCCGCGAAGGGGGCGCCGCTGCCCGAGGAGACGCTCACCGCGATCCAGGACCTGTACGACCGCAGGATCAAGGATCAGGTGGAAGGCCGCTGGTAGGCCGCCAGGGCCCCGTCGGCGAAAACCGCGGCCGCCGCCCGCAGGCCGTCAGGCTGCCGCTTGGTGGGCCGTGCGGGCTGTCTCCGTCCGCCCGTGGGAAAGGTGCGCGCTTGCGCCGCTTCCCCCGGGCGGGCGACGACGCCCGCCATGGCCTCGTGGTCGCGCGCGCCACCGCCCCAGCGACGAGATGACGTCTCGTCCTGTACGCCGAGGCCGGTACGCGCGGTTACTCCCGCCGTCGGACGCGCTCGCCGCTCCCGCCCGGCACCGTGAGCCGGGTGAAACTCACCCGACCCGCACGCCGGGTTCTCCTCGTCGTCCATGTGGTCGCCTCAGCGGGCTGGCTCGGGCTCACGCTCGGGCTGCTCGCGCTCGGGGTCGCCGCGGCCACCACCGGGTCCGCGGCGACCGTGGAGGCCTCCGTCCGGGCCATGAAGCTCTTCGCCGACTGGCTCCTGCTCCCCGTCGCGTTCCTGACACTCCTCAGCGGGCTGGCGCTGTCCCTCGGCACGCCATGGGGTCTGGCCAGGTACCGGTGGGTCTGCACGAAGTTCTGGCTGACCCTGGCCACGACGACCGCCACGGCCCTCGCGCTGCGCCCCGGGGTGAACTCCGCGGTCGCCGCCGTCGCCGCGGGCCGGCCGCTCCCCGACGCGGGCGACGTCCTGTTCGGGCCCATCGTGTCGCTGTCCGCGTACGTGTTCATGACCGTGCTCTCGGTCCTCAAGCCCTGGGGGCCGACACGGCGGGGCCGCAGGCTGCGCGCGTCCGCCCGCGGGCCGGTGGCGTCGGCGACGAACAGGTCGTAACAGTGCTTATATAAGTGCTGTTACGATTCGTCCATGACCGAACCCGGCCCCGTATCCCCCGTACCCGACGACCCCACCCACGACAGCCTCTGGCGGCCTCTGCGCCGGCTCCAGGCGTCGATGGACGCGGACATCGCCCGGATCTACTCCGAGGGACGGATCGAAGGACTCAAGCCGAGCTTCGTGATGGAGCTGCTTCGCCTCCACGCCCGTGGGCCAATGTCCATCAGCGAACTGGCGGAGTCGGTCGGCAGGACACACTCGGCGCTCAGCCAGAAGGTGGCCGCCATGCGCGCGGCCGGCTGGGTCGAGACCGTCGTCGGCGAGGACGCGCGCAGCAAGAAGGTGACGCTCACGAACAGAGCTCGCGGTGTCGTCGGCCGGCTGGCGGCGGAATGGCGAGCGACCGAGGCCGCCCTCGCCGAGATCGAGGCGGAGATCCCCTACCCGCTCAGCCGGGTCGTCGCCGACATCGAGCAGGCCCTGAAGCGCAGGAGCTTTCACGACCGGATCGCCCAGAAACTGGCTGAGGACCCCGAGTGGCGCTGAGACACGTACTGCTCGACGTGACCCCGCTGCGGTCGTCGCCGCCGTTCCGGCGACTGTGGATCGGGCAGACCCTCTCCGGTCTCGGCAGCCAGATGACGGCCGTCGCCGTGATGTTCCAGGTCTGGCAGACGACCGGGAGCACCACGTGGACCGGCGCGGTCGGCCTGGCACAGGCGATCCCGCTCGTCACGCTCGGTCTCTTCGCCGGATCGCTCGTCGACCGCGTCGACCGGCGGAAGTTCTACCTCCTCACGACCTGCGGACAAGCCGTCTGCTCAGTCCTGCTCGCGCTCCAGGGCTTCCTCGGAGGCCTGCCGGCCGGTGGTGTGCTGGTACTGGTGGCGGCGCAGTCCTGTTTCACCGCCGGCGGCGGCCCGGCGTCCCACACCTTCATCCCCCACCTTCTGCCCGGACACCAACTGGCTGCCGGGCTGGCGCTGCGGCGGATCTCCTTCCAGGGGGCCATGCTGACGGGACCCGCACTGGGCGGGCTGATCGTCGGCGCCCTGGGAGTCGGCACCTGCTACGTGATCGACGCGGCCACCTTCGGCACCGCGCTGTACGGTGCCTTCGGTCTGCCGAGGATGGACCCCGCAGGCGAGCCCTCCAGGCCCGGCCTCCGCGGAGTCCTGGACGGCCTGGCCTTCCTGACCAGGACTCCCGTCATCCGCGGAGCGCTGGTCACGGACCTGGCCACCACCGTGCTGTCCATGCCGATCAGTCTGTTCCCCCTGATCAACGCGGAGCGGTTCGGCGGCAGTCCACGAACGCTCGGACTCTTCCTCACCGCGATGGCCGTCGGCGGCACCATCGCGTCCCTCTTCTCCGGGACCTTCACTCGGCTCCCCCGCCCGGGCCTGGTCATGCTCGGTGGGTCCGCCGCGTGGGGCGCGGCCCTCGCGCTGTTCGGCATGTCGCCGGATCCGTGGACCGGGTTGGCCTTCCTCGTCCTGGCCGGCGCCGCCGACACCGTCTCCGTGGTGTCCCGCGGCACCATCGTCCAGACACACACGCCGAAAGAACTCCTGGGGCGCGTCAGCGCCGCCGACCAGGTCGTCGGGCAGGCGGGCCCCGACCTCGGCAACCTGCGCGGCGGTCTCGTCGCGGACGCCGCGTCGGGAACGGCGGCCCTCGTCAGCGGCGGCCTCCTCTGCCTCGGCGCCGTCGCCCTGGTGGCAGTCACGACGCCGGGGCTGCGCCGGTGGTCCACGGCCTCGCCCGCTCCCCACCCGCCCTCGGCCGGCTCATAGCCGACGCCGCTCGTTCACGGCACGGCACGGCGAGCAGTGCCGTGGTTGAGCGGCACCTGTGCCTCGTCCAGGGCGCCGGTGTCGCGTACTTGGGACGTCGACGACCGTTCGGGACTATCCCGAGCCCCGCACCCGTTGGCACTTGTGGATCACTTGGCACCACGCAGCATCGAGTACGGAGGGAATCGGAGCCGATGTCGGAATCGATCGGGAACGTGACCGCTGTCAACCACGGGAGCTCGGCGAAGGAGGCCGTCGGGCGGTACGGCATCTGGAGCTTCGGGCTGCGGTCGGAGGACCCGGCGCGGCGGGGTGAGCGCGCGGAGGCCGTGGCCGAGCTGGAGGAACTCGGGTTCGGGGCGGTGTGGTTGGGCGGCAACAGCGCGGTGGAGCACGCCGCGCCGCTCGTGGAGGCGACCGAGCGGGTGACGGTGGCCACGGGTATCCAGAGCATCTGGCAGTACGGGGCGGCCGACTCCGCCCGGGGGTTCGCCGGTCTGGAGGCCGCCCATCCCGGTCGTTTCCTGCTCGGCCTCGGGGTGAGTCACGCCCAGCGGACCGACCAGTACCGTCGCCCCTACTCCGCCATGGTGGAGTACCTGGACGCGCTGGACGCCGCGGGTGTGCCGGCCGGGCGGCGGGTGCTGGCGGCGCTCGGGCCGAGGATGCTGGAACTGTCGCGCGACCGGGCCGCCGGTTCGCACCCGTACCTGGTCACACCCGAGCACACCGCTCAGGCCCGCGAGATCCTGGGAGACGGCCCGCTGCTGGCACCGGAGTTGAAGGTGGTGCTGGAGACGGATCCGGGACGCGCCCGGGCGATCGCCCGCGACTACCTCTCCCTCTATCTCGGGCTGACGAACTACACCAACAGCTTCCTGCGGCTCGGCTTCACCGAGGACGACTTCACGGGCGGCGGCAGTGACCGGCTCATCGACGCCGTGTTCGCGTGGGGCGACCAGGACCGGGTCCGGGCGGCTATCGACGCCCTCCACCAGGCGGGAGCGGACCATGTGGCCCTCCAGGTCGTCGACGACCAGCCCCGCGACTCCCTCCCCCGCGACGCCTGGCGTCGCCTCGCCGATCTGCTCCCTGTCGGTGCCGGCACCGACCCTCATGTCATCCGTACGGCCGGACGCCATACGGATGAGTGACGGGCCTGGACCCGTTGACGCCGGCCCCCCTGCCGCGCCCGTTTCGACGGCATTCCCGGGGTACTCGACAGGCGCCGGACCCGCGTCAGGCCGGACACTGGTGTCCTGCCGGCGTGGGCCGGTCGACGAGACCAGGACGCTACTGCCATGAATCACGACTCGACACGTTCCAGCGGGACGACGAACGTCGTCTCGAGCCATTCCGTTTTCGGAGCCCCCTGCTGGGTGAGCCTGACCAGCCGCGACATGCGGGCCACGGAGGACTTCTACCACGCGGTGCTGGGGTGGGAGTGGCGGTCGGCGAAGCTGGGGGACCGTTTCCGCATCGCGCTGCAGGACGGGGCGCCGGTCGCGGGGATCGCCGGGGTGGCGACGATGTGGCAGGTGGCCGTCGCCTGGACGCCGTACTTCGCAGTGCCCAGCGCCGACGAGGCCGTGTCCCGGGCCCGGGAGCGCGGGGGCACGGTGGCCGTCGGGCCGCTCTCCTTTCCGCCGGGCCGGGCGGCTCTGGTGGCCGACCGCGACGGGGCGACCTTCGGGATCTGGGAGGGCGAGCTCATCGCCGAGTGGGACGCCTGGCTCCGGGTCGCTCCGGCCTTCATCAGGCTGCACACACGGGACGCCTTCGATGCGGCGATCTTCTACGGAGAGGTCCTGGAATGGGCCACGGAACGTCCGGGCTGCTGCGAGGTCCACTACGAGGGCAACGAGGTCGTGCTGCGCAGCCGGGGCAAGGTCGTGGCCCGGATCAGCTCCGGGGCGCTGGAGGCGGCGCCCGACCCCACGATCCGGCCCCACTGGCAGGTCCACTTCGCGGTCTCCGATGTGGCCGCCACCGCGAAGACGGTGGAGGAGCACGGCGGCACCGTGCTGCGGCAGAGCGAGGACGAGGCCGTCCTGCGTGACCCGGACGGCGCCCAGTTCACGGTGACCTGGCGGCCGGATGTGACCTGGCGGCCGGAGCCGGACCACTGACGCGTCAGGTCAGTGGATCGTCACCGCCGCTCCGTACGGCCCTGGAGGGCCGCGACAGCAGCACAAGGCTGCGGGCCTCGACGACGATCTCCGCGTCCGCCTTGTACTCCGCCTCGTCCGGGGTGCCCTGCGGGGCGGCGGTGTCGACACGGGTGGTCCAGCGCTCGCCGTACGTGACGTCGGGCAGGCGGAAGGTCACGGGTTCCCAGTAGCCGTTCAGCAGGAGCAGGAACGAGTCGTCCACCACACGCCGGCCGTACGGGTCGCGTTCCGCGATGGCGTCGCCGTTCAGGAAGACCGTGACGGAGTGCGCGTCGGAGCGCCGCCAGTCCTCGTCCGTCATCTCGCGGGCGTCCGGCCGCAGCCACATCAGATCGGGCAGCGGCTGGCCCGCGTGGGTGACGGTGTCGCCGCGGAAGAAGCGGCGGCGGCGCAGGACGGGGTGGGCGGCGCGCAGGGCGATGAGGCCCCGGGTGAAGTCGATCAGCTCGCGCTGTTCCCCGGTCAGCCGCCAGTCGATCCAGGAGACCTCGTTGTCCTGGCAGTAGGCGTTGTTGTTGCCGCGCTGGGTGCGGCCCAGTTCGTCGCCGTGGGAGAGCATCGGGATGCCCTGGGAGAGGAACAGGGTGGCGAGGAAGTTGCGCTGCTGACGGGCGCGCAGGGCGAGAACGCGGACGTTGGTCGTGGGGCCCTCGGCTCCGCAGTTCCAGGAACGGTTGGCGCTCTCTCCGTCCTCGTTGTGCTCGCCGTTGGCCTCGTTGTGCTTGTCGTTGTACGAGACGAGGTCACGCAGGGTGAACCCGTCATGTGCCGTCACGAAGTTGACGCTGGCGCGCGGGCGGCGCCGGCTGTGCTCGTACAGGTCGGAGGAGCCGGTCAGCCGGAGGGCGAACTCACCGAGAGTGTGCTCCTCGCCGCGCCAGAAGTCCCGTACGGCGTCACGGTACTTGCCGTTCCACTCCGACCACAGCGGCGGGAAGTTGCCGACCTGGTAGCCGCCCTCGCCGACGTCCCACGGTTCGGCGATGAGCTTGACCCTGCTGATCACCGGGTCCTGCTGGATCAGGTCGAAGAACGCCGACAGCCGGTCCACCTCGTGGAACTGCCGGGCCAGCGTGGCCGCGAGGTCGAAACGGAAGCCGTCGACGTGCATCTCGGTGACCCAGTACCGCAGCGAGTCCATGATCAGCTGAAGGACGTACGGGTGGCGCATCAGGAGGCTGTTGCCGGTGCCGGTGGTGTCGTAGTAGTGGGCCCAGTCGCCGTCGACCAGACGGTAGTAGGAGGCGTTGTCGATGCCGCGGAAGGACAGGGTGGGCCCTTGTTCGTTGCCCTCGGCGGTGTGGTTGTAGACAACGTCGAGGATCACCTCGAGCCCGGCCGCGTGCAGGGCCCTGATCATGGACTTGAACTCGGTGACCTGTTCGCCGCGGGTGCCGTGGGCCGCGTAGCCGTTGTGCGGGGCGAAGAAGCCGATGGTGTTGTAGCCCCAGTAGTTCGACAGACCGCGTCCCCGCAGAACGCCGTCCTGGACGTACTGGTGCACCGGCATCAGTTCGATCGCGGTCACGCCGAGCGAGGTCAGGTGGTCGAGGATCGCCGGGTGCGTGAGGCCCGCGTAGGTCCCCCGCAGCTCCGGGGGGACCTCCGGGTGGGTGCGGGTCAGACCGCGGACGTGCGTCTCGTAGATCACCGTTTCGGCGTAGCTCCGCCGGGGAGGCCGGTCGTCGCCCCAGTCGAAGGCCGGGTCGGTCACCACGCCCAGCATGGTGTGCCCGGCGCTGTCGCCGGGGGCGGGTCCGGCCGGGGCCCGCTCGTAGAGCGAGGGGTGGTCGTCGACAGTTCCGTCCACCGCCGTGGCGTACGGGTCGAGGAGCAGTTTCGCCGGATTGCAGCGGTGGCCCGCGGGCGGGCGCCAGGGGCCGTGCACCCGGTAGCCGTAGCGCTGCCCGGGCCCGACACCGGGCAGGTAGCAGTGCCACACGAATCCGTCGGCCTCGGTGACCGGCACCGAACGGGAGGTGCCGTCGTCGTCGACGAGGACGAGGTCGACACCTTCGGCGACCTCGCTGAACAGGGCGAAGTTGGTGCCCGCGCCGTCGAAGGCGGCGCCCAGTGGGTACGGGTGCCCGCTCCACGCGGGCACCCGTTTCCGGCGCGACCGGGCGGTCACGGCGCCTCGTCCGGCTCGTCCGGCATGGTGCCCTCGAAGCCGGCGAGGGCGAGAACCGGCGCCTCGCCCTCCCGCTCGTCGGACGTCATGTCCTCCGGGCCGGCCAGCACGGGGACCGGCATGTCGCGGGGCGCCTGGAGGGCCTCCCGTTCCGTCGGGACGGGTGCCGTCGGGACGAGGGGCGCGCGCTCGCCTGCGCGGGCACGTTGGGAGAACCAGATGAGCGTGCTGCCGGTGGCCGTGGGACAGCAGCCCCAGCCGTCGCTCAGCGCGGCGATGCTCACCAGGCACGACCGCAGATCCTGGTCGGGCCTCAGGTGCCGGTCGTTCTGGCCGAAGGCCGTGATGACATGGTGGCGGTTCCACCACATCTCGATCGACGTCCTCTTGTCCCTGGCGTGCTCGTCGATGGCGCGCAGCAGCAGCTCCGCGCCCTGGCAGACGGGCTCGACGAGCGTGTCCAGATCCCAGTACCGGAGGTGGGCGGCCAGGATGCGCCTCACCTGTCCGACCCGTTCCGGGCTCACCTCCACGTCGAGGTGGTAGTAGCAGGGCACCGCGGTCTTCATCGTCGTTGGCTCCTCACCTGCGAAGCTCTCGCTCGTCTTCGTCGTCACGGACGGAGCCCTGAACACGAGGCGTGAGCACTGATCGCTTCTGAGTCACTCCAGAGTGGGAGTGCTACGCCATTCGTGCAACATGAGAGACCCACGAGGTGGTTGAAGTTCCAACAAGACGCTGGGTCGCGATCCGTGCACCATGAGTGAAGGTCTCGGCCTCCGACAGCGGCCGGCGCCTGAGTGCACGGTTGCGGCTCGTCCGGGAGACCGTGCCCCCCGTCGAGAGCGTGGAAAGGTGACCAGCGCCATGCTGCTGCCCGCCAAAGCCGAGGTCGCCCGGCATCTGGAGCGGTACCGGGCGTGGGAACGCGTGATGCTCGCGGCCCCGACCGACCGCACGGCGAGGGGGAATTTCGAGGACTCGGGCTACACCTTGTGCGTCCTGATGGGGAAGCGCTGCGCCCGGGAGGCCGTGGAGGCCGCCGAGCGCTACCTGCGGTCGAACCTGGTCACCTATCTGCGGGAGAACGGCCAGTCCCAGCAGCGCCACGTGGGCAGACGCGGCCCTCCGGCCGTCCGCCGCTACCGGCCACCAGGAGGCAGCACGTCAGGGAGGTAGGAAACCGTCGGGCACGGTCATCGGATGGGCCCGGCACCGAGCACGGCGGAGGTGGAACACATGAGGTCGACGCCAGCCATCGGCCGCATCCCGGTCCGGGATGTCCTGCCGTCCGTCGAGTGCGGCAGACGCCCGGCCAAGGCCGTCGCGGGTGAGACCTTCCAGGTCTCGGCGACGGTTTTCCGGGAGGGTCATGACGCGGTGGCCGCCAACGTCGTCCTCAAGGACCCCGACGGCCGTACGGGCCCGTGGACGCCGATGCGCGAGCTGGCGCCCGGCACCGACCGCTGGGGCGCCGACGTCACACCGGGTGAGCCGGGGCTGTGGACGTACCGGGTGGAGGCCTGGGGCGACCCTGTGGCCACCTGGCGGCACCACGCCGGGATCAAGATCCCGGCGGGCCTCGACACCGGCCTCGTGCTCCAGGAAGGCGCCGAGCTGTACGAGCGGGCCGCCGCGGGAGTGCCCAAGGGCGCACCACGTGCCGTGGTCCTGACCGCCGTGGACGCCCTGCGGGACGAGTCGCGTCCGGCCGCCTCCCGTCTCGCGGCCGCGCTCACCCCCGAGGTCGACGAGGTCCTGGCCCGCCATCC
>NZ_JBVIEE010000011.1:0-301032 GCF_055572015.1 Streptomyces sp. NPDC030840 | reverse complement strand
CCTCGGTGATCCCGCATCCGAAGCTGTTCCAGCTGTTCCAGCCCATCGGTGGGGTGAGCGCGGGGCTGCCCGGCGCGGCCTCGGCGGTCGTGCCGGCGGAGGCGGTGACGCAGGCGGTGAGCGTCAGTGCGGTGGCTGCGAGGAGACGCAGCAGCCGACTGTGTCCGGGAACCATGGGGAGTTCCTTCCTGGGAGGCGAAGTGGAAGCCACTCGTTGGCGGGCCGGATGGGCACGGTCACGAGTTGGTGATCACGTGCGCGGGTCAGCGCTGCAGGGTGAGGACGCCCGGCCGGTACGGCCACCGCTCGTAGGGGGTGTTCACCTCTGAGTTGGGGGCCTTGCCCTGGTAGAGGAACTGCAGGTTGCAGGGGTCGATGGTCATGGTCTGGTCGGGGTTGTTGCGGACCAGGTCACCGTGGCTGATGTCGTTGGTCCAGGTGGCACCGCTGTTGGCCTTGCCCGCGAAGGGGTTGCTCTCGGTGGCGGCCCGCGGGGTCCACGTACCGTTCAGGCTGGTGGCGGTGAACGAGCGGAAGTAGCGCCCGTTCGCACCCCTCGCCTCTACGATCATGAGGTACTGGTTCTGGCCCTGGACCTTGTAGACCTGCGGCGCCTCGAACAGGTTGTCCGCCGTGTCGCTCATGATCGTCGTGTACGAGGAGCCGAAGCTGCCCGGGAAGTTCCCGATCGGCATGCTCGCCCGGTAGATCTTGCCGTTGTCACCGGCGAAGAACAGGTACATGTTCTGGTCGTCGGCGATCAGGGTCTGGTCGATCGGGCCGGTGGGGGAGCCGGAGATGCTGCCGGTGAACAGCGGCTGCGGGGCGGACCAGCCGTTGGGGTTGGTGGGGTCGCTCGACGTGCGGTAGATGAAGGGCCAGGCACCCCACTGGTAGGCCAGCACCCAGATGTTCTTGGGTGCGAAGTAGAACAGCGTGGGCGCCACCGCGTCCTGGTTCATGCCGGTCTGGGTGGCCGTCGCCATGTCCGACCAGTTCGTGAAGGGACTGAATGCCATCGAGCCCCACGACCCCGACGTCGACCAGTTCGTCCCGTAGACCAGGTGCCTGCCGTTGTACGGCACGGTGGTGAAGTCCTTCAGCGAGGCCCACCCGTTCGACGGCTGTGCCAGCGCACCCGTCGACGTCCACCGGTAGGTCGACGGAAGAGCACACGTCCCGCTCGGCGGTGCGGACAGGCCGGTCCACTTCTGGTTGTTGCCGCCGTTGCACGTCGAGATCTCCACCGCCGTGCCGTTTGCCGTACCGGAGCCCGTGACGGCCAGGCACAGCCCGGACTCCACGCCGACGACCGTGCCGTCGGAGTTCACCCGCCACTGCTGGTTCGCACCGCCGTTGCAGGACCAGATCACCACCCGGGTGCCGGGCGCGGTGGCGTGGCCCGGAACATCCAGGCACTTGTTGCCGTACACGGTCAGCTGGTTGTTGTCCGTCAGTGTCCACTGCTGGTTGGTCCCGCCCCAGCAGTCCCAGATCTGCAGGTTCGTGCCGTCGGTCTGGACGGCGCCCGGGACATCGAGACACCGGCCGGAACCCACACCGCGCAAGGCGCCGCTGGTGGCCGCCTGAGCCGGGTTGGCGACGAGCGTCGCCGCCGAAGCGACCAGGGCCGCGAGTACCACGGACAGATGTCTGCGGCTGAAAGTGCGTCTGGGCATGCGGGCCTCATTCCTTGAGTAAGCGGTTCCGGTCGGCCGTGTCAGTGGCTGTCCGGACTGTCCACGGTGTTGCGGTCCGATGCTGTTCGTTATTTCGAACAAGGGTCGAAGTGTCGAGCAGACTTGGATGATGGAGAACGGCCAAGGCTTACTTCACTGGAAGGTGATGTCCGATTACGGCGTACATCTGTGCGGCTCGGCAACGAGGCCCGGGGTCCGTGGGCCTCTCGGCCCCCAGTGGTCCGCTCCACTGGTACATGGGATGGATTAACAGGTACGAACGTCGCTCGTGTCTAGCCTTGCGACGCAAATTCCACTCAACTCCGAGTTGAGCGTGCGGTCGGCATCCTGGCGGCCAGGGCAAACATGGGTTGTTCCGCAAAGGGGCGGTCTGCGCAATGCCTGACGATCGCTCAGGAACTGCTCGGGGACACGGTTGTTGCCCTCTCCGCGCTCGTCGACGGCACCGGGGGCGGGTCCGTCGGGTGCGGGCGGCTTGCGGCGTGCTCCTCGCCCGTTCGTCGTCAGCCGGTCGGCTGTACCCGGCTGAAGCGGCCCGCGACATGGAGGTCCGCCTCGATGCGGGTGACTGTTTCGCGGAGTTCCGGCAGGACCTCGCGTACGCACTCCTGAGCCGTACGGCGGCTGCTGTGCATGGCGACGTTCACGGCTGCCACCACCCGGCCCCCGCGCTCCCGCACCGGAACGGCGACCGAGCGCAGGCCCTCCTCCAGCTCGCCGTCCACCAGGGCGTATCCGTCGCGCCGTACGCGGTCCAGGGCCGCTGTCAGGTCGTCGGCGGGGCGCTGCGGAAGGTCGGCCAGCATCACGCGGCCCAGCGACGTGGCGGACGCCGGAAGCCGCGCGCCCACCGTGACATGGGCGCTCAGGATGCGTGTCGTGGCCGCTCGGGCGACGTACTGGATCTCGTCGCCGACGAGGACCGCGAGGGACGCCGAGTCGTGCAGCCGGGCGGAGAGAGCGGTCAGGTGCGGCGCCGCGATCTCGGACAGCGGCAGCCTCGACAGCGGCGGGAAGCCCAGTCCCAGCACCCTCGGCGTGAGCCGGAAGACACGGCCGTACGACTCCACGTACCCGAGGTGCTCCAGCGTGATAAGCGCACGCCGGGCCGTGGCCCGGGCGAGCCCCGTGGCCTGGGCGACATCCGTCAGCGTCAGCTCCGCCCGGCCCTCGCCGAACGACGTGATCACGGTCAGCCCGCGGGCCAGCGACTCGACGAACTCCCGGCCCAGTTCCTGCTTCGAGGCGCCGGTCCACGCGGCCAGCCCGGACGGCGCGACCGGCCTGCCGGCCGGGGGCGGAGTATCGCGCAGCACCCGCTCCATCACGTCCACGGTCGCCCGCAGGCGTGGCAGCAGCACCTCCCGCAGTGACTCGGCCGTGTGCCGGCTGGTGTGGCTGACCACGCTGGCCACACATGCGATACGGCCGATATGGCCTGCGCCGGCACCCGCAGGCACGTGAGCACGCTGAGCACCGGCAGGCCCTCCGGCACCGGCGGGTACTCCAGCACCGGCCGGTACGCCGGCACCCGCACGTCCTCCGGCGCGCCCTCCCGCGCCCCCGCCCCCGCCCAGGTCCCGGACCGGTACCGACACCGCCACCAGCCCCGGCTCGATCAACTGGTCGTCCAGCGCCCATCCCCGGGCCGCCGCCGACGCCACCCGCTCCTCGAACGCGTCGTACGCGCCGGCCCGCGGCGGCACGGCGGGGAAGCCGCGTCCCTCGGGGTCGGCCTCGCGCCGGGCCCGCCACCGTTTCCATTCCGGTTCGTCCCACTCGGTGGCGAACAGGGAGCCCGGCGCGGTGCGTTCGGCGGGGAGGAGGTCGCCGATGCGGAAGCTGAGGGACATCGCGCGGCGCCGGGTGGCCTGGTGGATGAAGCGGATGCCGTCCCTGTCCGCGACCGCCAGCGACACCGACTCGTCCAGTTCGTCGGCCAGCGCGTCCGCGTGGGCGTCCAGCAGCGCCGGCAGCCGCAGGGCGGCCAGGTAGGCGTTGCCCAGCTCCATCAGGCGGGGGGCGAGCACGGCGTCCCGGCCGTCCAGCCGTACGTACCCCCGGCGGGCCAGCGTCGACGTGATGCGGTCGACCGTGGAACGCGCCAGCCCCGTGGCCTTCTCCAGCCCGCTGAGACTCGACACACCGCCCGCCTCGGTGAGCCGCAGCAGCACGGTGATCCCCCGTATGAGGGGAGTGACCGCTTCCGGGGGAGCCGCCGCTTCGGGGGGAGCGACCACGTTCGGGGGAGCCACCGCTTCCGGGGGAGCGACCGCCTCGGTGGGTGCCTCGGAGTCCGGGCGTGCGCTCGGGACGTTCGGGAACATGGGGTCACCGTAATGCGGGTCCCCGGGGAGCCGTGGCCCTACTGCCGCGTCACCCGCACCCGGTGGTTCCCCTCAGGGGCGGTCGCCACGATCCTGATCGTGACCCCGGAGCGTGGATCGCGGAAGGACTCACCGGGAACGAAGGTCGCGTCGGAGAGCTCCGCGTGCACGTTGGGGCTGTGGGCGCAGCCGCCGCTGTCGCGCCGGGAGTCGTACACCCGCACCGGGCCGTTCCCCGTGTCGACGGTCGCGTCGACCTTGTAGATGAGGATGCCGGGGCGGCACACGGAGGCGTCGTTGCCCCCGCGCACCCTGAGTTCGAGCGCGTACCCGGTACGGGCGTTCAGGGGCACGAAGACCAGCTTGGCGCCGCCGCGCCGGGGCAGCGGGGTGAGCGTGTACTCGACGGTGCCCGGCGTGGTCGCACAGCTCACCTGCGCGTCGTCCAGCCAGCCCAGCTTCCACTTGTGCCAGCCGAGCAGGTCGTTGTCGACGCCCCAGTCCTCACTCATGATGTCCCAGTGCCCGACCGCGCCGCCGCCGTCCTGGGTGTAGAGGTCGGGCAGCCCGAAGGCGTGGCCGTTCTCGTGGGGGAGCACGCGGTAACCGGTCTCGGAGTAACTGCCGGAGCCGTCGTCCTGGCGGCTGTAGACGAACGACGCGTTGGCGACCGGGACGCCGTCGGCGACGGGCGCCTCACGGTTGCCCGCGAAGGTCACCGACAGGACGGTGTCGAGGGCGGAGGGGCCCGCGTTGGGGGTGACCAGTACGTTCAACAGGTCGTACTGGCGGAAGTCCACGATCGGGTCGGCCTCGGCCACGAGGTCCTCGACCAGCCTGCGGTAGTCCGGGTCGAAGGGGGCGCCGCGCTCTATGCCGTACTCCTCGAACGACTTCGGCATGCGCAGCCAGTCGCGGATCGGGGCCTCCGGACGGTAGTCGAGCCTGCCGTACGAACTGGTGGCGAACCATGCCCGGGTCTGCGGTGCGAACTCCGCGAGACGCTCCAGGGCACTGCCCTCGCCGGGGGCGTCCGAGAAATCGATCATCAGATTGAGGGCGCGGATGGTGCCGGTGGACCGGGAGTAGCCGGGCCCGGTCGGTATGCCCTCCGACATCTGTACCTCGGGCGGGCCACTGATCCTGCAGGGGGCGAGCGCCGTGCGGCGGCCCAGTGCCGCGGAGCCGGCGGCTGTCGTGGGGTCCGGCCCCAGATGCCCGGTGCCCGCGGAGCTGCTGACGGCGAGCGTGAGCGCGGTGACGGAGGCGAGCGCGGCGAGGCGACGCGGGCGTATGCCGTTCCGGCGTACCCGCGGCGGGCGTATACGGCCCGGGCGTGTGCGGCCCGACGAGCGTGTACGCAGCAGGCGTGTGAGGCATGGGCGTGTGAGCAACAGCCGTGTGAGGCCCGGGCGTGTGAGACCCGGGCGTGTGCGCTCGGAGGGCCTGCGACGAAGGCGGAGGCGACTGGCGTGTTGGTGACCGGTGCGTATGCGACCGGCGCGTATGCGATCGGCGGGCGTGCGACCGGCAGGCGTGCCAACGGGCGTGCGACCAACGGGCGTGCGACCGGCGGGCGTGCCACCGGCGGACGTGCCAATGGGCGTGCCACTGGCGGGCGTGCCAACGGGCGTGCGACCGGCGGGCGTGCGGCGGCCCGGGCGCCGAAGGGCGGAGCGTGTCCAGCGGCTGGTCGGCTGCATGCAGGGACCTTTCGCTCCACGGCAGCCGCCGTCTCGGGCTGCACCCTTCCGATCACCCTGTGTCGTGGGCGGCGCGAACGCGCGTTGGAAGAGGCCGGTCGCGTGATTTCCGGGCGGAAGAGGTGTGATGGGGGTCACATGGAATTCGTGGCCGCGGCTGAAATATCCGGGGACTGCTTCCCCGTTTAGTCATGTGTCCGAGCGAAACGGGGAGGTGCTCCCCGGATCGACGGGACTCACAGGAACCTCACCAAGGAGTACGCCGTGCAGACCGCCATCCCCGCAGAGCGCAAGGTGTCCCGCCCGCGGGCCGACGCCCTGCGCAACCGGGAGCGGATCGTCACCGCCGCCCGGGAGATGTTCGTCGAGGACGGCCCCGAGGTGCCGCTGGACGAGATCGCCCGCCGGGCAGGCGTCGGCAATGCCACGGTGTACCGCAACTTCCCCGACCGGCATGCACTGGTACGCGAGGTCGTCTGCTCGGTCATCGACCGTACGGCCCGGGCGGCCGAGCTCGCGCTCACCGAGACGGGTGACGCCTTCGAGGCGCTCTCCCGCTTCGTGCACGTCTCCGCCGAGGAGCGGATCAGCGCGCTGTGCCCGATGATGTCCGCCGGCTTCGACAAGAACCACCCGGATCTCGAGGCCGCGCGTGAGCGGGTCGAGCGGTTGGTCGAGGCACTCATGGAGCGCGCCCGGGCGGCCGGGCAGCTCCGCGCGGACGTGGGCGTCGGTGACCTGATGGTCGCGGTCGCCCAGCTCAGCAGGCCTCCGGCCGGCGCGGCGTGCCTGAGCGCCGACCGTTTCGTCCATCGCCATCTGCAGCTGTTCGTGGACGGACTGCGGGCTCCGGCACGCTCCGAACTGCCGGGGACCCCGGCGACCATGGAGGACCTTCGGCAGACCTGACGAGACGAGCCCCGACCGACCTGTCCGCACCGATCTGCCTTCACCAACCGTTCCTGATCGACCGGTTCCAACCAGCGCTTCTGACCGGCCGGTTCTGACCAGCACTTCTGACCGACCGGATCTGATCGACGTTCGAGGTTCCGGACCTACCGGGCCTGACGGACAGGTCCTGACCCCGGCACCCTTTCCGAGCCCCCCGCACCACCACCTCGCGGCCGTCGCTGACGACGAGGTCAGTCCCGACGCGCCGTCCTTCAGCACACCCGTCAGCACACCCGTCAGCACACCCTTTTTCGCTACGAAGCCCGAATTTCCGTTACGAAGTCCCGAAGTGGGTATCCCCATGTCTGAAACAGCCCAGGCCGCCGGCGCGAAGCCGGCACCGGCCCCCGACGCGGGCCGCTGGAAAGCCCTCGTCTTCATCGCGCTCGCCCAGCTGATGGTCGTCCTCGACGCGACCATCGTGAACATCGCGCTGCCGTCCGCCCAGCAGGACCTGGGCATCTCGGACGGCAACCGGCAGTGGGTCGTCACGGCCTACGCTCTCGCCTTCGGCGGTCTTCTCCTCTTCGGTGGCCGCATAGCCGACCTCTGGGGCCGCAAGCGGGCCTTCGTCGTCGGACTGATCGGCTTCGCCGCGGCGTCCGCGCTCGGTGGCGCCGCCACCAACGAGGCGATGATGTTCGGCGCCCGTGCCCTCCAGGGTGTCTTCGGCGCGCTGCTCGCCCCCGCCGCGCTCTCCCTCCTGGCCGTGATGTTCACGGACGCCAAGGAACGCGCCAAGGCGTTCGGCATCTACGGTGCGATCGCCGGTGGCGGCGGCGCCGTCGGTCTGATCCTCGGCGGCTTCCTCACCGAGTACCTGGATTGGCGCTGGACGTTCTTCGTGAACATCCCGTTCGCGGTCGTCGCCGCGGCCGGCGCGTACCTCGTCATCCGTGAGCCCGAGGGCAGCCGCAACCGTTCGGCGCTGGACATCCCGGGTGTGGTCCTGTCCACCCTCGGTCTGGTGGGCCTCGTCTACGGCTTCACCCGTGCCGAGTCCGACGGCTGGGGCGACTCGCTGACGATCGGCGTGTTCGTCGCGTCGGCCGTCCTGCTGCTGGCCTTCGTCCTGGTCGAGTCCAAGGTCAAGGCCCCGCTGCTGCCGCTGCGCGTGGTCACCGAGCGCAACCGCGGTGGCGTCTACCTCTCGCTCGGCCTGGCGATCATCGCGATGTTCGGCCTGTTCCTCTTCCTCACCTACTACCTGCAGATCGTGAAGGGGTACTCGCCGGTCAAGACCGGCTTCGCGTTCCTGCCGATGATCGCGGGCATGATCGTGGGTTCCACGCAGATCGGCACCCGGCTGATGATGCGGGTCCCGCCGCGCGCGCTGATGGCACCCGGCTTCCTGGTGGCCGCGGTGGGCATGCTGCTGCTGACCCAGATGGAGATCGACTCGTCGTACGCCGCGCTGCTGCTCCCGGCCCAGGTGCTGCTCGGCCTGGGGATGGGTACGGCGTTCATGCCGGCGATGTCCCTGGCCACGCAGGGCGTCGAGCCGCGTGACGCGGGTGTCGCCTCCGCGATGGTCAACACCTCGCAGCAGGTGGGCGGCGCGATCGGCACGGCCCTGCTGAACACGATCGCCGCGTCGGCCACCACCGCGTACGTCACGGACCACATCGGCGGTGCCGCGTCCAGGTCCCAGCAGCAGCTCGTCCAGCTGCAGGGCATGGTGCAGGGCTACACCACCGCCATCTGGTTCGCGGTCGGCATCCTCGCCCTCGCGGCGACGATCGCCTTCACCTTCGTCACCGCCGGCCGCCCGGGCACCTCGCCCTCCGGCACGAACGAGACCGCGGACGACGAACTGATGGTCCCCGTGGTCGCCCACTGACCACGAGCACTTCGGGCACTTCACTTCGAGGGTCCGCCCCGGCACACCCGGGGCGGGCCCTCGCCCGGTCGCCGGGGGTGCCCACCCGTCAGGGGAGCGGGGAACTGCGCGAACAGCCAACGGACAACCCGCAGCCTCCGGACGGCGCTGCAGCCGCGCACCCCTCCGGACGCACGGGGAACCGCCCCACCGCACTCACCGCAACCACGGCAGATCCGCGCCCGCCTCCTTCGGCTGCAGCCCCTCGGCCACGATCTGCATGATCTCGCCGAGAGCCTCGCGCTGTTCCGGGGACAGCCGGTCGAAGATCGCCTGACGCACGGCCTGTACGTGCCCGGGCGCGCTCCGCGCCAGGACCTCGTATCCCTGCTCGGTCAGCACCGCGAACTGCCCCCGCTTGTCGTCGGGACAGTCCTCGCGCCGCACCCAGCCGTTCTTCTCCAGCCGGGCCACCGCGTGGGACAGCCGCGACCGCGTGATCTTGGCGCGCATCGCCATCTCGGTCATCCGCAACCGCCGCCGCGGCGCCTCGCTCAGCACCACGAGCAGGTGGTAGTAGACATGTGGCATGCCCGCGTCACGCTGCAACTGTCGGTCGAGATGGTCCTCCAGCAGGGTGGATGCGTGGACATACGCGCGCCACGTGCGCTGTTCCTCGTCGGTGAGCCAGCGGGGCTCTTCAGCGGGTGCCGTATCCATGTATCTACTGTACGAGTCCCGTCCTTGAAATTTGAACAAACGAGGCGTAACCTGTACGGCATAGAACTTTAGATTTCAAGAATATTTTCAAGTCTTGCGCCCAAGACCGGCCATGCCGGTTCACACCGGGCGCGCCCGGGCATGACCGGCATGAACCGGCATGGCCGGGAATGAGCCGCACGCACGCTGTGGAGGGAGCCCTCGCATGTCCGCCGTCGCCCAAGATCACCCCACCGTGAGGCGGATGCCGGCCCTCTATCTGAGCCACGGCGCGCCGCCCCTCGCCGACGACCCGTTCTGGCCCGCTGAGCTGGCCGCCTGGTCGGCCGACCTGCCGCGCCCGAAGGCGATCCTGATGGTCTCCGCGCACTGGGAGGAGGCCCCGCTGGCCCTCGGCGCCGTGGAGACCGTCCCGCTCGTCTACGACTTCTGGGGCTTCCCCGAGCACTACTACCAGGTGAAGTACGAGGCCCCCGGCGCCCCGGAGCTCGCCGAGTCCGTACGCAAGCTGCTGCGCGCCCCCGGCACGCCGGTGCAGGACATCCCGGACCGCGGCCTGGACCACGGCGCCTACGTGCCCCTGGTCGAGATGTTCCCCGAGGCCGACATCCCGGTGCTCCAGATCTCGATGCCGACCCTCGACCCCGTGCGGCTGATGGAGATCGGCCGCAAGCTGGCGCCACTGCGCGACGAGGGTGTGCTGATCGTCGGCTCCGGCTTCTTCACCCACAACCTGGCGGCCCTGCGGCAGGGCGGAATCCCCTCCTGGTCCGTGGAGTTCGACGACTGGGGTCACCGTGCCCTGGAGGCCCGTGACTGGGACGCGCTCCTCGACTTCACCCGCAAGTCCCCCTCCGGTCTGCTGGCCCACCCCCGCACCGAGCACTTCGCGCCGCTCTTCGTCACGATGGGCGCGGCCGAGGCCTCCGGCGAACTGGACGCCCAGAGGTCGGTGATCGACGGCTTCTGGATGGGGCTGGCGAAGCGGTCGGTGCAGTTCGGCTGAGCCGCGAGATTCCTCTGCCCTGAACCTTCCCCGGAGGGGAGGTCGGCTTTCCCCTGGGAGGCCAAGGGACTTGCTCCTACGCTTGACGGTGTGACAGATCCGGGTGGGGCGAACAACAGCATCAGTGACAGCACGGTCCACGGCGCGGCTCTCCAGATGCGGGACGTGGCATCGCTGGTGGTCAACAACTACCTGGCGCCCGCGGCCCCGGCCGACGGACCGGCACAGTCGCACCACGCCTGGGTACGCGAGGTCGCGGACTCCCCGCTGTGGGCGGCCGTACCGGAGGGCGGGGACCCGTCCGGCACGATGCGGGCGGCGGCCCGCGACATCGTCACCTGCCTCGCCGCGCTGCACGACGAGGCCGAGCGCGAGCTGACGGGCGACCCGGGCGACCCGTGGTGGGACCGCCCCTTCGCCACCCGCTTCCACGGCCAGATCAGCCAACTGGTGTGCGCGGACGACGGCGCCGCATGGGACTTCCAGCCCGCCGAGGTGCTGCTCCTGACCCTCGCCCCGTTCCTGTCCCAGACCCTGTGGGTGCGTACGGCCGCCGCACGCGTCCACGTCGGCCCCGCGAACCTCCGCTCGACCCGGGCAGCCGGGGACCGGGCGGACTTCGAGAAGTTCTTCGACCGGGGCCACGAGCGCCTCGTCCGCCGGGCCACGCTGGACCTGCCCGAACGCCCGGGCGCGGAGTCGGACATCGGGTGGTGGCTGTTCCACCAGTGGATCGACCACGGCCTGCGGGGAACGGAGGACCACTGGACGGCGTACACGGACCTGGTCAAGCGGCTTCCGTTGCCGGACGCCTCGCTGACCGCCCTGTTCCACAAACGCCGGGCGGGGCAGTTGCTGTACGGGCTGCGCCTGCCGCTGGGGGAGATGTGCCGGCCGGAGCGCCTGGACCGTATCGACCCGGCCGCGGCCGTACCGGGAACCGGCGCCCTCCCCCAGAAGGTCCGCGTCCGACGCCTCGCCCTCCTGCTGTCCATCGCCCGCGCGAGGGCCCTGGACATCCCGGCCCTCCCCGACGACCTCGTCGAGAACCTGGGCATCCCGTACCGCGTCGACCTCGCCGAACTGCACGAGACGGTGGCGGGAGCTGCCTGGCACACCGACACCGGACCCATGGTGCTGCAAGCCGCGGACTGCCATCACGAGGCCGTCGTCGAGGCGTTGCGGCGGCACGTGGAGCAGATCGACGTCCTGCTCTACGACATCCACCGTGCGGCCCGCGGCGACGAACTCCTGGCGCCCCTGCGCGCCTTGCCCCTGCGCGCCTCCGCCGAGGGGGTCGAGGCGGCGCGGGACGACAACGACCGGCCCAAGTTCGAGAGCTACAGCAAGTTCCGCGTGGACGCCCGCCGCGTTCAGGAACTGCTCATGGGTGACCAGCTGTACCGCAGCCCGGGTCTGGCGATCCGCGAGCTCTACCAGAACGCGCTGGACGCCTGCCGCTACCGCAGGGCCCGCACCGACTTCCTGGCGACCAGGCCCGGTGGCTGCCCCGACGACGACTGGAAGGGACACATCCGCTTCGAGCAGGGGGTGGGGCCGGACGGTCGCCCCTACCTGCTGTGCGAGGACAACGGCATCGGCATGGGCGAGTCCGAGCTCAGCCGCGTCTTCGCCCGCGCGGGTACCCGCTTCACCGACCTGACGGACGTACGCAACGAACGGGCGAACTGGGAGGCCGCGGGCATCAACCTCTACCCCGTCAGCCGCTTCGGCGTCGGTGTGCTCAGCTACTTCATGATCGCGGACGAGATCGAGGTCGTGACCCGCCGGCTGGGCGAGGACGGAGCGACGTCGGAGCCGTGCTTCAAGGTCGCGATCTACGGGCCCAACCACCTGTTCCGGATCGAGCGCAGCACGGAGCGGCGGCACCCGGGGACGACGGTGCGGCTGTACCTGCGGAAGGACGCGCCGTCCTGTGTGACGGAGCTGGTGCGGCTGCTCGCGGTGTCCGACGCCGATGTCGAGGTCGAGCACGGGGTGCGCGCGGCGCGGTGGGAGGCGGGGGCCTACCGGCTGAAGCCCGGAATCGGCGGTGACCGCTCGGACAGCCTCACGGCCTCGGGCTGGCAGGTGCCCGGCCCGGTTCCCGAAGGGGCCGTGGCCCCAGCGGTGGTCTGGTGCCAGTTCGGCGGTGCCGTGCTGGTCGACGGCATCCTGACCCGGCCCGAGCAGCGGCGAGGTGTGCTGGCGGACTCCCACGGGATCGCGCGCCGTTCCGCGGGCTCGGGCGGGCATCTGCTGCGGGGGGCCTTGGTGAACCTCACCGGGGACCTCGTGCCGAAGCTGTCCGTCGACCGTCTGCAGATCCTCGACGATGTGTCCGAAGACGTGGAGCGGCTGCTGCGCACGGCGGCGCGCGAACTCGTCACGTCGACGGACGAGCAGGTCACCGCCGCGTGGATCTCCTCCGTGGCCGAGGCCAACCCGAAGGTCGCCGACCTCGTCACCGAGGCGCTCATGGAGACCGGCCTGGAGCTGGAACTGCGGGAGGGCAAGTCCTTCAGGCCGGCCGAGGTGGGGGTCTTCCCCTGGGACTCGGAGATCACCGGCTGGGCCACGGGCGCGGGAGACCGTTACTCCAGAGGCGCGCCGGACCACGTACTGCTGTGGCGGCTCCTCGCGCACGGGCAGGCGCAACAGCTCGTCGACCTCGTCCCGGAACTGCGCGCGGTGGGACCTCTCCTCCCCGCCCTGCCGTCGGACGCGGCCGTGCTCGCACCGTACGGGGAGTGGCTGAGCGCAGAGGACTGGTCGAAGCCCGGTTTCGTGCTGTGGATCGCGGCACGGACAGGGATGACCCCGCACCGGGTCGCCCTCCGCGCCACTGCCCTGGGCGCCGACGTGACGGCTCTCGACCACTATCGCGACGACGATCCTGATCCGCTCGATCTCTCTCTCCTCAGGAGGGCCGGGGGGTTCTCAGGAACGCACGGCACGTTGGCCTGGCTCTCCACCGATGCCCCGGTTCCGCTGGAGCACTTCCTCGACGCCTATGTGAGACACGGCCTCGGCATCGGGGAGACCGCCCAACGCATGGCCCCCTACGGTTTCGACGTCTCTCTGGCCGCCGGCCTTCCGGACCGCCCGACGAGGACCGACCTCCTCCTGCTGAGCATGGACGGAGAGGGGGAGGGCCACTGGTACACCCCCGGGGAGGAGGTTCCTCCGGGACACGTGCTCTGGGCCTCGGCCCGCACCGGCCTCCCCGTCGCGGAGGTGTGCAGGACACTGAAGGGGTACGGCCTGACGGTCCCCGACCTGCCCGAACGGTCGCGCCCCGAGGACCTCCTCCTGCTCAGCGCCCGGCTCGACGGCGAGCCCCCTTGGCTGAGGCGCGGCAAGGAGATGCCTCCAAAGCGTCTGCGGGCGGCCGCGCAGGCATCCGGCCAGGAGACGGACGAGGTGATCGCCGCGCTGTGCGCCTACGGACTGCGCCCACGGACCGCGCCGCCCGCCGAACTCTCCCAGGCGGAACGGGATTTCCTTGACGCCCTCGGGCTGGAGGAGTTCTCGCCGAGCCTGCTCGACAGGCTCCTGATGCACGACCTGTGGGCCGCTGCCGATGAAGTGGGGTGGTCCCTCGCCACGGCGGTGGACCGGTTCCGCGCGCGCGGGGTGGCCGTCCCGCTGGACTGTCCCCGGGAACCGGACGAGCTCGACGACGCCCTGCTGCTCAGCCGCGATCTCATGCTCTGGGCCGACCGCAAGGTGGGTGACAGGAGCGTCTCCATGGCGGCTCTGCTGGGCACCGCCCGCGAGCTGAGAAGGTCCGTCGGGGAGATCGCGGCCCGCCTGGAGTCCTACGGGCTGCGGGCCCCCCGCCACGATCACCTCGATCCGGATGACCTGGCCGACGACCTGATGCTGCTCAGCCGGGACCTGGACAGCGCGTCCCCCTGGATGCAGCCCGAGGATCCCGTTCCTCTGAGCCACCTCTGCGCCGCCTCGAGGAGACTCGGCATCACCGTCCCCGAAGCCGCCGCCCGCCTCCGCCGCCTGGGACTGGACGTCCCCGAGGTCACGGACACCATCCGCGCCGCGATGGCCAGGATTCCCCGGGCTCAGGAGCCCGGGAGGCCGCCACGGACGGGGCGTACGCCAGGCGCGTGAGAACTGCCGCCGGTGCCGGCGGCCGGGTGCTGCCGCTGGTCCGCGCGGCCGGGAACCAGCGCTGGTCGCGCGGCGAGGAACTGCCGCTGTCGCCGCTGGTCGCGTGGTCAGGAACTGCCTGTGAGTGCCATTCGTTGGCAACCTTCGGACGGTGCGGGCCGTCTTCCAGGTGGGAGAGCGAACCGGGGGCAGCGCTCTTCCCCGTGAAGACGGCGGAATCGAAGGTGATGGGCGTCTCACGTACGGAGGGGTCCCAGGCGCCGGCGAAGCCTCGAATCCGGCCTCGCCGACCAGCCTGACCTGCACCGCCGTACGCTCTGACGACGGCCGTTCACTCCTCGTGGCCGGACAGGGTACTGCATGATCAGAAAAATTGAGGTGCGGGTTGGGAATTCTGTCCTGATTCCAGTCGTTGTTTCCTTCGGATGCCGGGCACCCGGGAGGGTGTCTCCAGCGTCACAGGACCATCCGCTAGCCCACCATCGCAAGGGAGCACGCATGGCAACCCGTGCCGTCGCCGCCCGTCGTACGTCCGCCCTCGGCGGAGACGACGCGGCACTCAGCGTTCGCGCCTCGGGCGGCGAGATCGCCGACCGCGACCTGGTCGGCATGTACCTCGACGAGATCGCGCGTACGCCGCTGCTGGACGCCGCCAAGGAAGTGGAGCTGTCCCAGATCATCGAGGCGGGTGTGTTCGCGCGGCAGATCCTCGACGGTGAGGAGGAAGCCAAGGCGGATGCCACCCGTGAGGAGCTCGAGGCCCTGGTCGCCGAGGGCGAGCGCGCGAAGGACATCTTCATCCGCTCGAACCTCCGGCTGGTCGTGGCCGTCGCCCGGCGCTACCCGCGCAGCGGCCTGCCCCTGCTGGACCTGATCCAGGAGGGCAACGCCGGCCTGGTGCGCGCGGTCGAGAAGTTCGACTACCGCAAGGGCTTCAAGTTCTCGACGTACGCCACGTGGTGGATCCGTCAGGCCATCACCCGGTCCATAGCGGACCAGTCGCGGACCATCCGGCTGCCCGTCCACCTGGTGGAGGAGCTGGGCCGCGTACGGCGCGTGCAGCGCGAGTTCAACCGCGAGCACGGCCGCGACCCGGAGCCCGCCGAGATCGCCAAGGAGCTCGGCTCCACCGCCGAGCGCGTCTCGGACGTGCTGGACTGGGCGCGCGACCCGGTCTCGCTCAACATGTCAGTGGACGACGAGGGCGAGACCCAGTTCGGCGACCTGCTGGAGGACACCTCCGCGGTCTCGCCGGAGCAGTCGGTGCTCACTCTGCTGCGCAGCGAAGGCCTCGACGAGCTCATCGGGCGCCTCGACCAGCGCACGGCCTCCATCATCAAGATGCGGTACGGCATCGAGGACGGCCGCGAGCGCACGCTCACCGAGGTCGGCAAGGAGCACGGCCTCACCCGCGAGCGGATCCGCCAGATCGAGAAGCACGCGCTGCTGGAGCTGAAGAAGCTGGCGCGCGACACAGGGTTCGACGCGGCCGCGTGACGCCACGGTGCGCGACGCCCCGCTCGGCGTCGCGCGCCGTGGTGCTTCACGCGGCCGGGCTTCACGCGGCCGAGCGTGACAGGCCGGGCTCCGGCGTGGTGCGTGTGCGGTCGCGGGTGCCCGTACGAACACCGGTGTGGGGAGGACAGCGACTTGGCTGTGTTCCGCCGCTTCAACACCGGGGTCCGCGGGCACAAGACTTCCGGGCCCGGGAAAACCACCAGGCCCGGAGCCGCAGGGCCCGGGACCGGAGGCTGAGCCGGTACGAAGCCCGTGCAAGAAGTGTGCGCCACTCCGCACCCGTACTACGTAGTCCGCACCCGGCTCAACGACCAGACCAGTACGCACCGCCCGCGGGTTCACGCCCCGAGCGGTATCCAGAAGCCACGTCCCGACGCAATCCCCCCCCGGCGCCGGGACTCTCCCCGAGCCGGGCTTCGGCGCCTCCCCCCTTGCGCCGGAGCCCGGCTCCACCTCTCGCGCCGCGTACGGTGTCGTCCCGGCTCAGACGTCTCCGCTCAGACGTCTCCGCTCGGTCGTCCCCGCCCAGTCGTCCCCGCTCACGGTGCCGTGTCGCCCGCCGCCCGTGTCAGCCGCGCACCCAGCTCCCGTACGCACGCGGCCAGTTCCGGCGGATCCCGCACCGTGAACTCGCAGCCGAGCAGCGCCAGCCGCACGGCCAGCCACTCCAGGGAGCCGTCCGCGGTGGTCCGCAGCCGGCAGCTGTGCTCGTCGACCGGCTCGGGCGGGCCCAGCCACCCCGGCAGCCGCGTCGCGACGGACGCGGCGGGCGCCGCGAAGGTCACGTCGAGCGGGTAGGTCTCCTGCCGTCCGCGCATCGACCGCCGCAGGTACTCCGCGGCACTCCCCGTGGGCAGCTCGCGGGGCGCGAACCGGGCGCCCGTCGGGAAGGGATCGCTGACCCGGTCCACGCGGAAGGTGCGCCAGTCGGCGCGGTCCAGGTCGTACGCGACGAGGTACCAGCGCCGGCCGGTCGACACGAGGCGGTACGGCTCCGTCAGACGCCGCGTCTCGGCGCCGTCCCCGGAGCGGTACGCGAACCGCAGCCGCTCCTGCCCGGCCACCGCCGAGGCCATCACCGTCAGCGTCTCGGGCGCCACGGTCGCCCCGTCCCCACTGGCCAGGGGAGTGGTCGCGGCCTGCAAGGTGGACACGCGATGGCGCAGGCGCGACGGCAGCACCTGCTCCAGCTTCGCGAGCGCCCGTACCGAGGCCTCGTCCACGCCCTCGACGGCGTGCCCCGCCCCGGCGCGCAGCCCGACCGCGATCGCGACCGCCTCCTCGTCGTCCAGGACCAGCGGGGGCATGGCCTTCCCGGCCACCAGCCGGTAACCACCGTCGGCCCCCTTGGTCGCCTGTACCGGATAGCCGAGCTCACGCAGCCGGTCGATGTCCCGCCGCACGGTGCGGCGTGAGACGCCCAGCCGGTCGGCGAGCTCCCCGCCCGGCCATTCCCGGGGGGTCTGGAGGAGGGAGAGGAGCTGGAGCAGCCGGGCCGGAGTGTCGGTGGTCATGAGTGCGAGGATGCCGTAGATCCAGGACAGCGTCCGGCCTGGCGGGCGACTGCGTGCCGGCGGGTCCGCCCCGCGAGTTGCCCCCCGTGCGGACCCGTCACCGGTGGATGCCCGTTTATGTCTGACGTGTGCCCGAACCTGTTTACTTTCTCGAAATCCAGGCGTAGCCTCCCTGCGAAACCACAAGTTCGGGCATCACCGGGCAGGAAGTCGGAGGCGAACGGACATGTACGCACCGGAGCGGCAGCAGGAGATTCTCCGGCTTGCCCGTGACGGCGGCCGGGTGGACGTGGTCTCGCTGGCGGAGGAGTTCCAGGTCACGGCGGAGACGATCCGGCGTGACCTGAAGGCCCTGGACCGGGCGGGCCTCGTACGCCGCGTGCACGGCGGCGCGATCCCCGCCGGCCGGCTGGACTTCGAGCCCGACCTCGCCGAGCGCGAGGAGACCGCCACCGACGAGAAGGACCGTATCGCCCATGCCGCGCTCGCCGAGCTGCCGAGCGACGGCACGGTGATCCTCGACGCGGGCACGACGATCGCCCGGCTCGCCGCCGCCATCCCGCTGGAGACCACGCTCACCGCCGTCACCCACAGCCTGCCCATCGCGGCCCGCCTGGCCGACCACCCCGGCATCCAGCTCCACCTGGTCGGCGGCCGCGTCCGGCACCGTACGCGCGCGGCCGTGGACGCCTGGGCCCTCAGGGCGTACGGCGAGATCCGCGCGGACGTGCTGTTCGTCGCGGCGAACGGCTTCTCCGCCGGGCACGGACTGACCACCCCCGACCTCGCCGAGGCCGCGGTGAAACGCGCGGCCGTCGCCGCCGCCCGTCGTGTGGTGCTGCTAGCCGACTCCTCCAAGTACGGCCAGGAGCACTTCGCCCGTTTCGGCGCCCTCGACGACGTGGACCTGCTGATCACCGACAGCGGTCTGAGCCCCGAAGACGCCACCGCCATCGAGCGCGGCGGCACGGAAGTGGTGCGCGCATGATCCTCACCGTCACCCCGAACCCGTCCCTCGACCGCACCTACGAGGTCCCCTCCCTCGACCGCGGCGAGGTCATCCGGGCCACCGGCGAACGCATGGACCCCGGCGGCAAGGGCGTCAACGTCTCGCGTGCGGTCGCCGCCGCCGGGCAGCGCACCGTGGCCGTCCTGCCGCTCGGCGGCGCCCCGGGCGCACTGGTCGCGGACCTGCTCGACGCGCAGGGCATCGAGGTCGCGCGGGTCCCGGTCGCCGGTGCCACACGGTCCAACATCGCGCTCGCGGAAGCCGACGGCGTCCTGACGAAGATCAACGCACCCGGCCCCGAACTCTCGGCGGCCGAGGAGGAGCTGCTCCTGGAGACCGTGCGCGCGCAGTCCACGGACGCCTCCTGGATCGCCTGCTGCGGCAGCCTCCCGCGCGGGCTCGCCCCGTCCTGGTACGCCGCCCTGGTCGCGCGCGTCCACGCGGCGGGCACCCGGATCGCCCTCGACACCTCCGGGCCGGCACTGCTGGCCGCCCTGCGTGAGCGCCCGGACGTCGTGAAGCCCAACGCCGAGGAGCTCGCCGAGGCCGTCGGCCGCCCCCTCGCGACGGTCGGCGACGCGGTCAAGGCCGCCGAGGAGCTGAGGGAGATGGGCGCGGGTGCCGTGCTCGCCAGCCTCGGCGCGGACGGTCAGGTGCTCGTGGGGGCCTCGGGCACCTGGTTCGGCAGCGCCCGCGTGGACGTCGTACGCAGCAACGTCGGCGCCGGCGACTCCTCCCTGGCCGGCTTCCTGATCGCCGGCGGTGACGGCCCCGAGGCCCTCGCCTCGGCGGTGGCCCACGGCGCGGCCGCCGTCCAGCTCCCCGGCAGCGTGATGCCGACGCCCGGGGACCTGGATCCGGCCGCGGTGACGGTGACGGCGGACGTTCCCGTGGACCGGGCGCTGAGGGAGCCGGTGTCATGACGATCCTCCTTCCGCCGGCCGGCATCCTCCCCCTGACAGGCCTCGTCCCGCTGACAGCCCTCCGTCCACGGACGGTCTTTCCCCGGACGGTCTTTCCCCGGGCGGTCTTTCCCCGGACGGTCCTTCCGTGGACCGACCTCCTCCCGCTCCCGGCGGCACCGAGCGGTGGCGGCATCCCCTTAGCCACCAGCACCGCGGCCACCGCCGTCCCCGCAGTCCCCACCGCCACCCCCCACTGCATCCCCGTCCCCAGCCCCGCCCACGACTCCCCCCGGGCGATACGCGTGCGAAGGAGCCCGCGATGAGCGAGATGATCACCGCGGACCTGGTCGACCTCGACCTGTCCGCCGACACCAAGGAAGCGGCGGCGCGTGCCCTCGCCGAGCGCATGGTGGCCAAGGGCCGGGTGACCGACCTCGACGGCTTCCTCGCCGACGTGGCCGCCCGCGAGGCACAGATGCCGACCGGCCTCGACGGCGGCATCGGCATCCCGCACTGCCGCAGCGAGCACGTCACGGAGCCGACTCTGGCCTTCGGGCGCACCGCGGCCGGTATCGACTTCGGCGCGGCCGACGGGCCCGCCGACCTGATCTTCCTGATCGCCGCCCCGGCCGGCGCGGACGACGCCCACCTCACCATCCTGTCGTCCCTCGCCCGCCAGCTGATGAACGCAGAGTTCACCTCCGCGCTGCGGTCCGTGGACGACGCGGAGCGGGCCGCCGCCCTCATCCGGGGCGAGGACGCCGCGGACGCCGCGGACACCCAGGAACCAGCCCAGGACACCGAAGACTCCGCGGCGGCGCCGGCCGGAACGGCCTCCGCCGGCGCCGCCGCGGGCAGCACCGACGACGGGGAAACGGGCACGGGGACGACCGCCGGGGACGACGCGGAGGCCCGCCCGTTCCGGATCGTCGCCGTCACCTCCTGCCCCACCGGCATCGCGCACACCTACATGGCCGCCGAGTCGCTGGAGAACGCCGGCCGCGACACCGACGGCGTCGAGGTCGTCGTCGAGACGCAGGGCTCGGCCGGCTTCAGCCGGCTCGACCCGGCCGTCATCGCCGCCGCCGACGGCGTGATCTTCGCGCACGACGTCCCCGTGCGGGAGAAGGAGCGGTTCGCGGGCAAGCCCACCGTGGACACCGGCGTGAAGGCGGCCATCAACCGGCCCGCCGAGCTGATCGCCGAGGTCCGCGGCAAGGCCGAGCGCGGTGAGATCACCACCGCGGCGGGGCCCGGCTCCACTCCGGTCGAGCGCGCGGGCGAGCCCGGCGACGGCTACGGCACCAAGCTCCGCAAGTGGCTGATGACCGGCGTGAGTTACATGGTCCCGTTCGTCGCGGCGGGCGGTCTGCTGATCGCCCTTGGCTTCGCGATCGGCGGCTACCAGATCAACGAGGCCAAGCCGGTCACCGACCACTTCGTCTGGGGGCAGCTGGACAGCTGGGCCGCCCTGCTGTTCCAGATCGGCGGCGTCGCATTCGGCTTCCTGATCCCCGTCCTCGCCGGTTACATCGCCTTCGGCATGGCGGACCGCCCGGGTCTCGTCCCCGGCTTCGTCGGCGGCATGATCGCCTCCAACATCGCCGCCGGTTTCCTCGGCGGTCTGGTCGCCGGTCTGCTGGCGGGCGCGGTCGTCCTCGCCATCCAGCGGATCAAGATCCCGCCGGTCCTGCGCGGCATCATGCCGGTGGTCGTGATCCCGCTGGTCTCCTCGATCATCGTCGGCTTCCTGATGTTCGTCGTCGTCGGCAAGCCCATCGCCGAGGCCCAGAAGGCCATGACCGACTGGCTGAGCGGCCTCTCGGGGACCAACGCCGTCCTCCTCGGCATCCTGCTCGGCCTGATGATGTGCTTCGACCTGGGCGGCCCCGTCAACAAGGTCGCCTACGCCTTCGCCACGGGCGGCATCGCCGTCCAGGACCCGAGCGACTCCGCGATGAAGATCATGGCCGCCGTGATGGCCGCCGGTATGGTCCCGCCCCTGGGCATGGCGCTGGCCACCACGGTCCGCAAGAAGCTGTTCACCACCGCCGAGCGCGAGAACGGCAAGGCGGCCTGGGTCCTCGGAGCCTCCTTCATCTCCGAGGGCGCGATCCCGTTCGCCGCCGCCGACCCGCTGCGGGTCATCCCGGCCTCCATGGCGGGCGGCGCGGTCACCGGCGCGCTGACCATGGCCTTCGGCTCGACCCTGCGCGCCCCGCACGGCGGCATCTGGGTCACGTTCCTGATCGGCAAGCCGTTCCTGTACCTGCTGGCCATCGCCATCGGTACAGCGGTCACGGCCGGCCTGGTCATCGTCCTGAAGGGCATGCGGAAGACCCAGCCGGGCACGGTCGCGGAAGAGGCCCCGGCCGCCCGGACGGATGCCAAGCAGCCGGTCGCGGCGTGAGCCGACGACACTGAGGACCGGTCACGGCGAGAACCGCTGACCATGGTGGCCGGTCGCGGCCGAACCCCCGACCGGCCCGCACAACGGCCGATGGCGTGTGCGGCACGCGACCCGTGCGACACGACACCCCATCGCCCATCGGTGGCCGCAGCCCGTTGGACAGGGGGCTGCGGCCACCGCGCATGGCCCGGAGACCCCCCCGGCGCGCCCGCCTCGCGCGCGGTCCGCCCGACCGCCGCGCATGGTGCGCATTTGGCGGGTTTACCTCCGTGGTGCGTTGTTCGCGGCACCTGCGAGATGCGTCACGGTCCGGGCAAAAGGCCCGGACCGTGGTGTCTACTGGGACGCATGCCTGAGCACGTGTCGATCCTCCATCTGATGGGCGTGACCGCCCTCGCGGCGGCGGCGGTCATCTGGTTCGCCTTGCTCATCCGCGTCATGCGCCGCGGCCTGCCCGTCCATGGGCGGCAGTTCGCGGCCCTGGGCCGCCGCGGCCGGATCCTGCGGGGCCTTCCTCGCCAGCGCCACTCCGCCCCGCACATCGAGCAGGTCGAACTGACTCCGGCGGAACGCGACGCCTTCGCCGGACTCGTACGACAGCTCAGCGACGGCCGCCCCTGACCGTCCAGGAGTCACCCACGGCTCGTCGCCCGCCGCTCCATCGCGTCCCGGGCCGCGTCCTCGGACGCGTAGACCTCGCACATGTGGCGCCCGTCCGGCGTCGCCGTGTGCTCGACCTCCCACAGGGAGATCTCCTGGCCGTCGGTGAGTAAGAACGCGTGCTCGTACAGCGAGAAGTTCGGCCCCGCACGGCCGGAGCGGCCGGGACGGCCGAACGCCTGCGTGATCTCGTGCGCGAACGCCGTCCGCAGCAGCAGCGTGGCGAGCTCGTCGTCCGGCGGGTCCGGGTTCTCCGCGCGGCGCAGCAGCCGCCGGGCGTGGTCGGCCGAGTCGTCCAGCACGTACTCGTGGCGGGGCTCGGGAACGGGCCCCGGCTCCACCATGACGGGCAGCTCGAACTCCGGTGTGTCCGGCGGCAACGGCAGCCGCGCCGTGGCGGCCCGCAGCTCCTCCTCGTCCACGTACACCTCGTGCTGCGGTTCGCTGCCCGGCGCCGTGTTGTGCACCAGCTCCCACAGGGTGAGCGCGCAGCCGTCGGCCAGCAGCCAGGTGTGCCGGTACGTCGACCGGTGCAGCCCCGCGCTGTAGTGCGCGGAGTGCAGTGAACTGTCGTGCGCCAGCGCGCAGTCGAGGCGCTGTATGGTCTCGTCGGGCAGCTCGAATGAGTTCAGTGCGCGACCGAGGAGTCGCGCGAGGTGCTCCTCCGGAGACTCGGGCGACTCGGGTGGCTCGTACGCTGCCGTCTCGTACGGAACGCTCAAGGCTTCTCCCGGCGTTGCTGCATGTCACCTTGTGGGTGCATACCGTAGCCCCTCGGTCGGACATCATGTCCGGGAACCGAGAAAACGTACGTCACTAAAACGCGCGGGCCACGCGAATGGTTCCCGCGTGGCCCGCCGTTTTGCCGAAGATCTTCGCGTTGTGCCACCAAAGAGTGCTCGTCGGGCCGCGGTTGACCCTGACGTCACCCGCCCTCGCGCGGCTCAGAGGGCGCTGCCGGCCGTCCAGGCGCTCCACGGCATGTTCCAGCCGTTGAGGCCGTTGTCGGGGGCGACCGACTTGTCGGGGGAGTTCTTGACCGTCACGACGTCACCGATGAGCGAGTTGTCGTAGAACCACTTGGCGGGAGTGTCGCCCCGGGCGCCCCGCACGTCCTGGAGTCCGACGCAGCCGTGGCTGGTGCCCTGCCTGCCGAAGGGCGGATTGCCCTTGTTGTACCAGTAGTTGCCGTGGATGAAGGTGCCCGACGTCGTCAGCCGCATCGCGTGCGGCACGTCCGGGATGTCGTACTCGCCCCCGAAGCCGACCGTCGTCCCGTTCATCCGCGTCTGCACGAACTTCTCGGAGATTACCATCTGGCCGTTGTACGTGGTGTTCTCCGGGCTGCCCGCGGAGATCGGGATCGTCCTGATCGTCCTGCCGTCACGCACGACCGTCATGGTCTGCGTGCTGACGTCGACCGTGGAGACCTGGGACCGCCCGACGGTGAAGGTGACCGTCTTGTCCTGCACGCCGTAGACGCCCTTGGCGCCCTCCACCCCGTCCAGGTCGATCTTCATCGTGACCTTGGAGCCTGCCTTCCAGTACTCCTCGGGCCTGAAGTCGAGCCGCTGCGCCCCGAACCAGTGCCCGACCACCTTCTGCCCACTGCTCGACGTCACCGTGATGTGCGACTGCACGGCCTTCCTGGCGCTGATCGCCTTGTCGAACGTGAACGACACCGGCATCCCCACGCCCACCGTGGTCCCGTCGTCCGGCGTGTACGTCCCGATGAAGCTGTTGGCCGAGGTGACGGTGGTGAAGATGGAGTTGGCGGCGGACGTGCGCCCCTCGGCGTTCTTCGCGAGGGCCGAGATCTGATACTTCGTCCCCCGCTCCAGCTGCTCCTTCGGCTTCCACGCCTTTCCGTCGGCGGACACCGTCCCCGGCACGGCCTGCTCCGTCCCCGCCACCGTCATCTTCACCTCGGTCAGCTTGCCGCCGCTGACCTTCACGCCGGTCGCGTTGATGGACGCGCCCGTCGAACCGTCCTTCGCCGAGATCGTGATCCTCGCCGCGGAGTCCTTGGCGGGGGCCTTGTCGTTGTCGGCCTTGGCGCTGCCACCGCAGGCGGTGAGCGTGAGGGACCCGACCACCAGGACGGCGCAGGCCCCCAGCGCACGTCGCACCCTCTTGTCCGGCGATGTCACGGGCTGCCCCCTGTCTCACTTCGTACGTGATCCGTTCCAGTACGAGGAGAAAGAGCACCCGGGTCCCGCGGAGGTTCCGGCCGTCCCACCGCTGCGGCACGCGCGTGACAGAACCAGGACAATCGGCCTGCGTGGCCCGGCTCTTCACCGGGACGGCCCTCAGTTCCCGTACAGCTCCGTGTACGCCGGCCACACCCCGCCAGGCCCCTCCACCGGCTCCGCCGCCCGTATCGCGCGGACGATCGCCCGTGTCACCACGTCCGCGCCCGCCGCGAGCACCTCGTTCAGCGCGAGCGGACTGTCCGAGGACAGGGGGCGGGCGGCGGTGGCCAGGGTGAAGACCGTGTCACCGTCGTTGAGGAGATGCACCGGGCGTATGGCGCGGGCGAGTCCGTCGTGCGCCGTGCCCGCCAGCTTCTGCGCCTGGGCGCGGGTGAGGTCGGCGTCGGTGGCGACGACGGCGAGGGTCGTGTTCAGGGAGGGCGGAGTGTTCTTGGCGGCTGTCTTGGCGAGCCGCCGCCGCGCCGCCTCGTGCACCTCGGCCGCCGGGGCCGCCGTACGGCCGCCTTCCTGCAGCAACTCCCCGTACAACACCCCCGTTTCCGGATCCATCACCGATCCCGCCGCGTTGGCCACCACCAGCGCGGCCACCGTTATGCCTGAGGTGAGCACGACGCTCGCCGTGCCGACTCCGCCCTTCAACTGCCCGGCGGTCGCCCCCGTACCGGCACCCACGCAGCCCTCCTCGACCGCCGTGCCCGGGTCGCTCGCGGCGGCCGCCTCCACCGCGGCCCGTCCGGTGGCCGCGTCCGGCCGCGCACGGAAGTCGCCGCCCCGGCCCAGGTCGAAGACACAGGCCGCGGGCACGACCGGCACGACGTGCGACGGACCGGGGCCCACCCGCACTCCGCGTCCCCGCTCCTCCAGCCAGGCCATCACCCCCGACGCCGAGTCCAGCCCGTACGCGCTGCCCCCGGTCAGCACGACCGCTTCGACCTTCTGCACCACGTTCCGCGGATCGAGCGCGTCCGTCTCCTTGGTCCCCGGCCCACCGCCCCGCACGTCCACGGCCGCCACCGCCCCGCCCTCCGGGGCAAGGACCACCGTCGTCCCGGTGAGCCAGCCGCCTCCGGTCCGGGTGGCGTGCCCGACCCGCAGCCCCGCGACATCAGTCAAAGCGTCAACTGTCATGAACCCAGTCTGATCCGGCACCGCCCGCCCCGCCTCACCGGGGCCGAACGGCCGCACTCCGCCCTCCGGCGGCGCCAGGGCCCGTCCAGGGGCAGGGCCGTACCCTGGAGCCATGAGTACCGCTTCCGCCCCCGAACCGCGCGAGCCGGCGAAGGCCGCGCTGGTCTTCGACGACCCGCTCGACCAGCAGTCGTCGGACGACACGGACCGAGGATGGGGCGAGCGGCCCTCGGAGAGTGACAGCGTCGCCGACCTGAAGCGCTTCCTCGACGAGAAGCCGCCCCACCATCTCTGAACGCGGTCCGTGAACCGCTCTACTTGCGGTCGTGCGCCGAGCCCCGCTGGGCGACCAGGGCGTCGCGGATCTCCTTCAGGACCTCCAGCTCGGTCACCTCGATGACCTCGTGCGTGCCCTCCTTGGCCTTGCGGCGGGCCTCCTGCCGAGCGAGGTACTTGGCCATCGGCAGCACCATCAGGAAGTAGACGACGGTCGCCGTGATGACGAAGCTGAGCGTCGCTCCCAGGACGGAGCCCCACAGGATGCGGACGCCGGTCGCGGTGTCGCCGCTGCCCGTGCAGGGGTCCTTGAGGCAGTAGCTGTAATGGTCGAGGTTCTTGGTGCCGATCGCCCCCACCACGGGGTTGATGATGCCCTTCACCACCGCGTTCACGATGTTGGTGAAAGCCGCGCCGATGACCACGGCCACCGCCAGGTCGACGACGTTCCCCCGCATCAGGAAGGCCTTGAAGCCCTCCCAGAGGCTCGGCTCCTTCTTCTCGCTCACCTTGACGCCCCTCCGCGCAAGTCGTGGAACAAACGACTCCGCAACTTACGGCACGGCGTTCCGGACCTGTCCAGCGGCACCTCACGGACGACCGCCGTGACCGGCGCCCGGCGGTGTCCTGCCTCAAGGCCGGCACAGCGTCACCGCCAGCCGTGAGGTCGCGCCCGCGCCCGCCAGCCGTGCCGCCGCGGCCCGGGGCACGGACAGCACCACCAGCGCCCCGCTCTCGGTGACGCCCGCCTCCGGCACCCTCGTCACCCGCGCCCCGCGCGCGACCACCCGGGCGTCGGCGCCGGCCGCCGCCGACCCCTCGGCCGCGATCACGTCGACCCGGTCGCCGGGCCTCAGCAGCCGCACCGCCGCGCCGTCGGCGATGCGCACTGGAGCCGCCACCATCTCGACGGCGCGCTGCCGCTGGGAAACCGCCCCGGTCACCGGATGCCCGCGGGGCCGCTGGGCTTCCCCGGCCGGCTCCGCCTCCCGTGGGGCCGCCGCCACGAGCGCCGCCGCGGTGACGGCCAGCCCGGCGGCCACGGCCCGCCTCCGGCACCGCACGAGCCGCCGCAACCGGTAGCGGGCACCGCCCACCCGCAACGGGGCGAAGTGCGGGACCTCGCAGGTCGGCGGAGCGCCGGAGCCGGGCGGGCCGTGGAGCGACGAGGAAGACGAGGAAGACAGGGAGGACGTTGAGGTCAGGGACGACGAGGAGGACGAGGTCAGGGAGGGGAACGGAAGGGACATGGGGCCACCACCTGCTGCGTGAGATCGGCTTGCGGTCCCACGATGAGGCTTCGCGGCCGAGCCCGCAGACGCCGGTGGACAACCCACACGTTGTGGAAAACTCCCTCACCCGAAGGGGAAGTTCCGCCCCCCGGTCACGGCATCGCGAACCCCGGATCCATCCCGCCCAGTGCCGACGTGCACAGGCAGTCCCGCTTCTCGTTCGGCGGCAGCGCGGCGACCGCGTCGAACAGGACGCCCCGCAGCCGGTCGACGTTCGCGGCGAACACCTGGAGCACCTCCTCGTGCGAGACGCCCTCGCCGGTCTCGGCGCCCGCGTCGAGGTCGGTGACGAGGTTCAACGACGTGTAGCAGAGCTCCAGCTCGCGGGCGAGCGCGGCCTCGGGGTGGCCGGTCATGCCGACCACGGACCAGCCCTGTGCCTGGTGCCAGACCGACTCGGCGCGCGTCGAGAACCGCGGCCCCTCGACGACCACCAGCGTGCCGCCGTCCACCGGTTCCCAGTCCCGCCCGCGCGCCGCCTCCAGCGCGACCTTGCGGCCGGTGGGGCAGTACGGGTCGGCCAGCGACACGTGCACCACGTTCGGGACGCCGCCTCCGGGCAGCGGCAGCCCGTCGAAGTACGTCTGCGCCCGCGCCTTCGTACGGTCCACCAACTGGTCCGGCACGAGCAGCGTGCCCGGCCCGTACTCCGGCCGCAGTCCCCCCACGGCACAGGGCCCGAGCACCTGGCGAGCCCCGACCGACCGCAGGGCCCACAGGTTGGCGCGGTAGTTGATGCGGTGCGGCGGCAGGTGGTGGCCGCGCCCGTGCCGGGGCAGGAAGGCAACCCGCCGTCCCGCGACCTCGCCCAGGAAGAGGGAGTCACTGGGCGGCCCGTACGGGGTGTCGACCTGTATCTCGGTCACGTCGTCCAGGAAGGAGTAGAAGCCCGAACCGCCGATGACACCGATCTCAGCGTTCTCCGTGTTCGCCATGCCCGCACCCTAACCGGCGGCACGAACGCCGAGGACCCCGCCGTCGTACGACGACTCGTACGACGACAGGGTCCCGGAGCGGGCGCTATGCCGCCGAGGTGCTGCTGGAGGAGGACGAGCCCGAGGAGGACGAGCCGGAGGCCGAGCTCGACGAGCCGGTCGACGACTTCGCGTCGGACGAGGACTTCGAGTCCGACGACGAGGACTTGGAGGACGACGCCGTGCTGCTGCTCGACGACGAGCCACGGCTGTCGTTCCGGTAGAAACCGGAGCCCTTGAAGACGATACCGACCGCGGAGAACACCTTCTTCAGGCGGCCACCGCAGCTGGGGCACTCGGTCAGGGCGTCGTCGGTGAACTTCTGCACCGCTTCGAGGCCCTCACCGCACTCGGTGCACTGGTACTGGTACGTCGGCACTGGTCTTCCTCCTGGCACTCTCACTCGATGAGTGCTAACGACGATCCATAGTGACGCATTCCTTCGGTTCAGTCCACTGCGACCTGTGCGCGGTGACCGATGCCACGTGCGACGGTGCGGGTCCGGGGGCGGGGAACGAGCCGTGACCGCAGGGCGACCAGCGTCGCCAGCGCCAGCGCCGTACCGGCCAACGGCACCAGGAAACCGGCACCGTCCCAGAGACGGTCCTCCAGCTGGCCGGCGAGCGTGACGGCGGCGGCCTGGCCGAGTGCGACCGCGCCGGTCAGCCAGGTGAAGGCCTCCGTGCGGGCGGCCGCCGGCACCAGGGCGTCGACCAGCGTGTAGCCGATGATCAGGGCCGGCGCGACGCACATGCCGACCAGCAGGCCGAGACCGGCGAGGACCATCACCGAGTGGGCGGCCCACAGACCCGAGGCGGTCAGGGCGAGGGCCGCGTACGCGACGACCAGCCGCCGCCGCGGGGCCGCCTTCCAGGCGATCGCGCCGCAGACGAGGCCGGAGAGCATGTTGCCGGCCGCGAAGACGCCGTACAGGACGCCGTTCAGTCCGGGCTCGCCGATCGACTCCGAGAACGCGGCGAGCGAGACCTGCATGCCGCCGAAGACGGAGCCGATCCCCAGGAAGACCACGACCAGAACACGCACCCCGGGGGCCCGCAGTGCCGAAACGTGCTCCACGCGCGCGTGCCCGTCACGCCCGTTGCGAAGGGGGGCGGGCTGCGTGCCCTTCTGAGCCGCGAACAGCAGACCGCCGACCAAGGTGAGCGCGGCCTCCGTCACCAGCCCGGCCGCCGGGTCCACGGCCGTGCACAGCGCGGTCGCCACCAGCGGGCCGAGCACGAAGGTCAGCTCGTCGGTGACGGACTCGAAGGCGGCCGCGGTCGTCATCAGGGGCGTGCCCTGGAGCTTCACGCCCCAGCGGGCGCGCACCATGGGGCCGATCTGCGGCACCGAGGCCCCCGTCGGCACGGCGGCGGCGAAGAGCGCCCACAAGGGGGCGCCGGCCAGCGCCAGCGCCGTCAGGGTGGCGCCCGCCAGGGCGTGCAGGACGACGCCGGGCACCAGCACGGCCCGCTGTCCGTGGCGGTCGGCCAGGCGCCCGCTGTACGGGGCGAACAGCGCCATGGAGACACCGGTCACGGCGGCCACGGCCCCCGCCGCCCCGAAGGAGCCGGTGGTGTGCCGCACCAGCAGCACGATGGAGAGGGTCAGCATCGCGAACGGCTGGCGTGCGGCGAAGCCGGGGAGCAGGAACGTCCAGGCGCCGCGCGTGCGCAGCAGCTGTCCATAGCCCGGGCGGGACGGGCGGGAGGGACGGGACGACGTCGAGGTGACCGTGGAAGCCACGGCCCATGCCTTTCTGCCGCCTGGTAGCGCGACCCCCCGTCTTGGGCGGGCGCCGAGAGCTGTCCTCTTGCGCGGAACTGCGGTAGATGCCGGGCCCACGGTGAGGGCGTCCCGGCCGCCATACGGTCGCGCCAGCTCTGCGTCAGGCAGAGGTGGTTCGATCAAGTGCACCTGCATTGTACAGAGGCGATGCCCCCGGGGACCTGTGAAAGCGAGCACCAGCAGTCCGCGAACCTGGGAATCCGGTCAGGTTCCCCGAGCTAACGACTCGCCCCGCCGTTCCCCGTCCCCAGCCAGTCCGCCAGCTTGCCGCCCATGCCGACCGCGCGCAGGCGCCGTTCCGCCGCGTCCCGCACGGGGTCCGTGGCCACCACGAGCAGTTCGTCGCCGTGGCGCAGCGCCGTGGTCGGCAGGGGGACGAACGACGTGCCGTCGCGGACGACGAGCGTGACGGCCGCGCCGGGCGGCAGCCGCAGCTCGTTGACCTCGACGCCGTGCATCTTCGAGCCCTCGGGGATCGCCACGGACAGCAGGTGCCCGCGCAGCCGCTCCAGGGGCGCCGACTCGATGCCGAGGTCGGCGGCCTCCTGGCCCTCGCGCAGGCGCAGCTTCCTGGCCACCCAGGGCAGCGTCGGCCCTTGGACGAGGGTGTAGACGACGACGAGCACGAAGACGATGTTGAAGATCCGGCGGCTCGCCTCGACCTCGTTCACCATGGGGATGGTCGCCACGATGATGGGGACCGCGCCGCGCAGCCCGGCCCAGGACAGCAGTGTCTGCTCGGGCCAGGGCAGCCTGAACGGCAGCAGGGCGACGACGACGCTCACCGGCCTGGCCACCATGGTCAGCACCAGGCCGATGACGATCGCGGGCACGATGTCGTCGCCCATCTCGTGCGGGGTCACGAGCAGGCCGAGCAGCACGAACATGCCGATCTGGGCGATCCAGCCGACCCCCTCGGCGAAGCCGCGCGTGGCGGGCCAGTGCGGCAGCCGGGAGTTGCCGAGCACCATGGAGGCCAGGTACACGGCGAGGAAGCCGCTGCCGTGGGCGAGTGCCCCGGCCGCGTAGGCGGTGACGGCGATGGCCATGACGGCGATCGGGTAGAGGCCGGAGGCGGGCAGGGCCACGTGCCGCAGCCCGTACGCGCCGAGCCAGCCCACCGCGAGGCCGACGGCCGCGCCGATGGCCAGCTCCAGGGCTATCTTCCCGAGCAGCACGTACCAGTGCTCCACTGGGCCGGCCATGGAGAACGAGACGACGAGGATGACCACGGGGGCGTCGTTGAAGCCGGACTCGGCCTCCAGGACACCCGTCAGGCGCGCGGGGAGGGGGATTTTCCGCAGGACGGAGAAGACCGCCGCCGCGTCCGTCGAGGACACCACCGCGCCGATGATCAGCGACTGCCGCCATTCCAGCCCGCTCAGGTAGTGCGCGCCCGCGGCCGTGACGCCGACGCTCACCGCCACCCCGACCAGCGCCAGCGAGCTGGCGGCCGGGAGGGCCGGTTTGATCTCCTTCCACTTCGTGCCGAGACCGCCCTCCGCGAGGATCACCACGAGGGCCGCGTAGCCGATGACCTGGGTCAGCTCGGCGTTGTCGAAGTGGATGTCGCCGATCCCGTCCTGGCCCATGGCGACGCCGATGCCCAGGTAGACGAGCAGGCTGGGGAGCCCGCTGCGCGAAGAGATCCGTACCGCTGCCACCGCGACGAGCAGGACGATCGAGCACATGAGCAGGAGCTGGTTGAGGTGGTGGACAGTCAGCGGCTGGTCCCTTCTCGCCGGTCCGTGCAGGTGGATTCGAGCACGCGAAGGCGGTCGTCGGCACGCTCTTCGATGCAGGTACTTCGTTACCTTACCTAACTCTTGACGTTTTCTTGACACTCGACAGTGCAAGATCGAACGTCCGTACGTGCCGGTTGCCGACTCCGCGTCAAGTCGTGTCGGGCCCTGCGCCTATGGTTGCTCCTGCGCTCAGTTAAAAGCACAGCCCGGTCTGCCGCTCGCATTAGGACAGCAAGGACAGCGATGCCCCCCAACACCACCGCCTCTTCCGGTGAGAAGCCCGGCAAGCCCGGCAGGAAGAAGGGGCGCAGAGCCCGCCTGCTCCTGATCGTCCTCGTCCTGGCCCTCATCGGAGGCGTCGGCTTCGGTGGGTACTGGTCGGTCAGCACCGTGCGCGCCTCGTTCCCGCAGACCAAGGGTTCGATCACGCTGGAGGGCCTGTCCGGACCGGTCGACGTCCAGCGTGACGACTACGGGATCCCGCAGATCTACGCCTCCACCGACGAGGACCTGTTCATGGCGCAGGGCTACGTCCAGGCGCAGGACAGGTTCTACGAGATGGACGTGCGCCGCCACATGACCGCGGGCCGCCTGTCCGAGATGTTCGGCAAGAGCCAGATCGACAACGACGAGTTCCTGCGCACCCTCGGCTGGGACAGGGTGGCGAAGGAGGAGTACGACACCAAGCTCTCGGCCGAGACGAAGAGGTACCTCCAGGCCTACGCCAAGGGAGTCAACGCCTACCTGCGGGGCAAGGAGGGCAAGGACATCTCCCTGGAGTACGCGGCCCTCGGCTTCAGCAACGACTACAAGCCCGAGGAATGGACCCCGGTCGACTCGGTCTCGTGGCTGAAGGCGATGGCCTGGGACCTGCGCGGCAACATGCAGGACGAGATCGACCGCGCCCTGATGACCAGCCGCCTCAGCCCCAGGCAGATCGCCGACCTCTACCCCGAGTACCCGTACAACCGGAACAAGGCGATCGTCCAGGAGGGCGAGTACGACCAGGTCACCCGTACGTGGACGCAGGGGTCGCAGGGCTCCGGGACCTCCACGCAGAGCGACGCGGGTACGGGCGGCACCGGGACCGGCGCGGGGACCTCCGGCGCCTCCGCGGCCCTCCAGACGCAGCTCTCGGGCCTGTACAAGGTGTTGGAGGACGTGCCCGAGGCCGTCGGCGTGAACGGCAACGGCATCGGCTCCAACTCCTGGGTCGTCTCCGGCGCCCACACCATCAGCGGCAAGCCGCTGCTCGCCAACGATCCGCACCTGTCGGCCTCGCTGCCGTCCGTCTGGTACCAGATGGGCCTGCACTGCAGGGCGATCTCCGACAAGTGCCAGTACGACGTCTCCGGCTACACCTTCGCCGGGATGCCCGGCGTCATCATCGGCCACAACCAGGACATCGCCTGGGGCATGACCAACTCCGGTGTCGACGTCACCGACCTGTACCTGGAGAAGCTCTCCGGCAACGGCTACGAGTACGACGGCAAGGTGCGCTCCTTCGACACCCGCGAGGAGACCATCGAGGTCGCCGGCGGCACGTCCAAGAAGATCGTCGTCCGCACCACCAACAACGGCCCCCTGCTGTCGGACCGGGACGACGAGCTCGTGAAGGTCGGCAAGAAGGCCACGGTCGACAGCGCCGCACCCGATCGCGGCGACGGCTACGCCATAGCGCTGCGCTGGACCGCCCTGGAGCCGGGCACCTCCATGGACGCCGTGTTCGCCATGGACAAGGCCAAGGACTGGGACGGCTTCCGCAAGGCCGCCGCCCTGCTCGACGCGCCGTCGCAGAACCTGATCTACGCCGACACCAAGGACAACATCGGCTACCAGCTGCCCGGCAGGATCCCGATCCGCGGCGAGGGCGACGGCTCGATCCCGGCGCCGGGCTGGGACTCCAAGTACCGCTGGACCGGCTACATCGACCAGGACGAGCTGCCGTACGAGTACAACCCGAAGCGCGGCTACATCGTCACCGCCAACCAGGCCGTCGTCGACCAGGCCGCCGGCGAGCAGGACGCGTACCCCTACACGCTCACCACGGACTGGGGCTACGGCACGCGCAGCCAGCGGCTCGCCGACCTGATCGAGTCGAAGATCAAGGGCGGCGGGAAGGTCTCGACCGAGGACATGCGCCAGATGCAGCTGGACAACAGCAGCGAGATCGCCCGGCTGCTGGTGCCCAGGCTGCTGAAGATCGACATCCAGGACAAGAGCGTCCGGGAGGCGCAGAAGCTGCTGGAGGGCTGGGACTACACCCAGGACGCCGACTCGGCGGCGGCCGCGTACTTCAACGCGGTCTGGCGCAACATCCTCAAGCTTGCCTTCGGCAACAAGCTGCCCAAGGAACTGCGGGTCAAGGGACAGTGCCTGTACGTCGATCCCGTCGACACGACCGGCCCCGTGGACGAGGAACAGAAGGTGCGCGAGTGCGGTGAGCGCGACGCCGACCAGGCCCAGCCGGACGGCGGCGACCGCTGGTTCGAGGTGGTCCGCAGGATCATCGACGACGAGAAGAACGACTGGTGGAAGGCGCCCGGCACGCGCACCGAGAAGCCGGCCAAGACCCGCGACCAGCTGTTCGCGCGGGCCATGGACGACGCCCGCTGGGAGCTGACCGCCAAGCTCGGCAAGGACATCGACACCTGGAGCTGGGGCCGGCTGCACCGCCTGTTCCTGAAGAACCAGACCCTGGGCACCGAGGGCCCCGGCTTCCTGCAGTACATGCTCAACCGCGGCCCCTGGAAGCTCGGCGGCGGCGAGGCCACCGTCAACGCCACCGGCTGGAACGCGGCGGGCGGCTACAACGTCGTCTGGGTGCCGTCGATGCGGATGGTGGTCAACCTCGGCAACCTCGACAAGTCCAAGTGGATCAACCTCACCGGTGCCTCCGGGCACGCCTACAACGCCCACTACACGGACCAGACGAGCAAGTGGGCCCAGGGTGAGCTGCTGACCTGGTCCTTCTCCAAGAAGGCGGTCGACGCCGGCACGAGCGACACGCTGCTGCTGAAGCCGTGACACTCTGACGGAGCCGGTGAAATCCGGTGTAAAGGGCCCTCCACGCGCGCGTGGAGGGCCCTTTCGGCTGTGAGGGGGCGCCCCTTCGCCTCAAGGGGGTTCCTAGGGGCGGGCGGTTCGGAAACGCCGTACTCCCGAAGGGGTCACCACCGCGTGCACCGGACGGTCGTGGGGCTCCTCGGGCACGCGGTCGACGACCTCCGTGTCGTACAGGAGCACCACCAGCGCCGGATCGGTCCCCGCGCGCTCCAGACGGGCGAGGACCCGGTCGTACGAGCCGCCGCCGCGCCCGAGGCGCATCCCGCGGGCGTCCACGGCGAGACCGGGCAGCAGGACGGCGTCCGCCCGTTCGACGGCCGCCGGGCCGAGGCGCTCGCCCGACGGCTCCAACAGGGCCATCTTCCCGCCGTGTTGGACACGGACCAGGGACCCCTCACCCTCGTACACGCCCCAGTCGAGATCGTTGTCCTCCATCAGGACCGGCAGCAGAACACGCACCCCGCGCGCGTGGAGCGCGTCGAGGAGGGCGAGGGTGCCCGGCTCGTTCCCCACGGAGACGTACGCCGCGACCGTGCGCGCGCGCACCAGTTCGGGCAGGCCCAGGGCGCGGACGGCAAGGGCGTCCGTCGTTTTCCGGACGTCATCCGCCGTCAACCCGTTCCTCACCGTGAGGAGCTCTCGCCGCAACAATCGCTTGGCAGAGTCCGTACCGTGCCTCATCCGGCTCACAAGCTGCTCCCGCACTGTTCATAGTCGGCTCATATGAGAGCGAATTAACCGGAGCCACAGATTGTTCACAAAGGCACCGGATAAGGTTGCGCGCATGACTGAGTCGAACCCCAGGATCACCAAGGCTGTCATCCCCGCAGCCGGCCTCGGCACCCGGTTCCTGCCGGCCACCAAGGCCACTCCCAAAGAGATGCTGCCGGTCGTGGACAAGCCGGCCATCCAGTACGTGGTCGAGGAGGCGGTGGCCGCGGGTCTCGACGACGTCCTCATGGTCACCGGTCGCAACAAGCGGCCCCTGGAGGACCACTTCGACCGCAACTACGAGCTGGAGTCCGCCCTTCAGAAGAAGGGCGACGCCCACCGGCTGTCCAAGGTCCAGGAGTCCAGCGACCTCGCCACCATGCACTACGTCCGCCAGGGCGACCCCAAGGGCCTCGGCCACGCCGTCCTGTGCGCCGCCCCGCACGTCGGCGACGAGCCCTTCGCCGTCCTCCTCGGCGACGACCTCATCGACCCCCGCGACCCCCTGCTCCAGCGCATGGTCGAGGTCCAGGAGCAGAACGGCGGCAGCGTCATCGCGCTCATGGAGGTCGCCCCCGAGCAGATCCACCTCTACGGCTGCGCGGCCATCGAGACCACCGAGGACAGCGACGTCGTCAAGGTCACGGGCATGGTCGAGAAGCCGGAGCCGGCCGACGCCCCCTCGAACTACGCGATCATCGGCCGCTACGTCCTCGACCCGCACGTCTTCGAGATCCTCCGCAAGACGGAGCCGGGCCGCGGCGGCGAGATCCAGCTCACCGACGCCCTCCAGCAGATGGCGGCCGACGAGAAGGTGGGCGGTCCCGTCCACGGCGTCGTCTTCAAGGGCCGCCGCTATGACACCGGCGACCGCGGCGACTACCTGCGTGCCATTGTCCGACTCGCATGCGAACGTGAAGACCTGGGCCCGGACTTCCGGACCTGGCTCCGCAGTTACGTAGCCGAGGAGATGTAGCCACTTTGAGCAGCGCCCCGACCCGCGACACCGCCCAGGACCACGTCTGGACGGTGACCGAGCACCTGGAGGACATCCTCGCCACCGTCCGCCCCCTGGAACCCATCGAGCTGCAACTCCTCGACGCCCAGGGCTGCGTCCTGGTCGAGGACGTCACGGTGCCGCTGTCACTGCCGCCGTTCGACAACAGCTCGATGGACGGGTACGCGGTGCGGGTCGCGGACGTCGCGGGCGCGAGCGAGGAGTACCCGGCCGTCCTGACGGTGATCGGCGACGTCGCCGCGGGCCAGGGCGAGCAGCCGCACGTGGGGCCCGGGGAGGCCGCCCGCATCATGACCGGCGCCCCGCTGCCGCCGGGCGCCGAGACGGTCGTTCCCGTGGAGTGGACCGACGGCGGCCTCGGCCAGGGGCCCGCCTCCGGGATGCGCGCCCACAGCGCCAGCCCCGAGGGCGCCTCCGGGCAGGTGGCCGTCCACCGCGCGGCCGAGGCACGCGCGCACGTGCGGGCCAAGGGTAGCGACGTGAAGGCAGGTGACCGGGCCCTGGCGGCGGGCACGGTCCTCGGCCCGCCGCAGATCGCGCTGCTCGCCTCGATCGGCCGCGCCACGGTCCGCGTACGTCCCCGCCCGCGTGTGGTCGTCCTGTCCACCGGCAGCGAACTCGTGCAGCCCGGCGAGAAGTTGGAGCCGGGCCAGATCTACGACTCCAACAGCTTCGCCCTCACCGCCGCCGCCCGCGACGCCGGAGCGATCGCCTACCGGGTCGGCGCCGTCACCGACGACGCCGAGATCCTCCGCGCCACCATCGAGGACCAGCTCGTCCGCGCCGACCTGCTCGTCACCACGGGCGGAGTGAGCGTCGGGGCGTACGACGTCGTCAAGGAGGCCCTCCAGTTCGTCGGCGACGAGGACGAGGCGGGCAGCGGCGTCGAGTTCCGCAAGCTCGCCATGCAGCCCGGCAAGCCCCAGGGCTTCGGCTCCATCGGCCCCGACCACACCCCGCTGCTGGCGCTGCCGGGCAATCCGGTGTCGTCGTACGTCTCCTTCGAGATGTTCGTACGGCCCGCCATCCGCGCCCTGATGGGGCTGGAGGACCTGCACCGGCCCACCACCCGCGCGACGCTTCAGGCGCCCAAGGCGCTGACCTCGCCCGCCGGGCGCCGGCAGTTCCTGCGCGGGAGCTACGCCGACGGCAAGGTCACCCCCGTCGGGGGCGCCGGATCGCACCTGGTCGCGGCCCTCGCTCACGCCGACGCGTTGATCGTCGTGCCCGAGGAGGTGGAGTCGGTCGAGCCCGGCAGTGAGGTCGAGGTCGTCCTCCTGGGCTGACCGCGGCCAGGGCCGGGGAGATCCCGCTCCGCGGGGCCGCTGAAGGTGGCGTACCGTGTCGCGCACAACAGGCCGTGCGCGGCACCGCGGCGGCCCTGACCGGGAGCGCCACACCACATGACTGTGTCTTCCCGGGGGGAGACCCCCGGACCGCCGGATGACCGCCTCACCCACATCGACGAGGCGGGAGCCGCCCGCATGGTCGATGTGTCGGAGAAGGACGTGACCGCGCGGACGGCCCGCGCCAGCGGCCGGGTCCTGGTCTCGCCGCGCGTGGTCGAGCTGCTGCGCGGCGAGGGGGTGCCCAAAGGAGACGCCCTCGCCACGGCGCGTATCGCGGGCATCATGGGCGCCAAGCGCACGCCCGACCTCATCCCGCTCTGTCACCCGTTGTCAGTGTCGGGTGTCAAGCTTGATCTGTCGGTCGCGGACGACGCCGTCGAGATCCTCGCCACCGTGAAGACGACCGACCGCACGGGCGTGGAGATGGAAGCCCTCACCGCGGTCAGCGTGGCGGCGCTCACCGTGATCGACATGGTCAAGGCGGTCGACAAGGGGGCGGTCATCACGGACGTGCGCGTGGAGGAGAAGACCGGCGGCAAGTCGGGCGACTGGAGGCGGGCATGACCCCGCCCCCGGACCCGTCGACCGTGGGCGCCCTGGGCGCGCCGTACGCCGCCCTGGTCGTGACCGCCTCCAACCGTGCCGCGGCCGGTGTGTACGAGGACAAGGGCGGGCCCCTGATCGCCGAGGGGCTCAAGGCGTTCGGCTTCGCCGTCGACGGCCCGACGGTCGTCCCCGACGGTGATCCGGTGGCGGAGGTGCTGAGGGCGGGGGTCGACGCCGGGTACGACGTCATCGTGACCACCGGCGGCACCGGCATCTCGCCCACCGACCGGACCCCCGAGGCCACCCGGAGCGTCCTCGACCACGAGGTGCCGGGCATCGCCGAGGCCATCAGGGCGTTCGGCAGGGACAAGGTGCCCACGGCCGCGCTGTCCCGTGGGCTCGCGGGTGTCGCGCGAGGGACACTGATCGTGAACCTTCCGGGCTCCACCGGTGGCGTGAAGGACGGGCTGGCGGTCCTGGAGCCCCTGCTGGTCCACGCCGTGGACCAGATCCGGGGCGGGGACCACCCGAGACCCGGTGGCGGCGGGGCCGCTGCCGGGCACGGAACCGCGGATGCCGCCGGGCACAGACCCGGGGGGACCGCCGGGGACCACACCGGCCACGGCCATGGAGCGGACCGCCGCGGTCATGGTGCGGAGCCCGGCCATGGCGCGGACCGCCCCGGTGAGGGTGCGGACCGCCCCGGACCGAGTGGGGGTGCGAGCTGACCAGTCCATCCTGGCCCGTCGTGCTGGCGGACGGCGACGTCGTCCTCCGGCCGATAAAGCTGCGCGACCAGCGGGCCTGGCGCGAGGTCAACCGGCGCAACCGGGACTGGCTGCGGCCCTGGGAGGCGACGATTCCGCCGCCACCGCCCGGCGGCCCGATGGCGCACCGGCCGACCTATCGCCAGATGGTCCGCCATCTGCGCGCGGAGGCGAACGCGGGCCGGATGCTGCCGTTCGTGATCGAGTACCAGGGCCGGCTCGTGGGCCAGCTGACGGTCGCCGGGATCACCTGGGGCTCGATGTGCTCCGGGCACGTCGGTTACTGGGTGGACGAGGCGGTCGCCGGACGCGGTGTGATGCCGACGGCCGTGGCTCTCGTGGTCGACCACTGCTTCCGCGGCGTCGGTCTGCACCGCATCGAAGTCTGTATTCGCCCCGAGAACGGGCCGAGCCGCCGGGTTGTGGAGAAACTCGGATTCCGCGAGGAAGGGCTTCGTCCACGATATCTTCACATCGACGGGGCCTGGCGCGACCATCTCGTCTTCGCGCTCACCGCCGAAGAGGTGCCCGACGGCCTGCTGGCCCGCTGGCAGCGCCTACGCGCGCGGAGCGTCCCACGCGGCACGCCGCACAACACTTCCGGCACCCCCGGCGACACGCCCCGCAAATAAAATACGTGTTCGAAATTGATCGGTCGCTGATCGTCTGGGGGCGTTAATTTCGCGCTCGCGGCGGCCTGCTGATCGCATCGGTCACAAAAAAAGCTCGAAATATCAGCCAGATCGTGCGACACACCGGCTCAATTGGCAGATGGCCTCATGCAAACCCCTCTACCGTGTGAGGCGTGAGCAGCAGCGGCCTCATCTACGCAGTCATCGTCGGGGCCTGGGCCGCCTACTTGGTGCCGATGTGGCTCCGTAGGCAGGACGAGCTGAACGAAGCCCGTCCGACGGAACGCTTCAGCACCGCCATCCGGCTGCTTTCCGGACGGGCGGGCATGGAGCGCCGGTACGCCAAGGACCTGCGGGCGCGCTCCACCGACGAGGGGGAGCGCGACGCCGACCCGGGCGCCGTCACCGATTCGGTGGACGTCCGGGCCTTCGCCATGCCTCGCTACCGGCCGCAGACCAAGACCCGGCTGCCGGCGGAGCCGGGCGAGGCCAAGGGCGGCGAGGCCAAGGGCGCCAAGGCCAAGGGCAAGGACGGGACGCCCGAGGGAAGCGCCAGGCCGGTGCCGCAGCAGTCGCAGCCGGGCGGCAAAGCGCAGCCGGGCGGCAAAGCGCAGCCGGGCGGCAAGGCGCAGCCCGCGTCCTCGCGGACCGCGCCGAAGCCGGCTGCGGATGCACGCGCACGGCGTGTGAGCCCGGCGGAGTCGGCCGCACGCGCCCGGCGCTCGAAGGTGCTCGCGCGCCGACGGCGTACGACCGTCATGCTCTTCCTCGCCTTCACCCTCGGTGCGATCGTCGCCGCGGTCGGCGGGCTCGCCTTCCTGTGGGCGCCCGGGGTGCCGGCGGTGATGCTGAGCGTGTACATCGCGTACCTGCGGGCCCAGGAGCGGCGGCGGTTCGCGTACACGATGGACCGGCGCCGGGCCGAGGCGGCGGCGCAGCGCCTGCGCGAGCGGCAGCCCCGACGGCGGCCGACGCCCGACGCGGACGCCGACGAGCCGGAGGACGGACCAGAGACCGGGACCAACCCCGGCCTCTCCGCGCTCGCGGCCGACCGCCGCGCCCTCGTCGAGCAGACCGACCACGCGGAGTGGGTCGACCAGCAGCGCGAACGCCAGCGGCACCCCGGCCAGGGGGACAGCTGGGACCCGGTCCCGGTGCCGCTCCCCACCTACGTGACGGCGCCGGTCGCCCCACGGGCCACGCCGAACGTGGACCTGGGAGCGCCGGACTCGTGGAGCTCGGCGAGGTCGAGCGCGGTGGGGTCGGAGACGGCGGGTGCGGCCGGTGCGGGCGTCGGGGCCGCGGCCACCCGCGACCCGGACGCGCCTTCGTCCGCGCCCCGGCCCTCGTCCTCCTCCCCGGCTCCGCCCGACCAGGACCAGGAGAGCACCGACTCGCCCTCCAGCTCCTCGGACCCCTCCGACGACAGCCGCTCCGACGCCCGCCGCGCCGCGTCCGCTCGCCGGGCCCGGGAGCGGGGGCGTACCCCGCTGTTCGACCAGTACGAGGACGGCGACCGGCCGAAGGCGGCCAACGAGTAGCGCCACGGCGTCCCGGAGCCCCGCACCGCGTTCGCTGACGCCCCGGCAGGTCCGCCGTCGTTGACCAGCGTCGGAACGGATTTCCAAGCAGCCGGATGGGGATGCTAGAGTTTCACTCGTTGCAAGGGCCTGTGGCGCAGTCCGGTAGCGCACCTCGTTCGCATCGAGGGGGCCAGGGGTTCAAATCCCCTCAGGTCCACGCACGACTGTTCTTGAGTTTGCTCGGGAGCGGTTGACGAGATCCCGTCGATCTTCATGATCGGTCGGGATCTTTGTCGTTTCCGGGGTCTTTCCGATCGTGTTCGGGGTGGGAGACGGCGGCGACCCGCGCTGTCGGTGGTGGCGCCGTCTCGGTTCTGCGTGTTGCGCGCGTCACGGGGTGCCCGGGGCGCCAGGGCTGGTGGTGATCGTCTGCGATTCGGCCTGCTCAGGGTTCAGGGCGATGCCGCCGAGGTTGCCGGCGGTGACCACGAGGGCGACGAGGAGGTTCTGGGCGACCCGGCCGGGGGCCGGCCGCGGCCGGTGCTGGGGGCTGCGGATGTCGATCTCGTCGCTCTTGAGCCGCCGTGGACCCCCTCGTTGTGCGATCGGATGGGCTTGTAGGCGGCGGTCCAGGCGGTGGACAGGCAGGGGATGTGCGGGCAGTTGCTCGGCCGGCGGGGCTTGAGCCACTCGTCGGGCGGGAGTTGGACGGTGGGCCGGACGGCCGGGTGGGCTCGCGGGGAGGCGATGGACTGTCGTCAACTCGGCTGTCCTCGGGCTGGCGCCGGTCCCGGCGAAGGTGGAAGGGGCGCGGTCGAAAGCCAAGCGGCTGGCCGCGCGTGGCCGGCTGGCGGAGGAACGGCCGGACTGTTCAGTGTGCCCGTCGGGTGAGGCGGCGGCTCATCACCGTGCTCATCGCCCACTTGATCGCCGACGGGTGGACTCCATGCGCTGGAAGTACCGGTAGGTCCACTCGCATGTGCCGACTCCTGTTCCGGGGGGCGGAACAGCGGGGAGGGTGGGGCAAACGCAGTCAGGCAGCCAGCAGGTAGCGCACCGCTGTCTCGGCCAGGTCGGCGGTGAAGACGTCGTCCTCGACGGGTACCGGCCTGGCGAATCCCGGACCGTATGCGACACGGATGACCGACGCGGCGAAGACGGTGCTGAAGCAGTGGCGAACCGCGGTCTCGATGTCGGGGTGCGTGATGGCGTTGGCCGCTCCCAGGACCACGCCGACGAACCCGTCTCCCAGTTCCTGGCTGTACCGGGAACCTCGGCGCCGGACTTCCGGATGCGACGCGGAGAGCAGGACGACGGCCCGCAGGAACCGCTCGTGGCGAAAGAACATGCCGACCGTTTCGGCCACTGCCGCGCGGACGAGTTCGGCCGCGGGCAGGTCTGCCCATCGGCTGGTGTCGGCGAATACCCGCTGCTCCGCACACAGGCGCTGGATGCCGTGCTCGTAGACGGCGAGGAAGAGAGCGTCCTTGCTGGTGGTGCGGGCGTAGATGGCAGGCGGCGCGACCTGGGCCCGCTCGCAGACGGCTGCGATGGTGAACGCCTCGTACCCGCCGTCCTCCAGGATCGACACACCGGCATCGAGCACCCGGTTCCACGCCTCGCGGCTGCGCCGTTGCTTGGGCGGCCGGATCTCCAGGTCGGCCGTCGGGACTGTCTCAGCCTCACCCATGAACCTCGGTCTCCCGTTCCCCCTGACATGCGTGCACAGGTCTTGACTGAACCGTAAGGCAGACTACAGTCTGCCGCCAACAGTAGCGCTCGCTACTGTTTTCTTCCGGTGGCCTGAGGTGTCCCCATGCCCGTACCGCTCTCGAACACCCCCCGCGGCCGCGTCGCCGTCCTCGGCGCCGGGCCGGCCGGCATGGCCGCGGCTCTGTCCGTCGCCCAGGCCGGTCACGACGTCGTCGTCTACGAGCGCTACCGCGAGGCGCGGCCGGCCGGCAACATCCTCAACCTGTGGCCGCCGCCGCTGAAGGCGCTGCGCGCACTCGGAGTGGACACCGACGACCTCGGCTCGCCCACAGACTCGGAGTTCCGCAACCTCTCCGGCCGCGTGCGGGCACGCGTCAAGCAGGACCCCGAAACCAAGCGCGCATACGGCGGAGGGTTCATCGGACTGCTGCGCCCCGAACTCTACGAGCGGATGCTCGCCGCCATCCCGCCCGACACCCTGCGGTTCGACCAGCACGTCACACGTATCGAGCAGGACGACCAGGCGGTCACTCTGCACTTCGCCGACGGCACCACCGCACAGCACGACGTCCTGGTCGGCGCCGACGGCATCGACTCGCTGGTACGACGCACGCTGTGGGGGGACGCCCCCAAGCGGGAGCACCGGCTGCACATCTTCGGCGGATTCACCTTCACCGACGTCCCCGGCACCGAACCGAACATGAGCGTTCTGACACACAGCAGAACCGTGCAGGGAAGCTGGACATCGATCCGTCACAAGGGCCGCGACGGCTACCAGTGGTGGGTGCTCACCGCCACCGACCCCAACGCCCCGGCGCCGCCGGACCTCAAGGCCGCGGCCACCGCATTGGCCGAGGAGTTCTCACCGCCCCTGCCCGGTCTGATCGACCGGACAGAGCCGGAGCACGTACAACGCTGGGTGCTGCGCGACCGGCCCCGCCTGAAGCAGTGGTCCAAGGGGCGGGCCACCCTCGTGGGCGACGCGGCACACCCGACCTCGCCCTACGCCGCCTACGGAGCCGGCATGTCCATCGAGGACGGCTACTTCCTCGGCCGCGCGCTGCGGGGCGTCGACCTCACCGACCTCACCGCCCTGCGGCGGGCGCTGCAAAGCTACGAAGACCCGCGCAAGCCCCACACCGCCCGGCAAGTCCAGCAGGCATGGATCCTCGGCAAGGTGTTCCACCACGCTCCGGCACCGCTGCAGCCGATCCGGGACTTCATCCTCGACCACACTCCGCTCCTGCAGAAGGCCGCCGGCGACAGCAATCCCCGCGAGATCCATAAGCAGCTGGCGCTCATCCAGGACTGACACTCCGTAGGAAAAGTCTCACGGGCACTGAGAGAGGGCTGAGCTTGTCGAGCTGGTTGGCAGGCAAGAGGTCGTCGCAGTGGTCTCAGTGTTCAGGCGGTGAAGGAGGTCTCGGCGGGGACCTGGGCCGCCGTTTCCGCGGAGGCTCCGCGCCGGGGCAGGCCGTGGCGCTTGCGGAAGTACGTGGAGAAGTCCTCGTCGAGACGGCGGATGCCGTCGGACCGGTCGCGGCGTTCCTGCCGTGTCTGTGCCTCGATCGCCTCCTGGTAGTTGGTCGTGGGATCCGGCAGTAGGGTCCGCTGGATGCGCAGGGCAGGCCCGTGGTCTTCAGGGGCAGGGCCCGGACAGGTGCGGGGGGCGGGGTCATGCCGTGGACCCGCCAGGTGGTCGGGTGCATCGTCGACGTGGCCAGAGCGCGGGCCAGGCCGTGCAGTGGCCTGGGGAAGTTCCGGTGGGCGAACTGGTCCAGGATGGCCGGCGTGACCCAGCGGCCCTCCTCGATGGCCGCGGTGGCGAGTGGCGTTGCGGGCCTGGTGCTGCTGATGGGAGGCGCGGACGGGAGCACTGGCCCGGCTCCCCTCCCGGGCATCGGATACGCGCTGCTCTCCGCCGCCGGCTACGCGGGCGTGACCTTGCTGGGCCGCTTCTCCGGGCGAATGAACGCCGGTGGCGCGTTCGAGTCGACGGTGACCGGCTTCGCGGTGGGCACGGTCTGCCTTCTGCCGATGGCTCTGCTGGAGGGCTTGCCGCCTGACACGGAGCGTCCGGCGTGGGCCCTGGGCCTGATCCTCTACCTGGGGGCTGTGCCGACGGCGCTGGCGTACACGATGTTCTTCGTCGGTCTCAGCGCCGTACGGGCGACCACGGCCTCCGTGGTCGCCCTGGTGGAGCCGCTCACGGCGGCGGTCATCGGCATCCTGGTCTTCGGCGAGCGGCTCAACGCGACCGTCCTCGCCGGCACGGCGCTTCTGCTGTTCGCCGTGCTGTTCCTCGCCGCCGACGAGAAGACTGGCCGGGCGTCGTCCCGAAGGACGCCCGGCCCGGGCACCGACCACGGTCGGCGTGTGTCGCGTCCGGCCATGCGGACCAAGGACTGACACCGACGTTCTGGGGTTCCCCTCGGGAGCAGTGACGAGATCCCGCCGATCTTCGTGATCGGCGGGATCTTTGTCGCTCCCGGGACTGTCGCAGTGATCACCGGCCGGCACTCCGGCATGTCCTGAGGGCAGGACCTGTCGTTCCTCTTCCGCGGGCCAGCCGTCCTCGCCTCACCACACGGGACGCAGCGGTGGGATCGTGTCGCCCGCCAACGTGCGGACGATGGTGGCGAGTTCCGCCCGGGGGAGTTCCAGGCCGGCCTCCTGGAGTCGCGCGGACAGCTGTCCCTCCAGCTGGTGGAGGATGCGGCCGGCCACCACGAGGTGTTCCTGTGCCTTGCCGGTCAGGGCGACCAGTTTGCGTCGGCCTCCCGCGGGGTGCGGGCGGCGCTCGACGTAACCACGCTTCTCCAGGTCGTCGATGATCTGGCCCGCGGCCTGTTTGGTCACTCCGAGTCGCTCGGCCAGTTCGCTGCTCGTCGCGCCGGTGTCGCGGAGGGCCTGGAAGACCAGGCCGTGCACGGGGCGCAGTTCCGCGTAGCCGGCGGCGTCCACGCGGCTCACGAACTCGGAGAGGACGAGCTGGAACGCCATCCCGAGCAGGAAGGTCAGTTCGCTGTTCTCCAGTGGGTCGCGGGTCCTCATCACCTCATCTTGACACACGCGTGTAAAGCTCCTTTACTCGTTGAGGAGATTGAGTAAAGGAGCTTTACTTAGTGCTTGAGGGTCTGGGAGGCGTCGTGCACGTGGTCAGTGAAAGCGAGCAGCGGACGACCAGGACACCGGCCGGGGTGATGTCCGGGCTGGCGGGCCCCAGCCGGGGCAGTGCCGAGGTCAGTACCTGGCGTGTGGAGCTCGGTGCCGGTATGTCCACGCCGGTGCACATCATCGACCGGGAGCAGGTGTGGATGCCGCTGTCGGGGACGTTCGAGGTCGAGGCGGACGGCAGGGTCGAGCAGGTCGGGGCCGGTCAGGCGGTGATCCTTGCCGCGGGGTCGGTGCGGCGGCTGGCGGCGGCCGGGGGAGGGCCCGCCGAGGCGCTGGTCGCCATGACGGTCGGGGGCCGGGCGATGGTGCCGGGTGGCGAGGAGAAGATCCCGCTCCCGTGGGCGGAGTGATCCGGCCCCTCCTCGGCCCCTGCGCGGCGGAGTGATCCGCTCCTGCCTCCGTCCCGCCCCCGGCGGAGCGATCCGGTCCCGCTCTCGCCCCGTCCCCGGCGGGTTCCCTCCCGTCTCCCCGCGCGGGCGCGGGGTGGGCCGAGGTAGGCCCACCCCTACCCCCGCCGCACCCCCTGGACCCATGGCCGCGTGATGTCCGCCCTTCTACGGTGTTCCGTGTGATCCGAATGACCCGTACGAGCCGTACGGCCAGTGCAAGCCGTGCGCACCCTAGGAACGTGTGGCAGGCCATGGCCGGGCCGTGCTACCTCCTGTCCTCGTGGCCGTGGCGGGCTCTCGGGTATCTGGTGTCCGGTGCGGTGGCCGGGGCCGTGATCCTGGTGGGGGTCGTGGTGCTGGTCGCCGTCGGTGGGGTGCTGGCCCTCGTCCTGGTCGGGGTGCCACTGCTCGCCGCCGCGCTGCTCGTCGGGGTGCCGGTGGCCGCGCTGGAGCGGTGGAGGCTGCGGCTGGTCGACCGGGACCCGGCGACCGGGGCGCACGGCGTGCCGGGCGGGCCCGGGCCGTGGGTCTGGTTCACCACCCGGCTGCGCGAGCAGCTGACGTGGCGGGAGCTCGGCCACGCCGTGCTGTTCGCGGGCCTGCTCTGGCCGGTCGAGGCGCTCGTCGTCACGGTGGCCCTGCTCTTCCCCGGGTCGATGGTCGCCGCCCCGCTGCTGATGGCCACGGTGGGCGACGGCCAGGAGGTGAAGGTGCTCAAGCAGTGGACGGTCACCGCGTGGCCGGCCGCCTTCGGGGTCGCCGTGCTGGGTGTCGTACTGCTGGCCGCCGGGGCGTACGTCCTCGGGGTCGCCGCCGGCGCCAGGGCCGGGCTCACGCGGCTGCTGATCGCCCCGCGTGAGGTGGACCTGGGGGCGAAGGTCGTCGAACTGAGCCGCTCCCGGGTGCGGTTGGTGGACGCGTACGAGGCGGAGCGGCGCCGTATCGAGCGGGATCTGCACGACGGCGCCCAACAGCGCCTGGTCGCCCTGACGATGACGCTCGGTCTGGCCCGGCTGGACGCGCCGCCCGGGCCGCTGGCCGACCAGCTCGCCCGGGCCCACGAGGAGGCCGGCAAGGCCCTGGCGGAGCTGCGGGAACTCATCCACGGCATCCACCCCAAGGTCCTCGCCGACTTCGGTCTGGAGGCCGCGGTCGCGGACGCCGCCGACCGCAGCCCCGTCCCCGTGGACGTGGACCTGGAACTGCCCGGACGCCCGCCCCGGGCCGTGGAGACGGCCGCGTACTTCGTGGTCAGCGAGGCCCTCGCCAACGTGGCCAAGCACAGCGGGGCGAGCCGGGCGGAGGTGAGCGGCGGGTACGCGGACGGGTGCCTCCGCCTCCGGGTGCGCGACGACGGGCGAGGCGGTGCGAGCGCGGACGGCGGCAGCGGGCTGACCGGACTCGCCGACCGGGTGTCCGTGCTCGATGGCAGACTTTCTCTGTCCAGCCCGCCGGGCGGGCCGACCCTGCTGAGTGTGGAGATTCCTTGCCGGATGGCCGAGTTGACGGAGCGGTCCCAGCAGTCCGAGCGGGCCGATCGCTCCGCGTAGTGCTGGCCGAGGACAGCGTGCTGCTGCGGGACGGGCTCGTCGGCCTGCTCACCCGATTCGGCCACGAGGTGGTGGCGGCCGTCGGGGACGCCGAGGCACTGCTCGCCGCGGCCGCCGAGCACGAGCCGGACGTCGTCGTGACGGACGTGCGGATGCCGCCCGGCTTCCAGGACGAGGGGCTGCGGGCGGCCGTGCGGCTGCGGACCTCGGCCGACGGGGCGCGGCCCGCGCTGCCCGTGCTGGTCCTCAGCCAGTACGTGCAGCGGGCGTACGCGGCCGAGCTGCTGGACTCCGGTGACGGGTCGGGCGTCGGCTACCTGCTCAAGGACCGGGTCGGGCAGGTCGAGGAGTTCGTGGACGCGCTGGGCGAGGTAGCGTCCGGCGGGACAGTCGTCGACCCCGAGGTCGTACGGCAGTTGCTGCGCCGCCGGCGTGATCCGCTGGCCCGGCTCACCCCGCGCGAGCGGGAGGTCCTGGCGCTGGTCGCGCAAGGCAGGTCCAACGGCGCCATCGCACGCGAGCTCGTCGTCACCGAGGCCGCCGTCGGCAAGCACATCGGCAGCATCCTCAGCAAGCTGGACCTGCCCCCGGCCGACGAGACCCACCGGCGGGTCCTGGCGGTGCTGGCGTTCCTGCGCGCCTGATCCCGCCTTTCACCGCACGCACTCGTGTACAGCGGCCACCTTGCCCGAAGGCGGCTACCCGCCCGCCTGACCAGTGGCTTTCCGTAGGCCCAGGGCGTTCCCCGGCTGTCCGTGGGCGTTCGGGATTCCGACTCCGTCCCATCCATTGACGGCACTCCTGGCTCACCCCTACCGTCTGGCCGAAGTTACGCACGACGTTCGAAATCTCGGATGTATCCGAGCAGACCCGAACGAGCCCGCCGAAAGAGCCGCCGCCGGAAGGGACTTGCCGTGCTCCGCACCCGTACTCGCAGAAGGTCGATCCGCCGCTGGTCGACCGCCTGGGCAGTCCTGCTGTCCCTGCTCGCGTCCCTGTCACTCGTCGCCACGCAGCCCACGGCCGCGGCCGACGGCAAGCCGTACACCAACCCGGTCAAGGCGCAGAAGGGCGCCGACCCCTGGCTGGAGTACTACAACGGCAACTACTACCTGGTCACCACCACGTTCACCAACAAGCTGCTCATGCGGAAGTCCCCCACCCTCGCCGGGCTCAGCACCGCCCCGAGTGTGGAGATCTGGTCGGACACCGCCGCTGGCCGCAACGACAACATCTGGGCGCCGGAGATCCACTTCCTCAACGGCAAGTGGTACCTGTACTACTCGGCCGCGCAGGCCGGTGTCGCCTGCTGCGACACCCAGCGCACGCAGGTGCTGGAGAGCGCAGGCACCGACCCGCTGGGCCCGTACACGCACAAGAACACCCTCACCGGGTCCAACCTCACCCCTGGCGGCTGGCTCATCGACGCCACCGTGCTGAAGCACGACGGCAAGCTCTACCTGGTCGGCAGCGGCTTCATCAACGGCAGCAAGCAGAGCCTGGTCATCGCCCCGATGAGCAACCCGTACACGCTCGCGAGCTCCACCTTCACGATCATCTCCAGCCCCACGCTGAGCTGGGAGACCTCCGGTGGCGCGGTCAACGAGGGCCCCGAGCCGCTCTACCACGACGGGCGGACCTTCCTCACCTTCTCCGCGAGCTTCTGCGCGACCGCCGACTACAAGCTGGGCCGGCTGGAACTCACCGGCAGCGACCCGCTGAACCCCGCCTCCTGGACCAAGAAGCAGACACCGGTCTTCCAGCGCGACGACGCCGCCGGGGTCTACGGTCCCGGCCACAACGGGTTCTTCACCTCACCCGACGGCACCGAGAACTGGATCGTCTACCACGCCAACAACACGGCCAACGGCGGCTGCGGCAACGCCCGTACCACCCGCGCGCAGAAGTTCACCTGGAACGCCGACGGGACACCCGACTTCGGTACGCCCGTGGCGCTCGGCACCACCCTGGCCGGCCCGTCCGGCGAAACCGCGACCACCCCGACCGCGTACACCATCGTGAACCGCAACAGCGGCAAGTGCCTGGACGTCAACGGCGGCAGCACCGCCGACGGCACGAACATCTTCCAGTGGACGTGCAACGGCGGCGCCAACCAGAAGTGGCGCGTCGAGGACATGGCCGACGACACCAGCCGCCTGGTGAACGTGGCCACCGGCAAGGTCGCCGACGTCGCCGACTGCTCCTCCGCCGACGGCACCGACATCCGCCAGTGGTCATGGCTGAACAACAACTGCCAGAAGTACCGGCTCGTGTACACCGGCGGCGACTACGTGCGAATCGTCAACGCGAGTACGGGCAAGGTCGCCGACGTCGCCAACTGCGGTACGGGCAACGGCGTCGACGTACGCCAGTGGACCTGGCTGAACAACAACTGCCAGCAGTGGCGGCTCGTGCCCACGACCGCATGACACCACCCGTGCGCCAGGGGACCGACGGACGCTACAGGGGCTTCGCGAAGCACATGCTGAGCTCGTGGAAGCGGTAGTAGCCGAACTTGGCGCACGGCTCGTAGCCGCTGGAGGTGTACAGGGCCACGGCCTCGGGCTGCTTGGTGCCCGTCTCCAGCACCATGCGGATACGGCCCGCCGCACGGGCGTCGTCCTCCAGGGCGGCCAGGATGCGGCGGGCCAGCCCCTGTCCGCGCGCCTCCTCGACGACGTACATCCGCTTCAGCTCGGCGTCCCCGTCCGCGTTCCCCTCGTCGTTCTCGTCCTGGGCACGCCAGCCGCCCGTCGCCACGGGTCTCCCCAACGCGTCGTAGGCGATGAGGTACACGCCACGCGGCGGCTCGAAGTCCGCGGGATCGACCGGGGTGGCGTCGCCGCCGTCGCCGTACCGGGCGGCGTACTCGGCCTGCACCTGGTCGTTGAGCTTGACGGCGTCGGGGTGGTCGAAGGAGACGCGGCGTAGGTCCATGCGGCAAATCGTAGTTCTGTTCGGGCCGGCTGAGGACGGGTGTCGAGTGCTGCTGGGGCACCCCGGTATCGTGCCCGGGTGCTCACTGTGACCTCTGTGAATGTGAACGGGCTCCGGGCCGCTGCGAAGAAGGGCTTCGTGGAGTGGCTCGCGGGAACCTCCGCGGACGTGCTGTGCCTGCAGGAGGTGCGCGCCGAGCCCCAGCAGCTGCCGGCGGAGGTCCGGGAGCCGGAGGGCTGGCACGTGGTGCACGCGCCCGCCGCCGCGAAGGGCCGGGCCGGGGTGTCCCTCTACACCCGTCGCGAGCCCGACCGCGTCCAGGTCGGCTTCGGCTCGGCCGAGTTCGACGGCAGCGGCCGGTACGTGGAGGCCGACCTGCCCGGCGTCACGGTGGCCAGCCTCTACCTTCCCTCCGGTGAGGTCGGCACCGACCGGCAGGACGAGAAGGTGCGGTTCATGGGCGAGTTCCTCGCCTACCTGAAGGACTTGCGCGAACGCTCCGCCGCCGACGGGCGCGAGGTCGTGGTCTGCGGCGACTGGAACATCGCCCACCAGCAGGCCGACCTGAAGAACTGGCGCGGGAACCAGAAGAACTCCGGCTTCCTGCCGGAGGAGCGCGAGTGGCTCGGACGGGTCCTCGACCCGGGCGAGGGCGGGTACGTCGATGTCGTCCGTGCCCTGCATCCGGACGTCGAGGGACCGTACACCTGGTGGTCCTACCGGGGGCGGGCCTTCGACAACGACACGGGCTGGCGCATCGACTACCAGATCACGACCCCTGGGCTCGCCGGCAGGGCCGTCAAGGCGTACGTGGAGCGGGCGGCCACGCACGCCGAGCGGTGGTCGGACCATGCTCCTGTGACCGTGGTCTTCGAGAGCTGAGACGGCGCGAGCGAGGCGCGGGGAGGGCCGCGCGCCTCGCTCGGTCAGTTCGTCGCCCGTGTACTCACCGTGCCGGGCGGTGGGAAGGCCCGCACTCGGTTCGGTACATCAGGCATCAGCCCTCACACCGCCCACCAGGTGCAAGGCCGTGAGCAGCAGCTTCCATACGCTGTCCGCTGTGGCCGGAGAACGCCCTGGGGCCTCGCGCTCCGCCGTGAAGGACAGCCCGTAGGCGACCGCCAGCAGGAGATGCGCCACCACCTCGGGGGAGTGCTTGGTCAACGGCGAGTTCTGGTCGTGGTCTCGCTGTGCGTCTCGGGCGGCGACTGCCATCTCCCGTCGGATGCGTGCCGTGAGGTCTGGTGCTCCGCCGACAGGCAGAGTGCAGTCCGCGGCCAGTCGCAGGGCCGCACGGAACCGGGTGTCGTCCTTCATCCGGCGGGCGACGGCCAGGGCAAGGTCATGGAGCGTCGTGTCGGCGGAGGCCCCCGCGACGGAGTGCCGGATGCCGTTCCAGGCCTCCGCGGACTGGCTCACCAGCGCGTCGGCGAGCGCCTTCTTGGACGGGAAGTGTCCGTACAGGGCACCCTTCGTCATGCCTGTGCGTACGGCTACCGTCGCCAGATTGGTGCCGGCGTAGCCATGGAGGGCGAATTCCTCAGCCGCCGCGTCCAGTACCTGGTCCCGGGTGCGCATAGCCCTTGCCTGCTTCACCAACGACTGCGTCCTCTCAAGGTCGAAAGCCAACCCCCGTGAAACATACCCTCTAGAAGGTATGTTACTGCGGTGGTCGACCTGCCCGCCGACCTCCTCCGGCGTGTGGCGATGCCGGTGCGGGGGCCGGCACGCACCGTCCGACGCGGTGCTCGCTGCCGCAGGTGTACGCCCCGCTCCTCGGTGGCGTAGGTGGGACGAAGGGCCTCCGGCAGTCGGGTGGGTGTCGCGTTCCACACCGGGTCCGGAGGCCCTCGTCCCGTTCGAGGACCACTCAGGGTGGGTCGCCCGTCACCGACGCCCCCGGGCCCGTCGCAGTGGTCTCGAGTGCGCTCCGTGGCCCGGGAGAGGAGGCGAGTACCGGCCAGCCCGCTGCCCGTGCGTGGCGGACCAGCACGGGATCCGCGCCAACGACGACGGGGTTGCCCACCGCTTGGAGCATGTCGGCGTCACTGGCGTGGTCTCCGTACGCGAAGCAGTCCGCGGCCCGGACGCCCAGTTCCGTCATCACGGCGGTCGCTGCCTCGGCCTTGACCTCGCCGATCATGGGGCGGGCCACTTCGCCGGTGAGGAAGCCCCTGCTGTCGACGCACTGTTCGGTGCACAGCACCAGATCCGCCCCGAGGTCCTCGGCGATGGGCTCGAGGATCGGCCGGGCCGAGCCGGACACGAGGACGACGCCGTGGCCGGCCTGCTGATGACGGGCGAGCGCCTGCAGACCGGTGGTGACAAAGGCTTCCGCACGGACGCGGTAGGAGCGGTACCAATCCCGGCAGGCAGCCTGAAGCCGGGTGAGTGGGACTCCGGCGTAGCGCCGGTAGTAGGCGCGGTTCATCTCGGCCCTGTCTGCTCCGCGCAGGCGCATCGCTGTCAGGTCGACGACCTCTGCGTGGTACTCGCCGCTGTCGTCTCCCAGCAGCGAGTGCCCGCTGCGGGAGACATGGCGTGCGAAGTCGAACATGCTCTTGGCGGTGATGAGGGTCTCGTCGACATCGAAGAACGCGACGCCCTGTGCGGTCGCCAGACGGCTGGTGGCTCCTGGGCTCATGCGGACGGGTGCGGGCATCAGGTGGCGATCCCTTCCGCCGTGCGCGCGATGCTCTCGCGTCCGCGCGGGCGCTCGGCAGGTGTACGAGGTCGAGTCGCCGGGCTCGGCGCGGTCGTCGGTGCGAAGACGGCCTCAGCGTAGGCGGTGGCCGCGGCGTCGAGGCGCAACGTTCCGTGCGCGGCCGCGGTCCTGATGTCCCGCCAGTGACGCTGTACGGGATCTTCCGTCAGCTGGCCGCGCGCTCCCGGCACCCGCGTCAGCCGGTCGACCGCCTCGGTGCACAACTCCACGGCCACGGCGGCATCCCGTTGCCCCTCGGCCACGAGCAAGGGTGTCACCGGCGCACGGTCGGCCCGGTCGGCGGCTTGTTCGAGCAGCTGGCCGGCGGCGCGTATCTCCGCCCCCGACCGGGCCAGGGCCAACCGCGTGTCAGAAGCCGGTGCTCCGCCCCCGGCAGTCCGCTCTCCGTCGCTCACGGCGTCGGTCCAGGCGGCAAGGGCACCGCGGGCTGCTCCGAGTACGGGCATCGCGAACATCAGCGCACCGACCATCGCGTAGGGCACCCTGTGGCAGCGGGCGGCCCCGGTCGGCGGCCGCAGCAGGTCGGCGAGCGTGCAGGTGCGGTGACGGGGGACCAGCACTCCGTCCGCCTCGACCGTGTTGGTGCCCGTTCCCCGCATGCCCGGGGTGTTCCACGTGTCCAGGACCGTCACTTCGCGGACCGGCACGGCGAACAGCCGGTGCTCGTGGTCTTCGCGCCCCGGGGTCCAGCTCGCCAGGAGTACCCAGTCGGCGTGGTCCACCCCGCTGGCGTAGCGCCAGCGTCCGCTGAGCCGCCATCCGCCAGGTACCGCGGTAGCCGTACCGGACGGAGGCATGATCGCGGCGGCAATGGGCGTGTCCGGCGAGGTGTGCCAGAGGTCGTGCTGCCCCTCCTCCGGGAGGTACGAGGCAAGTCGGCCGTGTGCCGCGAACAGTGTGGCGCACCACGAGGTCGAAGCGCAGGTCTCGCCGAGTGCGGTGGCTGCCGCGCACAGTTGCGCGAACGTTCCTGCCGAGCCACCGAAGCGCCGGGGAACGAAGTGACGCGCGAACCCGGCGTCGAGCAATGCCCGCGCCACGTCGTCCGTGAGCCGCCTTTGCTCCTCCAGAAGGCTCCGGTCCCGGTGGGCGGTCTTCGCGGCGCGGTTCACCGCGTCCGCGCCCCGCGCCGTGTCCAGGCCGATCATGAGGCTGCCCTCGCGTGATCGGCGCGGTGGGGTCCTGGGCATGCCCGCGAGTCCGGGGCGGCGGTGACGGTCGCGGTGATCAGTGTGCGGTTGCCCTGTCGCGCGGTGAGGTGCAGGGCCTGAGCGCTGCGGGGTGAGGACAGCGGGTGAGCGGCGGGCCGGACGGAGAGGGTGACGGGGGAGTCGAGTTCCCCGAAGGCCTCGTAGGTGGCCGTGGCGCCAGTGAGGGTCCGCAGCGGTGCTCCGGAGGATTCGGGCGGGGGAGTGACCGCTGCCGCCTGGCGACAGGCTTCCAGCAGGGCCATGCCGGATATGTGGTCCGACTCGTGGTCGAAGAGCACCGGGTGGTCCTTGCGCAGGCGCAGCAGCCATGTGCCGTCCGGCAGGCCGGGGGCGGTGGCGAGCAGGACGTGGAGGTCGTCACGGAAGCCGACGGACTCGGGAGGCAGGGGTTTCGCCCTGGTCGTGAGTTCTACCGGGCCCGGGTTCTCGGTCCCTGCCTTTCTGGTGCGGTCGCGGATCATCGTGTACCGCTGAGGGCTGAGGACCTCGAACCGCAGGCCGGCGCGACCGCGGTGTACTCCGGCGACGTACACCTCGGCCTGCAGGGCCATGGCGAACCGGCGGGGATGGGCGTGGGCGCGCGTGCAGGAGATGTCCAGGGCGACCGGGAGCGGGCCGGGGCCCCACAACGAGGGCTCGAGGTCGAAGTCGAGGGCCGACAGGACGAACGGGTGGCCCTTGGGCACGTCGTGGAAGGTGTGCGACAGGTGGATCGCCGACTGCCTGATGGTTTCCGCGACCAGCAGGGGGTCGCAGGGTTCGCGGGTGGCGCGGTGTGTCAGGAAGGAGTCGCGGGGCCACAGGGCGGCCACGGCGAAGCGGTTGTCGCCGAGGCGCCGGGCATCGGTTAAGAACACCTCCTCGGCGGCGGACTTGTGGACGTCCGCCGGTGGGAGGGGCGCCTCGAACGACAGCTGGTCGTGGAGCGGGAAGGCGGTGGCTTGGTGCGCCTGGACTGGGATGGACGATGAGGGTCGCTCAGTACAGGTCATGTGGGGTTGCATCTCCCGGTGTCCTCGCGTGCAGGACCACCGGCTGGCTTGCGGCGCTGCAGGGCAGCCGGATGGGTAAGGTGATCACCCACAGAAATATACCTGCGGGAAGGTATTCTGCGATGGAGACTTCGTGGAGGACGAGTCACGGCAGTGTGGGGCCCGCGGTACGAGCAGAGGAAGAGGAAGCCAGCCATGACGAGTGCTCAACAGCCCGCGGTCTTCGCGGCCCAGCACAATGTGCCGCGCGGTCCCGCTCCCCAGCAGGAGCGGGCGGTCAGGACGCGGGCCCAGATCCTGGAGGCGGCGGCGGAGATATTCGCCGCACGCGGCTACCGAGGGGCCTCGGTCAAGGACGTCGCGGAGCGTGTGGGCATGACCAAGGGAGCCGTCTACTTCCACTTCCCCAGCAAGGAGTCCCTGGCCATCGCGGTGGTGGAGGAGCACTACGCGCGCTGGCCCGTTGCCATGGAGGAGATCCGCGCCCAGGGGTTCTCTCCCCTGGAGACGGTCGAGGAGATGCTCAACCGTGCCGCACAGGCCTTCCGTGACGAGCCGGTGATGCAGGCCGGCGCCCGGTTGCAGAACGAACGTGCCTTCATCGAGGCGGAACTGCCGCTGCCTTACGTGGACTGGACCCACCTCCTGCAGTCCCTGCTGGAGGACGCGCGCGAGGCCGGTCAGTTGCGCGCGGGCGTCGAGCCGGAGCCCTCGGCCCGCGCCCTGGTCGCCGCCTTCTTCGGCATGCAGCACGTCTCCGACAACCTGCACCAGCGGGAGGACATCATGGAACGCTGGCAGGAGATGTGGGAGTTGATGTCCTTCGCCATTCGCGCGTGACCGCCTGACGGAAAACCTGGTGGTGCCACTGATAGGAGAATCTCACTCTTTTCCCTGTGCTGCCGCGCCGATTATGTTCTTTGCATGATCTCGAACAGCACTGCAGGAGCTGCCGCACAGTCGGTGAACTCCCCGGCCATGCCGTTGCGTCTGTTCTGTTTTCACCACGCCGGTGCCGGTCAATCGGCCTTCTTCGGTTGGCAGCGACGGCTCGGCGCACGTGTGGAGGTGATTCCTGTCCGGCTTCCCCGCACCGAATCCGTCTCGTCGGCAGGCGGTCGGGGAACCGGCATGGATGTCGTGGCCGAGGCCATCGAGCGTGACATCGGGCCGCTTCTGCGCCGGCCTTACGTGTTCTACGGGCACAGCATGGGCGCTCTCGTGGCCTACCACGTCACGCGCCGCCGCCAGGCCCTCGGGCGGTCGCTGCCCCAGCGACTGCTCGTCGGCGCCTACCCGGCGCCGCACCTTCCGCATCGCCTCCGGGGCAGCTCGCGGCTGACCGACGAGGAACTGCTCGCGCTGCTGCCGCAGGAGCCTGCCCACCTCTCGCGGCTTCTGCGCCAGGCCCCCGGCCTCGCGGCGGCCACCGCGGAACGGTTGCGCACCCACCTGGGCATCTGTGACAGCGCCCAGCTGGTGACGCCGCCGGCCGCGCAGACGGCCGACGACGCTTCGGGCAACCGGCACGAGCCACTCCGCTGCCCGGTCGAGGTGTTCACCGGGACGAGCGACCCGCTCGTGACGGACGCCGAGGCGGAGGCCTGGCGGCAGCACACCCGCGCGCGCTGCCGCGTCCACCGGATGCCCGGTGGGCACTTCTTCACCCGCGAAAGCCCTGAATCGAGGACAGCGTTCTTCGACCGGCTGTCCGAAATCCTTTCGCACGTACCGGAAAGCCGGACAAGCCCACTGTGGCCCCTGCCTGCCGCAGCCGTTTAATGACAGACCGCCTGCATGACACCGTGGAGGATCCCCATGTACCCCCGGACTCTCGAATTCGGCGCTTTTCTCTCCCCCATGCATCCGCTGGGCGAGGATCCCACGCTGCAATTCCAGCGCGATCTCGAACTGATAGAACTCCTCGACCGTCTCGACTACCGCGAATTCTGGGTCGGCGAGCACCACTCCATGGGCTGGAACACCATCGGCAGCCCCGAACTGATCGTGGCGGCGGCCGCCGAGCGCACCCGCCGGATCACACTCGCCACCGGCGTGATGACCCTGCCCTACCACCACCCGTTCATGGTGGCGAGCCGCGCGGTGCACCTGGACCACCTGACCCGCGGCCGGTTCGTCCTCGGTGTGGGCGCCGGCGGCATCCCGACCGACGCCCGCATGATCGGGCGCGAGATGAGCGAACTGCGCACCATGTTCGGGGAGGCGCTGGAGGCGATCGTCGAGCTGGTCAACGGTGAGGAACGAGTGACCAAGAAGACCCCTTGGTTCACCCTGCAGGACGCCAAGCTCCAGCTGTCCCCGTACCGTGACTCCGGGCTGGAGATCGCCGCCGCCAGCGTGGCGTCCGGCAACAGCATGCGGCTGGCCGGACGCCACGGCATCAGCACCGTCTCCTTCGGCGCCCCGCGCCCGGGCCACCCCCGGCCCGACATGCGGACCCAGTGGGCCTACGCGGAGGAGGCGGCCGCCGAGCACGGCAACACAGTGGACCGCCGCAACTGGCGGATCACCCTGCCGGTGTACGTCGCGGAGACGCGCGAGCAGGCGCTCGCCGATGTCCGCGAGGGCTACGACCGCTGGGCGTACGGCTACTGGGGAGACATCCGCGGCCTCGACGTCAGCGTCCCCGGCGTCAAGCGAGCGCACGCCCTGGAAGCGGCGGTGGAGGCGGGCAGCGCGATCGTCGGCTCTGTCGACGACGTGATCGCGGGGATCGAGCGGCTGCGCGAGGAGGTCGGCGGCTTCGGCACCCTGCTCGTCTACGCACAGGACTGGGCCGACTGGGACAGGACCAAGCGCAGTTACGACATGCTGGCCCGCTACGTGGCCCCGCACTTCACCGGCTCCACCAAGCGGCTGGAGGAGTCGGTGCGCTGGTACCAGGACAACCGCGACCTGTTCCCGCAGCTCATCCCGTGATCCGTGCCGTCCGTGCCCGGTCGGGGGCCTCGACCCCCGCCCGGGCACGGACGCAACCGCCTACCTGGCAGCGACAGCCCATGAGCACTGAACCCGTACGCGTCGGCGTCATCGGCGCATCCCCTGACCGAGGCTGGGCCGCCGCGGCGCACATGCCGGCCCTGCACCGTCTGCCGCAGTACGACGTCACCGCGGTCGCCACCAGCCGGCCGGACAGCGCCGGTGAGGCAGCCCGCCGATACGGGGCGGCACACGCCTTCACCGACACCGGCCGCCTCTGCGAGCACCCCGACGTGGAACTGGTCGTGGTCACCGTCAAAGTGCGGCACCACGCGCGGCTGGTGACGGCCGGCCTCGAAGCGGGAAAGCACGTCCTGTGCGAGTGGCCCCTCGCCCGGACCTCCGAGGAAGCCGCCGGGCTCGCCACCGCGGCCCATCGGGCCGGAGTGGTCAACGCCGTCGGCCTCCAGGCCCGGCACGCCCCGGCGGTCGTCCGCGCCAGAGAACTGATCTCGCAGGGCTATGTCGGCGGGGTCACGTCCATCACCGCTTACAGCGCGCGCGGCGTGGCGGCCGGAGCACGACTCCCCGCCGCCTTCGCCTACACACTCGACCAGTCGAGCGGAGCGGGGACCCTCGAAGTGGTCGGCGGGCACACCCTCGACACCGTCCAGTACATGCTCGGAGGGGAACTCACCGCTGTGTCGGCCGGCCTGTCGGTCCAGCACCCCCGCATCACTCTCGACGAGGACGACCGCGAGATCGAAGCGACCAGTCCGGACACCATCGCCCTGCACGCCACAGTCGAGGGCGGCGGCACACTGGCCGCCCACTTCCACGACGCCAAAGGCAGCGGCGGACGTACCCGCATCGAGATCTCCGGCACGGAAGGCGACCTGGCCGTCGTCTCCGCGGGGCCCAGTGGCGATCGAGGGCTGCAGATCAGTGACCTGGCCCTGTTCGGCGCGCGGCGGCCGGAGGGGGAACTGAGCAAGCTCCCGCTCTCCAGTCCCCGCCGCACGCCGGAGCCGGCGGCCGGCCTGCTCCCGGCACAGCGCACCATGGCCCTGCAGTACGCGGCGCTCGCCCATGACATCCGTGCGGGCGGCCATCGGGTCCCGGACTTCGCCGACGGGCTGCGCCTGCACCGGCTGCTGGAGGCGGTGCGGCTGTCCGCTGAAACGGGCAGGCGGCTCGACCGCCGCGCCGGTGGCGGCTCGCAGGTCACGTCTCCTTGGCCGACGCGTCGACGATCGCGGTGAGCAGGCCCGGGAACGCGCGCTCCAGGTCGTCCGAACGCAGGGAGTTCATCCGTGACGTGCCGACGTAGTACTGCCTGATGACGCCGGCCTGGCGCAGCACTTTGAAGTGGTGGGTGCCGGTGGAGCGGGACACCGTGATGTCGAAGGTGCCGCACGCCACGTCGTCGGGAGCCTGCGCCAGCTGCCGGACGATGCTCCGGCGCACGGGGTCGACCAGCGCGTCCAGGACGCCCTGGAGGGTGATGGCATCGGCGTCGGGATGGTCGGTGATGCGCTCAGTGGTGATCCGTGCAGTCACAGGGTGTCCGCCTCCTCATCGCGTACTCCTCGCCATACTACGACCATCATCATAGTTCGATGCGCATCAAAGTTTGACAGCCATCAACATATGGGCTTCAGTGGAGAACGTGCCGGCCTCCGGGCGCAGTTGGCCGGCAGTGCCCCAGCTGCTGCCTCAGAACACCGTTCAGCGGGCTGCGGCTCGTGACCCGACCCCCACAGGAGTAATGCGATGACGACTGTCCGAACGGGCGAAGCGGAAGAGGCCGCGGCCCCCGCGGACGTTCAGCGAGGCGCGCCCAGCGGCCTGAAGATCACGGCACTGGCGACAGGCTTCGTCATGGCGACCCTGGACGTCACCGTCGTGAACGTCGCCGGAGCCACCATCCAGGAGGACCTGCGCACGTCGCTGACCCAACTCACCTGGATCGTCGACGGATACGTGCTGACCTTCGCCTCGCTGCTGATGCTGGCGGGCGGACTGGCCAACCGGATCGGCGCGAAGAAGATCTACCTGTGGGGCATGGCGGTCTTCTTCCTCGCCTCCCTGGCCTGCGCCGTCTCCCCCACGCCGGAGGCGCTGATCGCCGCCCGGCTCGTGCAGGGCGCGGGAGCCGCACTGTTCATGCCCAGTTCCCTGTCCCTGCTGGTCTTCTCCTTCCCGGAAAAGCGCCAGCGCACCAGGATGCTCGGCCTGTGGTCCGCGATCGTGGCGACATCCTCGGGCCTCGGCCCGACGGTGGGCGGCCTCATGGTCAGCGCCTTCGGCTGGGAGTCCATCTTCCTGCTCAATCTGCCGATCGGCGCCATCGGCATGGTCATGACCTACCGCTACATCGCCGCCACGGACGTTCGCGCCACCAAGCTCGCCGTCCCCGGCCACATCGTCTGGATCGTCGCCCTGGCCGCCGTGAGCTTCGCCCTGATCGAGGGCCCGCAGCTCGGCTGGACGGCCGGTCCGGTCCTGGCCGCCTACGCCGTGATGGTCGCCGCCGCCGCCCTGCTGACACTCCGCGAACGCCGGGCCGACAACCTGGTCATGCCGTGGCAGCTGTTCCGCGGCCCCGGATTCTCCGGAGCCAACCTCGTGGGTTTCCTGTTCAACTTCGCCCTCTTCGGCTCGACGTTCATGCTCGGCCTGTACTTCCAGCACGCCCGTGGCGCGACCCCCTTCCAGGCGGGGCTCGAACTGCTGCCGATGACGATCTTCTTCCCGGTGGCGAACATCGTGTACTCGCGGATCTCCGCGCGGTTCTCCAACGGCGTCCTGCTGACCACCTTCCTCCTCGTCGCCGGAGTCGCCTCCCTGACGATGGTGACCATCTCGCCGTCCACCCCCTACTGGGTGCTGGCCGTCGCCGTCGGTGTCGCCAACATCGGAGCCGGCATCATCTCGCCCGGTATGACCGCCGCCCTGGTGGACTCCGCCGGCCCGGAGAACGCCAACGTCGCCGGCTCGGTCCTCAACGCCAACCGGCAGATCGGCTCACTCGTCGGCATCGCGGTCATGGGCGTCATCCTGAACTCGACCAGCGACTGGAACCACGGAGCCGCCGTCTCCTTCCTGGCCGTCGGTATCGCCTACCTCCTGGGCGGTGTCAGCGCCTGGCGGCTCATCTCCCGGCCCGAACGCCGCGCAGCCGTCACGGCCACCGCCTGACCGCGGAACGCCGGCCCCTCCGGCCCGCGACAAAGGCCCCCGACCCGGGTTCCCCGGGTCGGGGGCCTCGTTGTGTCCCGTCATCTACTGGTGCAGTGCCCCCGCGAGTTCCCGGCACTTCCGCACGCGGTCCTGGAGGCTGCCGGTCACGACGTGCACCGGGATCCGCCACTTCTCGAGCGTCTCCAGCAACAACTGGTCGGACAGACGGCGGAAGTGCTCACTGATCGGACGGTGCCCGTCCGGCAGCGGGACGTCGGCCGGCAGATGTACCACCAGGTCGTAGGCGTCGCGGGCGTGCCGCAGGGTCAGCAGCCCTATCTGATCGGCGACTTCCTCGTACAGGGCGGCCGTGGCCGACCGCGGCGCGGTCTCGAGCCGGACCGGGGGAGCGGGAAGACGCCCGAGCACCAGACGGACCTTCGTGTACACCCATTCGTGCAACACCGAGCCGTCCGAGATGAACCCCTGCGACAGGCGCGCCTCGCCCACCGCCCGTTCGGTGAACCTCCGCACGGCGAGCTGGATCAGTTCGGCGTCCGTGCACTCCTCCAGCGACTTGCCCGATCCGCCCGCCGGGTCGCGCATGGCCGCGCCGTGGGTGCGATCCAGCCCGAGCTGATGGGACAGTTCGGTGGTGAGGGTGGTCTTGCCGTTTCCGTACGCCCCGACGACGGCGATCCGCACGGGGCCCTTCTCGCTCGGCGTCATCGCATGCTCCTCGTTGCCGTCCGCCGGCTCCTGGGAGGCGTGGCCGGGACGAGAACCGTCGGATCACCCGCCGACGCGCGGCACCGGTCCGGCCTGCCGTGGGCGGTCAGGTGAGAGGAGAGGAAGTCGGACATGGTCGTGGTGTGCGTCAGCGTTCCGTCGATGTCGAAGAACGCCGCAGACCGTGTGGTGGCGGGCATGGTCCTCCTGCTGGTCGAGAACGGTCGTGTCGAGAACGTTCGTGTGAAGCCGTCGTGTTGAAAGCGGTCGTGTCGAAAGCGGTCGTGAAAGAAGGCCCGGACGGGAGGGCACCGGCGGGATCACCGCCGTGCACCTGCCGTCCGGGCCGGTGTGTCGCGCACCTGGTTGTGAGCCGGTCCGGGCCGATCAGCCGGCCAGTACCGCGCTCTTGCGGGCCACGAGGGCCGCGGCCCCGCCGATGGTCTTGCCGTCGGCGAGTTCCTCGTCGGTCACCTCGACACCGAATTCGCGGGTGAGGACGACCGCCAGCTCCACGAGCACCAGGGAGTCGAACTCCAGCGACTCGAAGTCGGTGGCCGCCGACAGTTCCCTGCCGTCGGTCTCGAAGTGCTCACTGATGATCGCGGTGAGGCGCGCGACCGTGGACTCGGTCATGCTGTTCTCCTTCGTATGCGTGGGGGAGGGGCGGCGGGGAGTTCCGGCACCGCGCGTGTGGTGCCGGAAGCTCACAGGGCGGTGACGTCTGGCCAGACCAGCGCGGTGGACCCCCATGTCACACCGCCGCCGAAGGCACTGACCAGCACGCGGTCGCCGGCCGTCAGCGTCCCTTCGCCGGCGGCGCGGGCGAGCGCCAGCGGTATTGACGCCGCCGAAGTGTTGCCGACCCGGTCGAGATCGATCACGGCGCGCTTCTCCTCGATGCCGAGCTGCCCGGCGACAGCGTGCAGAATGCGCGCGTTGGCCTGGTGCGCCACCAGCCGGTCGACGGACTCGGACGGCCAGCCGACCCGCTCGAGCACCGCGCCGGCTGATGCGGCCATGCGGGTCACCGCGTGCCGGAAGACAGGCTTGCCCTGCATCGTGAAGTACGGCTTCCCCGACGTGGCGGCAGCCTCCGCTGTCCGCTCCCGCGAGCCGCCGTCCGGAATCATGATGAGGTCCTTCAGGGATCCGTCACTGCCCAGGTCGAACCCGAGGAAGGCGCCCGGCTCGTCGACCCGGCCGGAGCGCAGCACGGCTGCCCCGGCGCCGTCACCGAAGATGACGGACGTGGCACGGTCCTGTGGATCGAGGATCGTGGAGTACGTCTCGGCGCCGATGACCAGAGCGCTGTCGGCGAGCCCGGCCGTGAGGGAGGCGGCCGCGGAAGCGAGCCCGTAGACGAAGCCGCTGCACACGGCCGCGATGTCGTACGCCGCGACCGTGCCGAGACCCAGCCTGCCCGCCACGTCGGGCGCGGTGGCGGGGCAGGGGTGATCAGGCGTGGTGGTGGCCAGGACCACCAGGTCCACCCCGTCAACTCCCGCGGCCTTCAACGCCTTCTCGCCCGCTTCCACAGCGAGGTCGCTGGTGGCCGCTCCCCGGCTCCAGTAGCGCTGCCGGATGCCGGTGCGTGACCGTATCCACTCGTCGGACGTATCCAGGCGCTGGGACAGGTCCTCGTTGGTCACCAGGTGCGTCGGCAGCGCGGTGCCCAGACCGGCCAGGACACCCGCGCCGCTCATGCCACGGCGACCGGCGAGCGGTCGAGCTCGCTGGTGGTGTCGATCTTCGCGTAGTCGTCCTGGGCCCGGGCGATGGCCTCGTCGATCGACATCTTCGGGGTGAAGCCGTAGATGTCGATGATCTTTTCCAGCCGCTCGGGGACGGAGCCTCCGACGATGTGCACAGGGATCTGCAGTTCCTCCAGAACCTTCAGCAGCATCTCGTCGGCCAGGGAACGGAAACGCTCGTTGACGGGCCGGTGACCGTCCTCGACCAGCGGGAACTCGATGGGCAGGTGGACGAAGGAGTCGTACGAGGCCTTGGCGTGCTGCTTGGCCGGGACGCCCATCTGGTCCATGACCTCGGAGAAGAACCGGATCTCGTCCGTCATCTCGATGGTGTCGAGGTTCACCGAGTCGTTCGGGTTGATGCCCACCAGGACCCGGACGGTGCCGTAGCACCACTCGTGGAGCGAGGACCCGTCGGACACGAACCCGCCCGGCAGGTGGCTCTCGTTGACCGCGCGCTCCTGGTTGCGCCGCATGATCAGCATGATGATCTCGGAGGCGGTGCACTCCTCGAGAGTCTTGCCGGGCACCGAGATGGGGAGCAGCTCGCGCATCGTCTTCGCGGCACTGCGCGGAAGCCCGATGAGATGCGAGACGGCCATGGTGGTCAGGGTCTTGCCGACCGAATACGTACCGGAGATGGCGAGGTTCATGAGTTTCCTTTTCTCTGGGATTTCCGGATCCGCAGGGAGCCAGGCGGAGTGAGCGGCAGGTGCATTTCGGTTTCGGGCGTGTACGCCGCCGCGTCGTACACGCCCGCGTCGGTGGACCGCGTCGGCGGTGGGGATTCAAGGCAGACGGTGGGCGACCGAGCAGCGCATGCGCACGCCGTGGAATTCGCCGACGATGTCCGCCGAGCGCCAGATTTCCGCCTTGCTGTTCTCCAGGACCTTGAGGCGTTCGAGCCACGCGGTGGTCGACGCGGTGGCGGGCAACGGGCCACGCGCCGGATCGGGTTCGAGCACTGTCTCGCGCATCCAGAGCGTGTTGCTGCTCGCCCGTGGCACGTCGTCGAGCGCGTACAGCAGTACCTGGCCGAGTTGCAGCCCGATGACGAAGGCGTCGACGGGTGAGGCGCAGGCTCGGTAGGCACCGTCCAGGCCCGCCGCGGGCAGCGGTGCGCCGTCCTGCGCGGTCACACGTACGGCGGCCGTGGCCGTGTGCGTCCGCGGATCGAGTTCGACGTCCTCGACGTACTGCCCGCGGGTGGTGAACCCTTCTCCGAACAGACGCGGGCGCGGGTCGCCGAGCACGTCGTGCGGCGCGTCGTAGAGCCCGGCGACCGGGTTCGGGACGCCGGCCTCGTGGAGGATCTCGCACCGCGTCCGCAGCGTGCCGACCACGCAGTCCACGGTGCTCACGAACAGCCCCGCGGCGTGGTCGGAAGGCACGGTCCCCACGACCTGGGCAACGGCCGGGAAGTCGGCCAGATCGTCCTCGACCGGGCTCGTTCCGGCCTTGATACGGGCCCGTTGGAGTACGGACCGTGCCTGCTGCTCCGTGCTCAGACCGAGGGTGTGCGCCAAGTGGATCTCACTGAGCTGGGCGCCGATGACCAGGACGTCCACGGTGGACAGATGCGGACGCTGGTCCTTGTCCCCCTTGCGTGACCAGTCGCTGGGGTAGGACACGCTGACGCGGGCACTGGTCTGTGACACCTCGCCCGTCCCCGAGGTGACGGAGATCTGGCGGAGCTGGTGCTTCGCCCGTTTGAACCCCTCCCCGAAAAATCGGTTCTCCCTCGGTCCGAGGACATCGTCGATGGAGCGGTGGAAAGTTTTCGGAGATATAGCGCCGATGGCTGACACGCACCCTCCAGTTGGCTTTCAACAGGTGCCGTTTACGTGACATCGACTATCCCGTGGCGGCGCGACGCTTTTCCAGAGCGAGGTTGTCCTGGCACTGCGTCTGGTGGTGGTGGAAAAACCAGGAACAGTGGCCACTTCCGTCCTCGCGGAAGTGCGGCGACCATTTCCTCTGCGCATGTGTCCCGAAGATGTGGAGGAGAAGGTGGTCAGGCAGATGCTGGCTGTCAGCCAGTACGAATTCGGAGAGCCCGGGGTGCTCACCGCGGTGAGCACCGACCGGCCCCGGCCCGGGTTCAACGAGATCCTGGTGCGGGTCCACGCCGCGGGCGTCAACCCGGTCGACTGGCGCACGCGCGCCGACGGAGGACTGGGCACGCTCGGCGAACCGCCGTTCGTCCTCGGCTGGGACGTGTCCGGCACGGTCGAGTCGGTCGGCGTGGGCGTCACGCTGTTCCGGCCGGGAGACCGCGTGTTGGGCATGCCGCGTTTCCCGTACGAGGGGGGCGCCTACGCCGAGTACGTGGTGGGTCCCGCCCGGCACTTCGCCCACACACCGCGGCGGCTCGGCCCCGTGGAGGCCGCCGCGCTGCCGCTGGCCGGCCTCACGGCCTGGCAGGCCCTCGTGGACACCGCGGATGTACGGGCCGGGCAGCACGTACTGGTGCACGGTGCGGCCGGCGGCGTGGGACATCTCGCCGTACAGATCGCCAAGGCCCGTGGAGCGAAGGTGATCGGAACCGCCCGGGCGTCCCGGCATGACGACGTGAGGGAGCTGGGCGCTGACGACGTGATCGACTACACGCGCCACGACTTCACCGGGATGGTGGGCGAGGTCGATGTGGTCCTCGACACCGTCGGTGGTGGCTGTGCGGAACGCTCGCTGTCCGTGCTCCGGCCCGGCGGCGTCCTGGTGACGTTGCCCGGCCCGCCCGACGAGGCGCTGGCCCAGCGGGCCGCCGAGCTCGGGGCGCGGCTGGAGTTCATGCTGGTCGAGCCGGACCGGCAGGGCCTGCTGGCCCTCACCGAACTGGTCCGTAGTGAGCGTCTGAGGCCCGTGGTGGATACGGTGCTGCCTCTCCCCCACGCCGCCAAGGCACACGAACTCTGCGAGAACGGCGGTGTGTTCGGCAAGGTCGTGCTGGACACGACCCGTGCCGCAGTGTGACGCTCCGCCGTGCCGGACGCCAGAGCGTGGCCACCCCCGGGTGGCCACGCTCTGGCGTCGGCTGTCAGCGGCTCAGTGCAGCGTGGTGAGCATCCGCGCGTCGAACGGAACCAACTGCGCGGAGCGACCCGCCCGCACCTTCGCGGGCCAGGCCGGATCGGCGATCAGAGCGCGGCCCACGGCGACGAGATCGAACTCTCCCCGCGCGAGCCGGTCGGCGACCGCGTCGACATCGCCGATGCCGGCTCCCTTGCCCTCCAGGTAGGTGAGGAAGTCGCTGTCCTCCAGACCGACCGAGCCGACGGTGATCGCCGGCCGTCCGGTGACCTTCTTGGTCCAGCCCGCCAGATTGAGGGGTGCTCCTTCGAACTCGGGCTGCCAGAAGCGGCGTGTGGAGCAGTGGAAGACATCCACGCCCGCGTCCGCCAGGGGGCCGAGCAGCTGAGCCAGTTCGTCCGGGCTGTCCGCGAGCCGCGCTGTGTAGTGGCCGACCTTCCACTGGGAGAAGCGCAGGATGATGGGGAAGTCCTCGCCCACGGCACGGCGGCAGGCGCGTACGACCTCGGCGCCGAAGCGTGCCCGGGCAGTGAGGCTGCCCCCGAAGTGGTCGGTGCGCCGATTGGTGACGGACCAGAGGAACTGGTCGATGAGGTAGCCGTGCGCGGCGTGCAACTCGACGGCGTCGAACCCGATGCGCCGAGCGTCCGCGGCCGCTCGCGCATAGGCGTCGATGACATCCGCGATGTCGGTGTCGGTCATCACACGCCCGACAACACCTTCCGCGGGCCTCGACGGATCGACGCCCGAGGGGCTGACCAACTCGAAGTCCGCCGGCACGGCGGAGGCGACTTCTTCTGCTGTCATCCCCCACAGCAACGGGTCGAGACCCACGTGCATGAGCTGGGCCGCGATCCGGCCGCCGGCGGCATGGACCGCGTCCACCACGTCTGCCCAGCCGGTGAGCGCGTCGGCGCCGTGGATGCGGGGCACGGCGGTACGCCGCTCGGATGCCGGGTGGCCGATGGCGGCCCCCTCGGTGATGATCAGCCCGACCCCGTTGCCGGCGCGGCGCGCGTAGTACGCGGCGACCTCAGGCGTGGGTACCCCGTCCGGGGAGAGCTCCCGGGTCATGGGGGCCATGACGATCCGGTTCGCCAGGGCCAGTGACCCCACGGTGAAGGGCTCGAAGAGTGGTGCCGACGTGGCAGGAAGAGGGGTTGTGCTGGGCACAGAATGGTCCCTTCGGATGTCCGGTCCCTGCGGGCGGCGGGGCCGCGTGGAGGCGGCCCCGCGACTCCCGTCCGTGCTCACGCGGTAAGGCTGGCGGCCGCGCGAAGATCGGCGGGGGTGAACATGTGCGGGAAGACGGCCCCGCCCGGGTCGAGTGCGGCGGACTCGTCCAGGCCGCCCAGATCCACCGGAGTGAATCCCGCTTCACTGACCAGCTGGGCGACAAGCTCCTTGGCGGCGGCGTCGTCACCGGAGTACGCCATGCCCCAGAAGTGCCTCTGCTGTGTTCCTCGCGACCACAGCAGCTCGTCCATGACGTGCGTGAACGCACGGACAACCGTCGAGTCGGGCAGAAGCTTGGCGGTGCGGCGTCCCTGGGTCACGCCCGGCTCGAGGGTGGAGATGATGCGGCCCTCGCTCGACAGCCCCATGGGGTTGGTGGCGTCGACGACGAGTTTGCCGGCCAGCTTGTCGCCCACTGAGGTCAGCAGTTCCTCCCAGGCCGGGTAGGGAACCGACAGCAGCAGGATGTCGCTCGCGTCAGCCGCCTCAGCCAGTGTGGCGGCCGTCGCGGCCGGACCGAGCCCGCCCACGAACTCCTCGAGCCGTTCCGGGGTACGCGACCCGAAGGTCACCTTGTGGCCGGCGGCGATCCAGTGCCGTCCGATCGGGCGGCCGATGTTGCCCGCACCGAGAACGCCGATGTTCAGGGGCGTACTGACGTTGGTCATGGCAGAACTCCTTCGGAGATTTTCTGTGCGTAGCGCGACTCCGCACCCGTGCAGGGGAAGCCAAGGGGGAGCCACGAGGGGGGAACGATGCCCGGGCACCCATGGGGCGGCACACCGCGGGAAGGCAGCGGCCCCTTCAGGGAGGACCAGGGAAGGACGGGCGAGGCGCGAGGAGTCCTCGGCCCTCAGGATCAGCCGGCCACCAGCTGGAGACCGGCTTCGGCGGACTGCGCCCCGTGGGGCACGTACAGCATGAGCCGCAGATCCGAGCTCTCCAGGAGAGCCAGGATCAGGTGTTCGTAGCGGACACTCTTCTGACCGGGAAGCCGGACCCGCACGCTGGTCATCGCGGTGTCGCAGGTCTCATGACGGGCCCACAGCGCGGCGAAGGCCTGGTCGGAGGCACAGAGCCTGCGGGCCATCCCGTCGAAACGCGTGTCCTGGGGAAAACGCGCCGCCTGGACCCGGAACTGCCCGACCAGCCTGGCCGCCATCTCGTCCCAGTCGGGATAACGGAGTCGTGCGGCCGGATCCGTGAAGAACGCCGCGAGATGGTTCTGGCCGTCGGATTCCACGCCGAGCTGGGACTGCGCCGCCTCGTTGACGGCCAGCACGTTCCAGTAGCGGTCGACGATGAACGCGGGTGCCGGCAGCCAGCCGTTGACGATGAGGCGAAGGCGGGACACCTCCGCATGGCTCGCCGCCTCCGTCTCCGACTGCGGCGGGTTGGCTCCGGCCAACCGGTACAAGTGCGCCCGTTCGGTGTCGTCGAGCCTCAGCGCGTTGCAGACCGCGTCCAGGACGCCGTCGGAAACCTTGATATCCCTCCCCTGCTCGAGCCACGTGTACCAAGAGGCGCTGACTCCGGCGAGGACTGCTACTTCCTCGCGGCGGAGTCCCGGCGTGTGCCGCCGACCCGTGGCCAACATCCCGACGTCATCGGGTGAAAGCCGGGCCCTGCGGGACCGCAGGAAGTGCCGTAACGCCTCACGCTGCCTTCCGGGACTGCCCACCGTTGAATCTTTCAGCACGTGTTCGACGCTAGGCAGAGCCCTCGGGGCATGTCAAACCTTCCCGAAGGTTTTTTATGGTCGGTAACGCAGGGTTAACCAACGCCCGCGCGACCCGCGGGCATCGAACGGCTGGTGGCAGCACCACCACGAGCTGTGCCCCTGGGAGAAGTTCGCTCTGGCAACCCGTCGGTCGCGCTGCGAATACTCGCCATGACCGACCGACACCACCGAACACAGGAGTCACCGTGACCGATCAGCAGCTGCGCGACCGCTACGAGATCGTCGAACTGTGCTCCCGCATGGGCTGGCACCTCGACCACTGCGAATGGGACAGGCTGCCCGAACTGTTCACCGACCACATTCGGCTCGACTACACCAGCCTCAACGGCGGTGAACCGGTGACACTCCCGAGCAAGGAGGTCATCGAGAAGTGGCGCGGCAACCGCGAGGGCCTCGCCGCCACCCAGCACCTCGTCTCCAACCAGCTCGTGGACCTCCACGGCGACACGGCGAGCGCCACCGCCATGTTCCAGGCGACCCACCTGCTCCCCAATCGCTTCGGAGGGCCCACGTGGACGCTGGGAGGCGAGTACCGCTACGGCCTGACCCGCACGGACGACGGCTGGCGTATCAGCGCCCTGACCATGAACATCATCTGGGCCGACGGCAACCGCAACATCAGGGATCTGGCCGTACAGGGCAGCTGACCGCCTCCACCCACTCTCCGAGGAGCCTGCATGGCTACGGACCTGACCGTCGTGACCACCGCCGACACCACCGCAACTGACGACATGAACCCGCCGCACCCGAGCCCGCCGACGCTGCCGCCGGTCGCGCCGGCGCACTTCCGCCGCGTCCTCGGCCACTTCCCGACCGGGGTCGTGGTGATCTCGGCCGTCGACGACGGCGAACCCGTGGGCCTCGCCGTGGGGTCCTTCGCCTCCGTGTCCCTCGACCCGCCGATGGTCGGCTTCTTCCCGGACAAGTCCTCGACCAGCTGGCCGCGCATCCGACGCGCCGGCTCGTTCGTCGTGAACGTCCTCGGCGACCACCAACAGGACATCTGCCGGGCTTTCGCCGCCAGCGGCGGCGACAAGTTCGCCGGAATCGACTGGCATCGCGCATCCAACGGCGCACCCGTCCTCCACGGCGTCACCACCTGGATCGAGTGCGACCTGCACGACATCACCGACGCCGGTGACCACTGGTTCGTCCTCGGCCGGGTGAGGGACCTGGCCGTGACCAGCGACCGCGGCCCCCTGCTCTTCTTCCAGGGCCGCTACGCCCGACTCCAGACCCCGGCGGGCGGCGTGGGCGTGGACCAGTAGCCGGACGGGCGGGAGCAGGCCCGGAGCAGGCCCGGACCAGGGTTGGCTAGGGCTGCTTCCTCAGTTTCCTGTCCAGCGCCAGTGACAGCTCCGCCTCCACCACGCTCCGTGCCAGTGGGCGCAGGCGTGGGAGGTCGGCCTCCGAGGCGTGGGTGAGGACCAGCTCGGTGAACAGTTCCGCGAGGGCGTCGGCGTGTTCGCGTACGCGCTTGCCCGTCTCCAGGACGGCGGACAGCGGGATGCCCTCGCGGACCAGCTGGGACGACACCTCCAGCAGGCGGCGGCTGATGTGCACGATCTCGCCGCCGTCCGTTCCCAGGTAGCCGAGTTCCAGCGCGGCGGCCAGGTTCTCCGGGGTGGCCTGGTCCGCGAAGGCATCGGCGAGTTCCTCGGGCGAGAGGCGGACCGGTATCTCCTCGGTGGGGGCGCCCAGGCCGAGGAGTTCGGCGACGTCGCGGCCGTGGTCGAAGGCCTCGGCCAGCTCGGCTATGCCACTGAGGGTGTGGCCGCGTTCCAGGAGCGCGGCGATGGTGCGCAGACGGGCCAGGTGCGTGTCGTCGTACCAGGCGATGCGGCCCTCGCGGCGGGGTGGCGGGATCAGCCTGCGTTCCCGGTAGAAGCGCAGGGTGCGTACCGTGATGCCGGCCTCCTCGGCCAGCTCCTCCATGCGGTACTCGCGTCGTCCGCCGTGTTCTCCCGATTCGTCAGCCACGACCGGAAGCCTATGTTGTACCGCCGGTAACTTCTTTGGTTCCGCCCCCTACCCATCGGTACGGTCCTGCCCTACGCTCCCACTGCGCCAGTGTTCACTGGCACGGTGGCGAGGCCGGTACGAGGCAAGGAGGCGTCGGGATGGCCGAGCGCGAGCGTGAGCCGGAACGGGAGCCGGACCAACAGACACCGCACCAGCGGAAGTCGGCACCGCCGAAGCCGGAACAGCACAAGTCCGAACAGCGCAAGTCGGTACAGCGGAAGTCGGCACAGGGGAAGAACCAGAAGCCGGGACCGGGGCACCCGCACGTGCGGGTGGCCGTCGTCGGCTCCGGGTTCGGCGGGCTGGGCGCCGCCGTGCGGCTGCGGCGCGCGGGTGTCACCGACTTCGTCGTGCTGGAACGGGCCGGCTCCGTCGGCGGCACCTGGCGGGACAACAGCTATCCGGGCTGCGCCTGTGACGTGCCGTCGCACCTGTACTCGTTCTCCTTCGCGCCCAACCCCGACTGGCCGCGCGCCTTCTCCGGGCAGGAACACATCCGCGCCTACCTGGAGCACGTGACGGACGTCTTCCGGCTGCGCCCGCACATCCGCTTCAACTCCGAGGTGCGGCGGATGACATGGGACGGCGAGCGGCTCCGCTGGGACATCGAGACCAGCGGGGGCCGGCTCTCCGCCGACGTCGTCGTCTCCGCCACCGGGCCCCTGGCCGACCCCAAAATCCCAGACATCCCCGGGATCGGCACCTTCCCCGGCAAGATCTTCCACTCCGCCCGCTGGGACCACGACTACGACCTGCGCGGCAAGCGGGTCGCGATGGTCGGCACGGGCGCGTCCGCCATCCAGATCGTGCCGGAGATCCAGCCGCGGGTCGGCCGCCTCACCCTCTTCCAGCGCACCCCGCCCTGGGTACTGCCCCGCGTCGACCGCGCCATCAGCGGCCTGGAACGCCGGCTGCACCGGGAACTGCCCTTCACCGCCCGGCTCAGGCGCGGATTCCTGTGGGGCGTACGGGAGTTGCAGGTACAGGCGTTCACCAAGCACCCGAACGAGCTCGGGCTGGTCGAGCACATGGCGAAGCGGAACATGGCCCGCGCCGTCAAGGACCCGGCCCTGCGCGCCAAGCTCACACCCGACTACCGCATCGGCTGCAAGCGCATCCTGCTGTCGAACACGTACTACCCGGCGCTGACCCGGCCCAACGTCGACGTCGTGGCCTCAGGCCTCGCCGGGATCGACGGCTCCACCGTCATCGCCGCCGACGGCACCCGCGCCGAGGTCGACGCCATCGTCTTCGGCACCGGCTTCCACGTCACCGACATGCCCATCACCGACCGGGTCGTGGGCGCGGACGGCCGTACGCTCGCCGAAGCCTGGTCCGAGAACGGCATGCAGTCCCTGCGCGGCGCCTCCGCCGCCGGCTTCCCCAACTGGATGACGATCATCGGCCCCAACACGGCCCTCGGAAACTCCAGCATGATCCTGATGATCGAGTCCCAGCTGAACTACATGACCGACTTCCTGCGGCAGTTGGACGCACTCGGCGGCCGTGCCGCCCTCGACGCCCGCCCGGCCGCCGTCACCGCCTGGAACCGCCGGGTCCAGGAACGCATGAAGCGCACCGTGTGGAACACGGGCGGCTGCACCAGCTGGTACCTCGACGACAGCGGCCGCAACACGACCATCTGGCCGGGCACGACGACGGAGTTCCGTCATGCCACGCGCCGCGTGAACCTGGGCGAGTACGAGGTGCTGCGCGCCCCGGACCCGTCGGCCGCCCCGCGGCCCGGCACGCCCGGCACGGAGAAGTCCCGTACGACGACGAAGGTGGAGGCCGGAGCATGACCCGACTGATGCATGTGAGGAGCGGTCCCTACGCCCCGCCCGTGCCCGTACGGGAGTTGACCGCCGTCTCCGCCGACGGCGCGCGGCTGCACGTGGAGGTGCACGGACCCGAGGACGCGCCCGCCGTGGTCCTCGCCCACGGCTGGACCTGCTCGACCGCCTTCTGGGCGGCGCAGCTCCGGGACCTCGCCGTCGGCCACCGGGTGATCACCTACGACCAGCGCGGCCACGGACGCAGCCCGGCCACTCCCACCTGCAGCACGGACGTGCTCGCCGACGACCTGGAGGCGGTGCTGAAGGCCACGCTCGCGCCCGGCGAACCGGCGGTGGCCGTGGGGCACTCCATGGGCGGGATGACCGTGATGGCGGCCTCCGCGCGGCCGGTGTTCCGGGAGCACGTGGTGGCGGCGCTGCTGCTGAGCACGGGCAGTTCGAACCTCGTCGCCGAGTCACTCGTCGTCCCGATCCGCGCGGGGCGGCTGCGCACCTGGCTCACCCGGAAGATCCTCGGCTCCCGGCTTCCGCTCGGGCCGGTGACACCGGTCGCCATGGCGATCCTCAAGTACGGGACGATGGGCCCCGGTTCGTCGCGGCTGATGGTCGAGGCGTGCGCGCGGATCGTGCACGCCTGTCCGACGCGGGTGCGCTACACCTGGGCACACGTCCTGGACCTGCTCGATCTCGACCACGGCGTACGGGAGTTGCGGGTGCCCACGGCCGTGGTCGTCGGCACGGCGGACCGGCTGACCCCGCCCGTGCAGTCGCGCGCGCTGGCGGCCGCGCTGCCCGAGTGCGTCGGCCTCACCGAACTGCCCGGCGTCGGGCACATGACGCCGGTGGAGGCGCCGGAGCTGGTGTGCTCGCGGATCAGGGAGCTCGTCGCGACGTACGTCACCGACGGCGCGAGTGGTGCCGGTGCCGGTGCCAGCGCCAGCGCCCGTACCGGCTCCGGCTCCGGCGCCGGAGCCGGCGAGGAGGCGAGCGCGTGAGCGGCGGGGTGAAGCTGGCCGGGAGGGTCGCGGTCGTCACCGGTGCCGCGCGGGGCGTGGGTGAACTCCTCGCCCGCAAGCTCTCCGCGCGCGGCGTCAAGGTCGCCCTCGTCGGCCTGGAACCTGACGCGCTGAAGCAGGTCTCGGAGCGGCTGCACGGCGAGAGCGAGTACTGGCACGCCGACGTCACGGACCAGGCGGCCATGGCCCGGGTCGCACGTGAAGTGGGCGAGCACTTCGGAAGGGTGGACATCGTCGTCGCCAACGCGGGCGTCGCGACCGGCGGCCCCTTCGCCGCCTCCGACCCCGAGGCATGGCGGCGGGTCATCGAGGTCAACCTCATCGGGTCGGCGGTCACGGCACGCGCCTTCCTGCCCGCGCTCACCGAGACCCGGGGCTACCTGCTCCAGATCGCCTCGCTCGCGGCGATCACCCCGGCGCCCATGATGAGCGCGTACTGCGCCTCCAAGTCGGGCGTGGAGGCGTACGCGCACTGCCTGCGCGGGGAGGTCGGCCACAAGGGTGTCGGTGTCGGGGTGGCGTACCTGTCGTGGACCGACACGGACATGGTGCGGGGCGCCGACCAGGACGACGTGATGCGGGAGCTGCGGCAGCGGCTGCCCTGGCCCGCGAGCAGGACGTATCCGCTGGGCCCGGCGGTCGACCGGCTCGTGGCGGGCATCGAACGCCGGTCCGCGCACGTCTACGGGCAGTGGTGGCTGCGCGGGATGCAGGGCGTACGCGGCTACCTGCCCGGAATCATCGCGACGGTCGGTCGCCGGGACATGCGAAGGTTCGAGCCCCGGCTGTCGGAGGTCCGCACCGGGCTGGTGGGGGCGGGCGGGGAGGCGGACGAGAGGGAGCGTGGTGGAGCGGCGTCTCACCGCCCGTCGTGAGCCCAGGGGGCTTTTTTCACCCCCGCCGCCCCTACCCGTCCCGTCCTTGGGGGCTGCGCCCCCAGACCCCCGCATCGGCCTTGCGGCCTCGTCCTCAAACGCCGGACGGGCTGGATGTGCCCGGCCTCGGCTGGAGATCCAAGCCCCGGCCGCGGAGATCCAGCCCCTTGGGGGCACCTCCCAGCGGTAGCTGGGGGAGTTTGAGGAGCGGGGTCCGGAGCGGAGCCCCGGGGATGGGACGGGTCGGGGCGGCGGGGGCGAACAACCCCGACCGAACCCCGACCGCCCCCGAACTCCGCTCACGGCCTCGGCGGCAGTCCCGGACGGGACCGGTCCGGGACGTGGCCGTGGCCGTCCGGGGGGACCGCCGCCGGGTGCGGGTGGAGGAGGTCGAGTGCCAGGCGGACCGCGTCGGCCAGTTGCGCGTGCCGTCCCTCGGCCCAGTCCAGTGGTGTGCGGAGGATCTCCAGATCGGGGGCGACCCCGTGGTTCTCCACCGACCACCCGTACGCGTCGAACCACGCGGCGTTCATCGGCACCGTGATCACCGTGCCGTCGCCCAGGCGGTGGCGGCCCGTCATCCCCACCACCCCGCCCCACGTCCGCTGCCCCACCACCGGCCCCAGCTTCAGCAGCTTGAACGCCGCCGTGATCATGTCGCCGTCCGACGACGTCGCCTCGTCCGCGAGCGCGACCACCGGCCCGCGCGGGGCGTTCGACGTGTACGACACCGGCTGGGCGTTCCGCGTCACGTCCCAGCCCAGGATCGTGCGGGTCAGCTTCTCGATGACCAGCTCGCTGATGTTGCCGCCCGCGTTGCCCCGGACGTCCACGATCAGGGCGGGCCTCGACACCTCCATGCGCAGATCCCGGTTGAACTGGGCCCATCCCGAGCCACCCATGTCCGGGATGTGCAGATACCCGCAGCGGCCACCGCTCAACTCCCGCACCACCGCACGCCGTTTCGCCACCCAGTCCTGGTACCGGAGCGGTCGCTCGTCGATCAGGGGCACCACCGCGACCCGGCGCGTCCGCCCCTCGCCCTCGCCGGGCGCGCCGTCCCCGGGCGTGAACGTCAGCTCCACCGTCGTACCGCCCGACCCGGCGAGCAGCGGGTACGGGCCCGCCACCGGATCCACCGGCCGCCCGTCCACATGCGTGAGCACCGCCCCCTCACGGATCCCCGAACCGGCCAGCGGCGAGCGGGCCCTGGAGTCGGAGGACTCACCGGACAGGATGCGCTTCACCGTCCAACCGCCGTCCCCCCGTGTGAAGTTCGCGCCCAGAAGTCCCTGCAGGCGCTGATAGTGCGCCGGCCCCTCGTTGTGGCGGGACGGCCCGACGTACGCGTGGGACGTGCCCAGCTCGCCCAGCACCTCACGCAGCAGGTCGGCGAACTCGTCCGGCGACGCCACCCGTTCGACCAGCGGCCGGTACTGCTCCAGCACCGCGTCCCAGTCGATCCCGCACATCTCCGGCTCCCAGAAGTAGGCGCGGATGATCCGCCCCGCCTCCGCGTACGACTGCCGCCACTCGGCCGCCGGGTCCACCACGTGCGGGATGCGCCGCAGGTCGATCCAGGCCGTCGTGTCGCTGTCGCCCGGCTCGGTGGACGGCACCGCCCGCAGGTCGCCCTCGTCGGCGACCACCAGGCGTGACCCGTCCCCGCTGACGGAGAACCAGTCCAGGTCATCGACGAGTTCTGACCGCCTGGCCTTGGTGATGGTGAAGTACTCGAGGGTGGGGCGGCCGGACAGGTTGTCCGGGTTCGCGAACGTCTCGCCCAGCGCGCCCGAGATCGGCCAGCGCAGCCAGACGAGGCCGCCGCCCTCGACGGGGCGCAGCCCCGAGTACTTGGAGGCCGTGACCGGGAAGGGCGTCACCCGGTTCTCCAGGCCCTCGATCTCGACGGTCACCGTTCCGTCGCCGGTCTCCTGCTCGTCCTCGGCGGGGCCCATGCCTCCGGCCACCGGCCGCCCGTCCGGGTTCAGCGCGAAGGGCGAGGGCGTCGCCGAGGACAGGGGGACGAGGTACGGGCGGCAGCCGAGCGGGAAGGACAGGTCGCCGGTGTGCACGTCGTACACCGGGTCGAAGCCGCGCCAGGACAGGAACGCGAGGTAGCGGCCGTCGCGCGTGAACACCGGGTTCTCGTCCTCGAAGCGGCCGTTCGTGACGTCGACGATCAGCCGGTCCTTGATCCGTGCCAGCTTGATCTGGCGCAGGGTGCGCCCGATGCCCGGGTGCGACCAGGTCAGCCATGCCCCGTCCGGGGAGAACGCGAGGTCGCGCACCGGTCCGTTGACGGACCGGATGATCTCCGTCGTCCCGCCGTCCGGTGCGGGGGCGGCCGCCGGCCCGTGAGCCGCTTCCGTCTCCTCGTTTGCCTCGGTTACCTGGAGTGCCTCGGTGGCCTCGGTCGCCTCGGTTACATCGGTCTCCTCGGTGGCCTGGAGCACCTCGGTCGCCTCCGCCGTCTCGTCTGCCACCGTGAGCAGCAGCAACCGCCCGTCGTGCGCCGCGATCGCCAGCCGCTCGCCCTCCGGGTCGGACACCATCTCCAGCACCCGCCCCAGCTCGCCGGAGGCCAGGCGCCGTGGCGCGCGCGTGCCGCTGGCCCGGGGCAGGTACGCGATCTCGACGGCGTCCTCGCCCTCCGCGTCCGTCACGTACGCCACCCGCCCGCCGGCGCCGAGCATCTCGGGCAGCCGCACCCGTACGCCCGGGGTGTCCGTGAGGGTGCGCGCGGGGCCGTCGCGGTGTGTGAGCCAGTACAGGCTGCCGCGTACGACGACCGCGCTGGCCCGGCCCGTCTCGTCGACCGAGATCCCGTCCACGTGCTGGGCGGCCGGCACCTGGTAGGGGCGCCGTCCCGCGCGCGGCCCGCCCAACCGGACGTCGAGACGCCGGGGGACCGAGTCGGGGGAGAGGTCGTCGACGATCCACAGGTCGCCCGCGCACTGGTACACGACCCGCGTGCCGTCGGAGGAGGCGTGCCGTGCGTAGAACGCGTCGTGGTCGGTGTGGCGGCGCAGGTCGCCACCGTCGTACGTGCACGAGTACAGGTTGCCGACGCCCTCGTGGTCGGAGAGGAAGGCGATGCGGCCGCCGGCGAACACGGGGGAGTGCAGGTGCCCTTCGAGGGAGGCGAGCAGGCGCCGCCCGTGCAGCCACAGCCTGCCCATGGCCCCGCCGCGGTACCGCTTCCAGGAGGCGGGTTCGTGCGGCGGGGTGCCGGTGAGCAGCAGGGTCCTGCGCTCGCCGTCGATGTCGGCGACCTGGATGTCGGCGACCGGGCCCCAGGGCAGCCGCTCCCCGGGGTCGCCGTTCGCGGGGACCTTGTAGGCCCAGGTGAAGTGGGAGAACGGCTGACCGTGCGAGGCCACGGCGAGGATGTGGCCCTCGGGGTCCCAGCCGCACACCCGGGTGTCCGCGCTGCCCCAGTAGGTGAGCCGTGTCGTGGGCCCGCCGTCCACCGGCGCGAGGTGGATCTCGGGGACCAGGCTCCGCCAGCTCGTGTACGCGATACGGCGGCCGTCGGGCGAGAAGCGCGGGTGCCCGGCCTTGGTCCGGTCCACGGTGAGGCGCCAGGCACGGCCCGGATCGTCGAGAGGCGCCAGCCACACGTCGTCCTCGGCCACGAAGCAGAGCCGGTCGCCGCTGAGGTGGGGGAAGCGGAGATAACCGGGGGCGGTCTCGTACTCGCTCACCTCTCCCATGCTTTGCCGGGTGAGGGGCCCCGGCAACTCGTGGCGGGGGTGACATGACCCAGTGCGTGTGCCAGCGCGTGTGCCGGCCCATGACCAGCGCTTGACCAGTACGTGACCCAGGACACGTACGAAACGGTTTCGTTTCGAAGCTTCACGGGGTATCTTCTCAAGCGTACGAAACGGTTTCGTTCGGAACGGCGCCGGGCAGTCCTCCTACTAGGCTGTCCTCATGCCGGGCCGGACGCGGAGTGGGAAAGAGGAGAGTGGGATGACTGAGACCGCGACAGTGCGACGCAGTCGACTCACGCCCGAGCGCGAGGCCGAGCTGTACGGCGCCGTGCTCGACCTGCTCCGGGAAGTCGGCTACGACGCCCTGACCATGGACGCCGTGGCCACCCGCACCCGTTCCAGCAAGGCCACCCTCTACCGCCAGTGGGGCGGCAAGGCCGAACTGGTGGCGAAGGCGATGCGGTTCAACAAGCCGGGCGGCCTCGCCGACGTCGACACCGGGTCCCTGCGGGGCGATCTGCACGCGCTCGTCCTGAAGGAGGACGACTGCACCATGGAGCAGAACGCCGCACTGGTGCGGGGCCTGTTCATGGCGGTGCACGGGAACCCCGATCTCCTGCAGGCGTTCCGGGAGTTCCTCATCGATCCGGAGCTGGCGGAGTTCCACGCAGTGGTGCAGCGGGCCATCGACCGCGGGGAGGTCCGTGCGGACAACCCGGCGATCGGGTTCGTGGTGCACATGATGCTCGGTGGCTTCGTCACCCGGACGCTGCTCGACGAGCGGCCACCGACGCAGGACTTCCTCCGTTCGTACATCGACGCCGTGATCCTCCCCGCCCTCGGCGTGCGAACCCACTGAGACATCCCCGGGTCACTGCCGTCCGGCAGCTGACCACCACCTGAGCACGACCTGACCACCACCTGACGCCACCGCTCACGTCGTCGGGCTGATCACCCCTGCACACCCTGCACAGCCTGCGGACCCCTGCAGTTTCCTGCGGCCCTGCAGTTCCCTGCAGTTCCCTGCAGTTCCCTGCAGACCAAGGCCCTGCACACGCCTGCAGGCCCTGCACACCCCCTTGCCCTCCCCGGGCTTCCCCAGGGCTGATCACCCCTGCCGTATGCACGTCCACGACCTGAACGGGAGTACGCCCCCGTGGCCACGTTCCTCTACAAACTCGGCCGACTCGCCTTCCGGCGACGGCATTTCGTCGCCCTGTTCTGGGTGGCCCTGCTGACCCTCGCCGGGGTCGGCGCAGCCTCCGCGCCCCCCGCGGGCTCGACTTCCTTCTCCATCCCCGGCACCGAGGCGCAGAAGGCCTTCGACCTGCTGGAACAGCGCTTCCCCGGCTCCAGCGCCGACGGAGCGACCGCGCGCGTCGTGTTCAAGGCGCCCGCGGGGGAGAAGATGACGGACGCCGGCAACAAGGCGGCCGTCGAGGAGACGGTCAAGGAGCTGGGCACCGGCTCCGAAGTCACCTCCGTCACCGACCCGTTCACCACCCGGTCGATCTCGAAGGACGGGACGATCGCGTACGCGCAGGTGGCGTACAAGGTCCCCGGCATGGAACTGGAGGACTCCTCGCGGGACGCCCTGGAGGAGGCCGCGCAGAACGCGCGTGACACCGGCCTGACCGTCGAGGTCGGCGGCGACGCGCTGCAGGCACCGGCCGAGACCGGGGCCACGGAGATCATCGGCATCGCGGTCGCCGCGGTCGTCCTCGTCATCACCCTCGGTTCGCTGGTGGCGGCCGGACTGCCGCTGCTGACCGCGGTGATCGGTGTGGGCATCGGCGTCGCGTCGATCACCGCGCTGGCGAGCACCCTGGATCTGGGTACCACCACCTCCACCCTGGCCGCGATGCTGGGCCTCGCCGTCGGCATCGACTACGCCCTGTTCATCGTCTCCCGCTACCGCGGCGAACTCGCCGAGGGCCGCGAGCGCGAGGAAGCGGCCGGCCGGGCCGTCGGCACGGCGGGCTCGGCGGTGATCTTCGCGGGCCTCACGGTCGTGATCGCGCTGGCCGGCCTGTCGGTCGTCAACGTCCCGATGCTGACGAAGATGGGCCTCGCGGCGGCGGGCACGGTCGCCGTCGCCGTCCTCATCGCGCTGACGATGATCCCGGCGCTGCTCGGTTACGCGGGCCGGAAAATCCAGCCCGCGGGCACGAAGGCCCGGTGGATGGGCGGCGGCCGGGCAGGGAAGAAGGCCCCCGACACCCAAGGGGACGCGCAAGGGGACGGGGCCAGGCCCGCGAAGCCGAACCTGGGCACCCGCTGGGCGAGCTTCGTCGTCCGCCGTCCCGTCGCCGTGCTCCTCGTCGGCGTCGTCGGCCTGGGCGCGGCCGCCATCCCGGCGAGCGACCTGCAACTGGGTCTCCCGGACGACGGCTCCCAGCCGACCTCCACGACCCAGCGCCGCGCGTACGACCTGCTGTCCGAGGGCTTCGGTCCCGGCTTCAACGGTCCGCTGATGGTCGTGGTCGACGCGAAGTCGAGCGACGACCCCAAGGGGGCCGCCACCGAGGTCTCCGACACGGTCAAGGACATCAAGGGCGTCGTGTCGGTGAGCCCGGCGGTGTTCAACAAGGCCGGGGACACCGCGATGATCACGGTGATCCCCGACTCCAAGCCGTCCTCGGCCACGACCGAGAACCTGGTGCACGAGATCCGTGACACCGGCGCCGACATCAGGACGGACACGCGGGCGAACGTCGTCGTCACGGGCACCACGGCGATGAACATCGACTTCTCGCAGAAGCTGAACGACGCGCTGATCCCCTACCTCGCGCTGGTGGTGGGCCTCGCCTTCCTCCTCCTCATCGTGGTCTTCCGCTCGATCCTGGTCCCGCTGAAGGCGGCCCTCGGCTTCCTGCTGAGCGTGCTGGCGGCGCTGGGCGCCGTGGTCGCGGTCTTCCAGTGGGGCTGGCTGGCCGGGGCGATGGGCGTCGAGGAGACCGGCCCGATCATGTCGATGATGCCGATCTTCATGGTGGGCATCGTCTTCGGCCTGGCGATGGACTACGAGGTCTTCCTCGTGACCCGCATGCGCGAGGCGTACGTCCACGGGGAGAAGCCGACCCAGGCGGTGGTCACCGGCTTCCGGCACGGCGCCCGGGTCGTCACGGCCGCGGCGGTCATCATGATGGCGGTCTTCGCGGGCTTCATCGGCTCCCACGAGTCGATGGTCAAGATGATCGGCTTCGGCCTCGCCATCGCCGTCCTCTTCGACGCCGTCATCGTCCGCATGGCCATCGTCCCCGCGGTGCTCGCCCTGCTGGGCGAGAAGGCCTGGTGGCTCCCGAAGTGGCTGGACCGCGCCCTGCCGAACGTGGACGTGGAGGGCGAGGGCCTGCGCGACCTCGACGACGACCGCCCGAAGGACGAGGACGAGGACAGGGAACTGGCACGCGTCTGACGCGACGGCCCTGACGAGGGACGGACAGGACCAGCCGGTGAGGGCTCCGTGGGGACGGGGCGCCCTCACCGGCTTCTCACGCGCGTTGTCAGTGGCCCGGTCTAACGTGATGCACCATGACCACACTGCCGGACCGGCCAAACACCGCCCTGCTGGTGATCGATGTCCAGAAGGGCGTCGTGGCGGAGGCGTACCAGCGTGACGCCGTCGTCGCCAACATCGGCACGCTCGTCGAGAAGGCCCGCGCGGAGGGCGTCCCCGTCGTCTGGGTCCAGCACTCCGACGAAGGCCTGCCGCAGGGGAGCGACGCCTGGGAGTACGTCCCGGAGCTGACCCGCGAGCAGCCCGAGCCGCTGGTGCACAAGGCGTACGGCGACTCCTTCGAGGACACCGACCTGGAGGAGACACTGGCCGCGGCCGGCGTCGGCCGCCTGGTCGTGACCGGCGCGGAGACGGACGCCTGCATACGGTCCACCATCCACGGCGCCTTCGTCCGCGGCTACGACGTGACCCTCGTCGCCGACGCGCACACGGCCCCCGACAACAGCGCGTGGGGCTCCCCGCCACCGGACCAGGTCATCGCTCACACCAACTTGTACTGGCAGTACCAGAGGGCACCGGGCCGGACGGCCGCCGTGACCACGACGGAGGAGGTCGGTTTCCGAGGCTGAGGTCGCCTGGTCTCATCAGCCTTCGTCCTCGGGCTTCTTCGTGTAGCGCGGCAGGTTCTCCGTCGAGATCGTCCAGTCGCCGATGGTGACGTCCTCGCCGTACACGAAGTCCTTGCGTGTCGCGTAGCGCGGGCCGTCAGGAGTGGAGTGGATGTCGGAGAGGACGGCACCCGTGCCGGTGCGCGGGTCGACGATGGCGTAGACAGGGATACCGATCAGGGGATAGTCGCGCATCTTGACCACCCAGTCATTGTCCGGGTTGGGGGAGGAGACCACCTCGATGGCGGCGATGAGGGTGCGGGGGCCGAAGGACCCGGGAACGTCCATGTCCGTCAGGGCGATCACCATCACGTCGGGGCGACGCATGATGCCTTCTGACTCGTCTTCGACATCAGGCTCGCCCGTATGGGCCACGATCTCTTCCGGCATCACCTCCAGGAAGGCCTTCACTTCCTCGGTGGTCAGGCCCTCGCACTGGGATGCCAGTCCCGGCGAGGGCCGCCGCATGTCTGCTGTTGTGCCGCGCTGAGCGTAAGGCAGGCAAGGGCTCCCGAATCCAGCCGAGTTGGACATGTTCACCCGCGCGGGTGATGGTGCGCCGTGGGTGGGAGGGGTGGGGCTTGGTGGGGGTTCTTTCACCTGGTCGTTTCTTGGAAAAGAAGACCGCGCATGCCACCGGAGCACGAGCGCGTGAGTTCCGGTTCCGCCGGCAGGGCGACTTGCAAGGCGCCGGGGGAGCGATGAATACCGCGGAACTCCACCGTCGCCCCCGCCACCGGGACGCGCTTCCTCAAGAACCTCTCGGCGTACCGACAGGGAGCTCACAGGTAGCGCTCATAGCATCACGCGCATTCCATGACGGGAACGGACAGAAAGCGCGCGGGCACACCATGAGCGGACACAACAGAGGCCAGGGCCAGGGCCAGGGCCACGGCGACAGTCACGACCACCACCACGACGACGAGTTCGACAGAGGGCTCGCCTACGACCTTCCCGTGCTCGCCCGCCGCCGCGTGATCAGGCTGCTGGCCGGCGCGAGCATGGTGCAGGTCGTGGCGGCCTGCTCCACGGACGACTCGGGAAGCTCGTCCGCGGCTTCCTCCTCGTCCTCCACCGGAGGGTCGTCCGCGTCCGACGCGGCCTGCGAGACCATTCCCGAAGAGACGGCGGGCCCGTACCCCGGCGACGGTTCGAACGGAGTGAACGTCCTCAAGGAGAGCGGCGTCGTCCGCCGCGACATCACCAAGAGCTTCGGCTCGGCCAGTGGGGTCGCCGAGGGCATCCCGCTGACCATCACGCTCACCGTCGTCGACCAGGCGTCCGGGTGCGACACCCCGAAGAAGGGAGCCGCCGTGTACCTCTGGCACTGCGACCGGGACGGCAACTACTCCCTGTACTCCGAGGGCGTCACCGAGGAGAACTACCTGCGCGGCGTCCAGGAGACCGACGACAAGGGCCAGGTGACCTTCATGTCGATCTTCCCCGCCTGCTACGCGGGCCGCTGGCCGCACATCCACTTCGAGGTGTACGGGAGCCTGGACGACGCCACCGCCGCCCAGTCCATCGTGGCCACCTCGCAGCTCGCCTTCCCGAAGGACGTCTGCGACACCGTGTACGCCACGGACGGTTACAGCCAGAGCGTGACGAATCTGAGCCGGCTGTCCCTGGAGACGGACAACATCTTCAGCGACGGCTACGACCAGCAGCTGGCCACGGTCAAGGGCGACGTCGACAAGGGCTACACGGCCACTCTCACCGTCCCCGTGTAGTCGCCCTGTACGCGTAGTCAGCCGTGCACCCGCGTCCCCGTCATGTACGTCTGCCGGAGGAAGCGGATCAGGACCTTCGCGTCGAACTGCATGACCTCCACGCCCTCGGCCGAGTGGAACTCCATGACGGCCTGGACCCGGCCGAGGGGCCAGACGCTCACATCGCCGCTGGAGGCGGGGGCGCGCAGGCCGCGTTCGATGAGTTCGCGGGAGACCTCCCAGTCGTGGGGTTCCTGGTGGAGACCGGGCTGATGGAGGCCGGGGAGGTTGACGTGAACGGCGCGGGGGTCGTCCTCGGAGTCGTAGCGCAGGAGCACCCGGACCGTGTCCTCGGACTCGATGGAGTCCGTGACGACGTGGGCTCGCGCGTACTGTTCGACAACGGACATCGGACGGCTCCCTACGCTGAGTGACCCAAGCAGAGAACCAGCAGAGGCTGGGCATCCGCTTTGTGTCCAATGTGCCATATTTTCCGCATTCCGGCCGGAGCGCCGGTGCGTGCGCCCGGTTGTTGGCCGTCACGCGCTCTTGCAAGAAGTTCGCAACAAGGCTCTATCATCGTACGGTTCCAGCCACGCACCGTACGCAGCCGACCGCGGCCCGACCCCGAGCAGGAGAGCGAGCCAGCCCATGCATGTGCCCGACGGATTCATCAACGCCCCCGTCTCGGCGGCAGCCGGAGTCGTCGCGGCGGGTGCCGTGGCCGTGAGCCTGCGCGGAGCCCGGCGCGAGCTCGACGAGCGGACGGCACCGCTCGCCGGGCTCGTCGCCGCGTTCATCTTCGCCGTGCAGATGCTGAACTTCCCCGTCGCCGCGGGCACCAGCGGGCATCTGCTGGGCGGCGCGCTCGCCGCGATACTCGTGGGGCCGTACACGGGGGTCCTGTGCGTGTCCGTCGTGCTGCTCATGCAGGGCATCCTGTTCGCGGACGGCGGCCTCACCGCGCTCGGCGTGAACATCACCGTGATGGCGGTCGTGACGTCGGTCGTCGCGTACGCCCTCTTCCGCGGCCTGGTGAAGATCCTGCCGAAGAGGCGGCCCTCGGTCACCGTCTCCGCCTTCGCCGCCGCCCTGATCTCCGTGCCCGCGTCCGCCGCCGCCTTCACCCTCGTCTACGCGGTCGGCGGCACCACGGACGTGCCGATCGGGCAGGTCCTCACCGCGATGGTCGGCGTGCACGTCCTCATCGGCATCGGTGAGGCCACGATCACCGCGCTCACCGTGGGCGCCGTCATCGCCGTACGGCCGGACCTGGTCTACGGCGCCCGTGGCCTGACCGCCCCGCTGAAGCTCCGCGTGAACGGCGAACTCGTCGACGCGCCGGCCACCCCCGCCCGGCCCGAGCCCGTCGCCGCCGCCCGCTCCCCGCGCAAGCTGCTGCTCGCGGGCCTCGCCACCTCCCTCGTCCTCGCCGGGTTCGTCAGTTTCTACGCCTCCGCCAACCCCGACGGCCTGGAGAAGGTGGCCGCCGACAAGGGCATCGACGCCAAGGTCGAGGAGCACGCCGCCGCCGACTCGCCGCTCGCCGACTACGGCGTCGAGGGCGTCACCGGCACCCGACTCTCCGGCGGGCTCGCGGGTGTGATCGGCGTCGGCGTCACCGTCGTGGCCGGGACGGGCGTCTTCTGGGCCGTCCGCAAGCGCCGTACGGGTGAGACGTCCCCGGCCGCGGTGCCGTCCGACGCGTCCGACGTCCGCGAGAACGTCTGACATGGGGGCGGGCCACGCGCACAAGCTCTACCGGCACGGGCACTCGCCCGTGCACGCCCTGCCGCCGCACACCAAGCTGACGGCCGTCTTCGCGTTCGTGGTCGTCGTGGTGTCCACGCCGCGCGAGGCCGTGTGGGCGTTCGCGCTGTACGCGGCGCTGCTCGGCACGGTCGCGTACGCGGCCCGCGTGCCCGCCACGTTCCTGCTGAAGAGGCTGCTGATCGAGGTCCCGTTCGTGGCCTTCGCGGTGCTCATGCCGTTCGTGGCCCAGGGGGAGCGCGTCGACGTCCTGGGCATGTCGCTGAGTGTGAACGGCCTGTGGGGCGCCTGGAACGTGCTCGCCAAGGGCACCCTGGGCGTCGCCGCCTCCGTACTCCTCGCCGCCACCACCGAGCTCCGCGAGATCCTCCTCGGACTGCAACGGCTCAGGCTCCCGCCGCTCCTCGTCCAGATCGCCTCCTTCATGATCCGCTACGGGGACGTCATCACCGACGAGATGCGGCGCATGCGGATCGCCCGGGAGTCGCGCGGCTTCGAGGCCCGTGGCGTACGGCACTGGGGCGTGCTCGCCAAGTCCGCGGGCGCCCTCTTCATCCGCTCCTACGAGCGTGGCGAACGCGTGCACCTGGCCATGGTCAGCCGGGGGTACGCGGGTTCCATGCCCGTGATCGACGAGGTGACCGCGTCCCGGGCGCAGTGGTCGTACGCCCTCACCCTCCCGTTCGCCGCCCTCGTCGTCTGTCTGCTGGGATGGGCCCTGTGACTGTTTCCCTGGAGGTCTCCGGCCTCGCCTTCGCCTACCCCGACGGCCACCAGGCCCTGTTCGGCGTGGACTTCCGCATCGAGCGCGGCGAGCGGGTCGCGCTGCTCGGGCCGAACGGCGCGGGCAAGACCACGCTCGTGCTGCACCTCAACGGCATCCTCACCGCGGGCGCCGGGACCGTGCGGGTCGCCGGGCTGCCGGTCGGCAAGGAGCACATGGCCGAGATCCGCAGGCGCGTCGGCATCGTCTTCCAGGACCCGGACGACCAGCTCTTCATGCCGTCCGTGCGGGAGGACGTGGCTTTCGGGCCCGCGGCGGCCGGGCTGAAGGGCGCCGAGCTGGAGGCGCGCGTGGACCGGGCGCTGGATCGCGTCGGCATGGCGGAGTTCAAGGACCGCCCGCCCCACCACCTCTCCTTCGGGCAGCGCCGCCGGGTGGCCGTGGCGACGGTACTGGCGATGGAGCCCGAGATCCTGGTCCTGGACGAGCCGTCGTCGAACCTGGACCCCGCCTCCCGGCGCGAACTCGCCGACATCCTGCGCTCGTTGGACGTCACGGTCCTCATGGTCACGCACGACCTGCCGTACGCGCTCGAACTGTGCCCGCGCTCGCTGGTCCTGAGCGACGGCGTGATCGCGGCGGACGGCAGGACCGGCGAACTCCTCGCGGACGACGAGCTGATGCGCGCCCACCGTCTGGAGCTTCCCTTCGGCTTCGATCCACGGTCCGTGACAATGGGCGCGTGACGAATCCAGAGGTCCCGCAGGACGCCGGTTCGCAGGCGTCGCTGATCCTCGACGAGCAGCTGTGCTTCGCGCTGTACGCGGCCCAGCGGGCCGTGACCGCCGCGTACCGTCCCCTGCTCGACGAACTCGGCGTCACCTACCCCCAGTACCTGGTCCTGCTCGTGCTCTGGGAGCGCGACGAGATCACGGTCAAGGAGCTGGCGGCCGCCCTGCGCCTCGACTACGGCACGGTGTCGCCGTTGCTGAAGCGGCTGGAGGCGCTGGGGCTCGTACGGCGTGAGCGGTCGTCGCGCGACGAGCGGACGGTGTTCGTCACGGTCACCCGGCGGGGCGAGGAACTGCGGGAGCGGGCGAAGTGCGTACCGGGGACGCTGCTCGCGGCCACCGGACTGGACTCCGACGATGTGGTGAGGCTGCGCGGGGAGCTGCGCCGGCTGGCGGAGCGCGCCGAGGACGCGGCGGCCCGCCGTCGCTGACCTCGGGTTACCCACGGTTGCTACCCCCGGGTAGGAACACTGCTCCTACCGGAAAGTACCTTGTGCGCGATGTACTTGTGCGCACTTGACCCGGGGGGAGCCGGCCATGATGGACACGAGAGACGCGACGACTGAGGGCGTCACCGCGGACGGCGTCACCGCGAACGGCGTCACCGCCGCGGACGGCGTCACGGAGGGCACGGCCGTCGTCGACACCCGCCCGGTGAAGATCATGTACGTCGCCGAGGCCACCGCGCACGGCGGCCGGGACGGCTACGTCACCAGCCAGGACGGCCACATCGACGTGCGGGTCGCCATGCCGCCGGAGATGGGTGGCGACGGCAGCGGCACCAACCCCGAGCAGCTCTTCGCCGCCGGGTACAGCTCCTGCTTCCACAACGCCCTGGTCCTCGTCGGCCGCCGCGCGGGCTACGACCTGACCGGCTCCACGGTCGCCGCGAAGGTCGGCATCGGCCCCAACAAGCAGCGCGGCTACGGCCTCGCGGTCGCCCTCAGCGTCTCCCTCCCCGTCCTCGACCAGACCGTCGCGGCCAAGCTCGTCGACGCCGCCCACCAGGTCTGCCCGTACTCGAACGCGACACGCGGCAACATCGACGTCACCATCGTGCTGGGCTGAGGAATCGAAGGCTCCGGGCGGGTGTTGCACCCCATGGCGTAGGTGAGCGAACAGGGAGCACGGGCGTGGACGTGAACGGCACGGTGGCGGAGGGCTTCGAGCCGGTCAGGGACGCGTTCGTCAGGAACTTCGAGGAGCTGGGGGAGCGGGGCGCGGCGGTCGCCGTGTACCGGGACGGCCGCAAGGTCGTGGACCTGTGGGGCGGCACCCGGGACGTGGACGGAGACGCCCCGTGGGAGCAGGGCACCGCCCAGGTCGTGCGCTCGGCGACGAAGGGCGTCGCGGCCGCCGTACCGCTGATGCTGGCCGAGCGCGGGAAGCTGGACCTGGACGCGCCCGTCGGCGCGTACTGGCCGGAGTTCAAGACCCACGGCAAGGAGCGGACCCTGGTCCGGCACGTGCTGAACCACCGGGCCGGACTCCCGTACCTCGACCGGCCGTTGACCCCCGACGAGGCGCTGGACCCGCACCGGGGCCCCGAGGCGGTCGCAGCCCAGGCCCCGGCGTGGGAGCCGGGCACCGACCACGGCTACCACCCGCTGACGTACGGCTGGATGGTCGACGAGTTGGTGCGGCGGGTCACGGGACAGTGGACCGGCGCGTGGATCGCCTCGGAGATCGCCGCGCCGCTCGGTCTCGACCTGTGGCTGGGACTGCCTCACGAGCAGGCCGCCCGGGTGGGCCGCGCCGGCCGCACCGAGGCACCCGAACCCGTCGGCGGCCTCCGCCTCCGCCCGAAGCGCTCGGTCACCGAGGCCTACGAGGACCCGTCCTCGCTCACCCGCCGGGCCTTCGCCGCGATCAGCCCGTTCCCCGACCAGAACGACCCCGCCTACCGGGCGGCGGCGCTCCCCGCCACCAACGGCATCGCCACGGCGGACGGACTGGCCCGCTTCTACGCGTCCCTGATCGGGGAGGTGGACGGCACCCGCCTGTTCACCCCCCGGACCATGGAGTCGGCCCGCGCCGAGGAGTCCGCGGGCCCCGACCGCACCCTGATCGTCGGCACCCGCTTCGGCCTGGGCTACATGCTGCACGGCAGCGCGTCACCACTGCTCGGCCCCGGCTCCTTCGGCCACCCCGGCCGGGGCGGCCCCCTCGGCTTCGCCGACCCCGCCTCGCGGATCGCCTTCGGCTACGTCACCAACGGTTTCCGCAAGACGGTGACGGCCGATCCCCGGGCCCAGGCGCTGGTGCGGGCGGTACGGACGGCTGTCGCGGGCTGACGCACCAGCCCACTCAGGCCACTCAGCCCCCTTGACCAAAGCTCGTCCCGCTGCCCGCGCTCAGAGCGCGATCGGGTGGGACGTCCTGCCGGACGCCTCGTCGATCTCGTCGTGCGCCTTGGTGAGCAGTTTCATCGCCAGCTCGTTCAGGGCCCTCGCCCCGGCGACCTCCTCACCGACCCGCGGCTGATTGGAGTCGGTGTGGTGGCGGCTGGCAAACCCGTGGGCCCGTACCTCGTTCCCATCGGGCAGCCGCACGAGAGCCGCCGCCTTGGTGCGCTGATCGTCCTCCTCGAACTCCAGCTCCACGTGCCATCCCACTGCGGTGTGCATCATCACGATCACCTCCGGAACCGCTGCTTCCAGAGTGCTCCTCCCCGCCCGCCGATGCACGACGTCGGCCGGGCCCGGCCCAGGCCCAGGCCGTTTCAGCCCCTGTAGCCTGGCCTCGCTGTACGTGGGGGGAGCTGATCGTGGAGAACATCCTGTCCGTGGCCATCGGCGCCGCTGTCGGCCTCATAGGGGTCGTGTTCGGTTCGTGGTTCACCGCGCGCCGACAGGACCGCATGTGGCTCCGCGAACAGAAGCTGAAAGCCGGGATCGGCTTCAACACGGCCGTAGTTCAGCTACTGGACTACCTGAAGGAAACACAGCTGAGTGACGATGGTCCCGGAGCCAACGAGTTGGCGAACCAGATGCAAGAAGCGCGCTCAGCTCTCTATCTGCTCTGCGCCAGTGACACCGTCGATCTCGCCAATGCTCTCGCGCGTCGGGTCTGGAGCACCCGGCCCACCGAAGGCAGGGACGATCGCAAGGCCGATCACCAAGAGACGTTGGACCTCCTGCGCCGCTTCACCCACCAGCTCCGGCAGGAGATCGCCAGATCGTAGTCTCCATCGGATCACCGGGCGGACCAGAGGAAGACCGCTGACGTGCCCGTACTGCGAACTGGCGAACGCACACCAGCCGCCGTTCCTGCCGAGGGCGGAACACAGTTGGGCATGGTCACGGCGTTGCGCCGCCATCCCGTCGATCCCGCTGTTCCACCAGTTCTGCCCGGGTAGCTTGATCGGCATGGATCAGGGGCGGGTAGTTGAAGCGTTTCGTCTTGAGGCCGGGGAACTCGCGCGGGCGATGAGCGGGGTGTCGGCGGCGGAGTGGCGGCTGCCGACGCGGTGTGCACCGTGGACGGTGAGTGACTTGCTGGCTCATGTCCGGGTGGTGATCGCCTGGCTGCCGGGCATGCTGGCCGCTCCGGCGCCGACTCACGCCGAGGTCACGGCGGTGGAGTACTACCGGCCCGATGACCGTTTCGCTCCGGACACCAACGCGGCTCGGGTAGCTCGGGCCCAACAGCACGCGGCCGAACAACTCAGCGGTGCCGCGCTCGCCGACGACTTCACCGCCACCTGGCAACAGGTGGACCGGCTGTGCCGCGCCGAGCCCGAAGGGCGTGTGGTGCGCACCCGGCACGGTGATCCGATGCTCCTGTCGGAGTTCCTGCTGACGCGCGTGGTCGAGGTCGCCGTGCACGGCCTGGACCTGGCCGACGCCCTGGGGCGCGAGCCGTGGCTGACTTCCCGGGCCGCGGATTTGGTGCAAGACCTTCTGCTCGGCCCGGATGGGGCAGCGGCACTGGACAAGTTGGGATGGGGCCAGCTTCGTTTCCTGCGCAGGGCGACAGGGCGCGAGGCGATGACCGGAGAGGAAGCATCAGACGTCAGCCGCCTGGGCATCCGATGGCTCACGCTGGGTTGAGAAGGCCGCCAACTGAGGTGGATCACCGCTTCTCGGCGACGCGGTGGGCGATCGCGTTCCCGCCGGCGTGTGTGACCGCGGCGAGCTGGACGGCCGCGGTCACGGTCGGGGTCACGCGGTGCGTTCCCGTACGTCGACCAGGGTGGCGCCCGCGTGGGTGACCAACTCCTTCGGGGCCATGGGGAACACGGTGTGCGGGGTGCCGGCGGCCGCCCACACGGTGTCGTGGTCCAGCAGTGAACGGTCCGCGAGCACACGCGTCTTCGTGCGGTGCCCGAAGGGCGGCACGCCGCCGATCGCGTAACCGGTCGTCTCCCGTACGACGTCGGGCCTGGCGCGCGTCACCCTCTCGGCGCCCACTTCGCGCCGTACGAGTTCGACGTCGACGCGGGAGGCTCCGTCCATGAGGACCAGCACGGGGACGCCGTCGGCCGCGAAGACGAGGGACTTGCAGATCTCGCTGAGTTCGCAGCCGATCGCGGCGGCGGCCTCGGCGGCGGTGCGGGTGGCGTCCGGGAAGCGGCGGATCTTGTCGTGGAGCTCGCCGAGTCCCAACTCGCCGAGCGCCTCGGCGAATCGGGGGCTGGCGCCGGAAGCGGTGGGGGCGGGGGCGTCGGAAGTGGTCATGGACGGCACGGTAGCGGTGTGTGTATGCGGCATGCGACTGGGTTACCGGGTGTGTTGCGCACCCGCCGCCCCTGCCCGTCCCGTCCCCAGGGGCTCCGCCCCTTCAACCCCGCGCGGGGCTCCGCCCCAAACCCCGCTCCTCAAACGCCGGAGGGGCTGAGGATTCAGCCCCTCCGGCGTTCGAGGGAAACGTCGGTCAGCTGCCCGCCTTCAGCAGCGCCGCCACGATCGGACCGGCCGACTCGCTGCCGTGGCCGCCCTGCTGGACCACGCCCGCCGACGCGAGGTCGCCCTTCCAGGCGGTGAACCAGCCGTTGGGCTCCTTCTGGCCGTCGACCTCCGCGGAGCCGGTCTTGGCACCGTAGTCGGGGCCAAGACCGGCCATGGCCTCGGCCGCCGTACCGGCGGCCGCCGTGTACTGGAGGACTTCCTTCAACTGTGACTGGACGGACGGCGACAACGTGCGGGAGGCGGTGGCGAGGGTGCGGTTGTCCACCGACGGGGACACCAGGTACGGCTGCTTGAAGACGCCCGTCTTGGCCGTGGAGACCACCGACGCCATGTTCAGCGGGTTCATGCGCACCCCGCCCTGCCCGATCAGCGACGCGGCCATCTGCGCGGCACTTTGCACCGGCACCGAACCGTCGAACGTCGGCACTCCGACGGCCCAGTTGTTCATGCCGAGCCCGAAGACCTGCTGGGTCTCCTTCGTCAGCGAGTCGTTGTCCAGCTTCTTGGCCTGCGAGATGAAGGCCGTGTTGCAGGAGCGCGCGAAACTCGCCTTGAACGTGCCGCCCTTGATCTCGAACTTGTCGTCGTTCTGGAACTTCCAGCCGCCGTACGTCACGTACTTGGGGCAGGGGTGGCCCTTGTTCGCCGAGGCGAGGCCCTTGTCCATGAGCAGCGCCGACGTCACGATCTTCATGGTGGAGCCGGGGGCGAGCGAGCCCTGGAAGGCGACGTTGAAGTTCGGGTTGGAGTTCGCCACGGCCAGGATCTCGCCGGTCGAGGGGCGCATCACCACGACCGAGGCCTTCTTCTTCGCCGCCACCTGCTGCTCGGCGGCCTTCTGCAGGGTCGGGCTGAGGGTGGTCTTCACAGTCCCGGGCGTGCCCTTGCTCAGCTCCAGCAGGGTCTTGTCCGAGGCCTCCTGGTCCGCTTTCTGGTCCGCCTTCCCGTCCTCTTTCCCTTCCTTCGAGGACTTCGCGTGGACCACGCGCAGTTCGATGCCCGCCTTGCCGCCGGCCTTCTTGCCGTACTTCTCGCGCAGACCGTCCAGCACGGTCCCCAGGGACGGGTACGTGGCGGCCGTCAGCTCGCCGCCGTCCCGGTCGAGCGCCTTCACCGGGGGCGTGCCCGACTCGCCGGTGACCAGCCGGTCGCCCTCGCCGAGGTCGGGGTGGACCACCGACGGCTTCCAGCCGACCAGCGGCTTGCCGTCCTTGGCCCGCCGTACGACGGTCAGCGACGACTCGTACGCGATCGGCTTGCTGGGGACGCCCTTGTAGGACACGGTGCCCTTCACGGAGAAGGCGACCTTGTCGCCCGTGCGCTTGCCGCGGGTGAGCGTCACATCGGTGATGTGGGCGTCCTCGCTGAAGCCGGTCAGCGCGGTCCTCGCGGCCGCCGAGTCGTCGGTGGCGGCCGCCGCCTTCCTGACGGAGTCGCCCTGCCAGGCGGTGAGGAACGTCGTGGCGGCGGTGGTGACCTCCTTCGCCGACAGCGGGCCCTTCTTCACGGGCTTGCTGTCGGCGGCGGGGGACGAGCCGTCCTCCGCCGCGGCGCCCCCGCCGACCAGGGCGTACGCGCCGAACGCGCCGCCGCCCACGAGCGCGGCGATCAGCCCGCCCACCACGAGCGGGCGTTTGCTGCTGCTCTTTTCCTCGGTGACGCGCCTTCTCTTGCCCACAGCCCTACGTTCCTCCGCTGTAACCCGGCCCCCGCTGCCATCACGCTCCTCAACGAGAACGACGGCACCACCCTAGAGTCCCGGTGTGACAGGAGTGACGTCAGCCGGCGGCTCGTAGCACGGTTGCGACAATCGGACCGGCCGCGTCGCCGCCGTGGCCGCCCTCCTGGGTCACGGCCGCGGCCGCGACGTCGCCCCGGTAGCCGGTGAACCAGCTGTTGGACTTGGCCTGTCCGTCGACCTCGGCGGAGCCGGTCTTGGCGCCGATGCTGCCGGTGAGCTGGGACATCGCGCCCGCCGCGGTGCCGCTGGTCGCGGTCCGGTTCATCATCTGGCGCAGCTGCGCCACCGTGCTCGCCTTCAGGCCCTGGGCGGTGGCCAGCTGCCGGCCGTCGAGCCGTTGCGGGACGATGACCGGCTGGCGGAAGGTGCCCGTCATGGCGGTCGCGGTGACGGAGGCCATGTTCAGCGGGCTCATCTGCACGTCGCCCTGGCCGAGCATGTTGGCGGCCGTGTTGGGGCCGCCGGAGGCGGGGACCGAGCCGTCGAAGGAGGGGATGCCGACCTTCCAGTTGTCCCGGCCGAGCCCGAACCGCTCCTGGGCCTCCTTCGTCAGCGAGTCGACCCGCACCTCGTCCGCGTACTTCACGAACGCGGTGTTGCAGGAGCGCGCGAAGCTCTCGGAGAGGGTCGCGTTGTCGTTCGGGGTCATGCCGTCGAGGTTCTTGAAGGTCTGGCTCTGCCAGGTGGCGGTGGACGGGCAGGGGGCCGGTCCGGTCGCCGTCGTGATCCCGTTGTCGATGAGCGTGGCGGCGCTGATGATCTTCATGGTGGAGCCGGGTGCCAGCTCGCCGAGGAAGGCCGCGTTCCACCCGTCGTTCCGGTGGTTGGCGACGGCCAGCACCTCACCGGTGCTCGGCTTGACGGCCACCACCGACGACTCGGAGAACTCCGCGACCGCCTTCTCGGCCGCCGCCTGCGCGGTGGCGCTGAGCGTCGTCCTCAGCTCGCCCGCCCTGCCCTTGGCGAGGGTGACCAGCGGAGTGTCCCCCTCACCTTCCCCGCTGTGCCGGATCGCGAGCTCGATCCCCGGCTCGCCTCCCGCCTTGTCGCCGTACTTGTCCCGCAGGGCGTCCAGGATCGGCCCGAGGGAGGGGTACTTCTCCTTCGTGAGCTCGACGCCGTCGCGGTCCACGGCCTTGATCGGCGGGGCCGCGGCCTCACCCGTGACCAGCGTGTCGCCCTTGCGCAGCTTCGGATACACGACGGCGGGGTTCCAGTCGACCAGCGCCTTGCCGGTCGTCTCCCCGCGGACGACGGTCAGTTCGCTGTCGTACGCGAGCGGCTTGCTCTTCCCCTCGTACGACACCGTGGCCTTCACCGAGAACCGCACGGTCCGGCCGGACGCCGTCCCCTGCGTGATCTTCACGTCACGTATGTGCGCGGCGCCGCTGTACGCGGCCAGCAGGTCCTCGGCGTCGGACGCGAAGTTCGTGTAGTCCGCGGCCTCGGCCGCATCCCCCTTCTCCCAGGCCGCGAAGAACTTCCGGGTCGTATCCCTGACCTCGTCCCGGCTCGGCGGCCCGGTCTTCACCACGGGCGTGTCGGCCGAGGCGGAACCCCCGTCCTCGCTGAGCGCACTCACGACGTTGTACACGCCGTACCCGGCGCCCCCCACCATCACGGCGAACACCCCGCCGACGACGGCGACCTTTGCCCCCTTGCGCATCGCGCGATTCCTCCCCGTTGACGCCCTCGCGGGCGATACCCCCTGAAGCATCCCGAACAATTTCTGAACGTGTTCAGAAAGCTTGGTCGTTGGCACTGTAAGCGACCTGAGGGGCGGCTGCGGAAGGAGTTGCCCGAAAGTTGGCCGAAGCGAGATCAGTTGTATGGCTCAGATCCATGGCTCAGGTGTGGGGCCCAGATTCATGGCCCAGGTCTGAGGCCAGGTCCGTTGTTCAGACCCAGGTGTCCAGCCACATTCGCGACCGCCACGAGTCGATCGGGATCGCCGTGCCCGTGTACAGGGGCCAGAAGTAGATGAAGTTCCACGCGATCAGCAGGACCAGGACGCCCGCGCCCGCCGTTCCCACGACGCGGCGGCGCTCCGTGGAGCCCGGGGGGCCGAGGATCGCGCCGGTCATCATGGCGACGGCCAGGCAGAGGAAGGGCAGGAACACGATCGAGTAGAAGAAGAAGATCGTGCGCTCCTGATACATGAACCAGGGGAGGTAGCCGGCCGCGATACCGCAGGCGATGGCGCCCGCGCGCCAGTCGCGGCGGAAGAGCCAGCGCCACAGGACGTAGGCCACGGCGAAGGCGGCGGCCCACCACAGCAGCGGCGTACCGATGGCCAGGACCTCGCGGGCGCACTTCTCGCCCGCGTCCGCCGGGCAGCCGTCCTTGCCGGGCACCGGGGACTCGTAGAAGTACGAGACCGGGCGGCCGTCGACGATCCAGCTCCACGGGTTCGACTGGTACGTGTGCGGTGACGACAGGCCCACGTGGAACTTGTAGACCTCGTGCTCGTAGTGCCACAGGCTGCGCACCCAGTCGGGCAGCCAGGTGAAGTCGCCGCCCTTGCCCGCGGTCGCCGCCCAGTTGCGGAAGTAGCCGCCCGAGCCGTCGCTGGGGGAGAGGATCCAGCCGAGCCAGGAGACCAGGTAGGTGGCGACGGCGACCGGGACGGTGGCGAGGAACGTCAGGCCCGTGTCGCGCCTGAGGACCGTCGCGTACGGATGCTGGGCACCGGCGGTCCGGCGGGAGCCGACGTCCCACAGCACCGCCAGCACGCAGAACGCGGCGAGGACGTACAGGCCGCTCCACTTGGTGCCGCAGGCCAGGCCCAGGCAGAGGCCCGCCAGCCAGCGCCACGGGCGTGGACCGAAGCGGGTGGCCTCCGCCACGTGCGCGTTCGGGCGGACCACCCCGTCGCCGTCCGGTGGCAGCGCGGAGGCGAGCCGCTGCCTCGTCCTGTCCCGGTCGATCACCAGGCAGCCGAACGCGGCCAGCACGAAGAACATCAGCACCTGGTCGAGCAGCGCCGTGCGGCTCATCACGAAGTGCAGTCCGTCCACCGCCATCAGCGTGCCCGCGAGACAGCCGAGGAAGGTGGAGCGGAAGAGCCTGCGCCCGATCCGGCACAGCATCAGCACGGAGAGCGTCCCGAGCAGCGCCGGCATGAAGCGCCAGCCGAACGGCGTGAACCCGAACAGCCACTCACCGATGCCGATGACGTACTTGCCGATGGGCGGATGCACGACGTACGCCGGGTCCGTGGGGATCGGCACGTTGCCGTTGTTCTGCAGGATGAGGTCGTTGGCGTTCTTGGCCCAGTTGACCTCGAACCCGCGGTGGATGAGCGCCCACGCGTCCTTGGCGTAGTACGTCTCGTCGAATATCACCGCCTTCGGGCTGCCCAGGTTCCAGAACCGCAGCAGCCCGGCGAGCAGCGTGACCAGCAGCGGGCCGCCCCACGCCGACCAGCGTGTGATCCGGACGGCCACCTCCTCGCGCAGCCCGAGCACGGCCCACAGCCGGGGGCCGGGCCGGGTGTACGGGGGCACCAGCCGGTCACGGACGTCGCCTCTCGGCCTCGCCGTGTATCCGAACCGGCGCAGCCGCTGCTGCCACGACGGCCGCTGGTCTTCGACGGCGTGGCCCTGCCGGTTGTCCATGGAGGACGCGGTACTCGCGGTACTGGTCACCGCGCCATCGTAGGGAACACGTCTGTGGGAGTCCCGTGTATGGCCCCTGCGAGGATGGAAACGTGACAGGAACCCTAGTGTTGGCAGGCACCCCCATCGGCGACATCGAGGACGCCCCGCCCCGGCTCGCCGAGGAACTGGCCGGCGCGGACGTGATCGCCGCCGAGGACACCCGGCGGCTGCGGCGCCTGACGCAGGCGCTGGGCGTGCAGCCCTCCGGCCGGGTCGTGTCGTACTTCGAGGGCAACGAGTCGGCCCGTACGCCCGAGCTCGTCGAGGCACTGGTGGGGGGCTCGCGCGTGCTGCTCGTCACGGACGCCGGTATGCCGTCGGTGTCCGACCCGGGGTACCGGCTGGTCGCCGCGGCCGTGGAGAAGGACATCCGTGTCACCGCCGTGCCGGGGCCGTCCGCCGTGCTCACCGCGCTCGCGCTGTCCGGGCTGCCCGTGGACCGGTTCTGTTTCGAGGGCTTCCTGCCGCGCAAGGCGGGCGAGCGGCTGTCACGCCTGCGGGAGGTCGCGGACGAGCGGCGCACGCTCGTGTACTTCGAGTCTCCGCACCGGCTGGACGACACGCTCGCGGCGATGGCCGAGGTGTTCGGGGCGGCGCGGCGGGCGGCGGTGTGCCGTGAGCTGACGAAGACGTACGAGGAGGTCAAGCGCGGGCCCCTGGGCGAGCTGGCCTCGTGGGCGGCCGAGGGAGTGCGCGGGGAGATCACGGTGGTGGTGGAGGGGGCGCCCGAGAGAGCCGAGTCGGTCGGCGCGGAGGAGCTGGTGCGGAGGGTGCGGGTGCGGGAGGAGGCGGGGGAGCGGCGCAAGGAGGCGATCGCGGCGGTGGCTGTGGAGGCGGGGGTGGCCAAGCGGGTTGTCTTTGACGCGGTGGTGGCCGCGAAGCGGGAGCGCTCCGCTGGGTGAGCCGGTTTCGGGGTGCGCCGTTGGGGGTGCGGTTTGTTGCGGGGTGCGGGTTGTGTGGGGTTGTTCGCGCGGTTCCCCGCGCCCCTTTTGTTCGCGCGGTTCCCCGCGCCCCTTTGGGGGTGCGCCGTTGCGGGTTTGGTTTGTTGCCGGGTGCGGGTGGTTCGTGGCTGGTCGCGCGGTTCCCCGCGCCCCTGGCGGGGGCGTCGTCGGGGGTGCGGTTCGGTGCGGGGCGCGGGTGGTCTGTGGCTGGTCGCGCCCACGCGGCGGAGCCGCACATTCAACACAGCCCCGCGCCCCCATGGGGCGCCCCTGCGCCCCATGGGTGGGTAAATGCGCCCCGGGGAAAAGCAAAGCTCAGGCCTTGTGTCAGGGGGGTTGGTGCAAGGGGAGGCCAAGACCGCTCCAATACTCGACAGGGCTGATGCGCTCCTGTCCGCGGAGCAGTCCACTGGAGGGCAGGGACGCACCCGTCCTTCGCCCCCACTGGGATTCAAGGGGGAATCCCGCGCCGTGGGGGCTTGCCCAGCGGACAACAGGAGCTGGCATGACCGAGAGCGCAGGGCAGATCGGCCACCGCGGCACGGCGACCTCCGTCGTCAACGAGTCCTATTCCTTCGCCTGCATGCGCTGCGGGTACGGCTGGGAGCAGGCGTACGAGATAGAGCACCACATCGATGGCGACGGCCAGGAGTTCGTGATGTACGTGGCGAACGGAGAGGTCGTCCCGTCGCCGCTGTCCAAGCCCACCTGCCAGAACTGCGACAACCACGTGGTGCGCATCATGAAGGCGGGGCAGGTGTCCTCGGTGCAGAGCCACCTCCACCGGCAGCCCCGCCCGGTGCCGCGGCAGGCCCGGGCGGACGAGGGCCAGGAGCACGAGGGTCAGAAGAACGAGGGTCAGGAGCCCGGGGGAGTCAGGGGCGACCATCACTGGCACTTGTCCGACCTTCTGCACCCGTTCCAGCGCAAGGCGAGCTGACGGCCACCGGACGCCGTGAGGGCATGCCCCCTTCGTAGGATCGGGGCATGCCTTCGAACACCTCCGGCGCGCCTCCGCTCCCCGAGCCCCTCCGCGTTCCCGTCGCCGACTCGCACACCCACCTCGACATGCAGACCGGCACGGTGGAGGAGGCCCTCGCCAAGGCCGCCTCAGTGGGAGTGGCCACGGTCGTGCAGGTCGGCTGCGACGTGAAGGGTTCCCGCTGGGCGGCGGGGACGGCGGAGGCGTACGAGAACGTCCACGCGGCCGTCGCGCTGCACCCCAACGAGGCCCCGCGCATCGTCCACGGCGACCCCGACGGATGGTCCCGTCAGGGCGCCCGGGAGCCCGGCGGGGACACGGCCCTGGACGACGCGCTCGCCGAGATCGACCGGCTGGCCGCGCTGCCGCACGTGAAGGCCGTGGGCGAGACCGGGCTCGACTACTTCCGCACCGGGCCCGAGGGCAAGGCGGCGCAGGAGCGGTCCTTCCGGGCCCACATCGAGATCGCCAAGCGGCAGGGCAAGGCCCTTGTCATCCACGACCGCGAGGCCCACGCCGACGTGCTGCGCATCCTCAAGGAGGAGGGCGCCCCGGAGCGGACGGTCTTCCACTGCTACTCCGGCGACGCGGAGATGGCCGAGGTGTGCGCCGAGCACGGCTACTTCATGTCCTTCGCCGGCAACGTGACCTTCAAGAACGCCCAGCCGCTGCGCGACGCCCTCGCCGTGGCCCCGCTGGAGCTGGTCCTCGTGGAGACCGACGCGCCCTTCCTGACTCCGGCGCCGTACCGCGGACGGCCCAACGCGCCGTATCTCATTCCGGTCACGGTCCGGGCCATGGCCGCCGTGCGGGGCATCGGCGAGGACGCGCTGGCGACGGCGATCGAGGCGAACACTGCGCGCGCGTTCGATTACTGAGGGGTAACGCTTTCGGTACAGCCGCGGGGCCGTTCGGGTGATCAAGGTCACCCGCCGCGCGCCCGTGTCGCCACGCTGCGTAGTCGCGTTGCTTGGGAGAGTGAGGGCCGCTCCATTAGGTTGCGGTCGCCCGATCCGGTCACCGGCCACCGGCCTCCGGCCTCCCGAGGAGCGTGTCGTCGTGAGCAGAGCGCAGCACGAGACGTATGGCGAGACGTACGGCGAGATGTTTGGCGAGACGTACGGCGCGGCGTACGGACCGATTCCCTTCCCTCCGTCGTACGGCGACGGTCTCGGGACCCATGAGGCGGTGACCCTCCCCTACGGCCTGTACCAGGACACGTACCGTCCGGCCTACGAGGCGGCGGCGGAGCCGGTGGTGTTCCGGCCGGATGACCCGGCGCTCGGGAGAACCGGCGGCCGGGCCCGTTCCCGGCGGGCCGCGCGCCGCAGACGCGCGGCCGAGCGGCCGGTGCCGTTGCGCCGCCTGGTCCCGCAGGCGCTCGTGGTGGCGTTCCTCGCCGGTGGCACGTCCGCCTTCGTCGCCAAGGACAAGGCGATCGAGCTCAACGTCGACGGGAAACCGCGCACCCTGCACACCTTCGCGGACGACGTGACCGAACTGCTCGCCGACGAGGGCGTCACCGTGGGCGCCCACGACGTGGTGGCGCCCGCGCCGGGCACCGCCCTGGCGAGCGGTGACGAGGTGGCGGTTCGTTACGGGCGGCCGGTGCGCCTCACCCTCGACGGACAGCGGCGCCGGGTGTGGACGACGGCGCACACGGTGGACGGGGCGCTCGAACAACTCGGGGTGCGCGCGGAGGGGGCGTACGTGTCGACCTCGCGCTCCCGGAGGATCGGGCGTGAGGGGCTGGAGCTGGACGTCCGCACGGAGCGTACGGTCACGATCGTGGCGGACGGCCGCGCGCGGACGATCCGTACGAACGCGGCGACCGTGCGGGAGGCCGTGGAGGAGGCCGGGATCACGCTGAAGGGGCAGGACACGACGTCCGTTCCGCAGAGTGGCTTCCCGCGGGACGGGCAGGCGGTCACGGTGCTGCGGATCACCGGGTCCAGGGAGGTCCGCGAGGAGTCGATCCCGTTCGACGTGCGCCGCACCGACGACCCGTCCCTCTTCCGGGGCACGGAGGTCGTGGAGCAGGCGGGCCGACCGGGGGTGCGGCGCGTCACGTACTCCGTGCGTACCGTCAACGGGGTCCGGGAGAGGCCGCGGCGGATCCGTTCCGAGGTGGTGCGGGAGCCGCGGACGCAGGTCGTGAAGGTGGGGACGAAGCCGATGCCGACGTCCGTGCGGGGAGCCGATCATCTGAACTGGGCGGGGCTGGCGGCGTGTGAGTCCGGGGGGCGGGCCGATGCGGTGGATCCGTCCGGGACGTACGGGGGGCTGTATCAGTTCGATACCGGGACGTGGCGGAGTCTCGGGGGGAGTGGGAGGCCTCAGGACGCGTCGGCGGCGGAGCAGACGATGCGGGCGAAGAGGCTGTATGTGCGTCAGGGGGCGAGTCCGTGGCCCCACTGCGGGGCGCGGCTGCACGGCTGAGGCCGAGGGAGTCCTGTCTCGCCCCCGCCGCCCCTACCCGTCCCTCCCCACTCTCGGCTCCGCGCGAGCGGGGGGACCCCCATCCGGGGCTCCGCCCCGGACCCCGCTCCTCGAACTCCCCCAGCTACCGCTGGGACGTGCCCCCAAGGGGCTGGAAAATCCAGCCCGTCCAGCGTTTGGGGACGAGGCCGACAGGCCGATGCGGGGTCCGGGGCACAGCCCCCAGTGATGGGACGGGCAGGGGCGGCGGGGGCGAGAAACAACCCAGCCGCCACCCACCCGTACCCTTGGCACGTGAGCAGTCCCACCCCCGACGCCCTGCTGGGCCCGGCCGACGTCCGTGACCTGGCGGCAGCCCTCGGCGTACGCCCCACCAAACAGCGCGGCCAGAACTTCGTGATCGACGCCAACACCGTACGGCGCATCGTCCGCACCGCCGAGGTACGCCCCGACGACGTGGTGGTCGAGGTGGGACCGGGACTCGGCTCCCTCACCCTCGCCCTGCTGGAAGCCGCCGACCGCGTCACGGCCGTCGAGATCGACGACGTACTCGCCGCCGCCCTCCCCACCACCGTCACCGCCCGCATGCCCGAGCGCGCCGACCGCTTCTCGCTCGTGCACTCCGACGCGATGCACGTACGGGAACTGCCGGGCCCCGCGCCCACGGCCCTCGTCGCCAACCTCCCCTACAACGTGGCCGTCCCCGTGCTGCTGCACATGCTGGAGACCTTCCCGAGCATCGAGCGCACCCTCGTCATGGTGCAGTCGGAGGTCGCCGACCGGCTCGCCGCCCCACCGGGCTCCCGGGTGTACGGCGTACCGTCCGTCAAGGCCAACTGGTACGCCGAGGTCAAGCGGGCGGGCGCCATCGGCCGCAACGTCTTCTGGCCCGCGCCCAACGTCGACAGCGGACTGGTCTCGCTCGTCCGCCGCTCCGAGCCGGTCAGCACCGCGGCCTCCCGGCAGGAGGTCTTCGCCGTCGTCGACGCCGCCTTCGCCCAGCGCCGCAAGACCCTGCGCGCCGCCCTCGCCGGCTGGGCGGGATCGGCCGCCGCCGCCGAGGCCGCGCTCGTGGCCGCCGGGGTCTCGCCGCAGGCGCGCGGGGAGTCCCTCGGCGTCGAGGAGTTCGCCCGTATCGCGGAGCACCGTTCCGCGCACACCGCAGAGCACGAGGAGCCCGTCCAGCCGTGAGCGCGAGCGTCACTGTCCGCGTCCCCGCCAAGGTCAACGTCCAGCTCGCGGTGGGCGGCGCCCGCCCCGACGGCTTCCACGACCTGGCCAACGTCTTCCTGGCCGTCGGCCTGTACGACGAGGTCACCGCGACCGGGGGCGGAGAACCGCGCGTGACGTGCGCGGGCCCGGACGCGGACCAGGTCCCCCTGGACCGCACGAACCTGGCGGCCCGTGCCGCCCTCGCCCTCGCCGAACGGCACGGTCTCGACCCCGCCGTGCACCTGCAGATCGTCAAGGACATCCCCGTCGCGGGCGGCATGGCGGGCGGCAGCGCGGACGCGGCGGGCGCGCTGGTGGCGTGCGACGCGCTGTGGGGCCTGAACACCCCCGACGACGAACTCCTCGCCATCTGCGCCGAGTTGGGCAGCGACGTGCCCTTCAGTCTGGTCGGTGGCGCGGCCCTGGGCACCGGGCGGGGCGAGCGGCTGACGCCCCTCGACGTGGGCGGCACCTTCCACTGGGTGTTCGCCGTCGCGGACGGGGGTCTGTCGACCCCGGCCGTGTACAGGGAGTTCGACCGCCTCACCGAGGGCACGCGCGTTCCCGAGCCGGTCGCCTCGCAGGAACTCCTCGAAGCCCTCGCCAAGGGCGACGCCACGGCCCTGGCGAGCGCCCTCTCCAACGATCTCCAGCCCGCGGCGCTCTCCCTCTTCCCGTCGCTCGCCGACACGCTGGCCGCCGGCCGCGCCGCCGGCGCGCTCGCCGGGCTCGTCTCCGGCTCGGGCCCCACGACGGCGTTCCTGGTGCGGGACGCCCAGGGCGCCGCCGAGGTCGCCGGGGCCCTCCTCGCCTCCGGTACGTGCCGCACGGCCCGCACCGCCACGTCACCGGCGCCGGGGGCGACGGTGATCCGGGGCGCCCGGCGCCGGTGACGCGGACAGCCGTGCGCCCGGGGCGGTGTGGGGGTGCCTGGGGTGGGGCGGCTGCGGGTTCGTTGTGGCTTGTCGCGCAGTTCCCCGCGCCCCTTCCGGGGCGCGAGTCCGCTCGGCGCCCCTGGGGACGGGACGGGTAGGGGCGGCGGTGGCGAAACACCCCCGGCGGGCAGCCGAGCGCGGCGCGTACCCTTGAGGGTCGATCCGCCCCCGCGCTCAGGAGCAAAATGGCCGTCAACCTGGTCAATGTCGAGAACGTCAGCAAGGTGTACGGCACCCGTGCCCTGCTCGACGGAGTCTCCCTCGGCGTCTCCGAAGGCGATCGCATCGGCGTGGTCGGACGCAACGGCGACGGCAAGACCACCCTCATCCGCATGCTCGCCAAGCTGGAGGAGGCCGACACCGGCCGCGTCACCCACTCCGGAGGCCTGCGCGCGGGCGTCCTCACCCAGCACGACTCCCTGGACCCCGAGGCCACCGTCCGCCACGAGGTCATCCGCGACCTCGCCGACCACGAGTGGGCGGGCAACGCCAAGATCAGGGACGTGCTGACGGGCCTCTTCGGCGGGCTCGACCTCCCCGGCTTCCCGCAGGGACTCGACACCGTCATCGGCCCCCTCTCCGGCGGCGAGCGCCGCCGCATCGCCCTCGCCAAACTGCTCATCGAGGAACAGGACATCCTCGTCCTCGACGAGCCCACGAACCACCTCGACGTCGAGGGCATCTCCTGGCTCGCGAACCACCTCCGCGAGCGCCGCTCCGCCCTCGTCTGCGTCACCCACGACCGCTGGTTCCTCGACCAGGTGTGCACCCGCATGTGGGACGTCCAGCGCGGCACGGTCCACGAGTACGAGGGCGGCTACTCCGACTACGTCTTCGCCCGCGCCGAACGCGAGCGCATCGCCGCCACCGAGGAGGTCAAGCGCCAGAACCTGGTCCGCAAGGAACTCGCCTGGCTCCGTCGCGGCGCCCCCGCCCGCACCTCCAAGCCGCGCTTCCGCGTCGAGGCCGCCAACGAACTCATCAAGGACGTGCCGCCGCCGCGCGACACCAGCGAGCTGATGAAGTTCGCCAGCACCCGGCTCGGCAAGACGGTCTTCGACCTGGAGAACGTGACCGTCCAGGCGGGCCCCAAGGTGCTGCTGAAGCACCTCACCTGGCAGCTCGGCCCCGGCGACCGCTTCGGCCTCGTCGGCGTGAACGGCGCAGGCAAGACCTCCCTGCTGCGGGCCCTCGCGGACGCGGCACGCTCCGGGGGCGAGGAGCAGCCCGCCGCGGGCCGGATCGTCGTCGGCAAGACCGTACGGCTCGCCTACCTCTCCCAGGAGGTCGCCGAACTCGACCCGACCTGGCGGGTGCTGGAGGCCGTCCAGCGCGTCCGCGACCGGGTCGACCTCGGCAAGGGGCGCGAGATGACCGCGGGTCAGCTGTGCGAGACGTTCGGCTTCGGCAAGGAGAAGCAGTGGACGCCGGTCGGCGACCTGTCGGGTGGTGAGCGCCGGCGCCTGCAGCTGCTGCGCCTGCTCATGGACGAGCCGAACGTCCTCTTCCTCGACGAGCCCACCAACGACCTCGACATCGAGACCCTCACCCAGCTGGAGGACCTCCTCGACGGCTGGCCCGGCTCGATGGTGGTCATCTCCCACGACCGGTTCTTCATCGAGCGCACGACGGACCGGGTGTACGCGCTGCTGGGTGACGGGGCGTTGCGGATGCTGCCGCGCGGCATCGACGAGTACATCGAGCGGCGCCACGCGATGGAGGAGCAGGCGGCGAGGGCGGCCGCGCCCGCGCCGGCCGTGGAGAAGGCCGCGCCGGAGAAGAGCGCGGCCGACCAGCGGGCCGCGAAGAAGGAACTCCAGAAGATCGAGCGGCAGTTGGACAAGATCTCCGAGAGGGAGACGAAGCTGCACGCGGCGATCGCCGAGAACGCGACGGACTTCGCCAAAGTGGCGGAACTGGACGCGGAGTTGCGGGACCTGGTGGGGCAGCGGGAGGAATTGGAGCTGCGCTGGCTGGAGTTGGCCGAGGACGCGTAGCGCTCCGCGGGTGCGCCGTTGAAGGCTCGGTTCGTTGCGGGGTGCGGGTCGTGTCTGGTTGCTCGCGCCCACGCGGCGGAGCCGCATATCAGACACAGTCCGCGCCCCTTACAGGGGCGTGTCCTGCCCGCCGTGAAGGCCCCGTGAAGGACCGTAACGACCGCATTACGGGCCGGTCCTCCCTTGGGAACGGGGGAGCCGGCCGGGCCCTGCGGGACAGCGCCGCAGTGGTAGAAAGGGCCGTCCGAGTTCGGACTGAGAACCGACACCTCGCGTGACGCGGGTGGCTCAGAAGCAGCGAAGAGGGGGAGCGCGCTGATGACTCAGCCGCCCAGCCGGCCACCGCACAGCGGTTTCGGCCCGCCGCCGGGGCAACCACCGCAGGGGCCGCCGCCCCCGCCCCCCAACCAGCCACCCCAGCCCCCTCCGCCGCCCGCTCCCTCGCAGGGCCCCGGCTACGGCTACCCGCAGCAGGCGCCGCCCGCACCGCCTCAGCCCGGCTACGGCCCTCCGGGCCAGCAGCCCCCGTACGGCCAGCCGCCGCCGTACGGCCAGCCGCCCGCTCATGGCCAGCAGCCGCCCTACGGCCAGCCGCCGCCGTACGGCCAGCCGCCGTACGGCTACCCGCAGCCGGTCCCGCCCCAGCACCCGCAGGGCGGGCGGAAGGTCAACGCCCAGCTGGTCATCATCGTCGCGGCCGTCGCCGCCATCGCGCTGATCATCGGCGGTGGCGTCTGGTACGCCTCCTCCGGGGGCAAGGACGACGACACGGCCAACTCCGCGGACTCCGGCGGCGCCGACGGCCAGGGTGCCGGCGGCGCGTCCGGCGGGAACGGCACCGCCCAGGAGGTGGTGCCCTCCACCACCAGCGCCAAGGTCCTGTTCCAGCTGCCCGCGCCCGAGGTCAGGGAACGGTCACAGGTCGACAGCATCAAGGGCTCCTGGCTCACCGACTCGGTGTACGCCAAGGGCGGTGTCTACAAGATCACGGGATACGACCCCGGCAGCGGCAAGGCCGAGTGGACGCTCCCTCTGAGCGGTCAGATCTGCGCGGCCTCCCGTGAGGTCACCGACGACGGGATCGCCGTCGTCGTGCAGGAGGAGAAGAAGCGAGGCAGCAAGGCCACCGCCGTCCAGCCGTGCAACAAGATCACCGCGTTCCGGGTGGACGACGGCAGGAAGCTGTGGACGAAGGACGCCAGGCTCAGCGGCGAGCCCGTCACCTTCACCCAGGTGACCATCTCCGGCTCCACGGTCGCGGTGGGCGGCCTCTACGGAGGCGCCGCCTTCGACGCGGACACCGGTAAGTCCCTGTGGGCGCCCAAGGTCGGCGAGTGCGTGGACGTCGGCTACGCCGGCGGCCCCCAGCTGGTCGCCGTCCGCAAGTGCGGCCAGTTCGGCGACGAGACGTACGAGGTCCAGCTCCTCGACCCGAAGTCCGGCTCCAGCAAGTGGAGTTACAAGCTGCCCGCCGGTCTCGACAACGCCAAGCTGATCTCCACCGAGCCGGTCGTCTTCGGTGTGGACTCGGGCGAGATCACCGCCACCGGCTTCACGGACGTCTTCTCGCTGGACGACAGCGGCAGGCTCCGTACGAAGATCACCATGCCGAAGGGCAGGTACAAGTCCGACTGCGAGGTCAACAACGTCTGGAACTGCAGGGGCGTCACGGTCGGCAACGACAAGCTGTACGTGCCGACCGAGGAGCACAGCGGCAGCGGGAACGCCCGGACCAACGAGATCGTGTCCTTCTCGCTGGGCACCGGCAAGCCCACCGGCGAGCGGGTCGACGCGGGCGACGGCTACACCCTGTTCCCGATCCGCATGGACGGGCCCGACATCATCGCCTTCAAGAACGGCCCGTACAACAAGGGCGCCCAGGTCGTCTCCGTCGACACCTCCACGCTGAAGACCACCAAGCTCCTGGAGACCCCGGCCTCCCGGGACGTGCTCATCGCGATCAGCAGCATGGTCCCGGACACGGCCGAGATGCTCTACGCCGACGGACGGCTGTTCATGGGCAGGCAGCTGGTCGGCAAGGCGTACTCCGCGGACGAGAAGAGGTACGCGGCGCTCGCCTTCGGCGCGAAGTGACCGGTGTTCGGTGCCGAGTGATCCCATGCGCCCCCGGCTCCCCGGCGGAACGGCCCCGTCCCTGCTCAGGGGCGGGGCCGTGCACTTACCCCTCATCACTCTCGAATGGGAGGGATTTCGATAATCCGGGGCACTTCTCCCGCCAAGGGGAAGCGCAACGTCGAACAAGCGTGTAGCTTCCGTGGGCATGAAGAGCGGGGGCGGCAGGGGGGATCTGTCCCTGGGGACCAGTGGGCGGCCATAGTGGTGATCCATTGGGGGGACTGGGGGGTTGCTCGATGGGAGTGCGGCTCATGGTGGTCGACGACCACCGACTGCTCGCCGAGGCACTGGCCTCGGCGCTCAAGCTGCGCGGGCACAGGGTGCTCGCCGCGGCGGCGCCCGCCGCGGGGGCGGCGGAGCTGGTGATCACCAGGGCACCGGAGGTGTGCCTGTTCGGTACGGCGGCACCCGCCGAGCCGGGAACGTTCGATCCGGTGGCACGGATCAAGCGGGAGCGTCCGCAGGTGGCGGTGCTGGTCCTGGGACCGGTGCCGAACCCGCGCGGCATCGCGGCCGCGTTCGCGTCGGGCGCGTCGGGCTACGTACGGCACGACGAGCGCATCGAGGGCGTCGAGCGCGCGATCATGAAGGCGCGGGCGGGCGAGGCGGCGGTGGCACCGGCCCTCCTCCAGGGCGCCTTCAGCGAAGTGCTCAACCCGGCCGCCCAGCCCGACGACGAGGGCCAGCGCCTGCTCCAGATGCTGACCCCGCGTGAGGTGGAGGTCCTGGTCCGCGTCGCCGACGGCGAGGACACCCGCCTCATCGCGGCCGGCATGGGCATCGCGCCCAGCACCGCCCGCACCCACGTCCAGCGCGTCCTGATGAAGCTCGGCGTCGGCTCCCGCCTGGAAGCGGCGGCGTTGGCGGCCCGCACGGGCCTGCTGGACCGGGCGGGCCCGCTGCCGCGCCCGGTCGAAGAACTGGACGCAGGCCCGGAGTAACGCCTGCGGGGCCCCGCGCCCCAAAGGGGCCGCAGGGCCCCCAAGGGGCGCGGGTCGGTGTCTGATATGCGGCTCCGCCGCGTGGGCGCGACCAGCCACAACAAACCCGCAGCCGGCCGACCACAGCAAGTCCCGAGCTCTCAACGGCTCACCCGGTGGAGCGAACCGTCATCCGAAGCTCAGCTTGGTCGTAGCCCACTCACTCGCCGCACTGATCACCGCCGTCCCCGCCCCCAGCGTCGCCGCCCCGCCCTTGTAGAACTTGACGGTGCCGTCACTCGCCAGGGCCCAGATGTCGGGGATGTCGTCGCCGGTGACGTCGGGCGAGCCCAGGATGTGGGTCGCGGGCACGGTGGTCGGCGACCACCCCTCGGCGTAGACCTCGTCGGCACCCGTCTTGGAGTTCGCCGCGGCGGACAGGGACGCGAGGGTGGAGCCGCCCGCGGTGTCCTTGACGCCGAAGCGGATGTAGAGACGGCTGGAGGCACCGGACCGCCACACCAGGTCGGGGGCGCCGTCCTTGTCGTGGTCGCCGACGGAGACCAGGTCACGCTCCGTCCACGCCGACGAGGCCATCTTGGTGGCGGAGAGGAAGCTGACGCCGGTGTAGCCCTCGAAGGCCCACAGCGAGCCCGCCGTGTCCGTCGCGAACAGGTCCGCGCGGCCGTCGACGTCGTAGTCGCCCACGATGATCTGGGTGAGGGCCGACGGGGCGGGGGCACCCGAGGGCATCCTGACCTTCATACGGCCGGAGATGTCCACGCTGCCGTAGCCGTCGCCGGGGTACACGTACAGCTCGCCGTCCGGCATGCGGGCGAACAGGTCGCCCACGCCGTCCGCGCCCATCGCGTCGCCGCCGTGCGCGATCAGCGCCGGTTTGCCGTCCGCACCCATCCAGTAGCCCGGCAGGTGGTCCTCGCCGTCCTCGTCGGGGTCGGAGAGCAGCCCGGTGCCGTTGTCGTGCGCGGCCTCCATACCGGCGTGCAGGTCGCCGCTCGTGACCGCCGGGTACATGTTCAGGTTGCCCCCGGACGTGATCGCGAACAGGTCCGGTGTGGTGTCACCCGTGACGTCACCCGGCTCGTCACCGCTGTCGCGGGGCGTGACGTAGAACAGGTACTTCGCGCCGAGCGAGGGGTTGCCCGCGCTGTCCACCGCCCGTACGTACAGCACGTTCGGGCCCGCGTTGGGCGGCTTGCGGTTCACCGTCACCGAGGCGCCCGCGCTGACGTTCACGGTGGTGTCATAGGTGGTCGTGTTGAACGAGTACTGGAACTTCGTGATGTCGGTGTCCTCGTCCGGCGCGAACCTGAAGTTCCCTGCCGTACCGAACTTCACCTCCGACCACACCGAGCCGTCCTCGTCGGCGGCCGGGAAGTCGGTGGACGTGACGATCGGTTCGTTGGGCACGGAGCTGTCGAAGAGGAAACGGCACACCTTCGGATCGGCCGTCGGCGAGTAGCTGGAGGCCGCGCCGCTGGAGTCGATGGCGCGCACCCGCCACGAGTACTGGTGGCCGTTGGTGAACGAGGACTTGGAGACGGTGACGGACGCCTTGCCCGCGCTGGTCACGGTGACGTTCTTGTCGAGGATCTTGTCGTCGCCGTAGCCCGTGCGCCACAGCTCGAAGTCCAGGTACTTGAGGTCCTGCCGGGTGGAGGTGTCGTCCGCGTCGGAGGAGGCGGCCGACAGCACCAGGTCGCGCTTGCCGACGTGGACGTACGGGGTGGTGCGGTCACAGCCGCCGCCGGGGGACTGGGCGAGCGAACTCGGCGTCTTCGGCTTGCGGTTGTAGACCATGGTCAGCTTCGGCGCGCTCTCGCCCTCCGCGCGGAACTTCTTCCACGAGTACGCGGAGTCCTCGGTGGAGGCCTGCAGCCCGATCGTCATCTCCTTCCAGCCGCCGTCGGCCGCGTCCTGGGCGACCGACTTCGCGTCGTAGGTGACGTACGCGTCGGGACAGGACGAGTTGTAGCCGTGCGAGAAGGACTTCTTGCCGATCTGCGACTTCTTGTCGGGCTGGTTGTTCCAGGTGGTCTTGGAGGAGATCCCGCTGGTGTGCCACACCTGCATCTCACGGTCCTGGCAGGACCAGGCGTACGTCTCGCGCAGCCGGATCGACGCGGACGAGACGTGCGCCCCCTTGATACTGGTGGACCAGCCCAGCCGGAAGTAGGAGCGGGACAGACCCCAGGTGGTGGACTCGTAGCCGACCCGGGCCTCGGTGGTGCCGCTGTTGTAGTTGGCGCCGTCGTAGAAGCTGGAGGTCGGGTACTTCTTGTACGCCGTGGTCCAGTTCTTGGTCTTGCCGTAGATCGTGGGGTCGATGAAGACCGGGTAGACCGTGTCCTTGTCCTTGAGGTACTCGGCGTCGGGGACGAGGGACAGGGCGGTGGAGCCGGTGCCGGGCGCGCTCAGTTCGGCGCCGGCGAGGGCCAGATGGCTGCCGGGGTCGGCGCCCGCGAGACCGGGGAGGGCGAAGACCTCCTCGTCGGTCAGGGCGGCGGTCAGGGCGGTCCGCACGGTGCGGGTGCCCGCGTACGCGGCCCTGGCCGGGGAGCCCTTCCCCCGCGCACCGCTGCGGAACGCGGCCGGGTCCGCCGACGTCTCGGCGGGCGCGTCGGTGTCCAGCCCGTCCTCGGGTGCCGCGCTCTCCTCGCCGGGCTCCTGACCGGGCTCCTCGGAGTACGACGGCGTGGGCTCGGCGTCCTCCTCGGAGGGCTCCGGGTCGTCCCCCTCGGTGACCGCGTACTTTCCGGCGGAGTCCCACAGGTAGGGGGTGGGGGATACGGCGATGTCCTGGCCGTCACGGTTCCGGCCGGTGACGACCTTCGTGACCGGGTCGAGGTGGAAGGTCAGGTCCGGTGAGGACAGCCCGTACGACAGCTCTGTGAGCGCCGGGTCCGCCGCCGCTTCGGCGCTGTGCACGATCAGCACGTGGCTGAAGCCGCTGGCCTGCGCCGTCAGCAGCAGGTCGACGCCGTCGAACACGTTCCGGTACAGGGCGCTCGCCCCGCTGATCACCGGCTCGGGCAGCTCTCCCGGCCAACTCAGCGTGACCTCGTGGCCGCCGCTGCTGAGGACGGCCAGCTCGGTGTAGTCCTCCGCGTCCGCGGCGGCCCGGACGGCGCGCCCGTCGTCCGCGACGGTGTACACGGCGCCGCGGACGCCGCCGTCGGTGCCGGTGGTGTCCGCGAATGCCTTGCGACCCGTGCCGGTGCCGTCCGTGGACGCCTTGCGCGCCGACCCGCTGATCGGCCCGTCCCCACCCGCCGAGAAGACCACGGGATCAGCGGCGGCCTTCGGGGCCCAGCCGCCGTCGACCTCGACGAGCCTGGTGTCGATGGGCTTCCAGGCGCCGTTCACCTTCGCCCGTACGGGAGCGCCGTAGGCGACCAGCTCGAAGCGGCCGTCCGGGCGGGCGTACGTCGAGGAGGCCTCGTCGCGCAGCGCGGTCACCTCGACGCGCTTGCCGGAGGAGACAGCCCGCTCCAGCGCCGCGTCCTGGTCCACCGGCCCGGAGGCGGACTTCTTCGTGCCGGCCCGGGGGGCGGAGGAATCCGGATCGTCGAGGAGGGGAACGGTGAGCAGCCCGAGGCCCAGCGCGCCCGCGACGAGGGCGGCCACCCCCGCGCGGGCGCGTCTGGACGCGGGCAGGCCGAAGCGACTTCGTTGCATGGTGCTGGGTCCCCTCCCCCTGAATCCCCGAGAACCGGGAACTCCGTGCATCCCCTGTGAATTCCCTGCGCGGCCGGGCGTGACGTGGTGCGGCCCGGGAAGGCGCGGACCAGAGCATGACCCATGCATGGGGATTGCGCCAGAGATTCCGGACTCTTTACCCGGTCCGGACCGGTGAACGGATCGCCGGGGTCCGCTCGTACGTCTCTGTGGACGAGGCCGGCGGCGGGAGAGCTGCGGGAGTGATCCGGGCGGGGCGAAGTGGGCATGGCGCATCAAATGCCCATCGCCAGTGGCGACCTGACGGGTAGTTGTCTCCTCTTTGACTTGATCACCCGGAATTGGTCACCTCTGGTGATCATGGGGGAATAGTCTCCGAATAAACCCCGGCTCCCTACTTGCCGGTGGAATTGGGTAATTCGCTCTGTGAGCTAAATCACCACCATCAGGCGGCTTGTTGACATTCGGTGAAAACCTGCCGGAGCATTCGTGCTCGTCAATTGCAGAGAGCGGGGGGCCGCGCTATGTGGGGAACGCTGTCGTGGTGCGGCCGGAGACGGCTCGCGGGGAATCGTGCCGAGCGCCGGAGACGGGCGAGAGCGCGCGCCGGGGTCATCGGCGCGCTCACCGTGGCGCTGCTCGTGGGTGTCGTACCCGGTGCCTCCGCGCTGCCGCCCGGCGACGACCGCAGCGGCGTCGACCTGGTCGACCTGCCGAACTCCGACGACGCCGAGGGCGAGAACGGCGGAAAGCTCGCCGAGCTGACCACCTCCGAGGCCGAGGACCCCGAGGAGTACGACCCGGCCAAGGTCACCGCTCCCGCCGGCGGCACGGTGACGGAGGACATCGCCGACCTCGCTCCCGGCGAACTGGTCCCGGTCAGCCAGGACGGTGTGAGCCTCCCCGTCGAGGTCGGCGCCCCCAAGGACGCCACCACCACCGAGGCCGCCGCGCTGGAGGGCGAGTGGCAGGTCTCCCTCGCCGGCCAGAACGAACTCGCCGACACGGCCATCGAGGGCATGGCGCTGACGGTCACCCCGCCGGCCGAGGCCACCGGCGACGCCGTGATCGCCCTCGACTACACGGACTTCTCCGAGCTGTACGGCGCCAACTGGGCCGACCGGCTCTCCTTCGTCCAGTACCCGTCCTGCTTCCTGACCACCCCGGACACCGACGGCTGCTCCGAGCCCACCGAGGTCGGCACCGACAACGTGGTCGAGCAGACCGGCACCGACGGCGACGGCCGGCCGGTGTACGAGCGCCGCATCCTCGCCACCATGGACGTCGAGTCCCTGGCGGCCGGCGGCACCTCCACCGAGCCCTCCACCGGCACCTCCACCGCGTCCGCCGCCTCGGCCTCCGACGACGGCACGGTCGGCGACGCCGTCTACCGCGAGCGGCCCGAGGCGCGCCTGGCCACCCTGGCCGCCGCCACCGCCGGTTCGGGATCCTCCGTGCTGCTCGCCACCGACTCCGGCAGCGGCTCCAAGGGCGACTTCTCCGCGACCCCGCTGGTCAGCGCCGGCTCCTGGTCGGCCGGCGGCAACTCGGGCGCCTTCACGTACTCGTACACGCTGCAGACCCCGACGGTTCCCGGCGGCCCCTCGCCGTCCGTCTCCTTCGGCTACAACTCGCAGGGCGTGGACGGCCGTACGTCCGCCTCCAACAACCAGCCCTCCTGGATCGGCGACGGCTGGGAGTACAACGCGGGCTCCATCACCCGCACGTACAAGTCGTGCCGCGACGACCAGACGGGCGGCAACAACACCAAGAAGACCAGCGACCAGTGCTGGGGCTCGTACAACGCGGTCATGACCCTCGGTGGCCAGACGACCGAGCTCGTGCTGCCCGACGGCGCCGACCCCACCAGCGACAAGTGGGTCACCGCCAACGGCGACGGCTCCCGCGTCGAACTCGTCAAGAACACCGGCCTCGACAACGGTGACGCCGACGGCGAGTACTGGCGCGTCACCACCCGCGACGGCACCCAGTACTACTTCGGCCGGCACAAGCTGCCCGGCTGGGCGAGCGGCGACCCGACGACGAACTCCGTCCTCGCCGCCCCCGTCGCCGGCAACCAGAGCGGTGAACCCTGCTACAAGTCCGGTGACTTCGCCGGCTCCTTCTGCGACCAGGCCTGGCGCTGGAACCTCGACTACGTCGTCGACACCGACGGCAACGCCATGACGCTGTGGTGGGAGAAGGAGACCAACTACTACGCCAAGAACCAGAAGTTCAAGGCGACCGTCGCCTACGACCGCGGTGGCTACCTGAAGAAGATCGAGTACGGCCTGCGCACGGGCGCCCTCTTCGGCACCCCGATCGCCAGGGTCACCTTCGACGTCGACGAGCGCTGCTTCAAGGAGGGCGAACTCGCCTGCACCGAGGAGAACTTCACCTCGGGCGACTTCGGGAAGAACCGCATCTGGTACGACACCCCGGCCGACCTGTACTGCGCCAAGGGCAAGGAGTGCTACGTCCCCGTCCCCACCTTCTGGTCGCGCAAGCGCCTCTCCCAGGTGACGACGTGGGCCCAGCGCACCCAGGGATCGACGGCTCTGTCGAAGGTCGACAGCTTCAAGCTCCAGCAGTCCCTGCCCGCCGACCTCACCGACGAGGGCGTGGCGCTGTGGCTGGAGTCGATCACCCGCACCGGCTACGACACCGAGGGTGAGGCCATCGCCCTCAACCCCGTACGGTTCCTCGCCAACGCCCAGCCGATGCCGAACCGCGTCAAGGAGGGCTCGAACGACCCGAACCCGGCCTTCGACCGCCTGCGCATCACCCGGATCGTCAGCGAGTACGGCGGCGAGACCGACATCACGTACAAGGCACCGGAGGGCGCCTGCAAGGCGGGCAGCGGATTCCCCGACGTGGAGGACAACAAGGGCCTCTGCTACCCCGTCTACTGGAACCCGGACCCGGACAAGGAGACCATCGACTGGTTCCACAAGTACGTCGTGGAGAAGGTCCAGGAACTGCCGGCCCTGACCGGGGTCGACCCGGTCACCACCGAGTACGACTACCTCGACGGCGCGGCCTGGGCCCTGAACCAGGCGGAGTTCAGCAAGAAGAAGACGCGCACGTACGACCAGTGGCGCGGCTTCTCCCGGGTCCGCACCTACACGGGCGCGGACTCCTCCACCGCGTACATGTCCACCGAGAAGGGCATGACCGAGACCCGCTACTTCCGCGGCATGCACGGCGACAAGCTGCCGGGCGACGAGGGAACCCGCGAGGTCACGGTCACCGACTCCAACGGCTCGACGATCGCCCTCGACAAGGAGCCCTTCGCGGGCCGGGTCGCCGAGACGATGACGTACACGAAGAAGGGCGGCTCCCTGCTGACCCGTGACGTCGACTACCCGACGGCCACGGTCCTCGCCACCCGCACCCGCTCCGGCGGCATCCCGGCCCTCAAGGCCTACCGCGTCCTGGACGAACACAGCATCTCGGTGACCAACTCCTCGGGCACCGGCGACGACAAACGCACCTGGCGCGTGCTGAAGACGGCCACCGAGTACGAGGACACGTACGGCCTGCCCGTCAGGGTCGAGTCGATCGGCGACACCGACAAGGGTGGCGACGAGACGTGCACCGAGATGAGTTACGTCCACAACACGGACAAGCACCTCATCGGCCTGCCCAAGCAGACGCTGACCACCGCCGGTACCTGCGGGGAGACGCCCACGGCCGAGGACTGGATGGACGGCTCGCGGGTCGCCTACGACAAGGGCGCGTACGGCGACACCCCGACCTCCGGCTCGGCGACGACGACATGGGCGGTCAGCGGCGACGGCGGCAGCTGGACGAAGGACGGCGAAGTCTCGTACGACGACTACGGCCGCACGACGTCCACGACCGACGCGGCGGGCAACGTCGACAAGACCACCTACACCCCGTCCACGGGCCAGGTGTACGAGGTCAAGACGACCAACGCGCTGCAACAGAGCGAGACGACCGTCCTGGAGCCGGCCCGCGGCGTGTCCCTGAAGGAGACGGACGTCAACGGGCGCACCACGACCTTCACCTATGACGCGCTCGGCCGCACCACTCAGGCATGGTCCCCGACCCGGTCCACGTCCAAGTCCCCGTCGGCGAAGTTCACGTACGACACCACGATCGGCCAGCCGGTCTCGGTGACGACGGAGGCCCTGAAGGACGACGGCGACTACGAGACGTCCACGGTCATCTACGACGGCCTGGGCCGCGAACGCCAGAAGCAGGAACCGGCGGTCGGCAAGGGCCGCCTCATCACGGACATCCTCTACAGCGCCAACGGCACCATCGCGCGGACGAACAACGCGTACTACGACACGGGCAACCCGTCGACGACGCTGTTCGAGCTGGACTCCGACTACCAGGTCCCCAACGCCACGCTGTACTCGTACGACGGCCTGGGCCGCACGCTGACGGAGACGCCGTACCTGCACGGCACCGAGAGCACCGCCAAGCAGACGCGTTATGTCTACGGAGACGACTACTCCACGGTGATCCCCCCGTCGGGCGGCGCGGTGCAGCGCAGCTTCTCGGACGCGCAGGGCCGCACGGTCCGCGTGGACACGTTCACCAACGCGGCCCGTACGGAGTTCCGCTCGACGCGCTACACGTACGACTGGCGCGGCGACCGTGTGAAGGCGGAGGACTCCGAGGGCAACACGTGGACCTGGCAGTACGACGCGCGCGGCCGTGAGGTCGAGGCGGTCGACCCCGACACGGGCACGACGACCACGAAGTACGACGCGCTCAACCGCCCCACGCTGGTCACCGACGAGAACGCGACGGTGTGGACGAAGTACGACGCGCTGTCCCGCCCGGTCGAGCAGCGCGAGAACGGTGAGAACGGCACGCTGCTGGCGTCCACGGAGTACGACACGCTGATCGGCGGCGTGGGCCTGCCGACGTCGCAGACCCGCTACACGGACGGGATGGCGTTCACGACGTCGGTGACCGGCTACACCGCCGACTACCAGCCGCTGGGCAAGCGCATCACGATCCCCGAGGCGGTCGCGACGGCGTCCGGCCTGCAGAAGGAGTACGCGTACAGCTTCGAGTACGCGGAGTCGGGTCAGCTGAAGTCGGTGAACCTGCCGTCGGTGGGAACGCTGCCCGCCGAGAAGCTGGTGATCCGCTACAACGAGGACGGCCTGCCGGTCTCGACGTCGGGCCAGGAGTGGTACACGGCACAGACCTCGTACTCCCCGTACGGCCAGGTGCTGCGCACGGTCAGCGGCGAGAACCCCAACCGGGTATGGACGACGAACCTGTTCGACGAGGCGACGGGTGAGCTGCAGCGGAGCATCGTCGACCGCCAGTCGACGAGCGACACGACTGCGGTGACCGGCCACCGGGTCAACTCCCGGGCGTACGCGTACGACCCGGCCGGCAACGTCACGTCGATCGCGGACACCTCAAACTCGGTGACGGACCGCCAGTGCTTCACGTACGACGCGCTGGGCCAGCTGACCGAGGCCTGGACGGCACCGAGCAGCTGCACCGCTTCCGGCAAGACGAAGGCGGCCCCGAAGTACGACGACGGCACGACGAACGTGACGGCGGCGAACGAGGGTTACTGGCAGACGTACGAGTACGACGCGCTGGGCAACCGCAAGAAGCTCATCGAGCACGACCCGGGCCTGGACACCTCGAAGGACGCGACGACGACGTACACGTACGGGGCGTCGGACGGCACCCAGCCGCACACCCTCACCGGCATGTCCTCGACGTACAAGGCGGACTCGGGCGCGCAGGTCACCAAGGCGACGAAGCTGGAGTACGACGACGCGGGCAACACGACGAAGCGCACGTACGACGGCGACGAGCAGGCGCTGGAGTGGACGTGGGACGGCCAGGTCAAGTCGGTCACGGGCTTCGGTGAGAACGGCTCGGGCGCGTGGAAGGGTCTCGCGAACAAGTGCCTGGACCTGGCGGGCGGGCTGACGACGGCGGGCACGCCGCTTCAGCTGTACTCCTGCAACGGCACGAAGGCGCAGAAGCTGCGGATCGACGCGCCGGCGGGTTCGTCGGACCCGTCGACGGGCGCGCTGAAGATCATGGGCAAGTGCGCGGTGCCGTCGGGTGGCGGCACGGCGAACGGCACGGCGATCGTGATCGCGGACTGCACGGGCGCGAACGCCCAGAAGTGGACGGCGACCTCGACGGGCACGCTGAAGCACGTCGACTCGGACAAGTGCCTGGACGTGCCCAGTTCCAACTCGGCGGACGGCACGGACCTGCAGCTGTACACCTGCAACAGCTCGGCGGCGCAGTCGTGGACGCCGGACAAGAAGACGGTGTACGTCTACGGCGGTGACGGCTCGCGTCTGATGGCGCTGTCGGCGACGGAGCGGACGCTGTACCTGGGCGAGGCGACGATCTCGCTGAACGCCAACAAGACGCCGGCGTACACGGAGCGGTACTACTCCCAGCCGGGTGCGCCGACGGTGATGCGGCACGCGATCGGTTCGGGTGCGTCCGAGTTGTCGGTGCAGGTGGCCGACCAGAACGGCACGGCGTACGTGAACGTGGCGCTGACGTCGGGCAACCGGGTCAAGTTCTCCAAGACGGACCCGTTCGGTGTGGAGCGCTCGGAGAGCACGGCCTGGCGTTCGCACCGCTCCTACGTGGGCGGCGACGACGACGCGGCCGGTGGTCTGGTGCACCTGGGGGCGAGGGAGTACGACCCGACGACGGGCCGCTTCCTGTCCGCGGACCCGGTCCTGGACCTGGCGGACCCGGTGCAGATGAACGGGTACGTGTACTGCGAGAACAACCCGGTGACGTTCGCGGACCCGTCGGGGCTTGCGTCGGAGGGCGGCAACGGCGGCTACGGCGGTCCGTCGGCGTCGGCGGAGGCGTGGGCGAAGAAGACGCTGAACACGTCGATCGCGGACGTCATCATGTCGGTCGGCTGGGCGGCGCTGAAGGACTTCGTCGGCTGGAACGACCTGGTGGGCTGCTTCTCCCGGGGTGATCTGTGGGCGTGCGGCAGCATGGTCGTGGGCGCGATCCCGTGGACGAAGCTGGGCAAGATCCCGGGGGTTCTGAAGGCGGCGGCGAAGATCGCGAGCGCGGTCAGCGCCCTGTTGAAGGCCAAGGAGAAGGCCCGCAAGATCATCGAGATGGCCAAGAAGGCGCGTGAGCTGGCGCGCAAGGCCAAGGAGGCGAAGAAGCGGGCGGCTGAACGGGCGGCCCAGCTGAAGAAGAAGGCCAAGGAAGCGGCCACCAGACAGGCGAAACGGGCGGCGCAGAAGACCGGGAACACGGTCCAGAAGGCGCGGAAAACCTCGGCGAAGAAGGCGGAAACGCCGAGACCGCAGACGAAGCAGGCCAAGGCGAAGTCGTCCAGCGGCGGCGGCAAGGGCAACAGCAGTGACGCCGGCGCGAGCTGTCCGATCAACAACAGCTTCGTCCCGGGCACGCAGGTCCTGATGGCCGACGGCACCACCAAGCCGATCGAGGACGTCAAGAACGGCGACAAGGTCCTGGCCAGTGACCCGAAGACCGGCGAGACGACTGCCGAGACGGTCACGGCCGAGATCAAGGGCGAGGGCGTCAAGCACCTGGTCAAGGTCACCGTCAGCACGAACGGCAACGACGCCGAGACCACTGCTGAGGTGACGGCGACCGAGGGGCACCCGTTCTGGGTCCCGGAGATTGGTGAGTGGATCGACGCCACCGACCTGAAGGCGGGCCAGTGGCTGCGCACCAGCGCCGGTACCCACGTCCAGATCACAGCGATCGAACGCTGGACGGCGACCTCCGCCACGGTCCACAACCTCACTGTCAGCGACCTGCACACCTACTACGTGCTGGCCCGTCAGACGCCCGTCCTCGTCCACAACTGTGGTACGGGCGGGGCCGATATCGACCACCTGACCGACATGGTGGACGACATCACGGACGCCGTGGGAGCCGGAGCCGGCTGGCGCACCATGGGTGCCCTTCACGCGGATGTCCCCGGCAACTCTCGCGGCCTGGACATCGTCGCGGTCGGAGCTCGCGCCGACCTGACCCAGGGGCAGTGGCAGAGGCTGCCGGACCTCGGGACCGGAACCCTTGCCATTCGTGTGCCTCAGCCTCTGAAGACGGTGGCGAAGGAGAACCTCTGGCACGCCGAGGTGAAGATGTTCACCGAGGCGGCGGGGATTTTGCAGATCCAACCGCGGCTCCTGGTGGTGAGCAGGCCGATCTGTACGCCCTGCCAGAACTACCTCAGGAGAGTGGGAGCCAACATCACGTCGGACACCACGGCTGAGTGGTGACGATAGGGTCGGTGAGTCCTTCGCGGAGCCAGGTGACACCTGGCTCCGCGGTTTTCTCCGATGGTTCGGAGACGCGGGGAAGGTTGTTGAGATGCCGGGTGTGAGTGGTCAGGAAGCAGTCGCCTGTGGCTGCTCCGCAGCGGCGAGGATGGGTGGTGCTGTCTTTGCCGCGTGCGGCGACAACGAACGGCTCCAGCAGCTCTACTACCGGGTGGACGCGGGCGTGCGAGGAATCTGGCGATTCTTCCGTGGGTACGAGTTGAGGGAGCAACTCCTGCGGGACGCAAGCGCGGCGAATGAGATGCTTTCTGGTGAATTCCCCCCGGACCTGCTGCCGCGAGACTTCGTTGCCGATTACTCGCGAGTTGTCAGGCGGGTCTTCAAGGCGCTGGAGAACGTGGAAGGCGAAGCCTCGGGAGCCGAGGTCGAAGAGATCGCATTGCGCGCCGCCACCGCCCTGGAGAGAGGACTGCCCACGGCCGACGGTGCGGCTGAATTCGAGCGACGTTGTCAGGAAGAGTCCCATCGGATCGTCACAGCTCGGGGCTTGGACGAGAGCGCGGTTCGGGAGATCCGTAAGGCGTCCGGCGTGTGGGCGCTTCATTATCAGAGGTTCGTGCTTCCTGAGAACGCCTGACAAGGGACGCGGCGGGTCGGACGGTGGGCAAGTGGGGGGCGGTATGGGAGCGTTGAGGGTGGCGCGACTGGGAGTGGCGGCAGTGCTGGCCATGCTGTGCGCATCGGTGTCCGCCTGCGATGTGGCGAGCGGTAGCGCCGGCGGTGATCCGGACCTGAAGGTGCCGCAGGTGAGTGCCAGTTCGGTGGCTCAGCGCGGGGGGCTCGACGGGGTGGCTCTCGGGCCGCGCAACGCGGACGGATTCGACGTCACTGCGCCTGCGACCAGCGATGTGGTCGGACAGACGGACGTGCGGGTGACACAGAGTGCCTGTGCCGCGGCAGGTTACGTTCTGGCAGGCACTGTGGTGGCGAATCCGGTGTCCACAGTGGTGCGTGAGGCGTCGGGCGAGGGTGTCGACGTGACCGTGGTGCTCGCCCACTATGAGGGGGAGCAGGCACAACGCGCGATGGAAGACCTCAGCACGGCCGTCGCCGAGTGCGCTGACGGGTTCGCCATGACCGTGGATGGTGACGAGCGGTCGACGGGGAAGGTCGCTCCGGAGATCGCGCCGGAAGGCGCGGAGCAGGCGCTGGGGCTGGGGGCGGTCGTCGAGTCGGCTGGGGTGAAGACGCCGGTGAAGGTGGTCGTGCTCCGCAAGGGTGCCACGGTCGGCTACATCACCGCCGTGCCGACGGGCAAGGCCGGCAAGGGCTTCGCTGTTCCGTCCGCCGTGGTCGATGCCCAGCTCGCCAGGCTCCAGTGACCTGGACTCGGCTGACGTCCTGTCAGTCGCGGCTCCGGGAGGGCACTCACCGGAGCCGACTGCGTATGAAGGTAAGAATCGAGGACCAACGCGGCGGAGAGCGTGAAGCTCAACGCCCGCTGGGTGTTCCTCTACCGGGGCAAGCTCAACGGCAATGAGAAGTCGCTGGGTTCGGGCGGTGAGAGGCCGTACTGCACGGCGAACAGCGCCGGTACGCGAGAGTTCTGCGAGATGGCGGTCGACATTCCTCGCGGTCGGCAAGTGGCCGCTGAGTCCCACGGGCTCCCGGAAAACACCTGGTGGGGGCGGACCTTCGATGGGACTCAGCGGACAATTGCAGGCACCATCGGGTGGTGCGTCATGCTCGTGGCGCGGCGAGCCTGCCGGACTTTATGCCCTGGAGGAGGAGGGCAAGAGGAGCGGGAGCGGTGGTGACTTCGGTGTGTGGGGTGTCGCTTTCGCGGAGGCGAATGGTGCGCGGGGTAGCGGCGAGTTCGACGCAGTTGTTGCCGTCGCCGCTTCCGGAGAAGGACGACTTCTGCCAGTTGCCAGGGGTGGTCACGGCGTTCCTCACAGTTCCTTCGCCAGCCGGTGGATGAAGTCACGCGACCGCTCAGGGTCGAGTGACACAGCTTCCACTCTACGGAAGAGCGTTCGAAATGCGCCGAGTTGGGCTTCGGAGTCGATGAAAGCCGCGCCATGGGGCGCGTCCCGTACCGCTGTGTCCAGCTTGGGCACAGCACCACCTGCGTACATCATGGCGTTCGTGGCTCCGGCGAAGCCGTCCAGGTCGAAGGGGATGACGCGAACGGTGATGTGGTCTGCCTCGGAGAGCTCCAGGATGCGGGCGAGTTGACTGCGTGCTGAGGCCCGGTCGGCGACTCTGATGCGTAGCGCCGCCTCGTGAATCACCGCTTCATACGGAACGGGAGTGGGGCCTTCGATGATCGCTTTGCGTTCCATCCGATGGCGGACGCGCAACTCAAGGTCGTTCTTGGGAAGTTCGGGGACTCGGTACGAGAAGACGGCGCGGGCGTAGTCTTCCGTCTGGAGCAGGCCGGGGACGTGTAGGAACTCGACATCGAGTCGGTACGTGGAGTGGTGCTCCAACTCGGCGAGATCCAGGAACACTGTGGGCAGCAGGTCCCCGTACTTCTCCCACCAGCCGCGTGTCCTGTCGGCTGCCATCGCAGCCAGCGCCGCGATCAACTCGTCGTCCGTGCAGGAGTAGTGGGCGGCAAGCCGTCGTACGCGCCCTTCGCTCACACCCGCAAGGCCGAACTCGATCTGACTCACCTGGCCTGAGTCCGTGCCGAGCAGTGCGGCGGCTTCACGCCCCTTGAGTCCTGCGGCCTCGCGAAGTTTCCGCAGTTCAGCCCCTAGGCGCACCTGGCGTGCGGTGGGCTGCTGCCTGCGCGGCATGGCTTCCTCCTTGCCCTCAACTGCTGTGAGGCACTGACGCGTTCGAGGGGCAGATTACGGGAGTGACTTGCAGGGTCCCAAATTATGGCCCTACTGTCAGTGATGCGACGCACACGCTGCGGAATGCCGGGACCCCCGGAAGCGCACCACTCCGTCCTGCCATGACGGCTGCGGCAATGCCACCGCCCGCACCCGCCGCGACCTGCGGACCCTTCCCCTTCGAACGGAGCTCACTCATGCCCGAAACCGAGTCTCCCCAGCTGAACGGTGACCCTTGGGAGTACTGGCTCCACATCCCCAACGACCCCCGAGCTGTCACCATCAGCCGCCGCACCCTCCGCCTGATCCTCACCGTGCACGGCCTCATCCGTCTCGTCGACACTGCCGAACTGCTCGCCGCTGAGCTGGTTTCCAACGCCGTACGCCACACCAAGGGCCCCGCAGCCCTCCGTGTGCTCTGGGCGGGCGGCGTCCTGCGGATTGGCGCCTGGGACACCGACCCCGAACCGCCAGAACCTCATGGGCCGTTGGATCAACGCGTCGGCCTCGACTTGGAAGGTGGGCGCGGGCTGGCTCTCGTCCGTTCCTGTGCCGACCCTGTGGGGCTGGCAGCCGCTGGCCAGAAACGGCGATCACGGCAAATACGTGTGGTGTGACTTGGCTGCAGGGGTAGCGAGCTGATCACGCCGGGGCGGAGCGCGCCCCGGGTCTGGACGCGTAGAAGCCCGCTACGACGCCGTACACGTACGGGGCTTCGGACGGCTCGCAGCCGCAGCTGACGGGGATGTAGCCGGGTGCGCCGACGGTGATGCGGCACGCGATCGGTTCGGGTGCGTCCGAGTTGTCGGTGCGGGTGGCCGACCAGAACGGCACGGCGTACGTGAACGTGGCGCTGACGCCGGGCAACCGGGTCAAGGGGAGCGCTCCGAGAGTACGCGAGTTGGCGTTCACACCGCTCGTATGTGGGCGGCGGCGACGACGCGGCCGGCGGTCTGGTGCACCTGGGAGCGAGGGCAGGCGACGGACAGTTCTGTGCCGAAGATATTTGCCGGGCCGAATTGGTGAAGCAGGGGGCAGATCCGGCGGATATCGTGTGCAGCGCCCCTCGGCGTCCCTCAGCGTCCTCTGAAGCGAGAGCCTGCACCGGTGCGCCCTCGTTGTGAGAGCCGGACGTCTTGCGATCAGTTCGCGCCAGGAACGGAATGGGAGAGCGACCTCCAATGAGTGGAGACATCGGGCTGGCAGTGGTCCCTCCTGGAAACGCTGGGAGGGACCGAGAGGAAGCGCTCCCTGCCTATCTGGTCCGGCTTTTGCACGACGACGAGGCCGAGCGGAAGAGGGCCCATGGCGTCCTCCACTGCGAGGTTGCGAACCAGGGACATCTGTACTCGGCGGCGGCCGCTTGTGTGGACGTGATCGTGAAGCACGTCGACTCCGGTGGCCACGCCTCGGCCGAGGCGCTCAGCCTTCTCGAAAGCATCCTCACCGCGCGCACTCCAGGGCTCCATGTGACCGTGAACGGGAAGGCGGTGGAGGCGGCTGAATACTGCCGCGAACGGATCCTCTCGGTGCTTCCTGTCCTGTTGGCTGCCGCGGGGGAGAGCGACCTCAAGTGGTTTCGCGAGCTCTGTTTCCTCATCCCCCAACTCGCTGACTCGTCGGGCGCAGTCGTCCCGTTCTTGCGTTCGTGTCTTTCCGATACTTCCGGGGAACGGCGAGAGATGTGTGAAGAAGCGCTTGAAGAGGCGGATGAAGTTGTAAGAGATGGGCACTTCTTGTGACGGGTAATGGTCCCGCAGTGGGCGTGGGGCAGCGCATGCTGCTCAGTGGGGTGGCGGTGCTGCTGTGCGCGTCGGTGTCCGCATGCGATGGGCGGCGGCTCCAAGGGGGAGGCCGACAGCTTCACCCCGTCGGCGCGTTGGCTGACCAGAGGGGGTGGGAGCGTGAAAGTCGAGATCGCGAGGCATGATTGGAGTTCGCTGAGGAGTCTGAGCGGCGAGGATTCGCTAATCCTGTGTGCGGCGCTCTGTGACCTGTGCGAAGCAACCTCTGAGAGTGATGTGGATCTGGCAATTCAGCGGATCGAGGATGAGGCTGTCACGCAGGGACTCCTGTCGGAGTCATCGGCTGCCGCGGCTCGGTGTCTCGTTCACGGGCTGTATACCCTCACCGGTTATGCCTTGGTCAGATCCTTGGAGACTCTGGCCGCCATCGCGTCGGGAAGACCTGCGCCAGCTCAAACGGCGGCGCGAACGATTGCAGAGAGATGCCTGAAGGAGACCTCCCTAGGGTTTTCTGCATATTGTGAGATATTGGAAACCTCGAGCGACGTCGATTGCCGGAGCGCGGCCATTGACCTTGTCCTCATGTGCGGATTGCATGATCCTGAATTGAGGGCCGCTGCCAGGTGGGCTCTGCAGTCTGCGATCTCCTCCGGGAGCCTGATGGATCTGGATGACCTGTTGGCCGCCTCACTCGCGGAGCTGGAACGGGTATAGCTGAGAACTGGATGAAGCCACGCGAACGCTTCGTACCTGAACCGCGCGTCAGCAGGTCTGGCGGACGTAGCCGCTCGAACCCTGGGGTACGACGTCCTGGTCGCGGCGGACGACGCTCAGTTCGCTGCCCCAGCCGGAGCACGCCTTTGCCAGCCCTCCGGCCGTGTACTCCACCACGAGCACGTTGTCGCCGAAGGCGTCGGCGAACGCGCCGCACTCGTCGTACTGCCCGCACTCCTCCGCCACGGCGAAGTCGAGGCCCACGGACGCCCGGTAGGGCGCGAGCTCCGCGGTGTTCTTCTGGGCGACGGCCAGGCCCTTCTTGTGGGCGTGCGTCACGAGCAGTTTCATCAGCGCCTTGGCCTGGTCGGCCGTGAGGTACTTGGGGAAGCGGGTGAAGGTGTCGTAGTTGTCGGGTTCGACGGCCTTGAACCCCTTCTCCGCGCACTCGTCGGTCCAGGCGTTCACCTCGGCGGCGATGCGCTGCCGCTTGGCGCCCGTGCGGATGTCCAGGACCGCCTCGTCCCAGTCCTTGTCGTAGACGACGTTCCCGTCGGCGTCGCGCAGCAGGAGGTCGGAGTCCCAGTCGCCCTCGGCGCCCTTCTGTGCCTGGAAGGCGTTGAAGTTGCAGATGCTGTACGCACCCGGCGCGGGCCCGTCCTCGTAGTCGCGGCTGACCACCCGCACACCGGACGGGAGAGGGTACGCGCCGCCGAGCTGGTAGTCCCACGGCACGTGCTTCGGCGGGAGCGTAACGGCGGACCCGGACCCGGACCCCGACCCGGACGCAGAAGCTGACGCTGACGCGGACGCCGGCGCGGTGGTGCCGGACGCCTTGGGCGACTCGGGAGCGCCGCTCTCGTCCGAGCCCATCCTCACCGCCGCGATGCTCAGCCCGGTCACGGCCAGCGCGGCGGCGAGGGCCACGAGGACACGCCGCCCCCGACGTCCTGGGCCGGTCCGGGCCCTGTCCGTTTCCCCCTCTCCCGCAGCGGTGGGCGGGCCCGCCGGAACAGGAGAAGGGGGAACGGGGAGCACCGGGGAGACCTGGCGGCTGGTGCCGTCCGTGTAGTCCGTGCCGGCCGCTCCCGGCGTGACCGGTCCGCCGTGATCCGGCAGGGCCCGCAACATACGCTGCAGTTCGCCGAGTTCGGGCCGGGTGGCCGGGTCCTTGGCCAGGCAGCGTTCGGCGATGCTCCGGAGGGGTTCGTCGACGCCGTCCAGGACCGGCGCCTCGTACATCACCTGATAGCCTGTCAAATAGGGGCTGGCGCCGTCGAAGGGACGGTTGCCCGTGGCCGCGTACACCAGCAGCGACCCCAGCGAGAACACGTCCGAGGCGGCGGTGACGTCGCGTGGCGCGGCGAACTGCTCGGGGGACATGAAGGGCGGGGTGCCGATCAACCGGCCGGTGACGGTGAGGGCCTGGTTGTCGACGGCGTGGGAGATGCCGAAGTCGATGACGCGCGGGCCGTCCTCGGCCATCAGCACATTGCTCGGCTTCAGATCGCGGTGCACCATCCCCACCCGGTGGATGTCCCGCAGCGCCTCGACGAGCCCCAGCGCCAGGGTGCGCAAGTCCCGGCCGCGCAGGGGACCTTCCTTGGACACGATGTCGGACAGCGTGCGGCCCGGCACGTACAGGGTCGCCATCCACGGCTGTTCGGCGTCCGGGTCGGCGTCCACGACGGGCGCGGTGAACGCCCCGCTCACCCGGCGGGCCGCCGCGACCTCCTGCCGGAAGCGCGTGCGGAACTCCTCGTCCTGCGCGTACTGGGCGTGGATGACCTTGACCGCGACCCGCCGTCCCGAGTCCGAGTGGCCCAGGTAGACGACCCCCATGCCGCCGCTCCCGAGCCGGTCGACCAGCGCGTAGCTGCCTATCGACTCCGGGTCCCCGGGGTTCAGCGACATCGCCGGTCACCTTTCCCATGCGCCGAGCTTCGAGATGCTGTTGAGGGCCATCAGAGTATTACTGATGTCGGCCTCGGCCGCGTGGAGAAGTTCAGGAGGTGGGACGGGGCCGGGTGACGGCCCGGAGACTGCCGGACGCGGGGCGCCGGTCGCCCTACGGCACATGGCACGTGCCCACGGCGACCGGCGCCCCGTACTCACTCCGCCGGAGGCTCCTCGGGCACCGGCGCCTGCTTCAGTGGCCGCAGCCACAGCCACCCCAGGAAGAACAGCCCCAGGGCCAGCATCCCCAGTCCTGTCCACAGGTTGATGTTGACGCCCTCGGCCTTGTCCAGGTCGGCGTCGGAGGCGGTGATGCCGGCGATGGTGACGATGACGCCGTAGACGACGAACAGGCCGCCGATGATGCGGCGTACGTCGAACAGGCGGGCGGCCGTGGTCGACCTGCCCTCCAGTTCGGTGACCTCGCGATGGACGCTGTGCTCGGAGTGCTCGGACATGGTTGATCAGCCCCTCGACGGTCAGAGACGGTCAGAACGAGAACGGGACGTAGCAGGCGGCCGCCAGGACCACCGCTCCCCAGCCCAGCAGCGCCGGCTTGCGGTACCACGCGTCGTCGCCCTCGGCGGGCGGCTCGGCCATTCCGGGCGACCGGGTGCCGTAGACGAGGCCCTGGAGGTCGGCCTCCGGCTTCGGGGCGGTGAACAACGACACCGCCACCATCACCACCGCGCCCGCCACGAACCCGGCTATCGCCGAGACGAAGTTGGCGCCCTGGTCGGAGGGGATGTCGACGACGCCCTGCTTGTAGAGGACGAAGTAGTTGACCATCGCGGCCGTCGTGCCCGCCAGCAGGCCCCAGAAGCCCGACTTCATCGACGCCCGCCGCCAGAACATGCCGATGATGAAGACCACGAACATCGGCACGTTGAAGAAGCTGAACAGCGTCTGCAGGTAGCTCATGATGTTCGAGAAGCTCGACGCCAGGAACGCCGTGCCGATCGACGCCAGCACGCCGATCGCCGTGATGAGCCGGCCGAAGCGCACGTAGTACTCGTCCTCCCGGCCCTTCACCACGTACTTCGCCCAGATGTCGCTCGTGAACACCGTGTTGAACGACGAGACGTTCGCCGCCATGCCCGCCATGAACGCCGCCAGCAGACCCGTCACCGCGATGCCGAGGACGCCGTTGGGGAGCAGTTGCTCCATGAGGTACGGGATCGCGTCGTTGTACTGGAGGTCCGAGCCGGACGTGCCGATCTTCGGTACCAGGACGGCGGCCGCCAGGCCCGGGATCATCACCAGGAACACGATGAAGATCTTGGGGAAGGCCGCGATCAGCGGGGTGCGCCGGGCCGCCGACAGGTTCTTGGCGGACAGTGCGCGCTGCACCTCCGCGAAGTTCGTCGTCCAGTAGCCGAAGGACAGCACGAAGCCCAGGCCAAGCACGATCGTCAGCCAGTTCGCGCCCAGCGGGTTCGCGTCGCCGATGCCGGTGCCGCCCCAGGCGGTGACGAAGTCGTCGCCGTGGGCCTTGGTGAGGGAGTCCGTGAGGCCGTCCCAGCCGCCGACCTTCTTCAGGGCCAGCACGGTGATCGGGATCAGTGCGGCCAGGATCACGAAGAACTGCAGGACCTCGTTGTAGATCGCCGACGACAGGCCGCCGAGCGTGATGTAGGCGAGCACGAAGAAGCCCGCGACGACGATGGCGACCCACTGCGGCCAGCCGAGCAGGGCCTCCACGACGATCGCCAGGGCGTACAGGTTCACCCCGGCGATCAGGACGGCGGCGAACGCGAACAGGGCCGAGCTGAGCAGGTGGGCCGGCCGGTCGAAGCGCAGCAGCAGGAACTCGGGGACCGAGCGCACCTTGCTGCCGTAGTAGAAGGGCATCATCACCAGGCCGAGGAAGACCATGGCGGGGATGGCGCCGACCCAGTACCAGTGGACGGTGTACGCGCCGTACTGCGCGCTGTTGGCGGCCATCCCGAGGATCTCGGTGGCGGCGAGGTTGGCGGATATGAAGGCCAGACCGGTGACCCAGGCGGGCAGGGAGCGGCCGGAGAGGAAGAAGTCCAGGCTGGTCTTCACCGACCGGCGGGCCGCGAAGCCGATGCCGAGGACGACGACGAAGTAGATCGCCAGGATCGTGTAGTCGAGCCAGTTGGTGGGGAGCCGCAGCTCCGCCGCCAGGGGCTGTGCCAGGTGCGTGGGGGGCTGCTCCGCGAGGTATGGGGGGAATCGCATTCAGAGCTCACTTCGCTCACTTGGACTGGGGTGACTGGTGATCTTTGTTGGATTGTGATGATGACGGTCGTGGGGATTTGTGGTTTGATGTGTTCGCTTCTGTTTGATGGCTGAATTGGTTCGATCGGGCACGGATGGGGAGTCCGCGTGAAGAAGACCTCGACCCGGCTGGCCGACGGTCGTGAGCTGATCTACTACGACCTGCGCGACGACTCGGTCCGCGACGCCGTGGACCGGCGGCCGCTGGAGCGGACGGTCACCACCTCCGAGGTGCGCCACGACGTGCTGCTCGGTGACAGCGTTGCCATCGCCTCGCACCGCCAGGGCCGCACCTACCATCCGCCCGCCGACGAATGCCCCCTGTGCCCGTCCGAGGGCGACCGCCTGAGCGAGATCCCCGACTCGTCGTACGACGTGGTCGTCTTCGAGAACCGCTTCCCCTCGCTCGCCGGGGACTCGGGCCGCTGTGAGGTCGTCTGCTTCACCTCCGACCACCACGCGTCCTTCAAGGACCTGACCCGGGAACAGGCACGCCTGGTCCTGGAGGCCTGGACCGACCGCACGGCCGAGTTGTCGCATCTCCCCTCCGTGGAGCAGGTGTTCTGCTTCGAGAACCGCGGTGCCGAGATCGGCGTGACCCTCGGGCATCCGCACGGGCAGATCTACGCCTACCCCTTCACCACCCCGCGCACCGCCTTGATGTTGCGTTCACTCGCCACTCACAAGGAGGCGACCGGAGGTGAGAACCTCTTCGACTCCGTACTGGAGAGCGAGTTGGCCGGCGAGCGGATCGTGCTGCGGACCGAGCACTGGGTCGCCTTCGTGCCGTACGCGGCGCACTGGCCGTATGAGGTGCACCTCTACCCGCGCCGCCGGGTCCCCGACCTGCTGGCGCTGGACGAGGACGCGCGCACAGAGTTCCCCCAGGTTTATCTGGAACTCTTGAAGCGCTTCGACCGGATATTCGGCGAGGGTGAGCCGCCGGCGCCGTACATCGCCGCCTGGCACCAGGCGCCGTTCGGCGCCCTGGAGGAGTTCGACGGGGTCGTGCGGGAGGACTTCGCACTCCACCTAGAGCTTTTCACCATCCGCCGCACTTCCGGCAAGCTGAAGTTCCTCGCGGGTTCCGAGTCCGGCATGAACGTGTTCATCAACGACGTGCCGCCGGAGCGCGCGGCCGAGCGACTGCGAGAGGTAGCGAGTTCATGAGCGGTAAGTACCTGGTCACCGGTGGCGCGGGCTATGTCGGCAGCGTGGTCGCCCAGCATCTGCTGGAGGCGGGCCACGAGGTCGTCGTCCTCGACAACCTCTCGACCGGCTTCCGCGAGGGAGTGCCCGCGGGCGCCTCCTTCATCGAGGGCGACATCCGCGACGCGGCCAAATGGGTGGACTCCTCCTTCGACGCCGTCCTCCACTTCGCCGCCAGCTCGCAGGTCGGCGAGTCGGTCGTCAAGCCCGAGAAGTACTGGGACAACAACGTCGGCGGCACGATGGCGCTGCTCGCCGCCATGCGCGCCGCGGACGTCCGCAAGCTCGTCTTCTCCTCCACGGCGGCCACGTACGGCGAACCCGAGACGACCCCCATCGTCGAGTCCGCGCCGACCGCCCCGACCAACCCCTACGGCGCCTCCAAGCTCGCCGTCGACCACATGATCACCGGCGAGGCGGCGGCCCACGGCCTGGGCGCGGTCAGCCTGCGCTACTTCAACGTGGCGGGGGCCTACGGGGAGTACGGCGAGCGCCACGACCCCGAGTCGCACCTCATCCCGCTGGTGCTCCAGGTGGCGCAGGGCAAGCGCGACGCCATCTCCGTCTTCGGCGACGACTACCCCACGCCCGACGGCACCTGCGTCCGGGACTACATCCACGTCGCGGACCTGGCGGAGGCCCACCTGCTGGCGCTGGACGCGGCCGAGCCCGGCGAGCACCTGATCTGCAACCTCGGCAACGGCAACGGCTTCTCCGTCCGCGAGGTCATCGAGACGGTGCGCCAGGTCACCGGGCACCCGATCCCCGAGGTCGTGGCCCCGCGCCGTGGCGGTGACCCGGCGGTGCTGGTCGCCTCCGCGCGGGCGGCCCGCGAGCGGCTGGGCTGGAACCCGTCGCGTGCGGACCTCGCGGGGATCGTGGCGGACGCGTGGGAGTTCGCGCAGCGGCGCGACAAGTAATTTTGAGGACTGGAGTTCGAAGTCCGGTCCCGTAGGAAAGGTCAGGGTCAGGGGATGAGCGTTGCGAGCGCCGAGGCGGTCGCTTCCGCTGTCGCGGAGCGGTTCGAGGAGCTGTACGGGGCCGAGCCGGAGGGAGTGTGGGCGGCGCCGGGCCGGGTCAATCTGATCGGCGAGCACACCGACTACAACGACGGCTTCGTCATGCCCTTCGCGCTGCCGCACACGACGGTCGCGGCCGTCGGGCGCCGCACCGACGGCGTTCTGCGTCTGCACTCGGCGGACATCGAGGGCGGGGCGGTGGAGCTGACCCTCGACGCCCTGGCCCCCCAGTCCGACCGCAACTGGACGGCGTACCCGGCGGGCGTGGTGTGGGCCCTGCGCGAGGCGGGCCACACGGCGATCACGGGCGCGGACGTCCACCTGACCTCGACGGTCCCGACGGGCGCCGGGCTGTCGTCGTCGGCGGCGCTGGAGGTGGTGGTCGCCCTCGCGCTGAACGACCTGTACGACCTGGGTCTGAAGGGCTGGCAGCTGGCCCGCCTGTGCCAGCGCGCCGAGAACGTCTACGTGGGCGCCCCCACCGGGATCATGGACCAGACCGCGTCGGCGTGCTGCGAGGCGGGCCACGCCCTGTTCCTGGACACCCGCGACCTGTCCCAGAAGCAGATCCCCTTCGACCTGGCCGCCGAGAGCATGCGTCTGCTGGTCGTCGACACCCAGGTCAAGCACGCCCACAGCGACGGCGAGTACGGCAAGCGCCGCGCCGGCTGCGAGAAGGGCGCGGCACTGCTGGGCGTGGACGCGCTCAGGGACGTGCCGTACGCGGAACTGGACGCCGCCCTGGCCCGCCTGGGTGACGAGGAGGAGGTCCGCCGCCTGGTCCGCCACATCGTGACGGAGAACGAGCGCGTGGAGCGGGTCGTGTCCCTGCTGGAGTCGGGCGACACCCGTGCGATCGGCTCCGTCCTGGTCGAGGGCCACGCCTCCCTGCGCGACGACTTCCGCATCTCCTGCCCGGAGCTGGACCTCGTCGTCGACACGGCGCTGGGCGCGGGCGCGCTGGGTGCCCGTATGACGGGCGGCGGCTTCGGCGGCTCGGCCATCGTCCTGATCGAGGCCGCGGACGAGGAGAAGGTCACCAAGGCGGTGGAGGAGGCCTTCGCCGCCGCCAAATTCACCGCCCCCCGCGTGTTCGCCGCGGTGCCCGCGGCGGGAGCGCGCCGGCTGGTGTGACCGGAGGGGGTGAGCGGTGACGGACACCCCCGCCGCTGCCGCTCACCTCAGCCGCTTCGTCAGCGTGTACTCCGTGATCCCCGGCGGATAGTCGGGGATCACGCACACCACTTCGTACCCCTGCTTCTGGTAGAAGGCGGGGGCCTGGAAGTCCCACGTCTCCAGGCGGGCGTTGCGGGAACCCCGGTCGGTGGCAGCGAGGCGCTCCGCCTCGGACAGAAGCCGCGACCCGAGGCCCGCTCCCCGGCACCGCTCGTCGACCCACAGATAGGTCACGTGCAGCCAGGTCGCCCAGGTGTGCCCGACGAGACCGCCCGCGAGAGCGCCCTGACCGTCCAGTGCCCACACATGGAGCGGAACCTGCCGTTCGTCCGGTGTCCCCCGCAGGGAACGGAGCACCGGCGAAGCCGCAGTGTTCGTCTCCCGTAGTCGGGAACGCAGCAATTGGCTACGCTCTTTGTCGACTTCTGTCTCAATCCGAAACATACGGCTCACCATAAACGCGCTGGCCAAACAGTTCTGCAAATCGCCTTCCACTCCCTGCGCCCGGCCTTACTCTGATGAGCAGCACCGGTGGGGGCCGGTGCTGATCAGGGGGCGAGACAGTCGGGTACGACGCCCGAAGTGGGGGTAGCAGTTGCAGCACGGCGGCGGCCGTGCGGTTGTGGCAGCCCCGTCCCAGGTGGACAACCGGGGATCACTTCGGGCGCCGTACCTGCGCCGGTCGTCCCCCGACCAGTGGGGGTTTTCGTGGTTCGCATCCGAGTCCTGGTCGTCGACGACCACCGCATCTTCGCCGAGTCGCTCGCCGCAGCCCTGGCCGCCGAGCCCGACGTCGACGTGTCCGCGGCAGGCAGCGGCCCCGCCGCGCTGCGCTGCCTGGAACGCGCGGCGGCGGAAGGCCGCAGGTTCGACGTGCTGCTGGTCGACGCGGACCTGGGGGGCAACGCCCCCGGCGCGCGACCGGCGGCCGTGCCGGTGCAGGAGGGCAACGAGGACGGGCTGGTCGACGGCATCTCGCTCGTCGCCGGCGTCCGCTCCGGGCAGCCGAGCGTCCGCACCGTCGTCCTCGCCGAGAAGGACGACCCGCGCCGCGCCGCGCTCGCCCTGCAGGCGGGCGCCTCCGGCTGGGTCGCCAAGGACTGCTCGCTGTCCCGGCTGCTCACCGTCATACGGGGCGTGCTGCGCGACGAGACGCATCTGCCGCCCGCCCTGCTCACCGGCGTACTGCGCGAGCTCACCGCCGCCCGCAAGCACCGCACGGAGAGCGAGCGGCTCGTCGAGTCCCTCACCCCGCGCGAGCGCGAAGTGCTGCGGTGCATGGTGGCGGGACTGGGGCGCAAGGCCGTCGCCGAGCGCCTGTTCCTGTCCCCGCACACCGTCCGCACCCATATGCAGAACGTCCTCGGCAAGCTCGGGGTGCACTCCACCCTGGCCGCCGTCGCGCTCGCCCGGCGCGCCGGAGTCGGGCCCGCCGACCTAGCCGGGGATGTTGTCGAACGGGGCGGTCAACTGGCGTAGCAGACCAGCCAGTTCACCCCGCTGGGCGCGCGACAGCTCCGCGAGGATCGCGCGCTCCTGGTCCAGGAGGCCCGCCAGGGCCTGGTCCGCCCTGTCCCGGCCCTCGTCGGTCAGACGCACCAGGACACCCCGGCGGTCGCTGGGGTCGGGCAGCCGCTCCACCAGGCCCTTCTTCGCCAGCCGGTCGATACGGTTCGTCATCGTGCCCGAGGTGACCAGGGTCTGGGTGAGCAGCTGGCCGGGGGAGAGCTGATACGGCGTCCCCGCGCGCCTGAGCGCGGTCAGCACATCGAACTCCCACGGCTCCAGCTGGTGCTCGGAGAACGCCAGACGGCGCGCCCGGTCCAGGTGCCGGGCCAGCCTGCTCACCCGGCTGAGCACTTCCAGCGGCTCCACGTCGAGGTCCGGGCGCTCCCGGCGCCACGCTGCGACCAGCCGATCGACCTCGTCCTCCATGGCGATCAGTGTAGTGGTTGTGTCGACGTGAAGTCTCTTGACGTCGAGCATATTAGTATCAAGTCTCTTGACTTCGAGATACCTGCACTGTCACGGTGAGAACGCGGCATGGAGTCACGCCCAGTGCCGAGCCGAACCCACGAGGAGGTACGCCCATGTCCCCGACCGTCCCCGTCTGGGATCCCCACCAGTACCTGCGCCACTCCGGCCACCGCGCCCGCGCCTTCGTCGACCTGCTGGCCCACGTGCCCGAGCTCCCCGCCGGGCACCCCCGCGTCGCCGACCTCGGCTGCGGCCCCGGCAACGTCACCCGCCTGCTCGCCGACCGCTGGCCCGGCGCGCACATCACGGGCCTCGACAACTCCCCGGAGATGCTCGCCGAGACCGCACCCCTGGCCGGCCCCACCCCGGGCGGCGGCCACCTCGACTTCGCGCCCGCGGACGTCACGACCTGGGCGCCCCCGGAGCCGTACGACCTGATCGTCAGCAACGCGACCCTGCAGTGGGTGCCCGGCCACGTCGCACGCTTCCCCGACTGGGTGGCGGGGCTCACCCCCGGTGGCGTCCTCGCCTTCCAGGTGCCGGGCAACTTCGACTCGCCCAGCCACCGGCTCATGCGGGAAGTCGCCCACTCCGCGCGCTGGAAGGACCGGCTCGGCGAGACGCTCCGCCACGACGACGCGGTGCTGAGCCCGGCCGCGTACCTGCACCGGCTCGCCGGCCTCGGCTGCGAGGTCGACGCCTGGGAGACGACGTACCTGCACCTGCTCCAGGGTGAGGACCCCGTGCTCGACTGGGTGAAGGGCACCGGCCTGCGGCCGATCCTCACCGAACTCGGCGACGACGCCGAACCCTTCGTCACCGAGTACCGCGCCGCCCTGCGCGAGGCGTACCCGGCGACGGCCCACGGCACGGTCTTCCCGTTCCGCCGGGTGTTCGTGGTGGCCAGGAAGCCGGAGCCGCGGTGATCGCCGCCCTCGACCACGTGCAGCTCGCCGGCCCGCCCGGCTCGGGGCAGCAGCTGCGCTCGTACTACGTCGGCGTGGTTCACCTCTTTGAGTGACCTAGCTCTTCCGGCGCCCTATCAGGTGCGGCTTCGCCTCCAGCCCGTCCAGCCCGTGCCACGCCAGGTTCACCAGATGCGCCGCCACCTCCGCCTTCTTCGGGCGGCGGACGTCCAGCCACCACTGGCCCGTCAGGGCGACCATGCCGACCAGGGCCTGCGCGTACAGCGGGGCCAGCTTCGGGTCGAAGCCGCGGCTCTTGAACTCGCGGCCCAGGATGTCCTCCACCTGGGTGGCGATGTCGGAGATCAGCGAGGCGAAGGAGCCCGTCGACTGGGGGATGGGGGAGTCACGGACCAGGATGCGGAACCCGTCCGTGTACTCCTCGATGTAGTCCAGGAGGGCGAAGGCCGCCTGCTCGCACAGTTCACGGGGGTGGCCCGCCGTCAGGGAGCTGGTCACCATGTCCAGCAGACGGCGCATCTCGCGGTCCACCACCACCGCGTACAAACCTTCCTTGCCGCCGAAGTGCTCGTACACCACCGGCTTGGAGACCCCGGCCTTGGCCGCGATCTCCTCCACCGACGTGGCCTCGAACCCCCGGGCGGCGAACAGCGTGCGACCGATCTCGAGGAGCTGCTGACGTCTCTCGGCGCCCGTCATCCGGGTCCGGCGAGGGCGCCGCTGCTTGTCGCTGCCTGGAGTACTGCTCGAGTCGGTCGCCACCCGTCAATCATGCCGCCTCGGCGGTCTCCTTCTTGCGCCGGGAGCCGCCCTGACCGGTGTTCCGGCGGGAATCGATACGCGAGCGTGACGGCCAGCGCACGTCGTACGCCCAGCCGAGTTGTTCGAACCAGCGGATCAGCCGCGCCGAGGAGTCCAGCTGGCCGCGCTCCACACCGTGCCGCGCCGAGGTCGGATCGGCGTGGTGCAGGTTGTGCCAGGACTCGCCGCACGACAGGACCGCCAGCCACCACACGTTGCCCGAACGGTCACGCGACTTGAAGGGACGCTTGCCCACCGCGTGGCAGATCGAGTTGATCGACCAGGTCACATGGTGCAGCAGGGCCACCCGGACGAGCGACCCCCAGAAGAACCCGGTGAACGCGCCCCACCAGGACATCGTCACCAGACCGCCGATCAGCGCGGGCAGAGCCAGCGAGAGCACCGTCCAGAAGACGAACTGACGCGAGATCGCGCGGATCGCCGGGTCCTTGATCAGGTCCGGCGCGTACTTGTCCTGCGGCGTCTGCTCCTCGTCGAACATCCAGCCGATGTGCGCCCACCACAGGCCCTTCATCAGCGCCGGCAGCGTCTCGCCGAACCGCCACGGCGAGTGCGGGTCGCCCTCGGCGTCGGAGAACTTGTGGTGCTTGCGGTGGTCGGCCACCCAGCGCACCAGCGGCCCCTCCACCGCCATGGAGCCCGCGATCGCCAGCGCGATCCGCAGCGGACGCCTGGCCTTGAACGAACCGTGCGTGAAGTAGCGGTGGAAACCGATCGTGATGCCGTGGCAGCCCAGGTAGTAGAAGAAGACCAGCAGGCCGAGGTCCAGCCAGCTCACGCCCCAGCCCCAGGCCAGCGGCACCGCCGCGATCAGCGCGAGGAACGGGACGATGATGAAGAGCAACAGCGCGATCTGCTCGATCGAACGCTTCTTCTCGCCGCCCAGCGTGGCCGAGGGCTGTGCGGTGTCGGTCGTCTTGGTGCCTGTGGAATCGTTCGCCTGCGGGGCGTCTTCGATCACATCGGAGCTTGTGGTCATGGGCGTCCCCTGTGGGGTTCGAGGGTGGAGGCAGATGCCTGCGGCAACGGTCTGTCGGGGACAACGCTGTTCCCTACGGTTCCGTAACCTACGGCATCGTAAGTATGGCAGCGCGGTGCCCGGCGGCAAGAGCCCGACGGTCTGCGCGTCCGCATGGACACCTATCCTTGGAATCGGTCGGACAGCGCGGTCCGCTCTGATTTCTGCCCGGGTGAACCGTCCCCGAAGCGGCCATGACCCGTCCGTGGTCACGCCGCCCGGCGAACACCCGGGTTCCCTCCCAGACGAGCTTCAACACTGCAAGGAGCCGCACCTGTGAGCAGTGCCGACGACCAGACCACCACGGTCAGCAGCGACCTGCGCGCCGACATCCGGCGCCTCGGCGACCTGCTGGGCGAAACCCTCGTCCGGCAGGAGGGCCCCGAACTCCTGGAACTGGTCGAACGGGTCCGCCGCCTGACCCGCGAGGACGGAGAGGCCGCCGCCGAACTGCTGCGCGGCACCGAACTCCAGACCGCGGCCAAGCTGGTCCGCGCCTTCTCCACCTACTTCCACCTCGCCAACGTCACCGAACAGGTCCACCGAGGCCGCGAACTGCGCGCCAAGCGCTCCGCCGAAGGAGGCCTCCTCGCCCGTACCGCCGACCGGCTGAAGGACGCCGACCCCCAGCACCTGCGCGAGACCGTCAAGAACCTCAACGTACGGCCCGTCTTCACCGCCCACCCCACCGAAGCCGCCCGCCGCTCCGTCCTGAACAAGCTGCGCAGAATCGCCGCCCTGCTGGAGACCCCGGTCATCGAGTCCGACCGGCGCCGCTACGACATCCGTCTGGCCGAGAACATCGACCTCGTCTGGCAGACCGACGAACTCCGCGTCGTCCGCCCCGAACCCGCTGACGAGGCCCGCAACGCCATCTACTACCTCGACGAACTCCACGCCGGCGCCGTCGGCGACGTCCTCGAGGACCTCACCGCCGAACTCGAACGCGTCGGCTTCACCCTCCCGGACGACACCCGACCGCTCACCTTCGGCACCTGGATCGGCGGCGACCGCGACGGCAACCCCAACGTCACCCCCCAGGTCACCTGGGACGTCCTGATCCTCCAGCACGAACACGGCATCAACGACGCCCTCGACCTCATCGACGAACTCCGCGGCTTCCTGTCGAACTCCATCCGCTACACCGGAGCCACCGAAGAACTGCTGACCTCGCTCCAGGCCGACCTCGACGCCCTGCCCGAGATCAGCCCCCGCTACAAGCGCCTCAACGCCGAGGAGCCCTACCGCCTCAAGGCCACCTGCATCCGGCAGAAGCTGGAGAACACCAAGCAGCGCCTCGCCAAGGGCACCCCGCACGAGGAAGGCCGCGACTACCTCGGCACCAGCGAGCTCCTGAAGGACCTCACCCTCATCCAGAGCTCCCTGCGCCAACACCGCGGCGGCCTCTTCGCCGACGGCCGCATGAACCGCACCATCCGCACCCTCGCCGCCTTCGGCCTCCAGCTCGCCACCATGGACGTCCGCGAACACGCCGACGCCCACCACCACGCCCTCGGCCAGCTCTTCGACCGCCTCGGCGAGGAATCCTGGCGCTACGAGGACATGCCGCGCGAGTACCGCCACAAGCTGCTCGCCAAGGAACTCAGGTCCCGGCGCCCCCTCGGCCCCACCCCCGCCCCCCTCGACGAGGCCGGCGCGAAGACCCTCGGCGTGTTCGAGACCGTCAAGAAGGCCCTCGCCGTCTTCGGACCCGAGGTCATCGAGTCGTACATCATCTCCATGTGCCAGGGCGCCGACGACGTGTTCGCCGCGGCCGTCCTGGCTCGTGAGGCGGGACTGATCGACCTGCACGCCGGCTGGGCCAAGATCGGCATCGTGCCGCTCCTGGAGACCACCGACGAACTCAAGGCCGCCGACACCATCCTGGAGGACATGCTCGCCGACCCCTCCTACCGGCGGCTCGTCGCCCTCCGCGGCGACGTCCAGGAAGTCATGCTCGGCTACTCCGACTCCTCCAAGTTCGGCGGCATCACCACCAGCCAGTGGGAAATCCACCGCGCCCAGCGCCGCCTGCGCGACGTCGCCCACCGCTACGGCGTACGACTGCGCCTCTTCCACGGCCGCGGGGGAACCGTGGGACGCGGCGGCGGCCCCTCCCACGACGCCATCCTCGCCCAGCCCTGGGGCACCCTGGAGGGCGAGATCAAGGTCACCGAACAGGGCGAGGTCATCTCCGACAAGTACCTCGTACCGTCACTGGCCCGGGAGAACCTCGAACTCACCGTCGCCGCCACCCTCCAGGCATCCGCCCTGCACACCGCCCCCCGCCAGTCCGTCGAAGCACTCGCCCGCTGGGACGCGGCCATGGACGTCGTGTCGAACGCCGCGGAAGCCGCCTACCGCAAGCTCGTCGAAGACCCCGACCTGCCCGCCTACTTCTTCGCCGCCACACCCGTCGACCAGCTCGCCGACCTCCACCTCGGCTCCCGGCCCTCCCGCCGCCCCGACTCCGGAGCCGGCCTCGACGGGCTGCGCGCCATCCCCTGGGTCTTCGGCTGGACCCAGTCACGGCAGATCGTCCCCGGCTGGTTCGGCGTCGGCTCCGGCCTGAAGGCCCTGCGCGAAGCCGGCCTCGACACCGTCCTGGAAGAGATGCACGAGCAGTGGCACTTCTTCCGCAACTTCATCTCCAACGTCGAGATGACCCTCGCCAAGACCGACCTCAGGATCGCCCGCCACTACGTCGACACCCTCGTCCCCGACCACCTCAAGCACGTCTTCACCACCATCGAGGCCGAACACGAACTGACCGTCCGCGAGGTCCTGCGCATCACCGGCGAGGAGAAGCTGCTGGACGCCAACCCCGTCCTCCAGCAGACCTTCGCCATCCGCGACGCCTACCTGGACCCCATCTCCTACCTCCAGGTCACCCTGCTCAAGCGCCAGCGCGACGCCGCCGCCGCGGGCGAAACCCCCGACCCGCTGCTCGCCAGGGCCCTGCTCCTGACCGTCAACGGCGTGGCGGCCGGCCTGCGCAACACCGGCTGACACCACCACCAACACAAGGGTGCCCCCGACGTCGTACGACCTCGGGGGCACCCCTCTTCACTCAGTCCTGAGCGGCCCGGCCCCTACGCCGACGAAGGAGCAGCCAGCCGCCCGCGGCGAGGAGCGCGGCCCCGGCAGCGGAGAGGGCGCCGACGGGGGCGCCGCTGCCGGTCTCGGCCAGGTCACCGCTGTCACCGCCCTGCGCGGACCCGGAGGACCCGGAGGAACCGGCCGGAGTCTCGCCCCCGCCCGCCGCGGGGGAGGCCGAGGCCGACGCGGACGGATCGGAGCCGGGCTCGTCCCCGCCCGTGCCGCCGCCCGTGCCGCCGCCCGTGCCGCTCCCCCCGTCGTCGTCCGCGCAGTCCGTCCAGAACACCTTGTGCTTGGCGGAGCCGTGCTCGCCGTCGAAGTTCCAGAACAACTTGTAGTGACCGTCGGGCAGCCTCAGATCCTCGCTGCGGCCGTGACCGTCCGCGTCCAGGCCGAGGGAACCCGACTTCACCGTCCGGCCCTTGACGTCGGCGGTCGGAGCCCACGCCTCGATGTGCCAGTCGACCCGCTGGCCGCCGTCGAAGCCGAAGGCGTCCAGGTAGAACGCGCAGACGTGCGGCTCGTTCCTGCGGAGCTCCTCGCCGGTGGTCGCGTCATGGATCTTCACGGTGCCGTTGTCGCCGGGGGGCGTGGCGTACGCGGCGGGGGCGCTGAGCAGCGCGACAGACGTGGCGACGCCGACGGCGAACGCGCCACCGACGCGAGAGAGGGTGCGCATGGGCAAGTCCATCTTCGTGACAGGGAACGGAAGATGTGGAGGGGGCGGCTCAGCTTCCTGTTCCGTTGACATCCGGTCAAGTGGCTGAACACCACATCCGCCCGATGCGTCACGGCTCGCCTCAATGGTCCCGCGTAACGATCAGAGAACGTACAAATTCTCCACAAAGAGGCGCGGCCGGGACGAGCCCCAAAAGAGCTCAGAGCGCCACGAACGCGGCCGTGATCAGGGCGAGCCCCGCGCCGCCCATCACCCACGCCAGCCGGTTCATCCGCAGCCCACCCGCCACGACCACCGACGCGAGAAGCAGAGCACCACCCAACGGCACCCACGCGTACAGAAGCCCCGACGCACCCGTACGGACCACATCACTGCTACCCGGCTTCACAGCCACCGCGTACGTCACGCCCCGCTTCACCGCCACCGTCCGCGCGATCTCGACACGATCACGCGCCCTCGACCCCTCGGACACCGGCGCATAAGGACCCGTACACACGTCCCCCGCACACCGCGTCACCGTCATCGTGCCCCGCTCACGCCCCTTGGTGAGCATCACGTGCTGCGCGGTACCCCACGACGCCCACACCCCCGCGATCAGAATCAGCGCCGCGACCGTCCCCATCGCCGCCAGCCGCCCGAACCGCAACGCGACAGCAGCGCCCTCACGGGACACACGGGAGGCAGCAGCGGCAGGCATGGCCGCGATCCTTGGCCATGCCCCAGCGGCCGGTCAACTCCACCGGGCGACAAGTCGGCAGTTGTCCCCCTACATCGACCCGCCTGAAGCCCCGGGAAACCGGCACTCAGGAGTTGTACGCGCTCTGCGCCCGCTCCAGACCCTCCGTCACCAGACACTCGACCGAATCAGCCGCCCGGTCCACGAAGTAGTCGAGCTCCTTACGCTCGGCGGACGAGAAATCCCTCAGAACGAAATCAGCGACCTGCATACGACCCGGAGGACGCCCGATCCCGAACCGCACCCGGTGATAGTCCGAGCCCATCGCCTTCGTCATCGACTTCAGACCGTTGTGACCGTTGTCCCCGCCACCCAGCTTCAACCGCAACGTGCCGTAATCGATGTCCAACTCGTCATGAATCGCCAGGATGTTGGCCACCGGCACCTTGTAGAACTCACGCAGCGCGTTCACCGGGCCCCCGGACAGGTTCATGTACGACATCGGCTTGGCCAGGACCACCCGCCGGTTCGCCGGACCCGGAGGACCGATCCGGCCCTCGACCACCTGCGCCTGCGCCTTCTGGGCCCGCTTGAACTTCCCGCCCATCCGATCGGCCAGCAGATCCGCCACCATGAACCCCACGTTGTGCCGGTTCATCGCGTACCCGGGCCCCGGATTGCCCAGCCCCACGACCAGCCAGGGGGCGCCCGCGTCCGTCGTCACGTCCATGTCTCCTTCATACGCGCATCCGCGCTCATACGCGCCGGCCGCCGGGCCCCGCACCTCACGGCGCGGACCCCGGCGGCCGAACAGGATCCGAAAGGATCAGGCCTCGGCGGCCTCTTCACCCTCAGCGGCCCCCTCCGACGGCTCCTCCGCCTGAGCGGCCAGAACCTGAAGGACAACCGCGTCCGGGTCGACAGCCAGGGTCACACCGGACGGCAGGGGGATGTCCTTCGCGAGGACGGAGGCACCCGACTCCAGGCCCTCGATGGAAACGGTGACGGACTCCGGGATGTGCGTCGCCTCGGCCTCCACCGGAAGCGCGTTCAGCACGTGCTCCAGCAGGTTCCCACCCGGCGCCAGCTCACCCTCGGTGTGGACGTAGATCTCGACGTTGACCTTCTCGCCACGCTTCACCAGCAGCAGATCGACGTGCTCCAGGAAACCCTTGATCGGGTCACGCTGCACGGACTTCGGGATCGCCAGCTCCTTGGTCTTCCCGTCGATGTCCAGCGAGATCAGAACGTTCGGCGTACGCAGCGCCATCAGCAGGTCGTGCCCCGGAAGCGTCAGGTGCAGCGGGTCCGAACCGTGCCCGTACAGAACACCCGGAACCTTGCTGTCACGACGGATACGACGGGCGGCACCCTTGCCGAACTCGGTGCGCGTCTCGGCGGCGAGCTTCACCTCGGACATGCGGATCACTCCTCGTAGAGGTAGATACGGACGTGGTCACCCGGCCACGAACGGCCTGCTACGAAGAGCGCGTCGATAACGGACCACCGCATCCCACCACGGGGAACGGCCTCCCTCGCCGAGCAACTGCAGCAGTCTACTCGGCTAAGGAGGCCGCACCAAAAGGATCTCCGGCGGACGAACCCGCAGGACCCCTACTGCTCGTCGAACAGGCTCGTCACCGAACCATCCTCGAACACCTCACGCACCGCACTCGCGATCGTCGGCGCGATCGACAACACCCTGATCTTGTCCAGCTCCAGCTCACCCGGCGTCGGCAACGTGTTCGTGAACACGAACTCACTCACCTTCGAGTTCTTCAACCGGTCCGCCGCCGGACCCGACAGCACACCGTGCGTCGCCGTCACGATGACATCCTCCGCACCGTGCGCGAACAACGCGTCCGCCGCCGCACAGATCGTGCCACCCGTGTCGATCATGTCGTCGACGAGCACACAGATACGGCCCTCCACATCACCGACCACCTCATGCACCGTGACCTGGTTCGCCACATCCTTGTCACGACGCTTGTGCACGATCGCCAGCGGGGCACCCAGACGGTCACACCACCGGTCGGCCACCCGCACACGCCCCGCGTCCGGAGACACGACCGTCAGCTTGTCCCGGTCCACCTTGCTGCCCACATAGTCCGCCAGCAACGGCAACGCGAACAGATGATCCACAGGACCGTCGAAGAAACCCTGGATCTGATCCGTGTGCAGATCCACCGCCAGAATCCGGTCCGCACCCGCCGTCTTCATCAGATCCGCGATCAGACGCGCCGAAATAGGTTCACGCCCCCGGTGCTTCTTGTCCTGCCGCGCGTAACCGTAGAACGGCACGATCACAGTGATCGAACGCGCCGACGCACGCTTCAGCGCATCAATCATGATCAACTGCTCCATGACCCACTTGTTGATCGGAGCCGTGTGGCTCTGGATCAGGAAGCAGTCCGCACCACGAGCAGACTCCTGGTAACGGACATAGATCTCACCGTTGGCGAAGTCGAACGCCTTCGTCGGGACAACCCCGACACCCAGCTCCTGGGCGATCTCCTCGGCAAGCTCGGGGTGGGCGCGGCCGGAGAAGAACATCAACTTCTTCTCGCCGGTCGTCTTGATCCCGGTCACAGCACAGTCTCCTCAGAGGTGTCTCAGCGGGGCATGAGAGGTCGTCTCAGCTGGGGGGTGCGGGTACGCACCTCTCACGGTACGCCGTCCCCGACGCACCCGTTTCCGGTCAGCTTTCGCTTTCGCCCCGGTGAGAGGCCGCCTCGGCAGCCTTCGCCGCCGCGCTCCCCGGACGCTTTCGCGCCACCCACCCCTCGATATTCCGCTGCTGGCCACGGGCGACAGCCAGCGAACCCGGCGGCACGTCCTTCGTGATCACCGACCCGGCGGCGGTGTACGCGCCGTCCCCGACCGTGACAGGCGCCACAAACATGTTGTCCGAACCCGTCTTGCAGTGTGAACCGACCGTCGTGTGGTGCTTGCTCTCACCGTCGTAGTTCACGAAGACGCTCGCCGCGCCGATGTTCGAGTACTCACCGATCGTCGCGTCCCCCACATAGGACAGATGCGGAACCTTCGTCCCCTCACCGATGGACGCGTTCTTCGTCTCGACGTACGTCCCGATCTTGGACTTGAGACCGAGACGGGTCCCGGGCCGGAGGTACGCGTACGGACCGACGGAGGCCTGCGGCCCGATCTCGGAGCTGTAGGCGACCGCGTTGTCCACGCGGGCGCCGGCCCCCACCCGGGTGTCGGTCAGACGGCAGTTGGGCCCGACCTCCGCGCCCTCCCCGAGATGCGTCGAGCCGTGCAGCTGCGTCCCCGGATGCACGACCGCGTCCTGCTCGAACGTCACCGTGACATCGACCCACGTCGTGGCCGGGTCGATCACGGTGACACCCGCCAGCATGGCATCGGTCAGCAGCCGGTCGTTCAGGATCCGCCGGGCCTCGGAGAGCTGCACACGGTTGTTGATACCGGCGATCTCCCGATGGTCACCGGCCACGGAGGCCCCCACCCGGTGCCCCGCCTCCCGCAGGATGCCGAGCACGTCGGTCAGGTACTCCTCGCCCTGGCTGTTGTCCGTCCGGACCTTCCCCAGCGCGTCGGCGAGGAGCTGCCCGTCGAAGGCGAACACCCCGGAGTTGATCTCCCGGATGGCCCGCTGCGACTCGGAGGCGTCCTTGTGCTCGACGATCGCGGTGACGGCACCGCTGGCCCCGTCGCGCACGATCCGCCCGTACCCGGTGGCGTCCGGGACCTCGGCGGTGAGCACGGTGACGGCGTTGCCGTCGGCGGTGTGGGTCGCGGCGAGGGCCCGCAGGGTGGCGCCGGTGAGGAGCGGGGTGTCGCCACAGACGACGACGACGGTCCCGTCGACACCGCCCCCCAGCTCTTCGAGGGCCATCCGCACGGCGTGCCCCGTCCCGTTCTGCTCGGCCTGGACGGCGGTGCGGACGTGCGGGTCGATCTCGGTGAGGTGCGCGGCGACCTTCTCGCGGGCGTGCCCCACGACGACGACCAGGTTCTCGGGCTCCAGCTCGCGCGCGGCGGCGAGTACGTGACCGACGAGAGAACGGCCACAGATGCTGTGCAGGACCTTGGGTGTGGCCGACTTCATACGGGTGCCCTCACCCGCTGCGAGTACGACGACGGCTGCCGGGCGGTTGGCGCTCACGGGTGTGCCCTTCGGCTTCGGATGTGGGGTTTGGTCATCCGCAGGATACCGGGGGGTTGCGAGGGGGAAATGTGAGCGGGGCCTGACGCTTCCTTCTTGGGTCAGGCCCCGAACCGCGCTTGGCTCCCCCGCCAGGACTCGAACCTGAAATACATCATCCAAAGTGACGTGTGTTGCCGATTACACCACGGGGGATTACGGAGGGCAGCCTACGCGGTTCGCCGCTTGGCCTCCACCACCATGCCAGACCACCAGCCTTCGACGCGACGGTACAAGTCAGCGCCTTGGAGGACTTTGATCACGAGGCAGCCTCTGTAGGAGTCGCCGACGTTCTTCCGCACTGTCTTGGGGTTGTGCTTCTTGATGGTCGTCTTGTTGAACGCGGTGCGGTCGGCGCCGACGAGGTCGGCCCAGAATCGTTCGGCGCCCGCCACATCCGCCGTTTCGTGGATCATGACGGTGAATCGGAGGCGCTCGCGCTCGACTCCAAGGAGGTCGAGCCAGGCCAAGTACACATGGATTACGTCGGGGTCGCTGTTGACGAAGGCGACGGTCTCGCGACGGTCGTACGGCTTGTCCTTGCTGCCTTCCGCCCAGTAGAGGGCAACGCCGGTCATGAACAGCTCCCGATCGCTCATCGTGCCGATCTGCTGGGCTGCTGTGGCCTTGGTCCGCTGGCGTTCCTCGTCACGGATGGCGAGCTCGTGCTCCCACCGCTTTCGGCCTGCGAGCTTCGCCTGCTCCGACGGATCCCGCCGCTCCGGCTTCGGCAGATCCCGTACCCACAACGAGATCGAACTCTTAGAGCACCCCAGCTCCACCTGGATCTGGTCGTACGTCCAGCCCTGGAGCCGTAGCTCCCGCGCCCTCGCGCGCAGGTCGTCCTTCGCGTTGGGCCGCTTCGTCCACTCGGGTGGGGGCTCGCCCTCCAGGAGGCGGTTGAGGATGTCGTTGTTGTCGACGTAGAGCCGGTCGCGGATCTGGCGGCGGCTGAGTCCTGCCCGCCGCAGCGCGACCGCCCGCTCCCGCAACCCCTCGAAGTCCGCGTACTTGTTCTGCGAATGTGCCATGGGCATACCGTCCGGCCGGAATGCGTGGTTCCGGGGTCGAACGGTGAGCGAATCAGTAGTTCGAGGGATTCCGGTCGGTTTCGCTTCCGTTCGATCGCGGAGCGTGGTGTAGGCCAGTACGGGAAACTCGCCGGAAAAGCGCTGGCGCCCGCCCGTAGGCTGGAGGCATGACCACGACGGGGGAAGGCCGCATCGAGGCGGGGACCAGGGACGGGCCTTGGTGGTGGGTGCGTTGGCGCGGAGCCGCGCTGGACGGCGGGCTGGCGCTGCTGTCGATGATCGAGTGCGCGGTGCGGGGGTATCCGTTCGCACAGGACGCGGGGCTGCCCGTGGTCGTCGGTGTGGTGTTCGGTTTGCTGGCCGGGTCGGTGCTGCTGGTGCGGCGGATGTGGCCTGTCGCGGTGGTGCTGGTGTCGATCGCGATCACGCCGGCGCAGATGGGCTATCTGATGGGCATCGTCGGTCTGTACACGCTGGCCGCGTCGGAGGCGCCCAGGCGGGTGATCGGGGCGTTGTCGGGGATGTCGTTCCTCGGCGTGTTCGTCGTCGCGTACGTGCAGACAGCGCAGGGGCGTGTGCAGGGGGAAGCGGCGGCGGTGTGGGGGGAGTGGTTCCCGCCGTTCGTGTCGTTGACGATGGCGCTCGGGCTGACGGCGCCGCCGGTGCTGCTCGGTCTGTATGTGGGGGCGCGGCGGCGGTTGATGGAGAGTCTGCGGGAGCGGGCGGACTCGCTGGAGCGGGAGCTGCAGTTGCTGGCCGAGCGGGCCGAGGAGCGGGCGGAGTGGGCCCGGGGTGAGGAGCGGACGCGGATCGCCCGGGAGATGCATGACGTGGTGGCGCATCGGGTGTCGTTGATGGTGGTGCACGCGGCGGCGTTGCAGGCGGTTGCGCGGAAGGATCCCGAGAAGGCTGTGAAGAACGCGGCGCTGGTGGGGGACATGGGGCGGCAGGCGCTGACGGAGTTGCGGGAGATGCTCGGGGTGCTGCGGTCGGGGGACGGGCTGGCGGCCGGGCGCGGCGGGAGTGAGCCGGTGCCGTTGGCGGCTGTGGGGGTCGCGGCGGCGGAGGCGGCTTCGCGGGTGTCGCGGGGGCAGGACGAGGGGGCCGAGGGGCCGTGTCTTGCGGATCTGGAGGAGTTGGTGGGGCAGTCGGCGGCCGCGGGGATGGTCGTGGATCTGTCGGTGGAGGGGGATGTTCAGGGGTACGCGCCGGAGATCGAGCAGACCGCGTACCGGGTGGTTCAGGAGGCGTTGACGAACGTCCACAAGCATGCGGCGGGTGCCAAGACGTATGTGCGGTTGGCGCATCGGGTGGCGGAGATCGCGATGCAGGTGGAGAACGAGCCGCCGCCGGAGCCGGGTTCGGCGGAGTCCGCGCGGCTGCCTTCTGGTGGGAACGGGTTGCTGGGGATGAAGGAGCGGGTGGCGGCGCTCGGGGGTGTGTTCGTGTCGGGGCCGACGGATGCGGGAGGTTTCAGGGTGTCGGCGGTCATTCCGGCGGGGGGTTGAGCGGCATCGCTTCCGGGGGCTGTCCGCGCCTGCCGGGTGCGCCCCGGGTTTTCAGGGGCGCGGGGCTGTGTTGCATGTGCGGCTCCGCCGCGTGGGCGCGACAGGCCACGACGTAGCCGCAGTCGGTCACCGGCGGTAACCCCACGGAGGGGACCGTCTCATCCCGCCGTGAGCCGTACCGGAGGTACCCCGGTCAGCAGGGTCGTGAAGGCCTGGTCGAGGGTGGGGCCGAGGTACCAGTCCCCGGTGTGGTCCAGCGCGTACACGCGTCCTTGGGTGTCGATGGCGAGGAGGGTGTGCGTGTCGGGTTCGAGGCCGAGGGGGCAGACCTCGGTGTCGAGGGCGCGGCCGAGGTCGCCGAGGGTGCGGGCCATGTGGAGCCCGTGGAGGGGGTCGAGGTGCAGGGCTGAGGGGGCGAGTTCGCGGCCGGGGCCCTGGGCGACGATGTGGAGGCCGCCGAATTCGGCCCATGCTTCGACGGCCGCGGGGAAGACCGCGTGGCGGTGGCCGGCGGGGGAGGTGTGGTCGCGGAGGGTGTCGGCCCAGATCTCGGCCTGCTTTATGTCCCATCTGCCGGGCAGCCAGCCCGCGGCGCGCAGCGCGGCGTCGACGGGCACGGGGAAGCGGGTGGTGGAGGTGCGGTCGGCTTGCATCGGCCCTTCGTTCGTCGAGGGTTGGTGCTCGGCGGTCGCCGTGTGGGTGGTGACGCCGTCGTACTGGGTCAGGGTTCCTGGGTGGGGTCGACGATGCGTACGCCGAAGTGGGCGCTGAGGGCCTGGCAGGCGCGGCAGGGTGCGGCGAAGCTGCCGTGCAGGGGGTCGCCGGCCTCGCGGATGCGGCGGGCGGTGAGTTTGGCCTGTTTGAGGGCTTTGCGGGCTTCGCCGTTGGTCATGGGTTTGCGGGACGCGCGTTTGCTGCGGGCGGCGTCGGCGGCGGCGATGTGCCGGGAGATGAGGATGGCCTCGGCGCAGCGGCCGGTGAAGCGGTCGCGCTGGGCGGTGGCGAGGGAGTCCAGGAAGTCCTGGACGAGGGGGTGGAGTGGGGGCGGCTGGTCGCCTCTCGCGGCGGTGCCGGTGAGGGTTTCGCCGCGTACGGAGAGGGCGGCGGCGATGGTGGGGAGTATGCCGTCGCGGCGGTGGTGGAGGGTGGGCGCGTGCACCGTGTCGGTGTTGCTCCAGCCGATGCGCGGGTCACCCGAGGTGCCCGTGTGGGTCGCGTTCATGCTCTTCTTCCCCTCCTGTCGCATCCCCCGGCAGCGGACACAGACTGCCAAAGTCCGTGGCTGCTGTGGAAGCTGGGGCACCACGACACGCCCGGGCTTCGTCGCACCGTCACGGCGGGGTGACGGCAGGTCACGGAACTGGAGGCCCGGTGACCGGTGTCGGCGTACCGCTTAGGCTGTCGACGACCGCGATCCGTACGGTCATCGCGTCATCGACAGGCAAATCAGGCCATACAGAACGCCGCAGGGGGCATCCGCCATGACGACAGGTCGGCTCGGGCAGCAAGCCGCGCCGCCGAACGCGGCCTACGCCGGGCAGGTCGTGCAGTTTCCGGACCCGGTCCGGGCCGCGCGTCATCCGAGGGGTGTGCGTGTGGACGCCCATGGGTATCCGGATTTCTCGCCTTACGCGCGTGCCGTCGCTGAGATCGCGGACCCCCCGGAAGGGTTCGGTGTGGATGAGCTCAGGTTGACGGATTACGTGTCCGCGAACGCCGCGCTCGCTGCTTCCGGGCACGAGTTGTGGGACACGATTCCGGCGGTGGCGACTCCGCATGGCTGGACCTGGCATCACGTACGGGGCAGTCGGCGGCTGGAGTTGGTCCCGGTGGACGTCAAGGCGTTGCTGCGGCATCACGGTGGTGTGGCGACGGCGGCGGTGGATCAGGGCAAGCGGGGTACGCGGCCGTTGCAGGAGACGCGGCCTGTGCATTTCGGGTTGCCGAAGTCGGTGCTGGCGGTCACCGAGCAGCAGGTGCTGGGGGTCGAGGAGGATCTCGGGTATCGGCTGCCGGGGGCGTACCGGTCGTTCCTGAAGGCGGCGGGCGGGTGTGCGCCGGTGGGGGCGGCGCTGGACGCGGAGTTGGGGCTGCTGGTCGACCAGCCGTTCTTCACGGTGCGTGACGAGGCGGCGGTCAATGATCTCGTGTACGTCAACAAGTGCCTGCGGGACCATCTGACCAAGGATTATCTGGGTGTGGGGTTCGTGCAGGGCGGGTTGCTCGCCGTGAAGGTGAGGGGTGACCGGGTCGGGTCGGTGTGGTTCTGCGCGTACGACGACGCCCGTGACGTGGATCCGTCGTGGTCGCCCGCCGAGCGTGTGGAGCGGTTGTTGCTGCCGTGCGGGGACGACTTCGACGCGTTCCTGTCGCGTCTGGCGGGCAATCCGCCGGAGTTGGAGACCGTGGCGAATCTGATGGTGGACGGTGGGTTCGCGCGTGCCGTGCCCGCGTCCGCGGCGTCCTCGGTGTCTTCGGCGTCTTCGGTGTCCTCGGTGGGGGAGTGAGCTTCGATGGTGACCTTCGCGCAGGCGCAGGAGCGCGCCGAGGAGTGGATCAACGGCGATGTGCCCGGTTACCAGCACCGTGAGGTGCGGGTGCGGGAGTTCGAGCTGGGGTTCGTGGTGTGGGCCGAGGACCGGGTCGACGGGCCGCGGTCGGACGGGGGTGTGCAGCGGCTCGTCATCGCTCGGGACAGCGGTGAGGCGACGTTGTGGCCGGGGCTGCCGGTGGGTGAGGTGATCCGGCGGTACGAGGAGGAGTACGGCCGGACGGACGCCGCGCCGGAGTCCTCGTCCGTGCCTCCTCCGGCGCGGGTGGACCTGAACCAGACGTCGTTCCTGCTGACTCCGCCGGAGTGGTTGCAGGAGGCGGCCGACAAGCTGGGGATCTCGGACCGGCGGTCGGGGTCGGGACCGCAGTCGGGGCCGGAGGCGTCCGGCGGGGCTTCCGCCAATGGGGCGGCCGGTGCTGGCGCTGGTGCAGATGCCGGTTCCGGTTCCGGGTCCGGGTCCGGGTCCGATGGGGCCGGGGTGCGTCCGGCTGCGGCTGCCGCTGTCGCCGGCTCGGACACGGGGTCCGTGGCGGACGCGGTGCCGGGGCGGAGCGGTGCCCTGCCCGAGACCCTTGCCGGGTCCTCCGATCCGGCCGACGCCACGCCGTGGCCGGCGGCCGGCGCCGTGGACGAGGTGCGGGACGCGCTGCCGCAGGACGCGCTGCCGCAGGACGCGCTGCCGCAGGACGCGCCGCCGCAGGACCGCGTGCCGGGTGTGGCGCCGGGGGCGACTCCGTGGGCCGGGACCGACACCAACGCCGGTGGCGAGGAGGACCGTTCGGTACCGCTGCCGCAGACGGTGTTCGCGCCGCCACTGGCGGACGCCGAGGACGGGCCCGGCGCGGCGCCGGACGCCGAGACGGAGCTGATGTCCGGGGGCAGCCAACTGCCGCCGACCGCCGTCTCTCCGGCGCCGGACGGCTCCGCTCGTCCGCGGGACACGCCGCCTCCGCCGCCCGGCGCGCCGTCGTACGGCTATCCGCAGGCCCCGGGTACGCCTCCGCCCGGCGCGCCGTCGTACGGCTATCCGCAGGCTCCCGGTACGCCTCCGCCCGCCGCGCCCCACGCGGGTGACATCGCCGACGCCGCGACGAGCAAGGCGCAGCCGCCCCGGGGTGTGTCGTCGCCCCCGCCCCCGCCTCCGGGACCCCCGGCGCCTCCGGGCGCACCGGCGGGTGGGTACGTGCCGACGCAGCTGGTCTCGCAGCTCGGCCCGGACGGACCGGGGGGCACGGGCGGCGTGCCCGCGGCACCGGGTACGCCGGGTGCTCCGGGCGTACCGGCTGCTCCTGGTGCTCCCGGTGCTCCGCAGCCGCCGGGTGCACGGAGTGCGGCCGATGGCACGCCCCCGGGTGGTGTTCACCACGCGGCCACGGTGCTGTCGGGCCCCCCTGTGGGCGGCCCGGGCGCGCCCCAGCCTCCCGGTGCGCCCCAGCCTCCGGGTCCTCCCGGTCCTCCCGGTGCTCCGGGCCGTCCGGGTGCCCAGGGCCAGCCCGCGGCTCCCGGCGCGCCCGGCGCTCCGGGTGTGCCGGCACCACCGGGTGCCCCGGGCGCCCCGAGTGCTCCCGGCACCCCTGGTGCCGTCCACCACGCCGAGACCGTGCTGGCCGGTCCACCGGTCGGTCCACCGGTCGGTCCACCGGTCGGTCCACCGGTCGGTCCACCGGTCGGTCCGCCTGTGGGCCCTCCCGGCGCGCCCGCGGCCCCTGGTGTTCCCCAGCCTCCGGCTCCCCCCGGTATGCCCCCGGGCGCGCCCCAGCCGGTCCCCGGGCAGCCCCCGGCGGCGGGGCCGCGGCCTCCGGCGTACGGCTACCCGCAGCAGCCTCCGGGGCCGCCGACCGTGGGCCCCGGCTATCAGGCCGTGCTGCGCTACCGCGCCCCGGACGGCTCCGAGCAGCAGGTGATCCGGCGGTCGGCGCCGGGCACGCCGCACCCGGAGTGGCAGATCTTCCATGAGCTGCGCGGCATGAACATCCCGCCGGACCAGGTGCTGGAGCTGCATACGGAGCTGGAGTCGTGCGAGCTGCCGGGCGCGTACTGTGCGCGGATGATCCGTGAGCAGTGGCCGAACGCGCGGATCACGTCCATCGCCCCGTACGGCACCGATCACGCCTCGCGTCAGCAGGGTATGGCGCAGCTCCTCGCGCACCAGGGGGAGTTGCACCAGGTGGCCGACGGTCCCGCGCGGCCCGCGCCGGTGCGGGCGCCGCTTCCGCCGGTGCAGCCCGCGCCGCCCGTCCCGCCGGAGGGGATCGCGCAGGAGCTGGCGGCCGCGTTCGGGCCGGGGATCTTCCGGTTCGACCAGCATGCGGTGTCCCGGCAGGGCGTGCCGCCGGTCGTGGCGCACTCGCTGGTGGTGGGCGGACTGCCGGCCGACATGGGCCCGTTCTTCTGGGCGCAGGCCCAACCGCAGCGGCCGGTGCCGACGCTGGCCGAGCTGGCGCAGGAGCGCGGTATCCAGCCGGCTTCGGACGCGGGCTCGTACCTCGTCATGGGCAGCGACTTCGGCAAGGCGCTGTGTGTGCAGTACGGCACGGCGAACATCGTGGCGGTGCCGGTGGAGGCGGGGCCGGGTGGTGCTCCGGTGCCGCCGCAGTTCGTGAACACGGGACTGCCCGAGTTCCAGCGCTGCCTGGCGCTGCTGGGCCGGATGTGGCGGCTGCGCTACGGACTGAACCAGGAGCAGGCGGGCCGTTGGACCGTCGACTTCCAGGCGCAGTTGGCGGCGCTCGACCCGGCGGCGCTCGGTTCGCCGGAGAGCTGGTGGTCGGTGCTGCTGGAGCAGATGTGGGACGGACTGCTTTGAGTCCTCCCCGCCCTGAAGCGCAGGGTGGGGATTCCTGGCTCAGGCTGCCTCATGGAGCAGCGCTCCAGGAGGTCTTGTGCCATCAGCGCCAGCCGGGTTGAGACCAGCCCGGACGAGCATGACGTGTGCGGAGTTCTTGTCCCGTGGGGACATGGCTCCGCACGCGGTGCAGTTGTAGGTGCGCTCACCCAGCGGCAAGCGATGCTTGGCTCTCGCATCGCAGTGCGCGCAGTCCATCGTGGTGTGCGCGGGGTGTGCGAGGCGGATGTCCCGCCCGTGCTTGCGGCCCATCTCGATCAGAGCGGCCTTGGTGGCGCCGATGGCGGCGTCAGCGGCCTTGCGGGCCATGGTGGTCTTGGCCAGGAACTTCGGGCGGAAGTCCTCGACAGCGATGGCGTCGTGGTCGCGGACGACCTTCTTGGCCCACTTGCGACCGGTGTCCTCACGTTGCCTGGCGACCTTCTTGTGCGCTTTCGCCCGCAGTCTCTTCGCCGCGCGGTAGCCCTTCGATGCCGGTTGTCCCTTCTTCGGCTTGCGGCGGGCCATCATCCGGTCGTACCGGGTCAGCTTCGTGCGGGCCTCCTTGCCGTGCGCGGCGTGCGGCAGGTCGTGCGCGTCGGACGTGGTGGTCGCGGTCTCCTTGACGCCCCAGTCGACGCCGAGTGCGCGGCCGGTCTCCGGCAAGGGCTCAGCCTGAGCGGGGACAACGAACGAGCAGTACCAATGCCCGAGGCTGTCCTGGTACACGCGTACCGAGGACGGCTCAGCTGGCAGTTCCCGCGACCACACCACAGTCAGGACGATGCCCCCGGCCAGGTGCAACCGGCCGTCCCGCAGGCGGAACCCGCGCCGCGTGTAGTTCAGAGTCGGCAGCGCCTCGCGTTTGGTCTTCCACTTCGGCATCCCGGCCCGGCGGGCCATGGGCAGGCGCTCTGCGATGTCCTTGTGCGCCTTGGCTCGGGAGCGGCCGAAGTCGCGGATGACCTGCTGCTGGACAACCGACGAGCCCTCACGCAGCCACGGCATACGGGCGCGGGCCTCGGTCAGCATCCGATCGAGCTGAGCCGGGCCGCACGTGGCTTCCTGACCGGTGGACTTGTTCTGCAGGTCTACGGCCCTGGACTTGGCGACGCATTCGTTCCACACCCAACGGCATCGGTCCCCTTCCGCCGACAGGGCGGTGCGGGCAGTGGACGACACGCGCAGTCGGTAGGTGTATCGGGCATGTTCGATCTCCGCAGCCGCCCTCATCTGCACCATCTCGCCCCCTCACGGCCCCCGGCCGGGACATTGCGCCAGCCCGGACCCCCTGAAGGACCATACGTACGACGGCCGCACAAACGCACCCAGATCCGCCAGTCACCATCCTGACCGGCGATCACAGGCACGCATGTTCGATCACCTCGGCGATACCCAACAGCGGGTGTGCGCCCTCCGCGCCCTGAACCGATGCGGCGACGCTCCGAGCCGCGACACCCGGCGATTCCTCCCCGGCGTGAACGCGGGCAGAGGGGCCTTCCTCGCGAGAAGCAGGTGGCCGGGCCCGGCCCTTTCGCGTGCGGACGACGACTGGGGACCGCGCGGACGACGACCGGGGGCGACGGCCGTTGCTCTCAGGTGGAGTGTCGCGTTATGAGCACTTACACCCGATGAATCAAGATATGCGCGAAATCATTCGAGAGGGGTTCCAGGATGAGCAGCGCATCGGTGTCGTCGGACGGCTTCGCGGTCGTACGGCGTGGCTACCGTCCCGACCAGGTCGACGCGTACACGGCGACCCTCTCGCAGGACCGTGACGCGGCGTGGGAGCGGGCGGCGCGGCTGACCGTGCTGGCCAAGGAGATGGAGGCCGAGACGGAGCGGCTGCGGGAGGAGGTGGCCCGGCTGGCTCCGCAGACGTACGAGGCGCTCGGTGAGCGGGCGCGCCAGTTGTTCGAGCTGGGCGCGGAGGAGGCCGAGGAGGTGCGGGCGGGCGGCCGCAGGGACGCCCAGCGGATCGCCGACGAGGCGGAGGAGGCGGGGCGCCGGGTGCGTGAGGCCGCGCAGGCGTACGCCGACGAGGTGCGCGGCGAGGCCGAGGAGCGGGCCCGGCAGCGGTTGCTCGCGGCCCGGGCGGAGGCGGACGACCTGCGGGTCGAGGCCCGGCTTGAGGTCAAGGAGCGCCGGGGCGAGGCGCTGGCCGCGCTGCGGGAGGTGCGCCGGCGGACCGAGGGGCTGCTCGCCGAGCAGGAGAAGGAGTACGCCGACCGGTGCGAGGAGATGGACCGCGAGCTGGCTGAGCGTGAGGCGGTGTTCGAGGCCAGGCACGCCGAACGGATGGCCCGTGCCGAGGCCGCGCTGTCGGAGGCCGCACGTGCCTGCGCCGAGGCCGAGGAGTCCGACGCCCGCGTCCAGGCCGACGCCGAGGCCCGCGCCGCCGAGGTGATCGCCGAGGCCCGGGTCCAGGAGGACCGCATCATCCGCGAGACGGAACGTGTGCTGCGGGAACACGGCGAGCAGTGGGACACGGTGCGGGCCCACATGGACCATGTGCGCAACAGCCTGGCGGCGCTCACGGGGCGGGCACCGACGGAGTAGGGGTGTGCGCCGGGCCGGTGACGCGGTGGCGTCACCGGCCCGGCGGCGTGATCGGCGGGGTCAGCCGAAGGTCAGTCCCGTCGTCTTGTTGGACATGTCACCCATGGTCGTCATGACGCGCTTCGGGCCGGTGGTGTCACCGCCGTTGCGGACCTGGTGCTCGTAGTGGTTGACGTCGCAGGTGTTGTAGCCCTGGAAGGACGAGATCCGGTCGTTCCACGAGGGCCAGGCGTCGCGGACGTCGTTCACGGTGAAGTCCCGCTGCCCGTCCTCCACGCAGGGCGCGCTCGCCGTGATGGTGAGGGTGCCGCCCGAGGGGCTGAGGTTGGCGATGTCGTACTCGATGGACAGGACGTAGTCGACGGCGGCCGCGCCGGCGCCCGCGGCCGTGGGCATGGGGCCGTCCATGCGCTGCTGGAACGACGCGGTCGTGCGGGCGGCGAGCGACGCGTCGGTCACCTTGCCGTTGGTGGCGTCGGCGATGGCGGCGCGGAAGGTGTCGTAACAGGTGCTCGTGTCCGTGGAGACGTTGTACACGCAGTGGCCGTTGGTCGTGTCGGCGGCGCTCGCCTGTGCCGGTACGGCGACGACGCCGCCGAAGAGCAGCCCCGCGGTGAGGACGGTTCCGGCTGATGCGCGCAGTGCGTTCATGTGCGAACCCCCATTCCGGGCCGACGCGTGGGCCGGCCCGTTCGACGTGATGCGCGTGCGGCGACTTCGCTGGTCAGAGGCGTGGCTGCATGCGCATGTCAGTGCCCTTACCGTCACACGATCTTGCATGCGCCACAAGAACACTTTCTCGTCACACAGGCATCGCAAGGTGGGGAGAACCGGCCATTCCGCCCGCACGACCGCGTCGTCGGCACCCTGGGGCGGCGTCAGTTCCTGCGTTCCGCACCGGCGAGGATCCTGCCCTCCACCGCCTCGTACTGCCTGCGCTGTTCCTCCGCCGTCTCCCGGCCGGAGGCGAGCGTGCCGAGCCAGCCGAAGGCGAAGCCGAGGGGGATGGAGACGATGCCGGTCGTGGTGAAGGGGAACCAGTTGAAGTCGGCGTCCGGGAAGGCCGCGACGGGCGAGCCCGAGACCAGGTTGGTGCCGGGCATCAGGACGAGCACGGACAGGGAGCCGCCGATGAGGGTGCACAGCAGGCCGGCGCGGGTGTAGCGGCGCCAGAAGAGGCTGTAGACGAGGGCGGGGGCGAGCGCGGAGGCGCCCAGGCAGAAGGAGAGCGTCACCAGGGGCTGCAGGCTGTGGTGCTGGACCATCGTGGCGAGGAGGATCGCGACGACGCCCACGACGGCCGCCGAGAATCGGGCCAGGGCCATCTCCCCGCGCGGGGTCAGGGGCCTGGCCCGGGTGGCGAACACGTCGTGGGCCAGGGAGTTGGCGCAGGCCAGGATCATCCCGGCGACCGACGCGAGCAGCGTGAGGAAGAGCGCTGTCGTGACCGTGGTGAACAGCAGCGTCTCCGCCGTGGAGATCTCCGCGCCGAACGCCGCCCGGGAGCCCAGCAGATAGGCCGTGTTGCCCTGCGGGTCCGCCCGCGCGATCACCTCGCGGCCGATGAGCGCGGTCGCGCCGAAGCCGACGACGGTGATGACCGGCACGAACAGGGCGACCGACGGCACGGCCCAGGACAGGGAGCGGCGCACCTCGCGTGCGCTGCCCGCGGAGTACATGCGCATCGTGATGTGGGGCAGGCACGCCCCGCCCAGGACCACGGTGAGCTGGGCGCTGATCATGTCCAGCTCGGGGTGGGGGCCGCCGGCGAACTGCAGGCCCGAGTGCAGCAGGCCGGAGCCGACGTCGCTGTTGTCCGCCGCCGCGCCGAGCAGCGCGCCGGGGTCCCAGCCGAAGCGGTCGAGGATCAGTACGGCGATGATCCCGCCCGAGCCCAGCAGCATCACGATCTTCAGGATCTGGATCAGGGCGGTGCCCTTCATGCCGCCGATCGCCGCGTAGGCGATCATCAGGGCGCCGAGGCCGACGATGACGCCGGTCTTCAGGTTCTCTCCGGAGAAGCCCAGGATGAAGGCCAGCAGGTCGCCGGTGCCCGCGAGTTGGACCAGCATCAGCGGCAGCAGCGCGGCGAGGGTCGTGGCGCACGCGGTGACGCGCACCGCGCGGCCGGGCATCCGGCGGGCCAGCGCGTCGCCCATGGTGAACCGTCCGGTGTTCCTGAGCGGCTCGGCCAGCAGGAACATCAGCAGCATCAGGGACAGGGCCGTGCTGAGGGCGAGGACCACACCGTCGTAGCCGAAGAGGGCGATCACGCCTCCGGTGCCCAGCACCGACGCCGCCGAGATGTAGTCGCCCGCGATCGCGAGCCCGTTGCGCATCGGCGAGAGCGAGCGGTAGCCGGTGTAGAACTCGTCGAGGTCGTCGCGGTCGGGGCCCGTCATCACGCACAGCAGCAGCGTGATGGTGGCGACGGCCGTGAACGCCACGAGCGACATCGTCTGCGCGGAACCGCCGAACTCGGCGAGCCCGTCGGCGGCCTGCGGGCTGTGGGTGTGGCTGTGGGGGTGAAGGTGGGGGTGGATCGGCCCGGTCATCGCGCTGTCTCCCGCTTGGCGTCGAGTTCGGCGTGGGTGCGGATGCGGTCGGCGAGCGGGTCGACGCGGCGGCGCGCGGTGCGCTCGTACCCCCAGATCGCCAGGCAGGTGACGGGCACCTGGAGCAGGCCCAGCAGCAGGCCGGTGGACAGGCCGCCGGAGACGGTGCCGGTCATGAAGGACGGTGCGAACGCGGACAGCACCAGGAAGAGCGTGAAGTAGCCGAGCGCGGTGAGCGTGGCCACGCGGCGCTGCCAGCGGTACGCGCCGCGCAGGACCCGCAGATCGCTGTGGCGGACGAGCGAGGGGCGGCGCGGGGAGGGCCGCGCGGCGGATGCGGGCTCCTGCGGCTCCCACGGGTGAGCGGCTTGCGGTGACCCGTAGTTGGGCGGGTACGGCGGCGGACCGTAGTCGGTCGGGTGCGGCGTTGGTGCGTAGTCGGTCGGGTACGGCGGTGGTGCGTCGTGCGGGTATGGCGGTGGAGGGTTGTGAGGGTTCCGATAACTGTGCCTGGGCGGGTGGTGCTCGGGCGGGCGGTCGGGCGGCGGTTCGTGCTCGGGCGACGAGAAGGCGTCTGACATCCCGTTTCTCCTTGCGCGGCCAGGGTCCGGGGGTGCGGACCGCAGGGAGCGGTGGGCGGCCTGCACGCTACTGCGACGGAAGCACGAGTGTGCGGTTTTCGCCAAACTGAGCGGTCGGTATGCGCTTGCTCCGGAGATCCGCACGACCGTCTGACGCTTCAGCAAGTCTGTGGGCTTGTTGTGGCGGAAGCGTGAGGAGGGCCTCATGTAACTCGCTTGGTCGGCTGGATACCGCTGGGTAACCTGTCCGCGGCCGAGCGGAGTTGAAGTATGGCAGCGCGCGCTCCTTCAGCTCCGAGGAGAGAAGGACGGTCCATACACAATGATCCGCACCGTTATCAACAAGGCTGACATGCCTGCCTCCGCGTATGTGCCTCACAGGTCGGAGCTCGCCGACGGCGGGTTTTCTCTCGGAGACGATGTGCTGTCGAAGTTGGGGAGGCCGCGGATCATGACAGGTGTGAGCACAGGAGCCGGGTGCCCGTGAAATATGTAGTCGCGTCACCCTCGAAGGCGGCAGTCGACGGGTGCCGGGCGGCATTGGCAGGAATCGCCGATGTGGAGTTCAGGGTTGGCTCTGTGCCGGACACCTGGCCCGGCTGTGATGCCGCAGTGGTGTGGTGGCCTCTGGCTCATGAGCAATACGGTGGAGCTCCAGAGCCAGGGGTGGCTCAGGTCCTCTTCAATACCCAGGGAGATAACGCGCCAGAGGTCATCTTGGCGACACCCTCCGGGCCGGGCGGGACGTCGGGGGTAGGCCCGGCCGAGCCGGAAATCGAGGAGTACACATTCAGCTCTTTGGATGCGTGCGTTCAGGAATACGTGCGGCATTTCCCTGAGCGTCGCGCTGGAGCGGTGATCCTTATTCACCTGGAGGCGTCGGGTATCAATAGGCGCGACATGAAGGCTCCGCTCCGGGGCTTGGAGAGGTTCCTTCGTGCAGGCAGGTGAAGTCGGCTGAACAGATGCATGTGCCCCGCCGCACCGGGCGGGGCCCATGTGTGGGGTGACGCGGGAGGGAAGCAGGCGCTCGGCCTCATGGGCGCTCATGCCTGCGTTTCTGGGCGGCGTTCTGCGTCTCGCTGGGGTCTGTTCGGCCGAACCTTCGACGGAATTGCATCTCGACGGAGACTGAACGGCCTTCCGCCCGCCGTGTTCCCCGATCGGACAATCTTTTTTCTTCAAGGTGGAGTGCAATGAGTGAAGTCGACGAGACCGTCATGCCCAGGCAGGCGCGCGCTGCTCAAGTGCTGTTGTTCGCGCTGGCCTTCACGGGGCTGGTTGTCGTACTCGCGCTGGAGAGCGGGCTGACGTCCTACGGTTTCGGCGAGTTGCTGGCGCCCTGGTTCCTCGTCTGGGTGTGCGCGCTGCTCGCCCTGAGGTACGGCGGCAGCGCACGCGGTGGGGTGCGGATCACCACGATCGTGGTGATGGTGTTCGTCCTCGTCGGGTCCTTCAACCAGGCCTTCAGCGCCACGGCGCCGGCCGAGTTCACCGACGCCGCGCTGCGCATCGTGTTCGGAGTGCCGGTGGTCGTCCTGCTGTTCCTGCCGAAGGCTACGGAGTGGTTCGAGCGGGAGGGCTGACGAAGGCGTGTCGGGCACTGGGGGCATCGGTATGCGGAGATTGGCCGAACTGATCAGGGAGTTGGTGAGCGAAGACAAGCGGATGCGGGAGTCCGGTAGTGACCGGGTCGAGGACTGGATCCGCAGCTACTCCCCGACGGAGGCCCGCATCATCGCCGAGACGCTCGCGATGATGGCGTCCTTCGAGGAGTCCCGGGCATGCGTGGAGGCACAACTGCACGCACTGTCCGAGCTGGACACGGCGGACCTGATCGGCGCCGCGGACCTGACTCCGCTGCGAGACATCCCCGCCTCGGCGGTACATGCCGAGCACGGGGACTACTTGGAGGACCTGGCGACTTACGTTCGGCGAGAGACCGGCTAGCGCGTGGCTGCGCCCACCGCGTTGATGAACGCCTGCCAGGCCGGCGCCGTGAAGACGAGGGCCGGGCCGGTGGGGTTCTTGCTGTCGCGGACGGGGATGTGGGTGGGGAGGGCTGCGGGGGTGACTTCGAGGCAGTCGCCGCTGCTGCCCCCGCTGTAGCTCGACTTGCGCCAGGAGGTCAGCACCGAGGCGTCAACAATCCTGTGCTCGTTGCGCTTCACACTCGTACTCCTCCGCAACAGACCTGAACAGGGCCAGGGACTCCCGGTGCGACAAAGCGTCGCCCAGAGCATGATCGTAGGCGACCTGGCAGTCGCGAACCACGGACGGAAGTTCCCAAATCCGGCCAGACTTGAGGCCTTCCGTGTAGGCGATGGGCGGGAGGTCCTCGAACCACATGAGCGAGACGAATCCCTCCAGCAAGGCGTGGTAGCCGGCCGAGAAGGGCAGGACATGCGCGCGGATGCGGTGGCTCTCTCCGAGGGCCAGGATGTGACGAAGCTGTTCGCACATCACGCCCGGTCCACCGACGGTGCGCCGTAGCACCGCCTCGTCGAACAGCACCCACACCTTCGGGGAGTGGAAGTTGTCGAGAATTCGGGCGCGCTCAAGGCGGGTGGCGAGAAGATCTTCGCGTTCTTCCTTGCTCTTCGGTGCAGCGCCCGAGCCGAGCACCTCACGTGCGTACGCCGGGTTCTGCAGGATGCCGGGAACCAACTTGGGGGCGTACTCACGGATCTCGGTGGCCTTGCCCTCGAACTCCAGCGCCTCCGCGAAGTGTTCCGCCACCTTCCGCCCGTCCAGCGTCGGCAGGAACCGCTCGAAGAACCCACCCGCCCCCAACACCTGATCCAACCGCCGCGCGTCCTCCACATCCGGCCGTCGCCGCCCCGCCTCGATGTGTGCGATGTGCGTGCGGGACATCACGACACGCTGGCTCAGCTCCTCCTGCGTGAGCCCCGCCGCCTCCCGCCTCCGCTTCAGTTCCTCGCCGTACTGCTCCCGGGACCGCGGATTGTCCTCGATCGCCACGTCCTGACTCCCCTCCGTGCGAACCCCGTTGTCACGTTCAGCTACCTTCCGAGCGTATCCACGATGACGTCACTCTGTGAGCGCAACAGCACACAACGTGAGGGCGATGTCATGGAGGAGCAGGAAGAGGGGCTCGCCGGGGCGTACATCACGCTGCGGGTCTCGCGGGACGGTGGGCGGACCTGGGGGCAGAGAGTGACGTACCAGCCCTCGCGCAAGGACGGCCCGATCGAGTCGGCCGGACGCTTCCCGCCGTGCGCGTGTTTCAGGTGTGCTGGCGAGAGGCGACAGTCATCGCCATAAATACTTGCATATTCGCAACAATCACAAAATAATCACTTACTCTCCAACCTCTGTGCATATCGCAGCGTTGGGAACTACGGTCGCTCCACCCGTAACACCCAGGGGGGACGACATGACCAACCCGTACACCGCACCCATGCCGCAGCCGCCCCGAGCGGCACCCAAGTGGGCTCGTAAGCGGTATGTGCTGCCCGCGATCGGCTTCGCGTTCTTTCTCGGGATAGGCGTCGGTGCCGGTGGCGAGGAGACCACCACCGACGCCAAGCCGACCGCGGCCAAGCCCCATCCGACCGTCACCGTCACGGCTACGGCCACCGAGACGGCGGAGGCGAAGGTGAAGGCCGCGCCGACGGTGACAGCGACCAAGACGGTGAAGGTCAAGGTCACCAGGACCGTCACCGCTGAACCCGCCGACGACGGCGGCTCCAGTGGAGGCGGCGGTACGGGGGGTGGCGGCGACGTCTCCTACTCGAACTGCTCCGAAGCCCGCGCTGCCGGTGCCGCGCCCGTCCACAGCGGGGACCCCGGCTACGGCAGACACCTCGACCGCGACGGAGACGGCGTCGGCTGCGACAGCTGACAGAGTGGGCGCCCCCTGCATTGAGCCGGCGTTCATGCCCCGGTGGTGTCCGACGTGGGGCAGGCTTGCGCGACGAAGACGGCGCGGGTTCCGGGGAGTTCGCATAATGTGACATGGACACCTGGAGAGGGGGCCGGTCGATGGCGTACTCCGCAGGGATACGGCTTGCGGACGGCGACGGTGGGTGCGTTGAAGCCTCCCGTGGAGAGTCCGGCAGGGGGGATCACGTCGGCTGGGCGGCATCCCTGGCGCAGGCTCCGTCGGAGAGGTGCATGGCGTCCCGGGACGCCGGTTTCGCACCGGGCGCCAGAGGACGCCCGGGAGCGGGGCCGGCCGGAGGCATGGCGTAGCAGGAACAGCCGTGGCAGCGGTCCATGAGGAAGAGATCCTGGCGCGTTCACTCGTCCGCGTCCGTTCCGCATCCGGTGACGTGATCGGTGCCGGGTTCCTGATCGACGCGGACGTCGTGTGCACCTGCGCTCACGTCGTAGCACGGGCGACGGGTCTGTCCACGACTCCCGCAGAGGCTCCGCCGGACGCGGTGCGTGTGGAGTTCCCGCTGCTGCGGGACGCCTCCGGGGCGGTGCCCGGTGGTGACTGCGAGGTGGCGGCCTGGCGGCAGATCAACGACGACGACACCGGAGACGTGGCCCTGTTGCGACTGCGGCGGCCGGTTCCCGGCACCCGCCCCGTGCCACTTGTGGACGGGACCCAGGTGTGGGACCACTCGTTCCGGGTCATGGGCTTTCCCCGCGGTTCCGAACACGGGGTGTGGGCCTCGGGCACGTTGCGTGCCCGCCAGGGCGCGGGCTGGCTGCAAATGGAGACCTCCGCCCCGGGGCAGCGGATCTCCCCGGGATTCAGCGGCTCTCCGGTGTGGGACGACGCGCAGGGCGGCGTTGCCGGGATGACGGTGGCGGCGCAGCGGGGCGCCGACTCGACCACCGCATACCTGATTCCGTCCGCGTCCCTCGTCGACGAGAGCGTTCTGCGTCCCCGCTGCCCGTTTCGTGGACTCGCCCCCTTCACAGAGGCGGACGCGGGCCTGTTCCACGGACGGGAGGAGGAGACGGAACGGCTGGTGGCAGCCGTCGGCCGTCAGCCGCTGACCCTGGTGGTCGGCCCTTCAGGCTGCGGCAAGTCCTCACTGGTCCGCGCGGGACTGCTGCCCCGGCTCAGAGCCGACCACCTGACGGTCTCCGAACTGCGCGCGGTTCCCGGAGTGGACCCGGCCGCGGCCGTGGCCCGCACCGTGGTTCCCGTACTGGAGCCGGACCTCGGTGAGGTCGACCGCCTCCGTGCGGCCGCTGAACTGGCCGACTTACTGTCCGCCCAGCAGCGGGGAAACGCATCGGTCGCCGACTCGCTCGACGGACTCGGAGCCGAGTTGGGAGCCCGTATCCTCGCCCACGCGGGCGAGGGCGGCCACGTCCTCTTCGTGGACCAGTTGGAGGAGTACGCCGCTGCCGAGCCGTCCGCCGCCCGTGCATTGCTTCGGTTGCTCATGTCACTCGGCTCAGGGCAGGACCCCGCGGCGGAACGGGTGTTGCGCGTGGTCGCCACCGCCCGCCCGGAGTCGCTCGACACCCTCGTGACGCCGGCGACCGCCGAGGTGCTGAGCGGCGGCGGCACTCAGTTCCTGGCCCCGCTTTCCGCCCAGGGACTTCACCGGGCGATCACCGCCCCGGTCGAGGCGGCGGCCGGTCTCTGGTTCGAGGCGGGACTGCCCGAACGGATCGTCACCGACGCCGGAGACGAGCCCGGGCGGATGCCGCTCGTGGAGTTCGTCCTGACCCGGCTGTGGGAGCGGCGGGACCGTTCGATGCTCACGCACGCCGCCTACGACACGCTGGGCGGCGTCGCCGGGGCCCTGGTCGGCTACGCCGAGGACTCCTTGCGTCCCCACCTCGCCGCCGAGGAGGAAACACTCGTCCGGCGGCTGTTCGCGCAGATGGCACGCCCCGACGACAGCGGGGGCTTCTCTCGGCAACCAGCCCGGATGGCTGACCTCGACCCGGCTCTGCGGTCACTCGCCCGGCGGCTGAGCTCGACGAAGCTGCTGGTCCTCGGCCACGCTCCCGACGGAGAGGAGATCGTCGACCTGGCCCACCAGGCCCTGACCGCTCTGTGGCCCCGGCTGAACCAGTGGCTGGTCGACTCCCGTGACTTCAGGCTGTGGCAGGAGCAACTGCGCCAGGACATCCGGCGCTGGCACGAACAGGGCGAAGAACCGGGCGCGCTGCTGCGCGGCAGCGTCCTGGCCAGGGCATCGGAGTGGCTGGAGCGGCGGCCGGAGGACATCACCGACGCCGAGCGCGCGTACATCACGCAGAGCAGCCGCCACCATCGGCGCAATACCCGCCGTTGGCGCATGCTGGCAGCCTGCCTTGCCGTGCTGTCACTGCTGGCGACAGGCCTCAGCTTCAGCGTCTGGCAGAGAGGCAAGGACGTCCAGAAACAGCTGCGGACCCAGGCGTCCCGGCTGCTCGCGGACATCTCGGACCGTTACGCGGCCAATGAACCGGCCCTGTCCATCCAGTTCGCGCTGGCCGCGTGGCGGGCCGATCCGACACCCGAGGCGTATGCGGTACTACTGCGCCAGTACGCCCGCGGACAGCAGCTCTCGGGCAGCCATCTCGGGCTGTGGCCGGGCCGGTTCCAGGACATGGAGATCACGGCGGACGGCGGGACCATCGTGGTGCGTTCGGTCGAGGAGGAGGGGGATCCGGCGTTCACCGTGATCACCGGTCTGCACGATCAACACCCCCGGCACCGGCGGCTGCGGGGAGTCCCGGACGCCACAGATCTCAGCAGCGCCCTGAGCCCGGACGGCCGTAGCTACGCCCTGGGCGGCGTGCGCGGAGTGTGGGTCTGGGACCTCACCGGCGAGGGAGAACCTCGGCTCCTGAAGTCCGAGGACGGCAAGGGCCGCAAGGTGAACGGCACCGTCCTGGACTACAGCAGCGACGGGCGGCGCTTGCTGCGGATGCTCAAGTTCTACGACGGGTCCGGTGCGGCCGGTGGCCACGACCGACACGCGGTGGTCTCCGCCTGGGACCTCCCCTCCGGTCGGTCCTTGCCGACCGCCCGGGACCTGGTGCCGGGCGACCCGGATGACGCCGCGTTCACGGCCGACGCCGACCATGTCGTCTTCACGGCGGGCTACTCGGCGGCGGGGGCCGAAAGGACCGTGATACGCGCTCTGGAAACGGGCCGCGAGGTCCATAAGTTCGCCAGGACGGGCGGGCACACGGTGATCGCGGGGGCCGGTGAACTGCTCGTCGAGGAGACGAGAGGGGCATCCGCCGCGGAAACGACCACACGTGCCCGTCCGGCGAGCCCGGCACGCGGCCGTGCGGTGCCTCTGCCCTCGGGGGCCGACGTCCACACGAGCGACGCGGCGGGCGAGTTCGCCGTGCTGGCGCAGCAGGCCCGACCGGACGCCTACTGCGAACTCACCCTGATCCGACTCCGTACCGGAGAGGCCTACCGGACCCGGACACCCATGCCCGGGCTTTCCAGGTACACCGAGTGCAATTCCAAGCTTGCCGCGGTGTCCGCCCCGGACGGCAACGTCACCGTGGTCGTCCCCACGACGAACGCCCTGCTGACCGCCGTGGCCACCCCCGTGAAGGAGGTGTCGACACTCAACGCGGCGAACACTTCGGCACGGGGAGCGCTCTCGCCCGACGGCACGTACGTCGCACAGGTCCAGGACACGTTCCTGGAGGTCGTCAGAACCATCAGCGGCAGCAGAGGCGAGCGGGTGCCCTTGGAGGGGACCGCCTCCGACCGATCCAAGCCGACGTGGACGGCTGACTCCCAGTGGATCCTGTTGGAGCAGCCCGGCGGGGGGTTGGCGGCGTTCGCGGCGCGCGACCCCCACAGACGCGTGGACCTTTCCTGGGAGGAAACGGACCGTCCGGCCAGAGAGAAGGGCGTGGAGGCTGTCGAGCCGCTCCGCGGCAGCGAGGTCGCTGTCCTGACGACCGACGGCCGACTGCTGACCATGGACGCCGCCACGGGGAAACGGGTGGGAGCCCCCATCGAGATGGAGCGCAAGACCGACCAGCAGATCTCCGATCTCTTCAGCCCCTTCGGCCAGTTGCGCGCACGCCCGGCACATCCGTACGAGGTCGCGGTCGTGACGAGCGCCGGGACGACGCCCGGGACGGTCGAACTGTGGAACGTCCGCACCGGTACCCGCCTGCACACCCTGACCGTCGGCGCACTGAACAGCCGCTCGGCACTGGACGGATCCTCGGCCAATACCCCTCTGCTCTTCAGCACGGACGGAAAACACCTGGTGTCGGCCCATCTGGACGGCTTCCTCCGCCGGTGGGATGTGGACCGGGGCGTCCGGGTCGGCCGTGAGCTGGCGGCCACCGGCGCCGGAGTCGACAGGCTCGTCGGCTTCGGAACGAAAGAGACACTGATCACCTTCGGCAGGGACGCCGAGCTGCAGTTCTGGGATCTGGAGAGCGGGCTGCTGCTCGCCGACCACCCCACGTCGGCAGCCATCGACTTCGCCCTGCGCGACGAACGACTGATCATCGCCGGCGACGGCTGGTTCCAGGATCTGGACCTGCGCCCGCAGGCCATGGTCGACACCCTGTGCAAGGCGGTCGGCCGGGACTACACCGCCGCGGAACGCAAACTCCTTCCGGAGGGCGCGCCACGAACCCCACCGTGTTGACGACGAGTCACCGAGTGCGCCGTACGCTTTACCGTTCCTGTGCGGGGAGTTGCGAGTCAGTACACCGACCGCGGGGGCCGTCGGCCTGCGCTAGCCGTCCGAGCCGCCGCTCCGGTTCGAGCGAATCGAGACGCGGCGCACCCCCTCGCCCGCCGCCAGTGTCACGGCGGCCACCGCACGCACCCAGCGCGGGCCGCCCCGCGACGCCCACACCACGCACACGCACCCCGCGAGCGCGAGCACGACGACGACGGACAAGATGACGATCACAATCGTCCCCCTTCTGCTGTTACGGTCCGCGTCATCCTCTCAGCTCGACGCTCGTAGCCCGGTGTCGAGCCCGGAGCCCTGCTGACTGTCAGTCCCACGCGTTGAAGAGGACTCCGCCCAACGTGGTGATGCCGTAGGAGCGGACTTCGCGCCACTCGCCCCGGGTGAGCACCGAGGTGTCGATGTCCGAGAGCGGCAGAGTGAGTCGCGCGCGGTCAAGGACGACAAACCCTTGGTCGGCGAAGGTATGGGCCCACGGTGGCGGTGCGAGGAACTCCTCGGTGTACCACTCCCGGCGTTCCTGAGCGAACGCGATCCAGGGGTGGTGGGCGTGACACAGGATGACGCACTCACCCGTGTCCTCGACGACCGTCGCGGTGTGGAACGTACGCGGGTACGTCTGTTCCTCCATCTCACCCACGCGGCCTTTGGCCGCCCGGGCGGCTGCGTACAGCGCCGCGCGGAACGTCCGCAGGTCGGTTTCCGGTAGTGGCCCGTCCTTCGGCTGGAAGAAGCCCGTGGCGCCTCGCGGGAGTGTGAACGCCGCGTCCTTGCCCGTGTCGTCGTCTACGGCCATGTGGCTCATTCTGTCGGTGAGAAAGCTCAGTCCTTGAGGACCGGGAACCGCCGCGGCGCCAGCAGCAGGAGGGCCACGAACGCCAGTGCCGCCGCCCCCGCCGCGCCCAGGTACACCGCGTGGACCGCGTCCGCCACGGCTCGGCGTACGTGGTCCGGGGCGGCGCCCGAGTCCAGGGCGTGGGTGACCGCGTCGAGGTCGCCGGCGCCGCCCAGCCGTGCGGCCAGCACCCCGTTGGCGACGGCGCCGAAGATCGCCGCGCCCACCGTCTGGCCCGTCTGGCGGCAGAAGAGGACCGAGGCGGTGGCGGTGCCGCGCTCCGCCCAGCCGACCGTCGACTGGACGCCGACGATGAGCGGGAGTTGGAAGATGCCGAGGGCGGCGCCCAGCAGGAGCATCAGGAGCGTCGGCTGCCACGCCTCGCCCGGGTACGGCAGCAGCGGGAACGCGGCCAGGATCAGCGTCGCCGCACCGATCCCCAGCATCGCCGTGTCGCGGAAGCCGATCCTGCGGTACACGTGCTGGCTCAGCGCCGCCGACACCGGCCAGCTCAGCGTCCACACGGACAGGACGAAGCCCGCCGCGATCGGGGCCAGGCCCAGGACCGACTGCGCGTAGGTCGGGAGAAAGACCGTGGGGGCCACCATCACGAACCCCAGCGCGCCCAGGGCCAGATTGACCGCCGCGATCGTACGGCGGCGCCATACCCAGCCCGGGATGATCGGTTCGGCCGCCCGGCGTTCGATGGCCACCAACGCCACGACCAGGGCAAGTCCCGTGCCCAGCAGGGTGAGGGAAGGCCACGACAGCCATGGCCAGGCCACCCCGCCCTGGACCACGGCCGTCAGCAGGGCGCCCCCGCAGGCGAACACCGTCAGCGCGCCCGCCCAGTCGGTACGGGGGCGTGGACCGCCGGTCCGTCGCTGCGGCTCGTGGAGGTGGCGGGCCAGGAGCCACAGCGCCACCGCGCCGAGCGGCAGGTTGATGAGGAAGATCCAGCGCCAGTCGGCGTAGGCCGCGAGGATCCCGCCGAGGGCCGGGCCCGCTACCGCCGAGGTCGCCCACACCGTGGAGAGCCTGGCCTGGATGCGCGGGCGTTCCTTCAGCGGGTAGAGGTCGGCGGCGAGCGTCTGCACCGTGCCCTGGAGGGCGCCGCCGCCCAGGCCCTGCACGATGCGGAAGGCGATGAGGGCGGCCATGTTCCAGGCGAGGGCGCAGAGCAGGGAGCCGAGGAGGAAGAGGGCCGCTCCCGCGATCAGCACCGGTTTGCGGCCGAAGGTGTCGGAGAGCTTGCCGTACACGGGGAGCGTGACCGTCACGGCCAGCAGGTAGCCCGAGAACAGCCACGAGAAGACCGAGAAGCCGCCGAGGTCGCCGACGATCTGGGGGACGGCGGTCGACACGATCGTGGAGTCCAGCGCGACCAGGCCCATGGCCAGCATGAGCGCGGCGACGACGGCTCCGCGTCTGTCGGTTCCGGGGTGCTGAGCCGAGTCGCGTGTCGCGGGTCTGGTCTCGCTGGTCTCGCCCACCGGAATCCTTTCCCCTTGCACCTATCTGCCGGGCACAGCTTGCCACTTGACCCTCACGCAGCGGGAGGGTGCACGCTGGGTGGGCCGGTGGGCGGACCGGACCCCGAGATTCGCTCCACCTGTCGGTGGAGATCCCCTAGGGGGACCTCCGCACTAGGGCTGGGGGCCGGTTCGTACCGCCGGAGGAGGAGAGGGGGCAGGGTCCTTCCTTAGCCTGGCTTTACGCCGCTGGGGGGCGGTCGGGGCGTACGGGGGTCGTACGGACCGCAGGTTCGGGGGTGGGGTTTTCCTCAGCACAGGACGGGGCTCGGCACCAGCGCGCCGGACCTTCCTCGGGGGCCAGAATCGTCGGCGTACCGCAGTACTTCGCAGTACTTCGCTCGTCGCTCTTCGCTTCCAGCACTTCCTCAGGACTCGCTTCCTCAGTAGGTCCTTCTCATCTGCTGACCGACATAGGAGACATACCGTGACATCGGCTGTGACCATCACCAGGCACGGGGGCACTGGAGGGACTACGGCCGTTGCCGCGCGGGCGCGGCAGGTCGTGAAGGCGTACGGGTCCGGAGAGACCCGTGTCGTCGCCCTCGATCACGTCGACGTGGACATCGCCCGCGGTCAGTTCACCGCGATCATGGGCCCCTCGGGGTCCGGCAAGTCGACGCTGATGCACTGCCTCGCCGGACTGGACACCGTGACCAGCGGTCAGATCTACCTGGACGAGACCGAGATCACCGGACTCAAGGACAAGAAGCTCACGCAGCTGCGCCGGGACCGGATCGGGTTCATCTTCCAGGCGTTCAACCTGCTGCCCACGCTGAACGCCCTCGAGAACATCACCCTGCCCATGGACATCGCAGGCCGCAAGCCGGACAAGGCGTGGCTGGGCCGGGTCGTGGACACCGTCGGGCTCTCGGACCGGCTCAAGCACCGGCCGACCCAGCTCTCCGGCGGTCAGCAGCAGCGCGTCGCCGTGGCCCGCGCCCTGGCGGCCCGGCCCGAGATCATCTTCGGTGACGAGCCGACCGGGAACCTGGACTCGCGGGCCGGCGCCGAGGTGCTGGGCTTCCTGCGTCGTTCGGTGGACGAGCTCGGGCAGACCATCGTCATGGTCACCCACGACCCGGTGGCTGCCTCGTACGCGGACCGCGTGCTGTACCTCGCCGACGGCCGCATCGTCGACGAGATGTACAAGCCGACCGCCGAGGCCGTGCTCGACCGCATGAAGGACTTCGACGCCCGGGGGCGCACGTCATGACCGTCATGAGAACCTCCCTGCGCAACTTCTTCGCGCACAAGGGACGGATGGCGCTGTCGGCCATCGCGGTCCTGCTGTCGGTGGCCTTCGTCACGGGGACCCTGGTCTTCACCGACACCATGTCCACCACCTTCGACAAGCTCTTCGCGGCCACGGCCTCCGACGTCACGGTCAGCGCCAAGGGCGCCTCGGACACCGGTGAGACGCAGTCCGACAACGGCAAGCCGCCGGTGATGCCCGCGTCCGTGCTGGGCGAGGTGCGCGGGACGGACGGGGTGAAGTCGGCCGAGGGGACGGTGTTCTCCACCTCGGTGACCGTCGTCGACGCCGACAAGGACAGCCTCTCGCCGTCGAGCGGCGCCCCGACCATCGTCGGCAACTGGAACGCCAACGACGCCCGCACCATGAAGATCTCCTCCGGTCAGGCGCCGCGCGGGCCGGACCAGATCATGGTCGACGCGGACACCGCCGACAAGCACGACCTGAAGCTCGGCGACGAGATCGGCGTCATCACGGCCGTCGGCACGCACCGGGCGAAGATCTCCGGCATCGCCGAGTTCCAGGTCACCAACCCCGGTGCCGCGATCTTCTACCTCGACACGAAGACCGCCCAGGAGTCCCTGGTCGGCGAGACCGGCGTCTACACCAACATCAACGTCACCGCGGCCTCCGGCTTCAGCGACGCGCAGCTGAAGAAGAGCGTCGCCTCGGCGCTGGGCGGCGGCTACCAGGTGCAGACGGCCAAGGAGGTCGCCGACGCCAACGCCGAGGAGGTCGGCGACTTCATGGGCGTGATGAAGTACGCCATGCTCGGCTTCGCCGGGATCGCCTTCCTCGTCGGCATCTTCCTGATCATCAACACCTTCTCGATGCTGGTCGCCCAGCGGACCCGTGAGATCGGCCTGATGCGGGCCATCGGCTCCTCGCGCAAGCAGGTCAACCGGTCCGTGCTGGTCGAGGCGCTGCTGCTCGGCGTCTTCGGCTCGGTCCTCGGTGTGGGCGCGGGCGTGGGCCTGGCCATCGGCTTGATGAAGCTCATGGGCGCCACGGGCATGAACCTGTCCACGGACGACCTCACCGTCGCCTGGACCACCCCGGTGGTCGGCCTGCTGCTCGGCGTCGTGGTCACCGTGCTCGCCGCGTACCTGCCCGCACGACGGGCCGGCAAGGTCTCCCCGATGGCCGCGCTGCGGGACGCGGGAGCTCCGGCCGACGCCAGGTCCGGTGTCGTACGGGCCGTGCTGGGCCTGGTCCTGACGGGCGCCGGCGGCTACGGCCTCTACCTCGCCTCCCAGGCGGACAAGGCGAGCGAGGGCTCGATGTGGCTGGGCGGCGGTGTGGTGCTGTCGCTGATCGGTTTCGTCGTCATCGGTCCGGTGCTCGCGAGCGGTGTGGTGCGGGTGCTCGGCGCCCTGGTGCTGCGGATCTTCGGCCCGGTCGGGCGGATGGCCGAGCGCAACGCGCTGCGCAACCCGCGGCGTACGGGGGCGACGGGCGCGGCGCTGATGATCGGCCTGGCGCTGGTGGCGTGCCTGTCTGTCGTGGGCTCCTCCATGGTGGCCTCGGCGACGGACCAGCTGGACAAGACGGTCGGCACGGACTTCATCATCCAGTCGGACAGCGGCCAGCTGATCACCTCGCAGGCCGTGAAGGCGGCGGAGTCGGCCGAGGACCTCACCGGCGTCACCCAGTACAAGTGGACCGAGGCCGACTTCACCACGCCCGACGGCAAGACCCTCAAGGACACCGCGATCACGGCCGCCGACCCGTCGTACGCGACGGACCTGCGCACCGAGACGGTCGCCGGAGATCTCAAGGACGCCTACAAGCCGGACTCGATGTCCGTCCACGAGGAATTCGCCAAGGACCACGGCGTCAGGGTCGGCTCCACGATCACGGTCGCGTTCAAGGACGGCAGGGCACCGGCCGAGCTGACGGTCCGCGCGATCACCAGCAGTGACGTCGTCATCGACGCGGGCGCGATGTACACGTCCATCGACACGATGGCCAAGTACGTCCCCGCCGACAAGATGCCGCTGGACTCACTGCTCTTCGCCTCGGCGAAGGAGGGCAAGGAGGCGGCCGCGTACACGTCGCTCAAGGCCGCGCTCGACGACTACCCGCAGTACAAGGTCCGCGACCAGACCGACTACAAGGAAGCGCTGAAGGACCAGATCGGCCAGCTCCTGAACATGATCTACGGTCTGCTCGCGCTGGCGATCATCGTCGCGATCCTGGGTGTGGTGAACACCCTGGCTCTCTCGGTGGTCGAGCGGACGAGGGAGATCGGCCTGATGCGCGCGATCGGCCTCTCCCGCCGTCAGCTGCGCCGCATGATCCGCCTGGAGTCGGTGGTGATCGCCCTCTTCGGTGCCCTGCTGGGCCTGGGCCTGGGCATGGGCTGGGGCGCGACCGCCCAGCAGCTCCTCGCCCTGGAGGGCATGAAGGTCCTGGACATCCCGTGGCCGACGATCACGGCGGTCTTCCTGGGCTCGGCGTTCGTGGGACTGTTCGCGGCGCTGGTCCCGGCGTTCCGGGCGGGGCGGATGAACGTGCTGAACGCGATCGCGACGGAGTAGCCGCCGCCGGCCTTTGGTGGCCTTTGGCGAACGGGGGTACGGCGGGAGCCCGGTGCCGGGGAGTGACGCCACTCCCGGGCACCGGGCTCGTGCCCTTTCCCTCCGGGGGCCGGCGGGGGGTGGAGGGTGCCTGAGGTTTGTGGGTGGCTTTCCCACCGTCGTGGCTTGTCGCGCAGTTCCCCGCGCCCCTCAGGGGCGCGTCTTCCGCGCGTCGTCGGGTGTCTGGCCCGCCGTCGTGGCTTGGGCGCGCCGCGAGGTCTCCGTCCTCGGTCCGGCGGTGCTCCGGGTGTGTGAGGTCCTCGGTGGCGGACGCCGGCCGCTGCGGGCGGACACCTCCCGGCACACCCCCTCGGGCACGTACGCGGCTGCGGGTGCGTGGTGGATGACGGTGCGTTGTGACGCCGGGTGCGGGCCCGTGCTCTTAGGGGCGCGGGGAACTGCGCGACGAGCCACAACGCACCTGCAGCCGCCCACGGAAAACTCCCGGCAGACGAGGCCGCGGACGGTGGCCTGGGGCGGAGCCCCAGGGACGGGGCCCCGACTCCGGGAAGGTCACCAAGAAGGGGTCACCCACAGGACCGGCCCAAGCGAGCGCAGCGCCGTCGTACTCTGGACACCCCCGGCCCGTGAGACGTGTCGGGCCCTTCGCGTTGCCCACCGAAGCGTTCAAAAGCGGGATGGAAGCCCTTCATGAGCCTGCACGGTCTGCTCGACGTCGTCGTCAAGGACACGGCCCTCGCGGAAGCGATCACGGCGGCCACCGACGGCAACCGCACCCACGTCGACCTGGTGGGCCCGCCCGCCGCCCGGCCGTTCGCGGTGGCCGCCCTGGCCCGGGACGCCGGCAGACCCGTACTCGCCGTGACGGCGACCGGCCGTGAGGCGGAGGACCTGGCGGCCGCGCTGAGGTCGCTGCTGCCACCGGACGGCGTCGTGGAGTACCCCTCCTGGGAGACCCTCCCGCACGAGCGGCTGAGCCCGCGCAGCGACACCGTGGGACGGCGCCTCGCCGTGCTGCGGCGGCTCGCGCACCCGAGCCCCGACGACCCCGAGACCGGACCGGTCTCCGTGGTCGTCGCGCCCGTACGCTCCGTGCTCCAGCCGCAGGTCAAGGGGCTGGGGGAGCTTGAGCCCGTGGCCCTGCGCACCGGGCAGACCGCCGACCTCAACGAGGTCGTGGACGCGCTCGCGGCAGCCGCGTACTCCAGGGTGGAGCTCGTCGAGAAGCGCGGCGAGTTCGCCGTGCGCGGTGGCATCCTCGACGTGTTCCCGCCCACCGAGGAGCACCCCCTCCGGGTGGAGTTCTGGGGCGACGACGTCGAGGAGATCCGGTACTTCAAGGTCGCCGACCAGAGGTCCCTGGAGGTCGCCGAGCACGGCCTGTGGGCGCCGCCCTGCCGTGAGCTGCTGCTGACGGACGACGTACGGCGGCGGGCCGCGGCGCTCGCGGAGCAGCACCCCGAGCTGGGCGAGCTGCTGGGCAAGCTCGCCGAGGGCATCGCCGTGGAGGGCATGGAGTCCCTCGCGCCCGTGCTCGTCGACGACATGGAGCTGCTCCTTGACGTGCTGCCCAAGGGTGCCATGGCCGTGGTGTGCGATCCGGAGCGCGTACGGACGCGGGCCGCCGACCTGGTGGCCACCAGCCAGGAGTTCCTGCAGGCGTCCTGGGCCGCGACCGCGGGCGGCGGCGAGGCTCCCATCGACGTCGGCGCGGCCTCCCTGTGGTCCATCGCCGACGTGCGCGACCGGGCCCGCGAGCTGGACATGATGTGGTGGTCGGTGTCCCCGTTCGCCGCCGACGAGGAGCTCACGGAAACATATGCCGCTGACGCGGCGGGGGACACGCTGAAGCTCGGCATGCACGCCCCCGAGTCGTACCGGGGCGACACCGCGAAGGCCCTCGCCGACACCAAGGGCTGGCTCGCCGACGGCTGGCGCGCGGTCTTCGTGACCGAGGCGCACGGCCCGGCCGCCCGTACGGTCGAGGTACTGGGCGGCGAGGGCATCGCGGCCCGCCTCGACGCGGACCTCGCCGATATCAGCCCGTCCGTGGTGCACGTGGCCTGCGGTTCGATCGACTACGGCTTCGTCGACCCGCGGCTGAAGCTGGCCGTGCTCACGGAGACCGACCTCTCCGGCCAGAAGGCGGCAGGCAAGGACGGCGCCCGGATGCCGGCGCGCCGCCGCAAGACCATCGACCCGCTGACCCTGGAGTCCGGCGACTACATCGTGCACGAGCAGCACGGCGTCGGCCGGTACATCGAGATGGTCCAGCGGACGGTGCAGGGCGCGACCCGCGAGTACCTGGTCGTCGAGTACGCGCCCGCCAAGCGCGGCCAGCCCGGCGACCGCCTCTACATCCCCACCGACCAGCTGGAGCAGATCACCAAGTACGTCGGCGGGGAGGCGCCCACGCTGCACCGGCTGGGCGGCGCCGACTGGACGAAGACCAAGGCGCGCGCGAAGAAGGCGGTCAAGGAGATCGCGGCCGACCTGATCAAGCTGTACAGCGCGCGCATGGCGGCCCCCGGGCACGCCTTCGGGGCGGACACGCCCTGGCAGCGCGAGCTGGAGGACGCCTTCCCGTACGCCGAGACCCCCGACCAGCTGACGACGATCGCCGAGGTCAAGGAGGACATGGAGAAGTCGGTCCCCATGGACCGGCTCATCTGCGGCGACGTCGGCTACGGCAAGACCGAGATCGCCGTGCGCGCCGCCTTCAAGGCGGTGCAGGACGGCAAGCAGGTCGCGGTGCTCGTACCGACGACCCTGCTGGTGCAGCAGCACTTCGGGACGTTCAGCGAGCGGTACTCGCAGTTCCCCGTGAACGTACGGGCGCTGTCCCGTTTCCAGACGGACACGGAGGCGAAGGCCACCCTGGAGGGCCTGCGGGACGGTTCGGTCGACATCGTCATCGGCACGCACCGGCTGTTCTCGTCCGAGACGAAGTTCAAGGACCTGGGGCTCGTCATCGTGGACGAGGAGCAGCGGTTCGGCGTCGAGCACAAGGAGCAGCTGAAGAAGCTGCGGGCGAACGTGGACGTGCTGACCATGTCCGCGACGCCGATCCCGAGGACGCTGGAGATGGCGGTGACGGGCATCCGCGAGATGTCGACGATCACCACCCCGCCGGAGGAGCGCCACCCGGTCCTGACCTTCGTCGGCCCGTACGAGGAGAAGCAGATCGGCGCGGCCGTCCGCAGGGAACTGCTGCGCGAGGGCCAGGTCTTCTACATCCACAACCGGGTCGAGTCGATCGACCGGGCGGCGGCCAGGCTGCGGGAGATCGTCCCGGAGGCGCGGATCGCGACCGCGCACGGCCAGATGTCGGAGCAGGTGCTGGAGCAGGTGGTCGTCGACTTCTGGGAGAAGAAGTTCGACGTGCTGGTCTCCACGACCATCGTCGAGTCGGGCATCGACATCTCGAACGCCAACACGCTGATCGTGGAGCGCGGCGACAACTTCGGTCTCTCGCAGCTGCACCAGCTTCGCGGGCGCGTCGGCCGGGGTCGTGAGCGCGGGTACGCGTACTTCCTCTACCCGCCGGAGAAGCCGCTGACGGAGACGGCCCACGAGCGGCTCGCCACCATCGCCCAGCACACCGAGATGGGCGCCGGCATGTACGTGGCGATGAAGGACCTGGAGATCCGCGGAGCGGGCAACCTGCTCGGCGGCGAACAGTCCGGGCACATCGCGGGCGTCGGTTTCGACCTGTACGTACGGATGGTGGGCGAGGCCGTCGCGGACTACCGCGCCTCGCTGGAGGGCGGTGTGGAGGAGGAGCCGCCGCTGGAGGTCAAGATCGAGCTGCCGGTCGACGCCCACGTCCCGCACGACTACGCGCCGGGCGAGCGGCTGCGCCTCCAGGCGTACCGGGCGATCGCGTCGGTGAACACCGAGGACGACATCAGGTCCGTACGCGAGGAACTCGTCGACCGCTACGGCAAGTTGCCCGAGCCGGTGGAGAACCTGCTGCTCGTGGCGGGCCTGCGGATGCTCGCGCGGGCGTGCGGTGTGGGCGAGATCGTGCTCCAGGGCAACAACATCCGTTTCGCACCGGTGGAGTTGAGGGAGTCCCAGGAGCTGCGGGTCAAGCGCCTGTACCCGGGTGTCGTCATCAAGCCCGCGGTCCACCAGGTCCTGGTTCCGCGCCCGAAGACCGCCAAGGTGGGCGGCAAGCCGCTGGTCGGGCGGGAGTTGCTGGGGTGGACGGGGGAGTTCCTGACGTCGATCCTGGGGTCGTAGACCCGGCTGCCGGTCTGCCCGGCCTGGTCGGCTTGCCCGGCCTGGTCGGCCTGCCTGGCGTGTTCGGCCTGTCCGGCCTGTTCGTGACGTACCGCATGTGCGGGTCCGGTGTGCATCCGCGGCCCGTACGGGTACCTGGACGGCCGCACGTCCACCGCCGCTACGGTGATGGTCAGGTCAAGGTCGGAGCAGGGCGAAGGAGGGCCTCGCGTGATACGTCCGAGGGGTGGGAGCAGCGCGGTCGTCGCACTGGCGATGGTCACCGCTGTCGCCGTCAGCGGCTGCAAGAACGAGTTGGCGGGGTCCCCGGCTCCGGAGACCACGCCGGCCGGCACCGGTGACGTGCTCACCGCCGTCGACTCGCTCACCGTCAAGGGCCGGGCGCCCAAGACGGGGTACGAGCGGGACAACTTCGGCAGCGCGTGGGCCGACACGGACTCGAACGACTGCGACACCCGCGACGACATCCTCAAACGCGACCTGAAAAACGTGAAGTTCAAGGACGGCGACTGCGCGGTGGCCTCCGGTGAGCTGAACCCCGACCCCTACACCGGCGGGGAGGTCACCTTCACGCGCGGCCACAGCCGGATCGACGTGGACCATCTCGTCGCGCTCTCGGACGCCTGGCAGAAGGGCGCCCAGCAGTGGGACGCGAGCAAGCGCATAGCCCTGGCAAACGACCCCCTCAACCTCCTCGCGGTGGACGCCGGGACCAACCGCAGCAAGGGTGACGGCGACGCGGCGACCTGGCTCCCGCCCAACAAGTCCTACCGCTGCACGTACGTGGCCGCGCAGGTCGCCGTGAAGAAGAAGTACGGCCTGTGGGTCACCGAGGCGGAGAAGAACGCCATGAAGCGCGTCCTGTCCGGCTGCCCCGACCAGAAACTCCCGTCCGGCGGCAACCCGACGAAGGCACCGGCACGGTTCCACGCGGACTGAGATGCAGCCCTGCATCCAACCCGCCCGCAAATCCAGCGCCTCCGGCCCTGGCTTCCAGCCCCTCCGGCGTTTGAGGAGCGGAGGTCCGGGGGCCGGCCCCCGAAACGGGGTCCGGGGCGGAGCCCCGAAAGGATGGGGGGCCAGGGGGCGCAGCCCCCGTGGCCGGGGTCGAAGGGGCGGAGCCCCTGGGGATGGGATGGGTAGGGGCGGCGGGGGCGAGACCCCTCGGACACACGACCGCGGCCCGCCCGGCGCGAAGGAAAACCCCTCGACCGAACCCACCCCGGCCCCTACCGTCACCCCCATGGAGCTGAAGGTCTGGGGACTCGACGAGCGGCCCGAGATGCGGGAGAGGGTGCTCGGGATGGCCGACACCTGGCCCGAGTTCATCCGCCAGGACCCGGTGGGCAACGCGCACTACGGACGGATCGCCCGGGAACTGCCGGAGCACGTGCTGTTCGCGGAGGACGAGCACGGCGAGGTGGTCGCCCACGCCCACAGCGTGCCCGTCGCGCTCGCCGACGAGGACGGCACCGCGGGGGAACTCCCCGCGCGGGGCTGGGACGAGATGCTCGTACGGGCCTTCACCGACCTGCGGTACGGCACCCCGCCCGACACGGTCAGCGCGATCTCCATCGTGGTCGCACCGCACGCACAGGGCACGGGCCTGTCGGCCCGGATGCTCTCCGCGATGCGGGACAACGCGCGGGCGCGCGGCTTCCGTGAGGTCGTCGCCCCGGTCCGGCCCAGCGCCAAGCACCTGGAGCCGCGTACGCCGATCGAGGAGTACGCGTACCGGGTGCGCGACGACGGGCTGCCGTACGACCCGTGGCTGCGCGTCCACGTCCGGGCGGGCGCCACGATCGAGGCCGTGGCGCCCGCGTCGATGACCGTGTCGGCCTCGCTCGACGAGTGGCGGGCGTGGACGGGGCTGCCCTTCGACACCGAGGGACTCGTGGAGGTGCCGGGCGCGCTCGTGCCGGTCCACTGTGAACCGGAGCGCGGCTACGCGGTGTACGTCGAGCCCAACGTGTGGGTGCGCCACACGTTGTGAGCGCCCGGATCCGCCGGCCGTCCGGCCCGCCGGCGGTCAGCCGCCCAGCGCGTCCAGGTCCAGCACCTTGCCCTTGGGGGCCTCGGCCGGCACCGGCTTGTTGTAGTCGCTGAAGGTGACGTCGCCCGGGTCCTTCGCCGACTTGCTGACGACGCGGAGCAGGTACGGCTTGCCCTCGGTGGCGACGTACGCCGTGTAACGGTCCTTGCCGTCCTTTTCGCTGAGCACGATCGCCTCCGTGCCCTCGACGGTGGTGGTCTTGCCGCGCTCGGCGGTCGAGCGCTCGTCCCCGAACTCGGCGAGCACGGTGTCGAGGTCGCAGAAGCTCGCGAGGTCCTTGGCGTCAGCGCCGGTCGCGTCCGCCTTGACCCACTTGTCGGCCATCATGTCCACGGCGGCCTGGGTCTCCTCCTTGGAGGAGCCCTCGGACTGCGCTCGCAGGAACGCCTCGTCGAACTTCATGTAGACGGTGTCGCCGGTCTTGACCAGCTCGATGCCACCGCCGTCCATGGACATCGTCCCGGCGCAGTCGCCCTTCCTGTTGAGCGCGATGTCCATCGTGATCGTGCTGCCGCTCTCGTCGTCGGGCACCTCGCCCTTGAGCCGGAGCGAGGTGGCGCTCTTCGTGGCGTCCACGGCCCGTTCGGCGATCTCGCCGCCGGTCAGCCCGGCGAACGGCCCCTTCGGCTTGCTGTCCGCCTTGTCCGTGCCGGGCAGGCAGCCGGTGAGTGTGACGGTGGCCGCGGCGGCGATGCAGACAGCGGCGAGTGCGGTGCGACGCATGGATGGTCCCCCCAGAGACGCGTGATCACCCTGCTCGAAGCTGTCGAAACTGTCGAAGTCGCTCGAAGCAGAGGGCTTGTTCGATGAGTCAATGAGACCATGGGTTGTGAACCCAGTCAACACGACTTATGTCATGTAGTCCGTACACGGTCGTGAAGCGGATTCATGTGGCTCCCGTCGGTATGCTCGGCGTCACACGGGGCCAGGGCACACGGGCGATGGCGCTCACAGACCGGGCAGAGGGGAGCCGAGCGCGTGCAGGACAACGGGACAGAGGTGACCGCGGCGGGGATCGCGCGGCTCGCCGGAGTCGGTCGCGCCGCCGTCAGCAACTGGCGCCGCCGCCACGCCGACTTCCCGAGACCGGTCGGCGGCACCGAGGCCAGTCCGTCGTTCGCCCTCGCCGAGGTCGAGGCATGGCTCCGCAAGCAGGGCAAGCTCGCCGAGGTGCCCCTCAGGGAACGGGTGTGGCAGCAGCTCGCCGGCCACCCCGCTGGACCGGTCACCGCCCTGGTGCACACGGGCTGTGTCCTCCTGCTCGTCCACGACCGCCACCCCGTCTGGCTGGAGGTGAGCGCGGGCTCCGACCAGCGTCTCGCCAAGCTGCTGCCCAACTCCCTCGACCAGGTGCTCACCCCCCGCTTCGGCATGGTCCGCCGGCCCGCCGTCGAGACTCCGACGGCCGCCGCGCTGCTGCCCTCGGTGCCGTTGCTGCGCGGCGCCGCCGAGCTCGCGGCCGAGACGGGTGCCCGGCAGACGTTCGAGTTCCTGCTGGCCCGCCACCTCGACGCCAACCCGCGCCAGTACACGCCGACTCCTGCCGGGCTCGCCCGTCTGATGGCCGACCTCGCCGGGCAGGCGACCACGGTGCTGGACCCCGCCTGCGGCACCGGAGCGCTGCTGCACGCCGTGGAACCCCGCCCGGACCAGGAGCTGTTCGGCCAGGACAGCTCCCCCGGGCAGGCGGCTCTCACCGCGCTCCGGCTCGCCCTGCACACCCGGTCCACCGTCCGCACGGCCGCCGCCGACAGCCTGCGCGCGGACACCTGCGGCACGCTCAGGGCGGACGCGGTCCTGTGCCACCCGCCGTTCAACGAGCGCAACTGGGGCCATGACGAACTCGCCTACGACCCGCGCTGGGAGTACGGTTTCCCGGCCCGCACCGAGTCCGAACTGGCCTGGGTGCAGCACGCGCTGGCCCGTATGCGAGAGGGCGGCACCGCCGTCCTGCTGATGCCTCCGGCCGCGGCCAGCCGCCGCTCCGGGCGCCGTATCCGCGCCGACCTGCTGCGCCGGGGCGCCCTGCGCGCGGTCGTCGCCCTGCCCGCGGGCGCGGCGCCCCCGCACAACCTCCCGCTGCACCTGTGGGTGCTGCGCAGGCCCGACAGGGCGCCCGCACAGCCCGAGGTGCTGCTCGTCGACGCCGGACAGCTCGTCGACGGAGGCGGCCCGGCCGCCCCGGCCGAGCGTGGCCGTGATGCCGGTGGCCGTGAACACGGCGGCCGGTGGGGGCACCTCCCACGCCCTCAAGGCAGTGGGGGAGTGCTCGACCGGGAGGAGGTACGCGCCGCCGTCCTGGAGACCTGGCGGTCCTTCGACCGCGACGGCACCGTGCCGGAACAGCCGGGCGTGAGCCGGTCCGTACCCGTCATCGAACTCCTGGACGACGACGTGGACCTGGCGCCGGCCCGCCATCTGCCGCCCCCGGCCTCGCCCGGCGGCACCGCGGACCTGCCGGAGGTCCGCGAACGCCTCAGCCGGACACTGCGCCTGACCGCCGATCTGACGCCCCCGGCCGTCGACGAGGCCCAGCCCGTGCGCTGGCCCCTGACCACCGTCGGTGAACTCGCGCGCGGGGGCGCCCTGTTGTTGCGGACGGGCGGACACGGGGCCCACGCGCGCGTGCTCACCGACCATGACGTCCTCTCCGGCACGGCGCCCTCGGGGACACTGCCCGAGACCGGGGAACCGCCCGTCCTCGTCGAGCGGGGGGACGTCGTCGTGCCCGTACTCGGCGGTGGCGCCGTCGCGCGCGTGGTCGACGAGGCGACCGCCGGCGCGGCCCTCGGCCGCAACCTCACCCTGTTGCGGCCCGACCCCGACGCCCTCGACCCGTGGTTCCTCGCCGGCTTCCTGCGCGGCACCGCCAACCATCGCCAGGCCAGCAGTCACGCCTCCACCGCCACCCGGCTCGACGTGCGGCGCCTGAACCTGCCCCGCCTCCCGCTCGACCAGCAGCGCCGCTACGGCGAACGGTTCCGCGCCCTGGCGGAGTTCGAGGACGCGCTGCGCCTCGCGGGCCGCCTCGGCGAGCGGCTCGTACGCGGCATGTACGACGGCCTGACCGAGGGGACGGTCGCACCGGACTGAACGGATGGTCTCCTTCCGCGCCCCGCCGCGCGCTGACCGACGTCCCCGGCGACCGGCGGCGCGAAAACGGCGGTGTGGAACGGTGCGGCAACGGTTGCCCACAACCCTGGACGGCCTGTCCGTGTCGACCTATACGCTCGACTACGACACAGCACGTCCGCCCTCATCAGGCCACCAGGAGCAGCCATGCACGGCCCCGGCTACGCGCCGCCACCGCCTCACCGCCCCACGCAGGGCGTACGGATCACCCTGCGGGTGGTCTTCGTGGCGCTGGCCGTCCTGAGCTGCGGTTTCTTCGCGTGGCCGAGCATGCTGAGGCTCGCTCTCGTGACCCGGAAGCCGCTCGACTGGGCCCTGCTCGTGCTGTCGATGGTGCACATCTCCGTCGTCATCACGCTGATCGCCCTCGACCCGGGCGACGAGGAGTTCACCTCGACCGGCAACACCGGGATGTGGCTGATGATCAGCGGCATGGTGTTCATCGTCGCGTACTACCTGTTCGCGGACATACGCCACTTCAGCGGGCCCGGTGCGATGGCGTACGCGCAGACCACGGGCGGCTACGCCCAGCCGCAGACGGGCTACGGCTACCCGGGCCCCCAGCCCTTCCCGCCCGCCCCGCCGGTCCAGCAGCAGACGCCCGCCCAGCCGCAACCGCCCGTACCACCCCAGCCGCAGCCGCAGCCGCAGCAGGCGCAGCCCCAGCGCCCGTCACCCGCGCGCATCGACCAGGTGCGCGCCGAGCTCGACGAGCTCAGTGACTACCTGCGCAAGCACGAGGGCGGCAGGTGAGCGGCGGGACGGGACGCGTCGTCGCGGGTCGCTACGAACTGTCCACGCTCATCGGCCAGGGCGGCATGGGCCAGGTCTGGACGGCCTACGACCAGCGCCTCGACCGCCGTGTGGCCGTCAAGCTGCTGCGCCCCGACAGGGTCGCGGGCCACGAGGCCGACGAGCTGCGCCGCCGCTTCCTGCGCGAGTGCCGGGTCACCGCGCAGGTCGACCACCCCGGTCTGGTCACGGTCCACGACGCGGGCAGCGAGGGCGAGGAGCTGTTCCTCGTCATGCAGTACATCGACGGCGCCGACCTCTCCGACCACCTCGCCGAGCACGACCCGTACCCCTGGCAGTGGACGGTCTCGGTGGCCGCCCAGCTGTGCGCCGTGCTGTCGGCCGTGCACGCGGTCCCCATCGTCCACCGCGACCTGAAACCGCGGAACGTGATGGTCAAGCAGGACGGCACGGTCACCGTCCTCGACCTGGGCGTCGCCTCCGTCATGGACACGGACACGACCCGCCTGACGCACACCGGCTCCCCCATCGGCAGCCCCGCCTACATGGCCCCCGAGCAAGCGATGGGCGGCGCCGTCGGCCCGTACACCGACCTCTACGCGCTGGGCGTGCTCATGCACGAACTGCTCAGCGGGAACGTTCCGTTCGCGGGCTCCACCGCCCTCGGCGTCCTCCACCGCCACCTCTACGAGCCCCCGGTCCCGGTCCGCCGCATGCGCCCCGAGGTGCCCGAGCCCCTGGAGGCGCTCGTGCTGCGCCTGCTGGCCAAGGACCCGCAGCACCGGCCCGGGTCCGCGCAGGAGACGTACGAGCAGCTCCTCCCGCTGCTCCCCGCGCGCGGGATGCCCACCGGCGCCCCGCTCGACCCCACCCGCCCGTTCCTGCGCCCGCACGCGCCCTGGCCGGACCGCGCCCGCACGCCCGCGCCGCAGCCCCAGGCCGCGCCCGCCGTCGACAGACCCGATGTCGCGGGCGCCGTCGACGAGGTCAAGCGGCTGCTCGGCGAGGGCCGCATCACCCAGGCCGTCGACATCCTCGGCCAGATCCTCCCGGCGGCGGCCTCCCAGCACGGCGAGCACTCACCCGTCGTCCGCACCCTGCGCAAGCAGTACGCGGCGACTCTCATGGACGACGGCCAGTACCGCCGCGCCCTGCCCGAGCTGCGCCGCCTCGCCGACGAGCGGGCCAAGGAGGCGGGCCAGGCCGACCCCCAGTCCCTGCGCTACCGCTACGACGCCGCCCAGTGCCTGGAGCAGCTCGGCGAGGCGGCCGCCGCGCTCGCCGAGTACCGCTCCCTGCTGCCGTACTACGAGAACCAGTACGTCGCCGGGGACCCCGAGCTCTCCCTGGACGTCCGCCGCCGCATCGGCCACCTCCTCCTCGCCCTCGGTGACCGCGCCGCGGCCCACGACACCCTGGCCCGCCTGCTGCACGACGTGGAACGGCTCAGGGGACCCGGCCACCCCCTGGCCACGGAGGTACGGCGGACGCTCCAGTGGCTGGGCCAGGTGCGCGGCTGAGCGGTTTTTGCGTCACCTTGGCCGAATCTTGTCGTGATCACGGTGCGGGGTTTCCCTGACCCAGGACGGCCGCCGGTTAGCTTACGGTGCGTTGTGCGGCGTTCCCGTTGTCCAACGTTCCGCGTCAAGCCAACAGGCGTACCAAGCCAACAGGCGTACCAAGGGGTGGGGTCATGGCCGGCCATCGGCAGTCGAAGAAGCGCAGATACGCGGCGTGGGCCGCGGCCGGGGCCGTCGTGCTCGCCGGCGCCGGCGTCGCCGCGCAGAACTCCCTCGCCACGACCACGAGCTGGCCGGCCGCCAAGATCTACACGGGCCGCGCCTTCGACACCTGCACGGCACCGTCCCTGTCCGCGATGAAGGCCTGGCACACCGGCTTCTACGGCGCGGCCGCCGTCTACGTCGGCGGGAAGAACCGCGGCTGCTCCCAGCCCAACCTCACCGCCTCCTGGGTGAAGTCCGTCAGCTCCGTCGGCTGGAAGCTCGTCCCGCTCTACGTCGGCGCCCAGCCGCCCTGCCAGAGCGGCTCCAGTCCCGAGGTGATCAGCGCCTCCACCGCCGCCTCCCAGGGCTCCGCGGACGGAACCGACGCCGTGACGAAGGCCTCCGCGCTCGGCATGAAGCCGGGCAGCGCGCTCTACCTCGACATGGAGGCGTACGACATCACGAACGCGGCCTGCGACGACGCGGTCCTCACGTACGTCCGGGCCTGGCAGAAGGCGGTCCACGCCAAGCTGTACCGCACCGGGTTCTACGGCTTCAGCAGCTCCAGCGCCAAGGCCGTCGCCACCGCGACCGACCGCACCAACCTGCCGGGCAACCTCTGGTACGCCAAGTGGGACAAGGTCAACACCACGACCACCGACTGGCCGTTCGACCCGGCGCTGTACACCGGGCACCACCGCGCGCACCAGTACATGGTCAACAGCAGGGAGTCGCGCGGCGGCTACACCATCACCGTGGACCGGGACGCCTGGGACGCACCGGTGGCGGTCACGGGCTGAGAACGGCAGCGGCGGAGCGGCCGAGCGACAGGCGGCGGTGCCCGAAGCCGCGGTGAATCGTTGGTCCTGGGGCATCCCGCGCACGAAGTGCCGGGGGAAGGCTGGCCTGGAGCACGGTCACTGCCTACCATCGATCACCGCAAGACTTTGTGCACCGTCGCACAATCTCCTCGGGAGGCCAACTTGCACCGCCGCCGTCGTACCGCGTTCGTCCTCTCCGCCGTGATCGTCGCCGCGGCGCCCCTTCTCACCGCCTGCGGGAACGACGCGCATCCCGGCGCGGCGGCCGTCGTCGGCGGCCAGCGGATCACCGTCGCGCAACTGGAGACCCGGGTGAACGAGGTGCGCGAGGCACAGCGGGCCGCCACCGTGGACGAGGCCCAGTACGAGCAGATCATCGCCCGCACGGGCGGTCTCACCCGCGACACCCTGCACAGCATGGTCCTGGACAGGGTCCTGGCGGGCGCGGCCGAGGACGCCGGGGCCGACGTCAGCCGCAGGGACGTCCAGGACTTCCGCGCCTCCCTGGAGCAGCAGGCGGGCGGAGCGAAGGCCCTGGAGACGACCTGGCTGCAGCAGTACGGTGTGGCCCCTCAGCGCCTCGACGACAGCCTCCGCACCGAGGTCCTGGCCCAGAAGCTGGCCGCCGCCCTCGGCGCCGACATGAGCACCGACGCGGGCAAGGCCACCTTCTGGAAGGCCCTCTCCGACGCCTCGAAGAAACTCGACGTCGACCTCAACCCGCGCTACGGCGCCTGGGACGTGCAGAAGAGCAGCCGCGTGGACGCGAAGACGCCCTGGGTACGGGAGATCACGGCGGCGGCACAGCCGCAGTCGGCGTGAACCACGCTGCCTGTGGACAACTTCTGGTGGCGGCGGTGGCGTGGGTTACGTTCGATCCGTGAACGCAACCAGCCCAGACGGCGCCACCGGCCGCATCGTCCTGCTCACCACCAGCCACCGCGTAGCACCGGGCCTGCTCTCCTGGCCGGCCTGGCAGGCTCTGCACGGCGCGGACCGCGTCCTGTGCGCCGACGGTGAGCACCCGCAGCTGCCCTACCTCCGTGAGGCGGGCATAGCGGTCGAGGTGGCGGCCCCGACCGCCCAGGAGCTGGTCGACGCCTGCGCGGGCGGCCGCACGCTGGTCGTGGTGGCCGTGGGCGAGGGCGAGCCGCACCTCACCGACGGCCTGGCCCGCCTCGCCGGTTCGGGCCGCGTGGCGATGCCCGAGCTGGAGCTGCTCCCCGCCTCGTACGACCTGCCGGGCGCCCGCCTCCTCGACCTCGTCCAGGTCATGGACCGCATCCGCGCCGAGTGCCCCTGGTCGTCCCAGCAGACCCACAAGGGCCTGGCGAAGTACGGCATCGAGGAGGCGTACGAGCTGGTGGAGGCGATCGAGGAGGGCGATCGCGACGAACTCCGCGAGGAACTGGGCGACGTCCTCCTCCAGGTCGTCTTCCACGCCCGTATCGCCGAGGAGGACCCCGAGGCACCCTTCTCCATCGACGACGTCGCCGGTGGCATCGTCGCCAAGCTCATCCACCGCCACCCCCATGTCTTCGGCGACGAGACGGCCACCACCCCGGAGGAGGTCAAGGCGCACTGGCTGCGCACGAAGGCCTTGGAGAAGCGGCGCGAGTCGGTGACGGACGGCATACCCCTGGGCCAGCCGGGCCTGGCCCTCGCGGCCAAGCTCGCGTCGCGCGTACGGACGGCGGGCCTGGACGTTCCGCTGCCGGCGGGTGAGGGCATCGGGTACGCACTGCTGGCGACAGCCGTCGAGGCCGAGGCGGCAGGCGTCGACCCGGAGGCGGCACTGCGGGTGGCCGCGCGGGCCTACCGGGACGCGGTGCGGGCCGCCGAGGGACTGGAGGCCTAGGAGCCCCCTTGCTGCGGCTACCGTCGAGGAGTGACCAACCAGCCCCACCACCCCGCGATCGACACCGCTCCCGAACTGTTCACCTGGGAGTTCGCCACCGATCCCTACCCCGCCTACGCCTGGCTCCGTGAGCACGCCCCCGTGCACAGGACCCGGCTGCCCAGCGGCGTGGAGGCCTGGCTGGTCACCCGGTACGCCGACGCGAAACAGGCGCTGGCGGACGCGAGGCTGTCCAAGAACCCGGCCCACCACGACGAACCGGCCCACGCCAAGGGCAAGACCGGAATCCCCGGTGAGCGCAAGGCCGAGCTGATGACGCATCTGCTCAACATCGACCCGCCGGACCACACCCGGCTGCGGCGGCTCGTCAGCAAGGCCTTCACTCCCCGGCGCGTCGCCGAGTTCGCGCCGCGCGTCCAGCAGCTCACCGACCACCTCATCGACCAGTTCTCCGGCCGGGGCCAGGCCGACCTCATCCACGAGTTCGCCTTCCCGCTGCCCATCTACGCCATCTGCGACCTGCTCGGCGTCCCCCGGGAGGACCAGGACGACTTCCGGGACTGGGCGGGGATGATGATCCGACACGGGGGAGGGCCCCGGGGCGGGGTCGCGCGGTCCGTGAAGAAGATGCGGGGCTACCTCGCCGACCTCATCCACCGCAAGCGCGAGGCGCTCCCCGACACCCCCGCACCCGGAGAGGACCTCATCTCGGGACTCATCCGGGCCTCCGACCACGGCGAGCACCTCACCGAGAACGAGGCCGCCGCGATGGCGTTCATCCTTCTGTTCGCGGGGTTCGAGACGACGGTCAACCTCATCGGTAACGGGACGTACGCGCTCCTCACCCACCCCGAGCAGCTCATACGGCTCCAGAAGTCCCTCGCCGCCCAGGACAGGGAACTCCTGGAGACCGGTGTCGAGGAACTCCTGCGGTACGACGGCCCCGTGGAGCTCGCCACCTGGCGCTTCGCCACCCGGCCGCTGACCATCGGCGGGCAGGACATCGCCCCCGGCGATCCCGTCCTCGTGGTGCTCGCCGCGGCCGACCGGGACCCCGAGCGGTTCGCCGACCCCGACGTCCTCGACCTCGGCCGCCGCGACAACCAGCACCTCGGTTACGGCCACGGCATCCACTACTGCCTCGGCGCGCCCCTCGCCCGCCTGGAGGGGCAGACCGCGCTCGCGACTCTCCTCACCCGCCTCCCCGACCTCCGACTCGCGGTGGATCCGGCTGATTTGCGCTGGCGCGGCGGGCTCATTATGAGGGGATTGCGCACGCTTCCCGTGGAGTTCGCACCGGTTCGGCCGACAGGTCGGGCATGACACCCGGCGCTCCCCGGTGGAACCGTCAAGCATTCCCGCTCATACGCCGAACGACCCTCTGAGCTGACACTTTCTCAACTCTGTGATCTTCACGTGATCTGCGCTGCATTAACTTGTGACAAGAGTTCGACTGCGGATACGTTCACGCATCAGCGTCACGGCTCGCCACAGCCGTCGCGTTGGTCCCTGCTGTCGCGTGAAAGGCAACCGCATGCTCTCCGGGAACGGTCGTCACCGTCGGCCCCGTCAGGCTCCGGCCCTCCTCGTCGCCGCCGGAGTGACCGGCTCGGCCATCGCCATCCCGCTCCTGGGCGCGACCGGTGCGAGCGCGGCCACCGGGACGACCTGGGACAAGGTCGCGGACTGCGAGAGCGGCGGCTCCTGGAGCGCCAACACCGGCAACGGGTACTACGGCGGGCTGCAGTTGTCCCAGATCGACTGGGAGAAGTACGGAGGCCTCGACTACGCGCCCAGCGCCGACCAGGCCAGCCGTTCCCAGCAGATAGCCGTCGCCGAGAAGATCCTCGACGACCAGGGCGTCGGTGCCTGGCCCACCTGCGGGCTCCTCTCCGGGCTGGGCGATGACTCCGGATCCGCCGACGTGGACACCGGCCTGGCGGGCGATTTGCTCGGCTCGCCCGATTCGTCTGATTCATCCGGTTCTTCTTCCTCCGGCACCTCCGACCGCGGGCTGAGCGACTCCAGTGAGAGCACCTCCCGGGACGCCGACGGTCAGCGCACGGATGCGGCAAGAAGCGGAGAATCGGCTGATTCCGGCCGGACTGACGACTCTTCGGCGAACGCCGACGCCGGCGCCGCCTCCGGTTCCGCCTCCGCCTCCGGTTCTGATTCCGGCTCCGAGGACGCGGCCCCGGGGACCGGCCGCCATCGTGGCGAGACCGCCGACGAGGACGCCTCTGGCGGCCGTACGGACGCGGCCACCGGCTCCACCGGGCGGCACGCCTCGCGGAGCGGTGACTCGGCCCGGGAGGTCGAGCTGCCGGAGGACCCGTACGCCCCGTATCTCGTCCACACCGGGGACAGTCTGTGGGCCATCGCCGACTCCCTTGGCCTGCCGGGAGGATGGGGCGAGCTGTACGCCGAGAACAAGGACACGGTCGGCACTGACCCTGACCTTGTCCGCCCCGGTCAGAGGCTGAACGTCAGTGACGAATCGGACGAAAAGTAGCGAGAGTTAGCGCTACCTTTCGGGGTGAATGCCCGTTTTGATCTCGGTGGGAGATGAGTCACAGAAGCCCTGATCGTCTTTGTAAATCCCCGGATCGCGTGTTTACGGTCGTGATCGCTCGCCACAGCGGGCCCCTGCGGTCGGTACGCCGAATCCTGCCAACCGCCGTACGGGAACAGTCGTCGCGTCAAGCGCCGTAGGCAGGAGCGGGGGACCCAAGGTAGGCGCCGGGCCCGGGAGTCGGGAGACGACCGGGAACGGCTTGGGGTGAAGCCGTGCGGAAGCGGCGGAGGCGGAAGCCATCCGCGGCACAGGCCGAAAGGCCGACCGCGCGGCCGGGCAACTCAACCGGCCCGAACCCGACAGCTCACCTCGCAGGCGTCGGTGAGGGGATACTTCATGCTGTCTTCCTGCAAGGGCAAGCACCGTCGTTCGTCCACGACGTCCAAGGCCGGCCGCATCGTCGCGATGGCCGGCGTCACCGGTGCCGCCATCGCCGCCCCGCTGCTTGCGTCCGGCACCGCCTCCGCCGCCACCGCCTCCGAGTGGGACGCGGTCGCCCAGTGCGAGTCCGGCGGCAACTGGTCGATCAACACGGGCAACGGCTACTACGGCGGCCTGCAGTTCTCCGCCTCGACCTGGGCCGCGTACGGCGGCACGCAGTACGCCTCCACCGCCGACCAGGCGAGCAAGGCCCAGCAGATCGAGATCGGCGAGAAGGTCCTCGCGGCTCAGGGCAAGGGCGCTTGGCCGAACTGCGGCACGGGTCTGTCCGGCGCCGCGTACGACGGTGGGGCGGCCACCTCGGACTCGGGCTCCTCGGGTTCGCAGGCGAGCTCCGGCTCCGCCGAGCAGGGCACCCAGAGCTCCGGCGGCCAGGAGCAGCGCGCCTCGCGTTCCTCGGAGCGGGCCACCGTCGAGACCCCGACCGGCAAGAAGGTCAAGAAGGGCGACGGCGAGTACAAGGTCGTCAAGGGTGACACCCTCAGCAGCATCGCCGAGAAGAAGAACGTCAAGGGTGGCTGGCAGAAGCTCTTCGAGCTGAACAAGGACATCATCGACGACGCCGACTTCATCTTCCCCGGTCAGCAGCTGCACCTGAGCTGAGAACAAGCCGGTTCCCAGCTGAACCACAGCGCCCTCACATCCGTGTCCTCCAGAGTGGAGGTCTCGTGAGGGCCGCCCCCCGTCCCCCACGGGCTCCCCGCCCCGGTGCGTGTTCCCCCGTACGCACCGGGGCGGGGTTTTTCGCGCGCCGCCCCCCTGTCCTGGCGCTGCCGAGTGCTGCCGTGGTGCGTCCTGGCGTTGCCCGGCGGTGTCCCGGCGCCTTTTGGCGGCCTCTTTTTGTTCAGTTCAGGAACAATTTACTCTCGGTTTGGTCCACAGGTCGGGCAGGAGACTGGCCGATCCCCCGGAGACGGTTAGGCTCGTCCCGCAGGGCCACGGCCCGCGTACCCGCGTCACATCCCAGAAGGAGATGCTCGTGCCGTCCATCGACGTCGTCGTAGCCCGGGAAATCCTGGACTCCCGAGGCAACCCCACGGTCGAGGTCGAGGTCGGCCTCGACGACGGCAGCACCGGTCGTGCCGCCGTCCCGTCCGGCGCCTCCACGGGCGCCTTCGAGGCCATCGAGCTCCGCGACGGCGACTCGAACCGCTACCTCGGCAAGGGTGTCGAGAAGGCCGTCCTCGCCGTGATCGAGCAGATCGGCCCGGAGCTCGTCGGCTACGACGCCACCGAGCAGCGCCTGATCGACCAGGCGATGTTCGATCTGGACGCCACCGACAACAAGGGCTCCCTCGGCGCCAACGCCATCCTCGGCGTCTCGCTCGCCGTCGCCCACGCCGCGTCCGAGGCGTCCGACCTCCCCCTCTTCCGCTACCTGGGCGGCCCGAACGCGCACCTGCTGCCGGTGCCGATGATGAACATCCTGAACGGCGGCTCGCACGCCGACTCCAACGTGGACATCCAGGAGTTCATGATCGCCCCGATCGGCGCGGAGACCTTCTCCGAGGCCCTGCGCTGGGGCGCCGAGGTCTACCACACCCTGAAGAAGGTCCTGAAGAGCAAGGGCCTGGCCACCGGTCTCGGCGACGAGGGCGGTTTCGCCCCGAACCTCGGCTCCAACCGCGAGGCCCTCGACCTCATCCTCGAGGCCGTCAAGGAGGCCGGCTACACCCCGGGCGAGCAGATCGCCCTCGCGCTCGACGTCGCCGCGTCCGAGTTCTACAAGGACGGCGTCTACGTCTTCGAGGGCAAGGAGCGCTCGGCGGCCGAGATGACGGAGTACTACGCCGAGCTCGTCGAGGCCTACCCGCTGGTCTCCATCGAGGACCCGCTGTTCGAGGACGACTGGGACGGCTGGAAGACGATCACCGACAAGCTCGGTGACAAGGTCCAGCTCGTCGGCGACGACCTGTTCGTCACCAACCCCGAGCGCCTCGCCCGCGGCATCGAGGAGGGCGCCGCCAACGCCCTGCTGGTGAAGGTGAACCAGATCGGCTCGCTCACCGAGACCCTGGACGCCGTCGAGCTCGCCCAGCGCAACGGCTTCAAGTGCATGATGTCCCACCGCTCCGGCGAGACCGAGGACGTCACCATCGCCGACCTCGCCGTCGCCACCAACTGCGGCCAGATCAAGACCGGCGCCCCGGCCCGCTCCGAGCGCGTCGCCAAGTACAACCAGCTGCTGCGCATCGAGGAGATCCTCGACGACGCGGCGGTGTACGCGGGCCGCAGCGCGTTCCCTCGCTTCAAGGGCTGATCCGATCCGCAACGGGTCCATGCTGAGCCCGTCGTACGTACGTCCCCGTACCGGTCCCGTACCGTGTGCGGGGACGTACGCGCGTGTGGAACGAGAGGCGGGGACATGGCTGTGAAGGACCGGGACCGTTTCTCCACCGCGACCAGGCTCCGGCTGCTCGGTGAGCAGACGGCGGCCCGCGTCTACCGCTCCCAGACCAAACGCCAGGCCCGCCGCTCCCGGCTGACCGGGCGGGCGGCCCTGCTCGCGCTCGTGCTCTGCTCGCTGATCGTGGCGCTGGCGTACCCGATAAGGCAGTACGTCTCCCAGCGCGCCGAGATCGCCGAGCTGGAGCAGCGGCGTGAGGAGGCCCGTGAGCGGGTCGAGCAGCTGCGCGACCTCAAGGCCCGGTGGCAGGACGACGCGTACGCGGAGCAGCAGATCCGGGAGCGGCTGCACTATGTGATGCCCGGCGAGACCGGCTACACCGTGATCGACCCGAAGACGGCGAAGCAGTCGCGTACGACGCGGGGGGCGGCGGACCGTCCCTGGTACGCCAACGTCTGGGACGGGGTCGACAAGGCCGACGCCGCGGGCCGGTGAGACTTCCCCGAGCAGTGGAACCCAGGAACTGACGAGAGAGACGTAAGCAGCAGGTATGGAAACACCCCCGCCTTCCACCGAGCGCACCGAGCCGACCGACGCGGACGTCGAGGCCTTCAAGCAGCAGCTCGGCCGGCCGCCGCGCGGATTGCGCGCGATCGCGCACCGTTGCCCGTGCGGGCAGCCCGACGTGGTCGAGACGGCGCCCCGGCTGCCGGACGGTACGCCGTTCCCGACGACGTACTACCTGACGTGTCCGCGGGCCGCGTCCGCGATCGGCACGCTGGAGGCGAACGGGGTGATGAAGGAGATGACCGAGCGGCTGGGGTCCGATCCCGAGCTGGCCGCCGCGTACCGCTCCGCGCACGAGGACTACATTCGGCGCCGCGACGAGATCGAGGAGCTGAAGGGGTTCCCGAGTGCCGGGGGCATGCCGGACCGGGTGAAGTGCCTGCACGTGCTGGTGGCGCACTCGCTGGCGGCGGGGCCGGGGGTGAATCCGCTCGGGGACGAGGCGATCGCGATGCTGCCGGAGTGGTGGCGCAAGGGTCCGTGTGTGGCCCCGCACGAGGAGTGAACGCCCCCGGAGTTTTCAGCCCGTCCGGCGTTTGAGGACGAGGCCGAAGGCCGATACGCGGGGGTCTGGGGGCGCAGCCCCCGGGGATGGGACGGGTAGGGGCGGCGGGGGCGATCCAACTCCACCCCCCAACCACCACGACAGGAGACCGGAGAACGCATGACCAGGGTCGCCGCCATCGACTGTGGCACCAATTCCATCCGCCTGCTCGTCGCGGACGCGAACCCGCACACCGGCGAACTCACCGACCTCGACCGCCGGATGACCATCGTCCGCCTCGGCCAGGGAGTCGACCGCACGGGCCGCCTCGCCCCCGAGGCCCTGGAGCGCACGTTCGCGGCCTGCCGCGAGTACGCGGCGGTCATCAAGGAGCACGGCGCGGAGCGCACCCGCTTCGTCGCCACCTCCGCCTCCCGCGACGCCGAGAACCGCGACGAGTTCGTCCGCGGGGTACTGGACATCCTCGGCGTCGAACCGGAGGTCATCAGCGGCGACCAGGAGGCCGAGTTCTCCTTCACGGGAGCGACCAGGGAACTGATGGGGCGGGAGGAACTCCGGACGCCCTATCTCGTCGTCGACATCGGTGGCGGGTCGACGGAGTTCGTCGTCGGTGACGGCCACGTGCGCGGAGCGCTGTCCGTGGACATCGGGTGCGTACGGATGACCGAGCGTCACCTCGTACGGGACGGTGAGGTCGTCGATCCGCCGGAGCCGCGGCAGGTCGAGGCCATCCGGGGCGACATCGAGGCCGCTCTGGACCGCGTGGAACGGACCGTCCCACTGCGCGAGGCGCACACGCTCGTCGGGCTCGCGGGGTCCGTGACGACCGTGTCGGCGATCGCGCAGGACCTCCCGGAGTACGACTCGACCGCGATCCACCACTCCCGGGTCGCGTACGACCGCGTGCGGGAGATCACCGAGTGGCTGCTCGCCTCCACGCACGCCGAGCGGGCCGCCGTCCCCTCCATGCACCCGGGCCGGGTCGACGTCATCGCCTCGGGCGCGCTGGTGCTGCTGGCGATCATGGAGCGCATCGGTGCGAGCGAGGTCGTGGTGAGCGAGCACGACATCCTGGACGGCATCGCCTGGTCCATCGCCTAGGCCGGCGCCGGGAACGGGCCTGTGGTGAGCACGATTTTGCTACCCGCCGGCATCCTCGCTTGAGCGTCTTGGGTAACGTATGAGCGCCTCTCGGAGGTCCTGGCGAACCCCTCGTTGACGCACCGCCGAGAAAGTTCGTGAAGTTCTTCACAAGGAAATCGGCCCTGCTGAGGGACGATGCGGCCCTCTAGTGGGTGCTGGAGGGTCACTGCGGCCCCGGGGGGCCTTCTCCGAGGGCTTCCGGGGGAGCCGCGGACGCTTCGGAAAGGTGAGTGGTTCGGCCGGTCGCGAGAGCGGAAGGGCAGTTCACGCGGCATTGACAACGGCCCGTACCGCACGGTGGTTCCCCCGCCGCGCCATGACCTGCGTCACGCGGGCCGCGCAGTGTAGCAGAAGGCCCGCCGAAGCTTGTGAAGGGGCGCACGAGCACCCCCCGGATGGCGGGTACATACTCGATGGCATGAGCACCACGGAGCGTCCCAGGATCCTCGTAGTAGGCGGTGGGTACGTAGGCCTGTACGCAGCTCGGCGTATCCAGAAGAAGATGCGCTACGGAGAGGCGACCGTCACGGTCGTCGACCCCCGGTCGTACATGACCTACCAGCCCTTCCTTCCCGAAGCCGCCGCCGGAAGCATTTCGCCCCGCCACGTCGTCGTCCCGCTGCGACGCGTGCTGCCGAAGGCCGAAGTCCTCACCGGCCGGGTCACCACCATCGACCAGGACCGCAAGGTCGCCACGATCTCCCCGCTGGTCGGCGAGTCGTACGAGCTGCCCTTCGACTACCTGGTCATCGCGATGGGCGCGGTCTCCCGCACCTTCCCGATCCCCGGCCTCGCCGAGCAGGGCATCGGCATGAAGGGCATCGAGGAGTCCATCGGCCTGCGCAACCACGTCCTCGAGCAGCTCGACAAGGCCGACTCCACGCACGACGAGGAGATCCGCCGCAAGGCGCTCACCTTCGTCTTCATCGGCGGCGGTTTCGCCGGCGCGGAGACCATCGGTGAGGTCGAGGACATGGCCCGGGACGCGGCCAAGTACTACACCAACGTGTCCCGTGAGGACATGCGGTTCATCCTCGTCGACGCCGCCGACAAGATCCTCCCCGAGGTCGGCCCCAAGCTCGGCCAGTACGGCAAGGAGCACCTGGAGAGCCGCGGGGTCGAGGTCTACCTCTCCACCTCCATGGACTCCTGCGTCGACGGCCACGTGGTCCTGAAGAACGGACTAGAGGTCGACTCCAACACGATCGTGTGGACGGCCGGCGTCAAGCCGAACCCGGTGCTCTCCCGCTTCGGCCTTCCCCTCGGCCCGCGCGGCCACGTGGACTGCGAGCCCACCCTGCAGGTCAAGGGCACGGACTACATCTGGGCCGCGGGCGACAACGCCCAGGTGCCGGACGTCGCCGCCCGCAAGGCCGGTGTGGAGAACGCCTGGTGCCCGCCGAACGCCCAGCACGCGCTGCGCCAGGCCAAGGTCCTCGGCGACAACGTGGTCTCCGGCATGCGGGGCTTCCCGCAGAAGGAGTACAGCCACGCCAACAAGGGCGCGGTGGCCGGTCTCGGCCTCCACAAGGGCGTCGCGATGATCGTCATGGGCAAGATGAAGATCAAGCTCAAGGGCCGTCTCGCCTGGTACATGCACCGCGGCTACCACGGCCTGGCGATGCCGACGTGGAACCGTAAGATCCGCGTCTTCGCCGACTGGACGCTCGCCATGTTCCTCAAGCGCGAGGTCGTCTCGCTCGGTGCCATGGAGAACCCGCGCGAGGAGTTCTACGAGGCCGCCAAGCCGGCGCCGGTCGCCGCCGCGCCGAAGGAGAAGACCGAGGCGAAGACCGAGGAGAAGGCCAAGGCCTCCTGACCCGGCCCTGACCTCAAGGTCACCAGCACGCCCCGAAGGGGCCGCCCGCCATCCGTGGTGCGGGCGGCCCCTTCGGCGTTGCCGAACCCGCGACCGCCCGTGGACTGCGTAAACGTTTTGCCCAGCCGTAACGCGAATGGGGGACTGGGCCCGAGTTCTTCAGGCGTTTACGTGGTATTGGACATTCCGGGATTCCTCGTCACGGAGGTGTGCGCCATGGCCGACGTCGCGTCACGGCTTAACAGATTCGCCGAGCAGTTGCTGGGAGAGCCGCTCCGGTTGCGCATCCGCGCCTGGGACGGTTCGCAGGCAGGGCCCCCCGGCGCGCCGGCGCTCGTCGTACGCAACCGCCGCGCCCTGCGCCGACTCCTGTGGAAGCCGGGCGAGCTGGGCCTGGCGCGGGCCTGGGTCGCCGGGGACCTGGACATCGAGGGAGACCTCTACGTCGCGCTCGACCTGCTGGCGGGGAGCGTGTGGGAGCGCGGGGAGGACGCCCGCGGGCTCGCGGAGGCCCTCCGCGACCCGGAGGTGCGTGCCGCCGTCCGGGGCCTCGTCAAGCTCGCCGGGCTGCCGCTGCCGCCCGCCCCGCCCCGCGAGGAGGTCCGCAGAGGCCGCCACCTGCACACCAGGCGCACCGACAGACGCGCCATCAGCCACCACTACGACGTGGGCAACGACTTCTACGAGATCGTCCTCGGCCCGTCGATGGTCTACTCGTGCGCCTACTGGGAATCCCCGGACGGCACCCTCGAAGCCGCGCAGGCCGACAAGCTCGACCTCATCTGCCGCAAGCTCGGCCTGGCACCCGGCGGTCGGCTCCTCGACGTCGGCTGCGGCTGGGGCTCCATGGCCATCCACGCGGCCCGCGAATACGGCGTCCAGGTCGTCGGCGTCACCCTCTCCCAGGAGCAGGCCGCGTACGCCCGCAAACGCGTCGCCGACGAGGGGCTCACTGACAAGGTCGAGATCCGCGTCCAGGACTACCGGGACGTCACGGACGGCCCCTTCGACGCGATCTCCTCCATCGGCATGGCCGAACACGTCGGCGCCGAGCGGTACCTGGAGTACGCCGACCAGCTGTACCGCCTGCTGAAGCCCGGCGGCCGGCTCCTCAACCACCAGATCGCCCGCCGCCCGCAGCGCGACGAATCGACGTACGAGATCGACGAGTTCATCGACGCGTACGTCTTCCCTGACGGTGAGCTCGCCCCCATCGGCACCACGGTCACCCAGCTGGAGCGCGCCGGGTTCGAGGTGCGCGACGTCGAGTCGATCCGCGAGCACTACGCCCTCACCCTGCGCCGCTGGGTCGCCAACCTGGAGGCCGACTGGGCCCGCGCGGTACGGCTCACCAGCCCCGGCCGCGCCCGCGTCTGGCGCCTCTACATGGCGGCCTCCGCCGTGTCCTTCGAGCGCAACCGGATCGGCGTGAACCAGGTGCTCGCGGTGCGAACCCCCGGATCCGGTGACTCCGGGATGGCGCTGCGCGCCCGCAAGTGGAACGAACCCGAGGGCCGTTGAGCCGGACGCAAGCCGAAGGGCCGGGCCTCCGCGGTGGGGGACCCGGCCCTTCGGTGCGTCGAGGCGCTACTCGGCCTTGATCGCGTTCAGCATGTTGAGCTTCGCGGCGTTGCGGGCCGGCCACATCGCGGCCAGGACGCCCACCAGACCGGCCAGCACCAGGAAGATCCCGATCCGGTCCCAGGGCAGGACCAGCGCGTAGCCCGGGATCTCCTCCTTGATGGTCTCGCCGATCGCCCAGCCGAGGAACGAGCCGAGACCGATGCCGACCACCGCGCCGAACACCGAGATGACCACGGCCTCCAGCCGGACCATCCGCTTCACGCGGCGCCGGTCGAGACCGATCGCCCGCAGCATGCCGATCTCCTGCTGCCGCTCGAAGACCGACATCGCGAGGGTGTTGACGACGCCCAGCACCGCGATGATCAGGGCCATCGCCAGCAGGCCGTACATGATGTTCAGCAGGGTGTTGATGGCGCCGCCGAACTCGTTGCGGATGTCCTGCCGGTCCATGACGGTGATCGCGGGGTTGTCGCCCAGCGCGTCGATGAGGACCTTCTCGTTCGCCGAGGACTGGCCGCCGTCGACCTTCACGAAGATCTGCCGGATGTACGGCTTCGCCTCGTGCTCGTTCACCACCTTGGTGTCGATGAGGACGGGGGAGAGGAACTCGCTGTCCTTGTAGACGGCGCCGACCGTCAGCGTGGCCTTCTTCTCGTCGGCGAAGGTGAAGGGGATGCTGTCGCCGGGCTTCCAGCCCTTGCTCTTCGCCGTCTTCTCGGCGACCGCGATCTGTCCCTTCGCGAGCGAGTCGACGTTGCCGCTGACGACGTCGACGTTCAGGACCCGCTGGATGTCGCCCGGGGTGACCGCGGAGGCGGACACATAGTCGTCCTTGACCTGGAGGTAGGCGTCCTGCTGCGGGGAGACCGCGGAGACGCCCTTGGCCTTCTCCAGCGCCGTCAGCGCGGACTGGTCGAGGTCCCCGCCGTTCGCCATCGAGACCATGTAGTCGGCCTTGATGTTGTCCGTGGTCATCTTGTCGATGGCGGTGCCGACGGTGATGCCGATCACCGACAGACCGGTCACCAGCGTCAGTCCGATCGCCAGCGCCGAGGCGGTGGCTCCGGTACGGCGCGGGTTGCGGACCGCGTTCTGGCCGGCCAGTTTGCCGGCCACTCCGAAGGGGCCGACGAGCAGCGGGCGGACGAGCGCGATCACGGGCCGGGACAGCAGCGGGATCAGGATGATCACGCCGACCAGCGCGAAGAACGCGCCCGCCCCGATGTACGTCCGGCCGTCGCCGCCGCCGGTCGAGGCGCCCAGCACGATCCCGGCGGCGCCGAGTGCGGTGATGGCCGCGCCGATGGAGTTGCGCAGCACCAGCGACTTGGTGGTGGCCACCGCGTGGAGGCTGTTCATGGCCGCCACCGGCGGGATCTTCGCGGCCCGGCGGCCGGGCAGCCAGGCGGCGAACATCGTGATCAGCACGCCGACCACGATCGCGGCGATCACCGGCGTGACGGACACGACCAGCGGACCGTCCGGGATCTTCATCTCGAACGCGGCCATGCCGGAGCGCAGTCCGACCGCGAGACCGATGCCGAGGACGAAGCCGATCAGGGAGGCGACCAGGCCGACCACCGCGGCCTCGGCGAGCACCGAGCGGGTGATCTGCTTGCGCGACGCACCGACGGCGCGCATCAGGGCGATCTCCTTGGTGCGTTGGGCGACCAGCATCGTGAAGGTGTTGGAGATCAGGAAGATCCCGACGAACAGCGCGATACCGGCGAACCCGAGCAGGACCTGCTTGAGGTTGCCCATTTCCTGCTCGATCTGCCCGGCCTGCTCGTCCGCGAGCGCCTTACCGGTCTGGGCCTCGGCGGTGTCGGGCAGCAGCGGCTTGACCGCGTCCAGGATCTTCGCGTCGGACGCGCCGGGGGCGGCGGTGACGGTGACGCTCTCGAAGTAACCGGGCTTGAGGTACTGCTTCTGGGCGACCGCAGTGTCGAAGAGGACGAGGCTGCCGCCGGCGTTCACGGCGCCGTCCTCGGTGGTGAAGACACCGCTGAGGGTGTACTCCTTCACCGGGCCGTTGGTGGCGACGCGCACCCGGTCGCCGACCTGGTACTCGCCCTTGGTCGCGGACTCCTCGTCCAGGGCGATCTGATCGTCCTTCACCGGGCCGGAGCCGTCGGTGAAGGTGTAGGCGCTGTCCTTGCCGTCCTTGCCGGGGGCGAAGTTGGAGCCCTTGTTGGACCAGCCGACGCCGATCAGCTTCCCGTCGGGGTCGGCGACCCCGGCGAAGCCCTCGACGCGGCCGTACGCACCGGCGACGCCGTCGACGGCGGTGATCTCGTCGAGGGTCTTCCGGGAGAGGCCGGGCTCTTCCTTGGGGTTGTCGGGGTCGGCGTGCGAGGTGACGGAGACGGCGACGTCGTCGTAGCTCTTCGCCGACTGGTTGCGGAAGGCGTTGGAGAGGGTGTCGGCGAAGACCAGGGTGCCGGAGACGAAGGCGACGCCGAGCATGACGGCGAGCACGGTCATCAGGAGCCGGGCCTTGTGCGCGAGAACGTTGCGCAGGGCGGTGCGGAACATCAGCTGGTGCGGCCCTTCGCGTCGAACTGCTTCATGAAGTCGAGGACGTTGTCCGCCGTCGGCTGGTACATCTCGTCGACGATCCGCCCGTCGGCAAGGAAGATCACACGGTCGGCGTACGCGGCGGCGACCGGATCGTGGGTCACCATGACGACGGTCTGGCCGAGTTCGCGGACCGAGTTGCGCAGGAACCCCAGCACCTCCGCGCCGGAACGGGAGTCGAGGTTGCCGGTGGGCTCGTCGCCGAAGATGATGTCCGGCTTCGAGGCGAGCGCACGGGCCACCGCGACACGCTGCTGCTGCCCGCCGGAGAGCTGGGCGGGACGGTGGGACAGACGATCGGAGAGACCGACCATCCGGATGACGGTGTCGAGCCACTGCTTGTCCGGTTTACGGCCCGCGATGTCCATCGGGAGCGTGATGTTCTCCAGCGCGGTCAGGGTCGGCAGCAGGTTGAACGCCTGGAAGATGAAGCCGATCTTGTCCCGGCGCAACTTGGTGAGCTGCTTGTCCTTCAGGGACCCCAATTCGGTGTCCCCGATGCGCACGGAGCCGGAGGAGAAGGAGTCCAGTCCCGCCACACAGTGCATCAGCGTGGACTTTCCGGAGCCCGACGGGCCCATGATCGCGGTGAACCGTGCCTGCCCGAAGTCGACACTGACCCGGTCCAGGGCGACCACCTGGGTCTCGGCCTGTCCGTAGACCTTGGAGAGGTCCGTGGCGCGAGCGGCCACGGCGGTGGTCCGGTCGGCGATGGGAGTGGTGGTCACGAGAGGAGCTCCTGTCGGAACGACGGCGTTCGGGCAACGGGTTCCATCGTCCGGGCCGCCGGACGCCGTGTAGTCAGCCGCTGTTCCGGTTCCGGAGGCAGTCTGTGGGCGGACAGGCCGACGCCGTGTCATACCTGGGTATGACGGGCACAGCTGAGGAAGCGACGGCGCGGTGCGCCGGAGGACGGGGTTTTGGCGACACGAGTCACCTCGTCAGCACGGCGGGCGCTGTGGAGACCCCTCGTTCGGGCGGTGAAATTCCGTCATTCCGCATACGAGGGGTCACGTGGTCCGAAAGGCTATTGGCAAGTGCGGATGGCGCGTACCGGGTGCTGATGCACCCTCAGACGTCAATAAAATAAGACAACATCGGTCCGCTCTTCCGCTGTTCGGGGGATGGGTCCCGATAGGCTCGGAACCTCGATGCGGAGCCCATGGCCTGCCCGGATGGTGGAATGCAGACACGGCGAGCTTAAACCTCGCTGCCCCTCGCGGGCGTACCGGTTCAAGTCCGGTTCCGGGCACCAACCGCCTCACGGCGCCTCGCCGGCCAGGACGGTCGGAAGGCGCCGCACCTCTTTCCCGGCAAGGGAACACCGCGAGAACGCTCCCCAACCCTGCTCGGCGCTTCGGTTCGGTGAAAAAGGTTCTGCTGCGTAAACCGCGCGTTCAGGAACAAAACCGGCACTGGTGGGCGCCCCGCGTGAAGCGGAGGTGGCCGCTTCCCGGCATGCGGGCACCGGCCGGCTGGGGTAGGCCCGCACGAACGCCGGCGCTGACAGCGAGGTGAGCGCCGTGATGCGGGAGGCCCGCAGGGGCCGCGCAGGAGCGGTGGGGCTCCTCTCGTCCACACGTCAACTAAATGCGATTTGCAGCCATTTAACGTCAAATCTAAGGTCGAATGAAGGGCGGGCCTTCGGTGGCTTGGCCGCCGGTCCGTGGTCAGCGTCCTGGGAGGCGACGATGGCAGCGACGGGCGAAGGAGCCGGACGTGTGATCGCCGGGCGTTACCGGCTGATCCACAGCCTCGGGGCGGGCGGAATGGGTCAGGTGTGGCTCGCCTACGACTTGGAGCTGGCCTGCGAGGTCGCACTGAAGGAGATCGCCCAGCCGGTCGGTGCGAACGAGGAGGACATCGCCGCCCGGATCGCGCGAGCTCGCAGCGAGGCCCGGCATGCCGCCCGTCTGCGGGATCATCCGCATGTGGCCACGGTCCACGATGTCGTGGAGGAGGACGGGTTGCCGTGGATCGTCATGGAGTTCGTGCCTCATGCGACGGATCTGGACAAGGTCGTACGTGAACAGGGGCCACTGCCTCCCGCTGAGGTGGCCCGCATTGGTGCGGCTGTCGCTGACGCCCTCGTGGAAGGTCACCGGCTCGGCATCCTCCACAGAGATGTCAAACCCGCCAACATCCTGCTCACACGCCCTGAGCCGCGCGCCGCGCGTTACAAAGAGAGCGCCGGAAAGGTGATGCTCGCCGACTACGGAATCGCTCTGCAGCCGGAGTCGGGGCAGCCACGTCTGACCGGTACCTCGGGCATTGTCGGCACTCCTGGTTTCCTGGCTCCGGAACGGGCCAGAGGCGCACCGCCCAGTCCCGCATCCGATCTTTTCTCCCTTGGTTCGACGCTTTACTTCGCCGTCGAGGGCAGGGGTCCGTTCGACCGCGACTTGGAATCCGCCACCCTGACAGCATTGCTCTTCGAGGAACCTCCGCCGGCGGAACGGGCGGATGAGCTGAGGCCCGTCCTGCTCGGCCTGTTGGAGAAGGATCCCGCTCACCGCATCGACGGGGAGGAAGCGGCCCGCAGGCTGGAGGAGATCAGCGCAACGCATCGGCGGGGTACGCCCGAAAAGGTGCCCACCGTCGCAGTCGGAGCCGATGAGGGCAAGGCGGAGAGGGTTCTTGGCGCGCGGGGTGGGGCCGGAGGCGGGGGAGCGTTCAGGGAGGGGCGAGACGGCGGCAACTGGTGGCACCGGCGGAAGAAGGGGCCGGTGATCCTGGTCGGCGCCGTGCTCGCCGTGCTCCTTGTCGCCGGTGCCGCGCTGTGGGCGGGAGCGTCCCTGCTCGACGGTGATGAGACCGCGCGGCAGGCACCGGCACCCACCACGACCAGCGCTACGGAGACGGGCCCCGTCGGGCCGTACGGCGGGAGGGTCGGCCTGGAACGGGCCCTGAAACGTGGGGAGTGCGTCTCGGCGTCCTGGAACTCCGGCAGGTTCCAGGGCCAGCCCGAACTCGGCGTGGTGGACTGCGGCAAGGCATCTCCGGACGGGCAGGTCGTCGACGTTGTCGAGCAGACCTCGCTGGAGAACGCGAGGGCGGACGGTCAGGCGTTCTGTGAGGGGGCGATTCGCGATGTCGTCGACAAGATGGCCGACGCCCGCGCCTACGCGCTCCCGCCGAGCCGGGCCGGGTGGGACAGCGGTCTCCACCACATGGCATGCCTTGTCTTCAACAAGTCCGGTCCTCTGATGGGGCCGGTGGGGTCTTTCCGCACGTATGGCGATGAATTCCGCATGAGCAACAGCATGATCGGTGATTGCTTCGACACCGAGGACAGGGGAGATTTCTTCGTATGGATTCTCCAGTCATGCAAGCGTGCCCACGAGCAGCAGGTCGTAGGTTTCGTGGAAGCGCCGAAAGGTATCAGTTTCGAGGAGTTGACCGGTCGGGCCTATGGGCTGTGCTCGAACGAGTTCGGTGTCAAATACAAAAACGAGGAACATGACCTCTGGGCATGGTATGACGATCAGCTGTGGAATTCCGGTTACCGGTACCTCATGTGTGGGGTGATCGCCGCGGAAGAGGGCGAGAAGCTGCCGCCCGGTAGTCTCTAGCGCTCAATTCGCTCCGCTCAAGCCGTTCAAGCCGTTCAAGCCGTTCGCGCCGTGCGGACGACGTCCGGCGGGTCGGCCAGGGCCGGGCCGACCCGCCGGACGTCGTGCCCGTGCGGCGCGAACGTGAGCGGCGGACGGCGCGATCTCCGTCCGTTCGGACGGACCGTCCTGGAACGCGTGTGGAGCAGTCCCGGCCGACTTGGTCCCGTCGGGCGACGTACCGTTGATCTCCGGACGGTTCCGGACACGTACCGGGTTGGTCATGGATGAGGACGGCCAGTGTGGGGAATCACGCAGACGCGTAGCGTGTTTGGGGTCACGACGAGGGAAAGATCCTCCCCAAGCACTAGGGTCAATCCTTTGCCTACCTATTACTCTTGAGGCCAAGGCCACGCAGGGTGGCCATGGAGGAGTGAAATGAGGAGCAGCAACCCGGTCTTCTCGCGACGGGGGTTCAGCCGCGACAACGGCTACGCGGGCTTCAACACCGCGCCGCAGGCCGGGGGAGCAGCTGTCGGCACCCAGGGCAACCCCTACGCCCAGCAGGGCGGCAACCCCTACGCGACGAACCCGTACGCCCAGCAGGACCAGCAGTACGGCGCCCCGCCGCAGGCCCCGGTCCGTACCGGCGGCATGACGATGGACGACGTCGTCGTCCGCTCGGCCATGACGCTCGGCACGGTCGTCGTCGGCGCCGTCCTGGCGTGGGCCCTCCTGCCGGTGTCGCCCAGCAGCTGGGGCCTGGCCATCGGCGCCGCGCTCGTCGCGATGGTCCTCGCCCTCGTGCAGAGCTTCAAGCGCAAGGCCTCTCCCGCGCTGATCCTGTCGTACGCCGCCTTCGAGGGCGTCTTCCTCGGCGTGATCAGCGAGATGTTCAACTCGCAGTGGTCCGGCGCGCCCTTCCAGGCGGTGCTCGGCACGATGGCCGTGACCGGCGCCACTCTGCTGGTCTACAAGGCGGGCTGGGTCCGTGTCACCGCGCGGTACGCGCGCATCGGCATGACCATCGCCATCGCCTTCGTGCTGGTCATGGCGGTCAACCTGCTGCTGGTCGTGTTCGGCGTCGCCGAGGACGGCGGCCTGCGCAGCATGGGTCCGCTCGGCGCGATCGTCGGCATCCTCGCGATCCTGCTGGGTGCCTTCTTCCTCACCCTCGACTTCAAGCAGATCGAGGACGGCATCGCCTACGGCGCCCCGCGCGAGGAGGCCTGGCTGGCCGCGTTCGGCCTGACCATGACCCTCGTGTGGATCTACATCGAGATGCTGCGGCTGGTCGCCATCTTCAGCGGCGACGACTGATCCGGTCCGCGGCGGTCCGGCGTCCTGGTGAGCCCGGTGACGTCGTAGCGCAGTGAAGGGCCCCGGGAGTGCCACTCCCGGGGCCCTTCGTCTTGTCCGGTGCTCGGCGTGCCGGTGGAGCGCGCTCAGAGCAGTTTCCGCGCGGCCCTCCTCAGGTCGTACTCGTGGATGATCGCCTTGGCGTGGCCGTACGCGAGGTTGTGCTCGTGCCGGAGCCAGCTGACCTTCTCCTCGAAATTGAAGAGAGCGGGGCCTTCGTCGACAGCGCGAAGCCAGTCGGAGACTTCACGACCGGTGCAGTGGGGGATGCGGGCGAGCAGATTGCGATGGGTCTCCTCGGAGAAGACTTGGGACATCGGCGCCTCCGGACGCATGGAATGTAAGCCGGTCCTTCAGGTCACGGTGCCTGAGCGTTGGCGTGTTGGCAACACTCCGGTGGGGACGCGTAGTCTCGCGGCGTGCTTGATACGACGCCTCTGACCCGCGCGGTGGACCATTTCGCCGATCGTTTGAGGGCTGCTCCCCAGAGCCGGCTGCAGCGGGGCGCTGCCGCTGAGGCACTGGCGCTGGCCAGGGAATTGGCACTGCGTGCCCAGCGGCTGGAGGACCCGGACGCGCAGCCGCGGGAGATGCCGGACGCGGGGATGTTCGCGGTGGCCGATCAGATCATGGTCGCGGGGAACGATCTCGCGGTTGTGCTGAGAAGTGAGGGTGAGCTGGCGGAGGCGGTGGGGTTGGTCGAGCAGGCGCAGAAGCGGGCCGGAGTGTGAGTGGGCGACGGGCGGCCTGCGGGCCGCTTGTTCGCCGTAGGGCGCCTGGTGTGTTCGCGGGTGCGGGCTGTCCGTGGCTGGTCGCGCGGTTCCCCGCGCCACTGGAAACTCGTGCGGTTCCCCGCGCCCCTGGACACCTCGCGCCCCGCGCGCCATGAGAAGCACGGACTACTCACCCGAGCGGCCCTGGAAGGCGCCCTGAAGCGGCCCTAAAGCGACGCGATGACCCTGTCCGCCAGGATGTAGACGCTTTCCTCGCCGCACCGGAACGTCAGCGTGTAGGCGCCCGAGATGCCCGAGCCGCCCAGGAGGACGGGGGTGTGGCCGGCGCGCAGGGCCGCGGCCAGGCGTTCGGCGGTCTCGCGGTGGCCCGGGGTCATGCACAGGGTGGTGCCGTCGGCGAAGACGTACACGTCGAGGGTGCCCAGCGGGCCCGGGCGCACGTCGGTCAGTTCGGTGCGCGAGGAGGCGAGCTCCTCCAGACAGGAAACCGTGCGCTCGTGGTCGTTCCCGACCGGCGGCGGGGACGGAACGAAGTCCGGGTGGGAGGGGTGACGGCGGCGGGCCGCGGCCAGCTCCGGGGAGTCGCCGGGGAACTCGTCGCCCTCCATGCTCGGCTCGGGCACCGGCTCCAGGTGCTCCAGACCCGCGAAGTCCGACTGGCGCGCCAGGTACGGCTCGCTGTCGGGGAGGCCCAGCAGTGAGGAGGGCGCGTCGGAGGCGTCACGTGCCTCCTGGGCGGCCCAGAACGCCCTCGCCTCGGCCAGCTCCCGCTCCCGCTCCTCCGCGAGCGCCTCGGCCACGGCAGCGCGTATCTCGTCCGTGTCCGAGGCCGGGCGGGCGGCGGGTACGACGGGCCGCGCGCTCGTGGCACGGCTCGCGACGAGCTCGGTGTGCAGGGCCGCGACCTGTCGGCGCAGCCCCCGCAGGCCGCGCAGCACGGCGACGCCCACGACCGTGGCGGCGGCCGTGGTGAGCAGCAGGGCAATCGGCATGGCGCTCACTGACGTACTCCCGGTTCAAAGTCGACCCCCGACTTCCTACATCAGCTTGAAGGGCGGACTAACCCGCTGTCAGTGCGTAACGTCACGAAACGGACAGGGAGACTGGTCCGATGCCCGGCGGTGAAACGGCTCTGACCTGCTGCATCACTCTTCCGGGGGAGATAGGTCACATCCTGAGGGAGATTGGGTCACAAAACGGCCCGGAATCCCGGCGGTGCCGAGGTCCCGGGCCAGGGGGTCACGCTGGGTCCAGCAGGAGTGACCGAGGGGTCCGGCCGAGGGGTTGGTCCGGCCGAGAGGCTGGCTCGCCGACGGCTTGGTTCGCCGACGGCTTCAGCCGTGGCTTCAGCTGAGGCGCTCGATGACCATGGCCATGCCCTGGCCGCCACCGACGCACATCGTCTCCAGGCCGAACTGCTTGTCGTGGAACTGGAGCGAGTTGATCAGCGTGGCGGTGATGCGGGCGCCGGTCATGCCGAAGGGGTGGCCGACGGCGATGGCGCCGCCGTTCACGTTCAGCTTGTCCAGCGGGATGTTCAGGTCGCGGTAGGAGGGGATCACCTGGGCGGCGAAGGCCTCGTTGATCTCGACCAGGTCGATGTCGTCGATGGTGAGGCCCGCGCGGGACAGGGCCTGGCGGCTGGCCTCGACCGGGCCGTAGCCCATGATCTCGGGGGAGAGGCCGGAGACACCCGTGGAGACGATCCGGGCGAGCGGGGTCAGGCCGAGCTCGCGCGCCTTCGTGTCGGACATGATGACGAGGGCGGCGGCGCCGTCGTTGAGGGGGCAGCAGTTGCCGGCCGTGACCAGTCCGTCCGGGCGGAAGACCGGCTTGAGGCCCTGGACGCCCTCCAGGGTGACGCCCGGGCGGGGGCCGTCGTCCTTGCTCACCACCGTGCCGTCGGGGAGCGTCACCGGGGTGATCTCGCGCTCCCAGAAGCCCTTCTTGATGGCCTCCTCGGCGAGGTTCTGCGAGCGGACGCCGAACTCGTCCATGTCCTGGCGGGTGACGCCCCAGGAGCGGGCCAGGTTCTCGGCGGTCTGGCCCATCGCGATGTACGGGTCGGGGAGCAGGCCGTCCTCGCGCGGGTCGTGCCAGGTCGCGCCCTCGGACTCGGCGACCTGCGCGGTGCGGGCCTCGGCGTCGGCGAAGAGCGGGTTGTGGGTGTCGGGCATGCCGTCGGAGGTGCCCTTCACGCTGCGGCTGACCATCTCCACGCCCGCAGAGATGAAGACGTCGCCCTCGCCCGCCTTGATGGCGTGCAGGGCCATACGGGACGTCTGGAGCGACGAGGAGCAGTAGCGGGTGATGGTGCAGCCCGGGAGGTGGTCCATGCCCATCTGCACGGCGACGACGCGGCCGAGGTTGTGGCCCTGCTCGCCGCCGGGGAGGCCGCAGCCGAGCATCAGGTCGTCGATGTCCTTCGGGTCCAGTGAGGGGACCTTGTCGAGCGCGGCCTGGATGATCGTGGCGGTGAGGTCGTCGGGGCGCAGGTCCTTCAGGGAGCCCTTGAAAGCGCGGCCGATGGGGGAGCGGGCGGCTGAGACGATGACGGCTTCGGGCATCACGGCTCCATTGGCGTTTCGTAGTACGGGTGGGCAGGGCTGTGTGGGAAGTTACCCGTACGTACGGTCAAGGTCACGGGCGTGGCGGTGTGAGCCCCGACGCATTTTTCTAAGCGCTTGCTTTTCTCGCCCCCGCCGCCCCTGCCCGTCCCATGCCGGGGGCCCCGCCCCCATGCCCCCCCGGTCGGGTCAGCTGAATGTCAGACCCTCCGGCGTTCGAGGAGCGGGGTCCGGGGCGGAGCCCCGGGGACGGGACGGGTAGGGGCGGCGGGGGCGAAACCAATCCCCGGGGCTCAGGCGGACGGCTCCGAGGCCGGGGCCGGGGTCGGGTCCGTTGCCGGGACGCGGCGCCGGCGGCGGCGCTTGAGGAGGGCCCACGGGCCCCGTGGCCCCGTGGGCATCGCCGCGGCGACCTCCGTACCCGCCTCCGACGCGGCCTCCGCCGCGGCCCGGGCCACCGGCAGGAACCCCTCGCGGCGGGACACGTCCGGCCGCTCCTCCTCCGGCCACAGGCCCAGCGCCGCGCAGACCGTGGGCAGGACGGCCATCGCCGCCGTCGCGTAGCCCTCGGCGGAGGGGTGGTAGCTGTCGGGGCCGAAGAGCTCCCGCGGGTTCGCCGCGAACTCCGGACCCAGCAGGTCGCCGAGCGAAACGGTTCGCCCGCCCTGCTCGACCGTGCCGATCGTCTGGGCCGCGGCCAGCTGGCGCGACGCCCGCCTGGCCAGCCAGCGCAACGGCTGCTGGACCGGCTCGATCGTGCCCAGGTCGGGACAGGTGCCCACGACCACCTCCGCGCCCGCCGTGCGCAGGCGCCGTACCGCGCTCGAAAGGTGGCGGACCGAGCGGGTCGGCGGCATCCGGTGGGTGACGTCGTTCGCGCCGATCATGATGACGCAGATGTCGGGGACCTGGTCCGACTCCGTCAGGACCAGCGACACCTGCCGGTCCAGGTCGTCCGACTGGGCCCCGGACAGCGCCACGTTCCGCAACCGCACCGGCCGTTCCGCCACCGCCGCGAGCCCCGAGGCCAGCAGGGCGCCCGGAGTCTGGCGTGCCCGGTGCACGCCCTGCCCGGCCGCCGTGGAGTCGCCGAGCATGGTGAGCAGGATCGGGGGGTCGTCAGGAGTTTCGTACGCGCGTCCGTAGAGACCCTCCGCGCTGGGCGGCTGCGGACTGTGGCCGTTGCCCACGACGCGCTTGGCCATCTGCACCTCGGCCAGCACCACTCCCACGGCCGCCGCGCCCAGCAGCCCGATCCCACCGCCGCCGTACGCCGCTCCCGCGGCGATGCGCCGGGCCACCCGCGCCCTCGACATGCTCGTCATGCGACGCCGCCACCTCCTCGTAGCCGTACACCCCCTCCATGCCCCGCACAGGGCGTGGGCCAATCTCAACAGGGCGTGAACGGACGCCGAGGGGGCTTACGCTGGCGGAACCATACAACCCGTCCTTTGTGCAGCTCCGGAGACAACGGTGCAATTCCACGACTCGATGATCAGCCTCGTCGGCAACACCCCGCTGGTGAGGCTCAACAGCGTGACCACGGGCATCCAGGCGACCGTCCTGGCCAAGGTGGAGTACTTCAACCCCGGCGGTTCGGTGAAGGACCGCATCGCCCTGCGCATGATCGAGGCGGCCGAGCAGAGCGGCGAGCTGAAGCCGGGCGGGACCATCGTCGAACCGACCAGCGGAAACACCGGCGTCGGGCTCGCGATCGTCGCCCAGCAGAAGGGGTACAAGTGCATCTTCGTGTGCCCCGACAAGGTGAGCACCGACAAGATCAACGTACTGCGCGCCTACGGTGCCGAGGTCGTCGTGTGCCCGACGGCCGTGGACCCCGAGCACCCCGACTCGTACTACAACGTCTCCGACCGGCTGGTGCGGGAGACCCCGGGGGCGTGGAAGCCCGACCAGTACTCCAACCCCAACAACCCGCTCTCCCACTACCACTCCACCGGCCCCGAGCTGTGGGAGCAGACGGAAGGGAAGATCACGCACTTCGTGGCGGGAGTCGGCACCGGAGGCACCATTTCCGGTACCGGGCGGTACCTGAAGGACGTCAGTGAGGGCAGGGTGCGGGTCGTCGGCGCCGACCCCGAGGGGTCCGTGTACTCCGGCGGGTCCGGGCGGCCGTACCTCGTGGAGGGCGTCGGCGAGGACTTCTGGCCGACCGCGTACGACCGGACCGTCGCCGACGAGATCGTCGCCGTGTCCGACAAGGACTCCTTCCAGATGACCCGGCGGCTCGCCAAGGAGGAGGGCCTGCTGGTGGGCGGTTCGTGCGGCATGGCCGTCGTCGCCGCGCTGCGCGTCGCCGAGCGGCTCGGCCCGGACGACGTCGTGGTCGTGCTGCTGCCCGACAGCGGGCGCGGGTACCTCAGCAAGATCTTCAACGACGAGTGGATGGCCGACTACGGGTTCCTGGAGGACGAGGGGCCGAGCGCGCGCGTCGGTGACGTCCTGGACGACAAGGAGGGCGGTTCCATCCCCTCGCTCGTCCACATGCACCCCGACGAGACGGTCGGTCAGGCGATCGAGGTGCTGCGGGAGTACGGCGTCTCCCAGATGCCGATCGTGAAGCCGGGCGCCGGTCACCCGGACGTGATGGCCGCGGAGGTCGTCGGGTCCGTCGTCGAACGGGAACTGCTCGACGCGCTGTTCACGAAGCGGGCCTCCCTCGACGACCCGCTGGAGAAGCACATGTCGGCGCCGCTGCCGCAGGTCGGTTCCGGTGAGCCGGTGGCGGACCTGATGTCGGTGCTGGGCGGCGCCGACGCGGCGATCGTCCTCGTCGAGGGCAAGCCGACCGGGGTCGTCAGCAGGCAGGACCTGCTCGCGTTCCTCGCCAAGGGGGGCGGCAAGCAGTAGGGGCGTCCGGCGGGGCGGAGGCCGGTGCCGGCTCGTGACGGGGGCGGATTCGCTGCCGCGGCCGGGTGGTTCCGGTGGTTTGCCCGTGTGCGGTGGGTCTGTCCGCGCCTCGCGAGTCTGCCCGCGTAGAACTTCGCGGAAGTGGTACGCGCGCGTCACGTTCGCGCAGCACACGCTTAACACGGGTCCGGCACATTAGTGGCTGTCGGCAGGGCGGGAGCGGCTCCCCGCCCCAGCCGGCGCCGAACGGCGCCAAGGACCTCCGGAGCGGCTCCCGGACCTCCATGGACGCCAACGGACGCGCAAGCCCGGCCCTGACCCGGCCCGCGTCCCTCGCGGGGACCGCCGTCGTCCCGCCCCCCGGCAACGGGGGTGCGGCGGTCCCCGCGCACAAGCCTCTTTGCGCCTGAGCCGGCGCCGCTTTCGCGGACCTGGTGGGGCGCCGTCGTGGTTCCTCAATTGATGGTTGCGGTCGTCGTCGGTTGAAGACCGGGGCCCGGCCTACGGGCGGAGTTACTCTTCCCAGTCGCTGCCGCTCGGCTTCTTCCCGCGGCGGCCGAAGCCGGGGCTGTTGCGGAAAGCCCAGGCCGCGTTGACGCCGACGATGCCCGCCCAGGCCACCAGCAGGCCGGACAGGCCCGCCACGCCGCCGCCGATGCCCGACAGCGGGACGGCCAGGACGAGGGAGACGGCGCCGAAGCCGAAGCGCTCCCCCCAGGAGTCGGTGGACTGCGGTGCACGCGCGCCGCGGGCCATGACCACCTGCTGTTCGGCGAGCTGGCGCCGCACCCGGCGGTCCACCGCGCCGTCGAGGCGCTGTTCGACCTTCTCCAGGAACGAGTCGACCAGCGCCGCCTCGTAATCGTCGCCCAGCTCCCTGCGCGCGTGCAGGGTGGCGGCGAGTTCCTTGTCGAGTTCGGCGTCGCGGGCTCCGTTGCCAGTCATGGCGTCCACGGTAGGCAGCCGCGGGCGCGGTGGCACTGGGGTTAGCCCCCCTGTCGGAAGGGGAGGGAGCCACCGGACCCCGCCGGGAACGCCACCGGGGCCCGGTGGGGTCATTCCGTCAGGCCCCGCTGCTTCGCGTACGCGTCCGCCACGTCCTCCGGGTCCTTCTTGTCCTTGTCCACCTGGCGGTTGAGCTCGGTGAGGTCCTTCGTGGTCAGGACGTTGCCGAGTCCGGCGAGGGCCCTGCGGACCCGCGTGTCGGACTTGCGGTCGGCGATCAGGGGGACGATGTGCTGGCCGGGGATGAGGTTCTTCGGGTCGGCGAGGACGACCCAGTCGTTGGCCTGGATGTCGGTGTCGGTGGTGAAGAGGTTCGCCACGTCCACGTCCCCCTTCTTCAGGGCGCCCTTGACGAGCGGCCCGGAGGAGTCGAGCGACTTGAACTCCTTGAACTCCACCCCGTACACCTCCTTGAGGCCGACCACACCGACCTGGCGGGTCTTCACCTCGGCTGCTGCGCCGAGGATCAACTTGCCGTTGTGCTCGGCGAGGTCGGCGAGGCTCCGCAGGCCGTACCTGTCCGCGGTCTCCCGGGTGACGACGAAGGCGTCGGAGTCCTCCGCCATGCCGTACGGCAGCACCTGGAGGCCCGACGGGAGCGCGACGGTGAGGGCGTTCTGCATCTCGCCCTCCTCGGTGGCCGTCGACTTCGGGTCGACGTAGTGGAGCAGGGCGCCCTGGTACTCGGGGAGCAGGTCGATGTCGCCGCCCTTGAGCGCGGGGATGAGGATCTCGCGGGTGCCGAGGTTGGGGCGCACGGTCGTCTTGACGCCGGCGGCGCCGAGGACCGCCGCGTAGAGGTACCCGAGGACCTGGTTCTCGGTGAAGTTGGCGGTGCCGATGGTGATGCCGTCCTTGCTGGATCCTGAGCCGCCGCCGACGGTGCCCTCGCCTTCGAGGGAGGTTATGCCGCTGCTGCACGCGGCGAGGGCGGGCACGGAGGCGGCGGTCAGGAGGCCGCCGAGGAGCGTACGACGATTCATGTGTCGGTTCCCTACGCAGTGCGGTGTCGGAAGAGGAAGCGCTGGCAGCCGGCGAGGGCCAGGTCGAGGACCACGGCGACCACGGCCACGAGGACCGCGCCGCCGAGCACCTGTACGAGGTCGCGCTGGGCGAGTCCGTCGAAGACGTAGCGGCCGAGGCCGCCGAAGGAGACGTACGCGGCGATCGTCGCCGTGGCCACCACCTGGATCAGGGCCAGGCGCAGGCCCGTCATGATCAGGGGAAGGGCGAGGGGGAGTTCGACCTGGAGGAGGACCTGGTGCGCGCGCATGCCCTGGCCGCGGGCCGCGTCCCGCACGTCCGGGTCGACGGCGGTCATGCCCGCGTAGGTGTTGGTGACGATCGCCGGGACCGCCAGGGCGACCAGGGCGACGTAGACCGGCCACATCGACAGGCCGCTGGCCAGGAACACCAGGACGACCAGGCCCACGGTCGGCAGGGCACGGCCGAACGAGGACAGGTTGATGGCGAGGAAGGCGCCCTTGCCGGTGTGGCCGATGAGCAGGCCGAGCGGGAGGCCGATGGCCGCCGCGATGAGGGTGGCGAGGAGCGAGTACTGGAGGTGCTCGGCGAGGCGGTGGGCGATACCGTCGGGGCCGGACCACTGCTCGCCGCTGGTCAGCCACTCGCCGAGGTTCTTGAAGAGCTCGTACACGGTCTCAGGCACCCCGCTTCCGGGTCCACGGGGTCAGGACGTACTGGACGGCGACCAGCATCGCGTCGGCCACCAGGGCCAGCAGGAGCGTGAGGGCCACTCCGGCGATCACCGGGGTCGGGAAGTTGCGCTGGAAGCCGTCGGTGAAGAGCTGGCCGAGGCCGCCGTCGCCGATGTACGTGGCGACCGAGACCAGCGAGATCGACATGACCGTCGCGATCCGCACACCGGCCATGATCACCGGGAGGGCGAGCGGGAGTTCGACGGTGAGGAGGGTGCGCAGGGGGCGGGTGCCCATGGCCTTCGCGGCCTCCTTCGTCTTCGCGGGCACGGAGTCGAGGCCCTCGACCGTGTTCCGGAGCAGCACGACCAGGGTGTAGATCGTCAGGCCGATGACGGTCGTCGTGCGGGTCAGCCCGCTCACCGGCAGGAGCAGCACGAAGACCGCGATCGACGGGATCGTGAACAGGACGTTGGACAGGCCGAGGAGCAGGCCGCGCAACGGGCGGATCCGGTGCGCGACCACGGCCAGGGGGAGGGAGATCAGCAGGCCGAGGAGGACGGCGGAGAGGGCGGCCTGGAGGTGGGAGAGGGAGAGTGTCGTCAGGTCGTCGGTGTGGTCGCCGATCCACGACCAGTCGATGGTCATGAGGGGCGCTCCGTGGCGGTGGCGGTGGCGGGCGCGGGCCTGTCGGAGCCCGCCATGCCCGTACCCGTACGCGCGGAAGCGGCGCCGGCCGCGGTGTGTGCGGCGTTCGCGCGGGCGTGGATCTCCTCGGCGGCGGTGACCCCGGTGACCGTGCCGTCCGCGTCGACGCGCACGACGAATCCGCTCGGCGAGGCGATGGTCTCGTTGAGCGCGGACAGGAGTGAGTCGGTGTCGGCCAGGGCCCGGGCGGGACGCAGGGGCGCGTCACCGGCGGTGCCGGTGGCGGGCAGCGTGTCGGTGTCGAGCCAGCCCAGCGGCCGGCCCGCGGCCGAGGTGACCAGCCGCCAGCGGCCGTCGGACCGGGACACGGCGGAGACCGGCTCGTCGGCGCGCAGGGGCGCGGCGGGCGTCCGCGGCAGGTCCTCGACCGGCGTCAGCGACAGCAGCTTGAGCTCCCGCTCGGAGCCGAGGAAGTCCATGACGAAGTCGTCCGCGGGGCGGGCGAGCAGTTCGGCCGGGGACGCGCACTGGACGAGGTGGCCGCCCGTGCGGAAGATCGCGATCCGGTCGCCCAGCCGGACCGCCTCGTCGACGTCGTGGGTGACGAAGACGATGGTCTTGCTCAGCTCCTTCTGCAGCCGCAGGAGCTCGTCCTGGAGCTGGGCGCGGACGACGGGGTCGACGGCTCCGAAGGGTTCGTCCATGAGGAGGACGGGCGGGTCGGCGGCGAGTGCGCGGGCCACGCCGACCCGCTGCTGCTGGCCGCCGGAGAGCTGGTGCGGGTACCGCTTGCCCGTGTCCGCGGCCAGGCCGACGGTTTCGAGGAGCTCGGCCGCGCGTGCCCTGGCCTTGCGGCGGCCCCAGCCCAGCAGGACCGGGACGGTGGCGATGTTGTCGAGGACCGTGCGGTGCGGGAAGAGGCCCGCCTGCTGGATGACGTAGCCGATGGAGCGGCGCAGCTCGGCGGCGTCCTGCCGCAGGACGTCCCTGCCGCCGACCCGGACGGTGCCCGAGGTCGGCTCGACCATACGGTTCACCATTCTGAGGGTGGTCGTCTTGCCGCAGCCCGAAGATCCCACGAGGACGGTCACGCCGCCTTCGGGCATCTCCAGGGAGAGGTCGTGGACCGCTGTCGTGCCGTTCGGGAAGCGCTTGTGGACCGCGTCGAACTGGATCATGAGGAGTCCCTTGCCCGGCCTGTATAACGTCATGCAGAGTTCTAGGTGTGTGAATAGGTTGTCAACGCCTGGGTGTTAATCGCTGGTTACGAATGATCGCCAGGCGAGATCTCCTGTCCGGTTCAAGGAGTGTTTGCGAGTGATGTCGTCTCGAATTCTGGACGCTCCGGGTGTCGTACCGGCCCGGACCGTGGTCCTGGACGGCAGCCGTGTCGGCGTCGAGGACGTCGTACGGCTCGCCGACGGAGCCGCGCGGCCCGTGCCCGGCGAGGACGCGATGAAGCGGATGGAGACGTCCTGGGACGCCGCCCGGCGGATAGCGGCGACCGGCAGGGTGTACGGCCGCTCCACCGGCGTGGGTGCCAACCGGACCGAGGACCTGCCGACCGAGGCCGCCGCGGGGCACGGGCTGCGGCTGCTGCGCAGCCACGCCGGGGCCGTCGGCGCGGAACTGCCCGCCCGGCAGGTGCGCGCCATGCTCGCCGTACGGGCCAACCAGCTGGTCGCCGGCGGTGCCGGACTGCGGCCCAGCGTGGTCACGGCACTGTGCGAGGCGCTGGAGATCGGGGCGTACCCGGTGGTGAACGAGTTCGGCTCGGTGGGCACCGGCGACATCGCGGCACTCGCCCAGATGGGGCTCGCCCTGGCGGGAGAGCATCCCTGGCGGGGGACGGACGCCCCCCGGCCGCAGCCCCTCGACAACAACGACGCGCTCGCCCTGATCAGCAGCAACGCCCTCACCATCGGTCAGTCCGCCCTTGCCCTGCACGAGTTGCGCCGGGTCCTCGCCGCCACGCAGGTGGTCGCCGCGCTGTCACTGCTCGCCGTCGACGGGTCGTACGAGGCGTACGCGGCACCCGTGCACGAGGCGCGCCCGCACCGGGGATCACGCGAAGTGGCACGCCGTATGCGGCAGTTGCTCGGCGCCGACGACCGGCCGACACCACCGCTCGGGCGGATCCAGGACCCGTACGGCTTCCGCTGCCTGCCGCAGATCCACGGGCCCGCCCTCGACGCGGCGGACGCCCTGGAACGGGTGCTGGAGGTGGAGATCAACGCCGCCGCCGAGAACCCCCTGATCTGCCCGGAGGACATGGCCGCCTACCACCACGGCGGCTTCTACCAGGCCCAGCTCGCCCTGGCCCTGGACCACTTCCGGCTCGCGATCACCCAGGTGGCGCGGCTGTCGACGTCCCGCCTGTCGACCCTGAACGAGCCCGCCTACACCCGGCTGCGCCCCTTCCTCGCCGATCAGGAGCCCGCCTCCTCGGGCGTGATGATCCTGGAGTACGCCGCCGGAGCCGCCCTCGGCGATCTGCGGGCCTTCTCGGCGCCCGCGTCGCTCGGCCACGCTGTACTCTCCCGGGGCGTCGAGGAGCAGGCCAGCTTCGCGTCGCTGGCCGCACGGCAGACGCTGCGGGCGTGCGACGCGTTCCGGCTCGTCGTCGGCTGCGAGCTCGTCGCCGCCGTGCGGGCCCTGCGCCAGCGCGGCCTGCGGCCCGACCCGGGGCTGCCGGCCGAGCGGGCGCTGGAGCTGGCCGAGGCGGTGCTCGACGCGGACCAGGCCGACCGGCCGCTCACGGACGACGTGAGCACGGCGGCCGCACTGCTCGACCGGTTCACGGACATCGGGACGGATGCCCGTGACGATCGGGACGTTCCCCAGAACCTCGGGGACGTCCGTCAGGACATTGGGAGGGGAAGCACGCAATGAGCGTGACCGACAGCCCTGCGGCGCGCCTTCAGGCGCTCTTCGAGGGGCACCGGCTGACGCCGACGCAGCGGCGCATCGCGCACAGCATGGTGCGGCGCGCCGCGGACGTGCCGTTCCTGTCCAGCGTGGAGCTGGCCGAGCTGGCCGGGGTCAGCCAGCCGTCGGTGACGCGGTTCGCGGTGGCCCTCGGCTTCGACGGGTACCCGGCGCTGCGGCGGCACCTGCGCGAGGTCGCGCCCGCGGAGCCGGCCGCGGACACGGCGTCGTACAACGAGTACCAGCAGGCCGTCGAGGCCGAGATCGAGAACCTGCGGCACCTGGCGGAGCTGCTGGCCGATCCGCGGCCGGTGGAGCGGGCGGGGCGGCTGCTCGCGGCCTCGCGCCCCCTGCCGGTGCTCGGGCTGCGGGCCGCCGCCGCTCAGGCGTACGGGTTCGCGTACTTCGCCGCGAAGGTCCACCCGGACGTGCGGCTGCTGAACGAGGGCGGCAGCATGCTGCACGACCGGATCGACGCGGCGGTGTCGGCCGGGGCGAGCGCGCTGCTGTGCTTCGCGCTGCCGCGGCATCCACGCGAGGTCGTGGACGGGCTGACGTACGCCAGGCAGTCCGGGCTGACGGTGGTGACGGTGGCCGACTCGGCCTTCGCGCCCGTGGCCAAGGTGTCGGATCTCCTACTGCCCGCCGCCGTGGGGACGGGCCTCGCCTTCGACACCGCGTGCTCGCCGATGCTGCTGGGGCGGGTCCTGCTGGAGGCGATGTGCGACGGGCTGCCGGGCGCTCAGGCACGCTTGGAGGAGTTCGACGCGCGGGCCGCCGCGCGGGGTCTGTTCGTGGAGTGAACGGCTCCGGCTCCTGGACGAGGGTTTCTCAGGAACGTCTCACGTTCGCTGGCTAGCGTGCGCCTCGACAGCCGTACACCTTCACGAGCCGAGGAGGCGGGGACGTGACGCGCGGAGGGCAGGGACTGGCACGGGTGGCCGTCGTGGTGAGGGCCGGGGCCGCACCGTTGTGGTGGCTCGGAGTGCCGGCGGCGGGGATCGGGGTGCTGGTGCCGGGCGTGACCGGGCGGCGGATCGGAGTCATGGCCGGGGCCGTGCTGTTCCTCATGGCGGTGGCCCTGGTGGGCGGGGCGCGGCGCAAGCGGTACGACGGCCTCGCGCGCGGCGCCGTCCGGGCGGGCAGGCAGGACGTCCTCCAGGACCGGCGGGTGACCGTACGGAACTGGCGGCGCGGGCACCGGTGGTGGCTGGCACTGGGCTTTCTGGCCGCCGTGGGCAGCGCGTTCCTGGTGCCCGCGGCCGGTGGCATGCTGCTGGCCGGGGCGGGCGCCGGGCTGTGGCTGAAGGCCGGGTGGATCGGCCGCGTCGAGCGGACCGGCGACGCGCTGCTGTGGGTCCGGGTCGACTGGCTGTCGGGTCGTGGCGGAGCGCCGGCGGGCAAGCGGGTGAAGGCGTACCGGTCGACCGGGGTGGCCGCGGGGGACGCGGCGCCCGGGGGTGGACGCAGGGTCGTGGCCGGGCGTGTGTAGAGCCGCCCAGGGGATGGTCCGGGCGACGCGGGAACCGGTGTTCCCGCTGGAGCTGCCCGGGCTGTGTCTGTGCTGATGACGGCGGTTTCCTTCAGCCCGCCGCCGGGCTGAAGGAAACCGGGACGCTACTCGCCGCGCACCCTCAGCACCAGCTTGTTCACCGCCCACAGGCCGATGCCGATGGCCAGGAGGACGCCGGCGCGGATGTAGACGTCGGCCGGGCGGTCGGCGAGGGGGCTGGCGAGGATCAGGGCGGTGATGGCGCCCAGGACCGGGAGGGCCGTGGGGGTGCGGAAGTGGGCGTGGTCGACCCGGTCGCGGCGCAGCACCAGGACCGCGATGTTGACCACGGCGAAGACACAGAGGAGGAGGAAGGCGGTGGTGTCGCCCAGGCCCTCGATCTCCCCCGTGGACACCAGGCCGATGGCCAGCAGCGTGACGAAGACGATGCCGACGACCGGCGTGCGGCGGTGGGGCAGGACGCGGGCCATGCCACGCGGCAGGATGCGCTCGTTGGCCATGCCGTAGCAGAGGCGGGACGCCATCATGATGTTGATGAGCGCCGAGTTGGTCACCGCGAACAGCGCGATCAGGGCGAAGAGCTTGTGCGGGAAGTCCACGCCGCCCGCCTTGACGACCTCCAGGAGCGGGCCGCTCGACCCTTCCAGCGTCCTGTAGTCGACGAGGAGGGACGAGACCAGCGCGACCAGGACGTAGATGGTGCCCGTGACCGCCACGCCGATGAAGATCGCCCGCGGGAAGGTCCTGACCGGGTCCTTCGTCTCCTCCGCCATGTTCACCGAGTCCTCGAAGCCCACGAACGCGAAGAAGCCGAGAGCCGTGGCGCCCAGGACACCCGTGATCAGGGCGTATCCCGTGCCGCTCGCCTCGAACTCGGTCAGGCGGGACGGTTCGCCGTCGCCCGTCATGACCGCCCACGCGCCGATCGTGAGGATGATCAGCAGGCCGGTGAGCTCGACGAGGGTCAGGACGACGTTCGTCTTGACCGACTCCGAGACCCCCCGCAGGTTCAGCGCGGCGAGGGCGACGATGAAGAGGATCGCGATCAGGGTCGGCGGCAGCGCGCCGCTCGTGAGCTCGCTCAGGTAGTCACCGCTGAAGGCGCGGGCCGCGGCGCTCGCGGACGACAGGCCCGAGCACATCACCATGAACGCGATGATGAAGGTGAGGAACGGCAGCTTGAAGGCCCTCTGCGTGTAGAGGGCCGCGCCCGCCGCCTTCGGGTACTTGCCGACCAGTTCCACGTACGAGGCCGCCGTCAGGATCGCCACGACGAACCCGATGACGAAGGGCAGCCATAGCGCGCCCCCTACTTTCCCGGCGACCTTGCCGGTGGTCGCGTAGATGCCGGTTCCGAGGATGTCGCCGATCACGAAGAGGATCAGCAACTTGGGGCCGAGGACGCGTTTGAGGCCTGACTCCTCGGCGGGCGTCGACGCCCCGGTCGTGGTTTCGGTGGTGGACAAGAGAACCTCCCCCGATCGGTGATCCGTCCGGGGATGTTCTGCCCGGCCGTACGCCATGGATGCGTGCTCCGGGCATTCTCAGAGCTTCACCAGAGGTTTCCGGCCGAGGACACGCCGCCCGTACACGGCTGGGCGGTGCGTCCCCCTGGGTGGGGGCGCACCGCCGCGTCGGCCGAGCCTTTCGTGCTCTCGGCTGATTATCGGTTGGTCCTCGGTTGGTCGCTTGGTCTCGGTTGGTTGCTTGGGCCTCGGACGCTGCTTGGTTGCTTCCCGGCCGCTTCCCGGGTCGCTAGACCTCGAGTTCCGCCTCGATCCTCTTCAACTGGTGGCGGGCCATCGCCAGGTTGGCCCGCTTGGCGTCGAGCACCAGGTAGAGGAACAGGCCGTTGCCGCCGCGGCCCGTGAGCAGGCGGATCAGGTGGTACTGGTCGCTCAGGGTGATCAGGATGTCCTCGATGTCGCCCTTCAGTCCCAGGTGCTCCATGGTGCGCAGCTTGGCCCGTACGACGTCGGTGTTGCCGGCCGCCGCGACGTTCAGGTCGAAGCTCTTGCTGCCGCCGATCGTGCCCAGCGCCATGCCGCTGGTGTAGTCGACGAGGGCGGCTCCGGTCGCGCCCTCGATGGAAGCGAGGGCCTCTTTCAGCGCGGTCTCGGTGTTGGCCATGGTGTGGTGGGTCCTTTCAACTTTCGCTGGTGGTTGCGGTGTTCGGAGTCGGTCGGGCGGTGGCCCGCACGGCCCGGGTGGTTCGTGTCCGGGTGGGGGCCGGACGCGCGGTGGTCGGGGGCGAGGATGCGGGGGTGGATGGGGGGTCGGGCGTGGGAGCGGGCGTGGGCGTGGACTTCGGATCGGCCTCGCCGTCGGTTTCCCGGTCCGGTCGGGCGGTGGCCCTGGACTGGTTCCTGGCCCGCGCTCCGGCGGTTCGCTGGGCGGGTTCGGCGCGGGCCGCCGCGGCGTCGACCAGCTCGCCGATACGGGCGCCGGCGCGGCGGCCCTCCAGGTGCAGCCGGCCGACGTTGACCCGGTCCTCGGCCAGCAGCGTCAGCACGGCGGAGGAGCCCGCCGCGTACGTCGCCACGTAGCCCTGCTCGCCGCGGACGAGCAGCTCACGGAAGCCGCCCTGGCCGGTGGCGTCCGTCATGCGGACGGCCACGCCCAGGACCGCCGCGGTGAGCGCGGCCACACCCTCCGGTTCCACGCCGGGGGTGTCCTGGGCGAGCACCAGGCCGTCGACGCTGGCCGCGAGCGCGCCGGTCAGCTGGGGCACACGGGCCCGCAACCGATGGAGTTCGCCGAGGACTTCGGCCTCCGCCGCCATGAGCAGTCTCCTCTCGGCACGCTGTCGAAGCGCGCGGATCACAGGGCCTCCAGGGCGTCTCGGAGCCGACGCAACAGGGCGACATCGGGGTCCGCCGTGGAGGGGGCCAGCAGGGCGGACACGGGGTCTGTGTGTGGGGTTCGCGGTGCGGGTTCTGCGTGCTCTGTGTGTTCTGCGTGCTCTGTGCGTTCCGCGTGCTCCGGGGGTGTGCCGGGCTCGTCGGCCGGGTGCGTCGGGTACGCCGGGGGCATGGGGCCGGGGGCGGGCCGGCGGGGGAGGAGCGGGGCCGTGGACACGATCCCGGCGGCGGCGAGTCTGCGCAGGTCGACGAGAGTGTGGAAGGCCGGGCGGCCCAGCGTCCGGGAGATGTCCGCGGCCGTGCGCACCCCGTCCACCTGGTAGAGCACGGCCTCCTGGCGGGCCGGGACCGGCGGCTCGGTCCGGCGGCCGGCCCGGATCAGCGGTGCGCTGTCCGTCGCCGGGTCGGGCCATATGCGGTGCAGCAGTGCACGGCGGCGCACGGTCTCGCGCTCCAGCACGGCCACCGGTACGGGGCGCACCGTACCGAGCCAGTGCGCGGCCCCGTACTGGAAGCGGGCGGGCGCGCTGGACGAGCCGAGCACGAAGTAGGCCGCGTCGAACAGCGCCCCCGTGTGGCACAGCTCCAGCGCGCCCTCCGTGACCCGGCCGCTGTCGACCAGGTACCGGCCGACCCGCCGCCGGGCTCCCGCCTGAGCGACCGCCTCCCGCCACCCTTCGGCGTCCAGGACACCGCCGGCGGTGAGGAGCACGTCGAGGCCCGGGGTCTCGGGACTCTCGGCGTGCACGACCTGGCCGTCGCAGAGGTAGAGGCTGCCGCGCTCGCGGAGCAGGACACCGGTGGCGCGCTCGGCGGCGAGCCGGTGGAGCATGGGCGACAGGGCGGGACCGCCGACCGGCCGGGGGCGTACGGGCAGCCGGGGACCGGGCGTGCGCGGTGTGCTGACCACGGTCATCCCAGCACCAGCCGTCCGGCCATCTCGCCCAGCCGGATGCGGGCGAGCGCGAGGTTGCCGTCGGTGCGGGCGAGCCACAGGTGGAGGAAGACGCTGCTGTCGAAGGTCGTCCGGACGAAGCGGAGGACGTGGTAGGTGTCGCGGTTGCTGACGATGAGGTCCTCGACGGGTGGGTCCTCGCCGTCCCAGCCGGTGCCCTCTCCGGGCGCGAACGCGCGGTGTTCGGCGGCGAGCCGGGCCAGCTCCGCCGCTTCGGCGGCGGTCGTCTCGTGGTCACCGCCCGGTGCGTCACCGACCGTGCCCAGCGCCAGGCCGCTGGTCCAGTCGACCACCGCGGCGCCCAGGGCACCGGGCAGCCTCATGGCTTCCACCAGACACTCGTCGATTCCGGGCACCGTGGCTCCCCTCCCGCCTCGGGTACGGCTGAGTGACCACGAAGCTACGCAACGTGTGCGCGAGGAGTGAGAGTTCTGGCATTTTCCAGTGGAACATGCGGCGCGTGACTAAGGTGGGTCAACTGTCCACGTTTTATGGGGCGTTGGCGGCCGTTCGGGGACATCTGCGCTGAACTGCGGTGATGGGTCCGGAGGTTGCCCCGGTGTGCCCGGTGAGGGGCGTCAAGCCGGCACCAGCGGGCGCACGTGTTGAAGCACGGGGTGCCGCGTGCGCCCCTGCCGTGCGGGTGGGGCGGGAGCGGAGGTGCCCGCGGGGCCCGGCGGCTACAGGGCCAGGAGGGCCGTCGGGTGATCGCCGCCCGACTCGGCCACGATCTCGGCCGGAGTCTGCGCCTTCCGCACGAGGGCGAAGCGGATCTCCCCCCGCTCGGTCGGAGCGAAGCCGTGGATCGCGGGGCGGGGGAGGGAGTTGTAGGCGTAGTGGTGGGCGAAGTAGTAGGCACCGGTGTCCAGGGCGGCCGCGTAGTCGCCCTGGTCCAGCAGCGGCAGGGACTGGCCCTCGGCCAGCAGGTCGCCGGAGAAGCAGGCGGGGCCGGCGATGTCCTGGACGACGGCGGGCCCCTCCTTGGGGCGCCCCTTCGGGTCGTAGGCGGCGATGCGCAGGGGCCACGAGGCCGGCGCGTAGACCGTCCGGGTCGCCACCTGGACCCCGGCGTGGGTGACCGCGATGGGGCGGCCGCCCGCCCGCTTCGCGTACTCCACCCGGGCGACCACCGTGCCGTGCTTGGCCAGCAGTGACCGGCCGAACTCGGTGACCAGGCCGTACCGTCCGTCGAACAGTCCCGGTACGGCCTCGGCCAGCAGCCGGGCGTACTGCGCGTACGTCGGGGTCGTGGCGTCGGAGCCGAAGTTGACCGGCAGGCCGCCGCCGATGTCGACCGTGTCGATCTGGCGCCGCCCGACGCGGTGGTTGATCTCCTCCGCGAGCGCGTACGTCTCCTCCACGCCCCGCGCCATCAGGGAGAGCGGAACGCCCTGCGAGCCGGCGTGCGCGTGCAGCCGGGTCAGCCACGGGCGCTCCGCGTAAGCGCGGACCACCCACTCCCGGGCTCCCTCGTCCTGGAGGGCCACGCCGAACTTCGACGTGGCTGTCGCGGTGGACGTCGCGTCGATGGTGCCGCCGCCGACCTGCGGGTTGACCCGGAGACCGATGGGCGAGCGGGTCGGTGCCGAGCGGACCAGGGTGTCGATGCGGTCGAGTTCCTGGGGGTTGTCCGCGTTGACCGCGATCCCGAGGGCCAGCGCCTCGCGCAGCTCGGCTCCCGTCTTGGCCGGGGAGTCGAGCACCGTCTGGGCGGGGGTGACGCCCGCCGCCCGCGCGAGCGCCAGCTCACCGGGGCTGGCCACCTCCGCGCCGATGCCCGCCTCGTGGAGCAGGCGCAGTACGGGAACGAGGGGCGTCGCCTTCACCGCGAAGGCATGCAGAACCGGCGTGCCCGGTGCGGTGACCTCGTCGAACGCCGCCCGCAACGCCGCCGCCGAGGCGCGGATGCCCGCCACGTCGAGCAGCCCGATCACGGGGCTGTCCGGCCCCACCAGCCCCTGCTCCACGGCCGCGCGGATCGCCTCGTCCCGCCGCGCGGTGCGCTCCGTGTCGCCTCCCAGGTCGATGGTGTCGGCCTCGCGTGCGGCGCGCCCCTCGTCGGCGCGGTGTGCGAATCCGTGCTCCATGTTGCCCATGGTGTCCCCCGTCGCCGTGTGTCGTGGTGAGACGTGCTCGTGGACCGGTGTCCGTGTTGTGTCCGGGTGGTGTGTCCAGTGTCCCGCGTGCCCAGCCAAACACCCGTCGTGCGTCCCCGCTGGCGCAAAGCCGTATTGACTAGTTCTATTCAGCAGTTCAGGATGTGAATAGTCAGCGCAACATGCCGTAGCCGGCCAGACCACCGGCCCGCCAGACCGCCAGGAGGCAGACCGTGTCAGGACCACGCCCCGTACGAGCCCCGCGCGGTACGGAAACGAGCGCCCTGGGATGGCAGCAGGAAGCCGCGCTGCGCATGCTGCAGAACAACCTCGACCCGGAGGTCGCCGAGCACCCCGACAAGCTCGTCGTCTACGGCGGCACCGGGAAGGCCGCCCGTGACTGGCGCTCCTTCGACGCGATGGTGCGGACCCTGCGGACCCTGAAGCAGGACGAGACCATGCTCGTGCAGTCGGGCCGTCCCGTCGGTGTCATGCAGACCCACGAGTGGGCGCCGCGCGTGCTGATCGCCAACTCCAACCTGGTGGGCGACTGGGCCAACTGGGAGGAGTTCCGGCGGCTGGAGCAGCTCGGCCTCACGATGTACGGGCAGATGACCGCCGGTTCGTGGATCTACATCGGCACCCAGGGCATCCTGCAGGGCACCTACGAGACGTTCGCCGCCGTGGCCGCCAAGCGGTTCGGCGGGTCGCTCGCCGGGACGATCACCCTGACGGCCGGGCTCGGCGGCATGGGCGGCGCCCAGCCGCTCGCCGTGACGATGAACGACGGCGTCGCGATCTGTATCGACTGCGACCCGCGCGCGATCGAGCGCCGGATCGAGCACCGCTACCTGGACGTGCGGGCCGACTCCCTGGAACACGCCCTCCAGCTCGCCGTCGAGGCCCGTGACGCCCGTCGGCCCCTGTCCATCGGGCTGCTCGGCAACGCGGCGGAGCTGCTGCCCCGCATGCTCGCCGAGGGCGCGCCCGTAGACATCGTCACCGACCAGACCTCCGCGCACGACCCGCTGGCGTACCTGCCGCTGGGCGTCGACTTCGACGACATGGCCTCCTACGCGGCCAAGGACCCCGCCGGCTTCACCGCCCGCGCGCGCGAGTCGATGGCCCGGCACGTCGAGGCCATGGTCGGCTTCATGGACGCCGGCGCCGAGGTCTTCGACTACGGCAACTCGATCCGGGGAGAGGCCCGACTCGCCGGGTACGAGCGGGCCTTCGCCTTCCCCGGCTTCGTGCCCGCCTACATCCGGCCCCTGTTCTGCGAGGGCAAGGGCCCCTTCCGCTGGGCCGCCCTCTCCGGTGAGGCGTCGGACATCGCGAAGACCGACCGGGCGATCCTCGACCTCTTCCCGGAGAACGAGTCCCTCGCCCGCTGGATCCGGATGGCGGGGGAACGGGTCCACTTCCAGGGCCTTCCCGCGCGCATCTGCTGGCTGGGGTACGGGGAGCGGGACCGTGCGGGTGAGCGGTTCAACGACATGGTGGCGAGCGGTGAGCTGACCGCGCCGCTGGCCATCGGGCGGGACCACCTCGACTGCGGGTCCGTGGCCTCGCCGTACCGCGAGACCGAGGCCATGCTCGACGGCTCCGACGCGATCGCCGACTGGCCGCTGCTCAACGCCATGGTCAACGTGGCTTCGGGCGCGTCGTGGGTGTCCATCCACCACGGGGGCGGGGTCGGGATGGGCCGGTCCATCCACGCAGGGCAGGTGACGGTGGCCGACGGGACCAGGCTCGGCGGGGAGAAGATCCGGCGGGTGCTGACGAACGACCCGGGCATGGGGGTCATCCGGCATGTGGACGCCGGGTACGAACGCGCCGACGAGGTGGCTTCCGAGCGGGGGGTTCGGGTGCCCATGCGTGAGGGTGACGAGTCTTGAGCCGTACGGGTGAGAGGGGCGGCGACTCCCCAGTGAGGGGTGATGTCTCGTCGCTGTCCGCCGGTCCGGCTGTGCCCACCCGTTCCGCGCTGCGGAACGACTGCCCACAGCCTGGGGCGGGTAGCGCGTGCCAGCCGCCTGGGGCAGCTGGCGGTGCCCGTTGGTCCGGGGCGGAGCCCGGGGCGGGCAGTGGTGCCCCGCACGCCGCCCGTGGTGCTTCCGCCTTCCAGGACATGTGGCGTGAGCTCCTGCCCATCGGGCGGGATGACGAGACCCGTGGCTACCGTCGGTTCGCCTGGACCGGGGCCGACGCCGAGTGCCGGGCCTGGTTCAAGGGGCAGGCCGAAGCCCGCGGGCTGACGTACGAGGTCGACCGGAACGGCAATCAGTGGGCCTGGCTGGGGGACCCCGCGGCCGGCGACGCCGTGGTCACCGGGTCGCATCTCGACTCCGTGCCCGACGGAGGGGCCTTCGACGGGCCCCTCGGAGTCGTGTCGTCCTTCGCCGCCCTCGACGAACTGCGGAGCAGGAACGCTCGGTTCACCAAGCCCCTCGCCATCGTGAACTTCGGTGACGAGGAAGGCGCCCGGTTCGGACTGGCCTGTGTGGGGTCGCGGCTCACCGCAGGGCAGCTCACCGTGGAACAGGCGCACCGCCTCACCGACGCCGACGGGGTCACCCTGCCCCGCGCGATGGAGGCCGCCGGACACGACCCGGACGCCATCGGGCCGGACCCGGAGCGCCTGTCCCGTATCGGGGCCTTCGTCGAACTGCACGTCGAGCAGGGACGCGCGCTCGACCTGACCGGCGACCGGGTCGGCGTCGCCAGCGCCATCTGGCCCCACGGCCGGTGGCGGTTCGACTTCCGCGGCGAGGCCAACCACGCGGGGACCACCCGGCTGGCCGACCGGCGGGACCCCATGCTGTCGTACGCCGAGACCGTGCTCGCGGCCCGGCGCGAGGCGCGGCTCGCCGGAGCCGTCGCCACGTTCGGCAAGATCTCCGTCGAGCCGAACGGGGTGAACGCCGTCCCGTCCCTCGTGCGCGGCTGGCTGGACTCCCGCGCGGAGGACCAGGCCACCCTCGACACCGTCGTCGGCGGCATCGAGAAGGCCGCACGCGAGTACGCCGAGGCACACGGCATCGACCTCGACGTCGTCCGGGAGTCCTTCACCCCGGTCGTCCGGTTCGATCACGCCCTGCGGGACGAGATCGCCCGCCTTCTCGGCAAGGACACCGACATCACCGTCCCCGTGCTGGGTACCGGAGCCGGACACGACGCCGGGATCCTGTCCGGGAGCATCCCGACCGCCATGCTGTTCGTGCGCAACCCCACGGGCGTCTCGCACTCCCCGGCCGAGCACGCCGCCGAGGACGACTGCGTGGCCGGGGTGATCGCACTCGCCGACGTACTGGAAGGGCTGGCCTGCAGGTGACGCGGAGCACGTACTGGCTGGAGCACGCCTGGCTCGGCACCCACGTCGAGCCGGGCGTGGCCGTCGACGTCGCGGACGGGCGCATCACCGCCGTGCGCGAGGACGTCGGATCCCCGCCGCCCGGCGCCGAGGTGCTGCGCGGTCTCACCCTTCCCGGGCTCGCCAACGCCCACAGCCACGCCTTCCACCGGGCCCTGCGCGGCACCGTCCAGGTCGGGTCCGGCACCTTCTGGACCTGGCGCGAGGTCATGTACGCCACGGCCGACCGGCTCACCCCGGACACCTATCACGCCCTCGCCCGCGCCGTGTACGCCGAGATGGCGCTGGCGGGCATCACGTCGGTCGGCGAGTTCCACTACGTCCACCACGCCCCCGGCGGCACCCCCTACTCCGACCGCAACGCGATGGGTGAGGCCCTCATCGCGGCCGCCGCCGAAGCCGGCATCCGCATCACCCTCCTCGACACCGCGTACCTTTCCTCCGGCTTCGGGCAGCCGCCCAACACCCACCAGCGCCGCTTCTCCGACGGCGACGCGGACGCGTGGGCCGATCGCTGTTCAGTTCTCAAGGAACGGGATCACGCGCGGATCGGCGCCGCCATCCACTCCGTACGGGCCGTGCCCGCGGACCAGTTGGAGACCGTGGCCCGCTGGGCCGAGGAGCGGCGGGCCCCGCTGCATGTGCACCTGTCCGAGCAGACCGCCGAGAACGAGGCCTGCCTGGAGGTCCACGGGTGCACTCCGGCGCAGCTGCTCGCCGTGCACGGCGTCCTCGGGCCGCGTACGACCGGAGTCCACAACACCCACCTCACCGCCGAGGACATCTCCCTGATCGGCGGAAGCGGCACCGGCACCTGCATGTGCCCCACCACCGAGCGCGACCTGGCCGACGGCATCGGGCCCGCGGCCGCCCTGCAGAACGAGGGCTCCCCGCTCTCCCTCGGCTCCGACAGCCACGCCGTCATCGACCTGCTGGAAGAGGCCCGCGCGATGGAGCTCGACGAGCGTCTGCGCACCCGCGCCCGCGGCCACTGGACCGCCGCCGCCCTGCTGCGGGCCGCCTCCGCCGGCGGTCATGCCGCCCTCGGCTGGGACGACGCGGGCACCCTGGAGCCCGGCGCGCTCGCCGACCTCACGACGATCGCGCTCGACTCGGTCAGAACAGCGGGGCCACTGCCGCGGCTCGGCGCCGAGACGGCCGTATTCGCCGCGACGGCAGCGGACGTACGGCACACGGTCGTCGCAGGGCGGCACGTCGTGCGCGACGCGGTCCACACGCTCGTGCCGGACGTGCCGCAAGCCCTCGCGCGGGCAGTCGAAGCCCTCCGCGCCTGACGACCACCCACGAGGACACGATGAGCAGCACCGTCATCACCAACATCGCCACGCTGGTCACCAACGACCCCTCCCTCGGTGACAACTCCCCCCTCGGTCTGATCCAGGACGCGGCCGTCGTCATCGACGGCGACCGCGTCGCGTGGACCGGTGAATCAAGCAAAGCACCCGCCACTGACAACCGGGTCGACGCCGAGGGCCGCGCGGTGATCCCGGGCTTCGTGGACTCCCACTCCCACCTGGTCTTCGCGGGCGACCGCACCCAGGAGTTCAACGCCCGCATGTCCGGCCGGGCCTACAGCGCGGGCGGCATCCGCACCACCGTCGCCGCCACCCGCGCCGCGACCGACGCCGAACTGGAGGCCAACCTCACCCGCTACCTCGCCGAGGCCCTCCGCCAGGGCACGACCACCTTCGAGACCAAGTCCGGCTACGGCCTCACCGTCGAGGACGAGGCCCGCGCCCTGCGCATCGCCGCCGCCCACACCGACGAGGTCACCTGCCTCGGCGCGCACATCGTGCCGCCCGAATACGCCGAGGACCCGGCCGGCTACGTCGCCCTGGTCACCGGCGAGATGCTCGACGCCTGCGCCCCGTACGCCCGCTGGGTCGACGTCTTCTGCGAGAAGGGCGCCTTCGACGGCGACCAGGCCCGCGCGATCCTCACCGCGGGGAAGGCGAAGGGCCTCCACCCCCGCGTCCACGCCAACCAGCTGTCCTACGGGCCCGGCGTCCAGCTCGCCGTCGAACTCGACGCGGCCAGCGCGGACCACTGCACCCACCTGACCGACGCCGACGTCGACGCCCTCGCGCACAGCCGTACGGTCGCCACCCTGCTCCCCGGCGCCGAGTTCTCGACCCGCGCCGAGTGGCCGGACGCCCGCCGCCTCCTCGACGCGGGCGTGACCGTCGCCCTGTCGACGGACTGCAATCCGGGATCGTCCTTCACCTCGTCCGTCCCGTTCTGCGTCGCCCTCGCCGTACGGGACATGCGGATGACGCCCGACGAGGCGGTGTGGTCGGCCACGGCGGGCGGCGCCGCGGCCCTGCGCCGCACCGACGTCGGCCGCCTCACCCCCGGCGCCTACGCCGACCTGGCCCTCCTCGACGCCCCGAGCCACGTCCACCTGGCCTACCGGCCGGGAGTGCCCCTCGTCTCACGGGTGTGGCGGCGCGGGGTACCCGTCACGTAGCGGCCCGCGCGGAGGCCGGTCACCCGGCCTCCGCCCCCGCCCGCCACCGCTGCTCCGCGCGCCCCTGGTCAGGGATCAGGAACAGCGTGCCGGCTCCGAGCGGCGTGACCGCGTGGCGGGGGGCGATGGCCGGGGCGATCGTGCCGTCGGCGTCGACCGTGAAGCGGAGGTTGCGGCCGTTGGGGCCGTCGACCGAGACGCACTCCCAGATGCCGACGCCCCGGGAGGTGGAGCCGCGGCTGTCGAGGCAGTAGCCGGGATCGGCGAAGGACTGGAGGACGTCCCGGCCGGTGTCGAAGCGCCAGAACTGGGTGCGGGAGGAGGAACAGCGGGCCGTGACGACGTCCGTGCCCTTCTCCGGTTCGCCGCCCCGGATGTCCAGGCACAGGCCGGTGGAGACGTTCACGACCTGGGCGTAGGTGCCGTTCGGTGGGCCGGGCTCGTCCTTCGTCGGGGTCGGTTTCGGGGTCGGCCTCGGCTTCGGTTCCGCGGTGGTCGTGGTGGGCGTCGGGCTGGGGGACTTCGACGGGCGTGAACTCCTCGTCGGGCTCGGCGACTCGCCGGTGGGAGTAGGGCTGGGAGCGGGCGCCGGCGTGTCCGTCACCGCCGGTGGACGCGTCGAGGGCTGTGTGGCCGCGGCCTGTTGCTGGTCGGAGCCCGCCGAGGTGAGCAGGTACACCAGCAGCGGTGCCACCGCGACGCCCAGCGCGGCCGAGGCGAGCGCGAGGCGGCGCGCGGGCAGCCGTGCGGGCCACCGGGTGCCGGCGGCCGCGGCGGTGGACGCGGTGGACGCCGCGCCCGCCGTACCGGTCGCACCGTTCCCCGTACCCGCGTGCTCACCCGTACCAGCGCCCGTACTCGCGTGCGCGTCCGCGGTACGCGCCCCGGCCCGGCCGTCCAGGACGTACGCCGTGCCGCCCCACGCCAGCAGGCCCTCCGCCAGCGCGGTGCGCGGGGTGTCGCGCAGGGCGGCCAGTTCCCGGTACGCGCCCGCGCAGTGCCCGCACGTCGCCATGTGGTCCTGGAGGTCGGGGCTGTGGCGGGGGTTCTCGGGGTGGGCCGCCTCCTCGATGAGACGCCGGAAGTCCTGGCAGTGCGGGTCGGCCGAACGGGCCAGGAGGGCGCCGAGCACGGCGTGGCGCAGGGCCTGGAACGCCGGTTCCGCACCGTAGGACACGTCCTCGCGCGTGCAGCCCATGAACCTGGCGGTGCGTTCGTCGGGCTCCCCGTCCACGACGCCGTACCAGACCAGGCCCTGGACGCGCGTCGGCAGCGACTGGAAGGCGGCGAGGAGCCGGGGCTCGGTGGCGGGCCCGGGCTCGCTCAGGCGGGACAGCATGCCGGGGGCGAGGTGCACGGCGCGGTCGTCCGTCGCCCAGGAGGCGGCCGTGCGGGCCGTCAGGAGAAGCAGGTGGTGGCGCCACGGGCTCTTCGGGTCGAGTCCGCGCAGTGTCTCGTGGGCGGCCGACACGAAGGCCTGGTCGGTGAGTTGGCGCGCGGCCGGTTCACCGGCGGTGTAGAGACGGGCGTACGCCAGGACCGCGGCCCTGTGGCGGGCCCGGAGTTCCTCCAGAGCGTGCTGTGCCACCGAGGTGTTCCCGCGGAGGAAGTCGGTGAGGCGGTCGTCGGGCACCGTGGCGTGGAGGCCCGTCTCGTCACCGTCCGCCGCCCGCTCCGTTGTCCGATCCCCCGCCTCTTCCCCCGCCTCGTCCTCCGGGCCGGCATCACCGTCGTACTGTTCGCCCCGTGTCATCCCCCGGCCTCCTAGCCCCCCGTGGGCTCCGTCGCCGCCGTGCCGGCGTGCGGGCCCATAGTGATGGAAGTCGACCAGTGGGGAAAGGGGCTGTCAGCTGATCGCTGTGGAGCGTGCATATCGTCGCTTAGCTCGATCGTGTGATGGCCGGCTTCTGGGCTTGCGGCGCGATGGGCTGGTCGGGCTACGGTGATCGTGCGATCTGGGACGCCGGGTACGGCGCCTGGGGGTACCCCCAGCGGTAGCTGGGGGAGTGCGGGGCCCCCGCTCCACCAGCGAGATGGTTCGGGGCCTCCCCGTCACCTTTGGCCGTATCCATATGGCCAGGTCGTGAGGGAGCTGGCCTCCCGGGATCGGACCACGCACAGGATGCGTGTCGCGCCCCGGGGTTGAGTACGCCGGGGACCTGGGGGTACCTCCCACGCCCTTAAGGCAGTGGGGGAGCGCCCAAGACCGTTCGGGGCGTGCGGCTGAGCAGGACTCACTTCTGCTCAGTCCACAGGAACGGTGTCTGTGGGTAACGCCGCACGGGGGGGGCAGGCCGGTTGGGGCGGCGGACCAGGCCTTACGGCCCTGCGCGTACGGCAGAACTTTTTCGCGCCCGCGAGCCGAGCCCCGTACGGCGAAGGGGCCCCGTATGGCGAAAGGTCCCGTACGGCGAAGGGGCCCCGTATGGCGAAAGGTCCCGTACGGCGAAGGCCCCGGTACGGCGAACGCCCGGTGTTCCGGCTTCGGCCGGAACACCGGGCGTTCGCACCCGCGCGGGTGCTCAGCCGGGAGGATCACTCCTCGACGGTCAGACCCTTGCGCAACCGTACGAGCGTGCGGGACAGGAGCCGGGACACGTGCATCTGGGAGATGCCGAGCTCGTCCCCGATCTCGGACTGCGTCATGTTGGCGACGAACCGCAGCGACAGGATCTTCCGGTCGCGCGGCGGGAGTTCGGCGATCAGCGGCTTCAACGACTCGACGTACTCGATGCCTTCGAGCCCGTGGTCCTCGTAACCGATCCGGTCCGCCAGCGCGCCCTCGGAGTCGTCCTCCTCCGGCTGTGCGTCCAGCGACGAGGCGGTGTACGCGTTCGACGCCGCCATGCCCTCGACGACCTCTTCGTTCGAGAGGCCCAGACGCTCCGCCAGCTCTCCCACTGTCGGAGCACGATCGAGCTTCTGGGCGAGTTCGTCGCCGGCCTTCGCCAGGTCCAGGCGCAACTCCTGCAGTCTGCGCGGGACGCGCACCGACCAGCTCGTGTCACGGAAGAAGCGCTTGATCTCGCCGATGATGGTCGGCATCGCGAAGGTGGGGAACTCGACGCCACGGCTGAGTTCGAAGCGGTCGATCGCCTTGATGAGACCGATCGTGCCGACCTGGATGATGTCCTCCATCGGTTCGCTGCGGGAGCGGAACCGGGAGGCGGCGAACTTCACGAGCGCGAGGTTCAGTTCGACAAGGGTGTTGCGGACGTACGAGTACTCGTGCGTGCCCTCCTCGAGGGACTCCAGCCGCTCGAAGAGAGTCTTGGACAAGGCCCGTGCGTCTGCCGGCGCCACCTCGTCGTACGGGGGGATCTCCGGAAGTCCCTCGAGCCCGTCCGTCAGTTCGTGGGCGAGCTCGTCCTGAGTGTCTTCCAGAGAGGGTGTCGACGTCGCCCTCTGGGTATGCGATGCGTCGAGCCGGGGTGACATGATGTCCTCCATCGTTCTCGGCATATGGCCGCCGATGCCTGTACGTGCACTGCGGTGTGCGGCGCCTCCAAAGCCGGCCGTGTTGTTGGGTGTCCCTACTAGGCCTACCCGGTTTCGTGACGCCGCCGCAAGTGCGCTCCATGGTGAAATGTCCCTTTCTGGGCGATTGTTCGGCTGTCGGAGCGCGTGAGGAAGGCGTAGTGTTCGAGGTCGGGTCAACAGCCACGACGGTCGGGAGAGGGACGGGATGGACCGCGGGACGCTCGGCAGCGCACAGTCGGGCCGACTTCTTGTCGAAGTGCGGGAAGAGGGCGCCAGCGCCGTCGTGATCCCCGCGGGTGAACTGGACCACCACACCGCCGATCTCTTGCGTGAACCACTCGACGAATGCCTCGAAAAGGGATTCTCACGTCTGGTTGTCGACTGCTCGCGCCTGGAGTTCTGTGATTCCACCGGGCTCAACGTCCTGCTGGGGGCTCGTCTGAAGGCCGAGGCGGCCGGTGGCGGGGTTCATCTCGCGGGCATGCAGCCGGTGGTGGCCCGAGTGTTCGAAATCACCGGGGCCGACGCCGTCTTCACCGTCCACGAGACGCTCGAAGCCGCACTCGGCGGCTAGCTCCGTCGCTCGCTCCCCGGCCGGGCTGGACCGGCCGGACCGCTCGCGAAGGCGGCTCCTCTGCCCCAGCGTGAGCGGCGCGTTACTCCTGTCACATGTTCCGTGCCGAATAGGTGGGTGTCCGGACGGTTCGGTCGGGCAGGAGACATCCTGAATATGTCGGCAGCCAACACGGCGGGTGCGCCGCGGGGATCCGGGGGGATCCCCGGATCCACGTACTGAGTCTTGAATCGTGAACTGGTGAATCGGTGAGGTGAAGCGCTGATGAGCACCACCCGGCCTTGTTCGCCGGGCGACCGCGGCCCGGAACCGGGCGCCGGCGGCGCTTCCGGGGCGTCCGGAGGGGGCGCGCCCCGAGAGGGTGCGATCGCGGAAGGTGTACCCGAGGGTGCGCCCGCCTCCGCGACTGCCGGCGGGGGGCAGTCCCGCAGGATGAGTTTCGACGGCGAGAGCGGTGTCGTGCCGCTCGCCCGTGACTTCACCCGCCAGGCGTTGTACGCGTGGGGCTGGTTGCCCGCCGCGAACGCCGACCAGCGGGCCGCGGCGGAGGACGTCCTGCTGGTCGTCTCCGAACTGGTCACCAACGCCTGTCTGCACGCCGGGGGGCCCGACGAGCTGTGGATCGCCTGCGACAACAAGGTGCTCCGTATCGAGGTCTCCGACCGGGGAGCGGGGCAGCCCGCGCCGCGTACTCCGCATCGGGCGGGGCGGCCCGGGGGGCACGGAATGTTCATCGTGCAGCGGCTGTGTCTGGACTGGGGGATCATACGTACGCCCGGGGTCGCGGGGAAGACGGTGTGGGCGGAGGTCGGGGGGCCGGGCGCTTCGCTGGGCTGAACGGGTCGCTCCGCGCGTTCGCTCCGCTGGGTTGAGCCGGGTGACTGACTGTCTGTCGTTCGTCGACGGCGGGTCCGTCGTGGCTGGTCGCGCCCACGCGGCGGAGCCGCATATTGACACAGCCCCGCGCCCCTGACGGGGCGCAGCCCCCTGCCCTGACGGGGAGTCTCTCGCGTCCGCGGGGCACCGCTTATCGCCATGAAACCGCCACACACTTTGTCTTCCCTCTACAAGGGGCTGGGCGTACCTTGAGGCGCCAATCTGATGTTCCGTCAGAATGTGGGGTCCCGAGGTGTCGTACCGGACGTACCAGAAACGAACCGCCGCGCTCGCGTTCGCCGCGGCACTGGCCGGCTCGGCGGTGCTGATGGCCGCCCCCGCGGCCCAGGCCGACGTCGTGGAAGTCGAGTACAACTGCAAGACGCCCATCGGTGACAAGTCAGCCGTCTCGCCGATCGACATCAAGGGTGTCAAGAGCGGCAGCGGCTACAAGATCACCATGTCGTGGCAGAAGGGCGTCTCGTCCAGCCCGGTGGAGCTGGGCAAGGGCTCGATGAAACCGAGCGCCACCATCAAGCTGGGCGGTGCCGAGAGCGGCACGCTCAACGTGACCGGTCCCGCCAACGCGGAGGCCATCCCCGCCGAAACACCCATCAAGATCAGCGACCTGAGCGGCACGTACACCCCGAAGAAGACCGGCAAGGTCACCTTCACCCCGGGTGTGCTCACCATCAAGGCGCTCGGCACGACCACGACCTGCACACCCGGCAACAGCCCCGGACCCGCGCTCACTCTCGACGTCACCGCGGCCGGCGGGGGTTCGGGCTCGTCGAGCGGGACCCAGGGCGTTTCCGCGTCGGTCGGCTCGGGAGGTTCGGCGGGCTCGGGAGGTTCGGGCGGTACCGGCGGCTCGGGGAGCGAGCTCCCGCAGACCGGGCCCGAGGACTCGGCCGTCGCCCTCGGCACCCTCGGCGGCACGGTGCTGCTCGCGGGCGCGGCGGGCGTGCTGTGGCTGACCCGCAGGAACCAGACCGTGCGTCGCTGACCGGCGACCCGCCACCCGCCGGAAGCCGCCGCGGAGCCGTACGACTCGTCGCGCTGGAGCCGCCGATGCGTGTTCTGTCTCTCGTAGCACTCCTGCTGGCCGCCACATCGCCCGTCGCCGTGGCCGACGACGGCTGGTCCGTCGCGCCGTCGGGCGGCGGGCGGCCCTCCTTCTACGCGGAGGGCGCGCCCGGAGCGGTCCTCCAGGACGCGGTGGCGGTGCGCAATCCGACCGCCGAGCCGCTCAGGGTGCGGCTCGGCGGAGGGAGTTGGGTGGTCTTCGCCCACGAGGGCACGCCCGTGCGGACGGTCTCGGTCGAGGTGCCCGCCCGTACCCGTGCGGAGGTGCCGTTCACGGTGAACGTCCCGGCCGGCGCCGCTCCGGGCGACCACGCGGACACCCTCACCGCCCGCGCGTCCGACGGCCGGTCGGCCACCGTACGGCTCCGGCTCCGGGTGGGCGGACCGAAGGTGCCCGCACTCACCGTCGAGCGCGTCACGGTGCGCGGCGAGAGCGTCTCGTACGAGCTGGTCAACCGCGGTACCACCACGCTGACCCCGAGCCTCGCCGTGCGCGCCGAGGGGCTCTTCGGCCGCCGTGTCCTGGACCGGGCGCCCCGCACCCTGCCGGTCGAACTGGCGCCGGGGCGTCGTGTGCGGCTCAGCGAACCGTGGCCCGGCCGGCCCGTGCTGGACGTGGTGGACGTACGGCTGACGGTCACGGCGGACGGCGGGGCGGTGCGCGACGAGGGCGCGGTGACCGTGCGGTGCGTGCCGTGGGACGCGGTGGCCGGGATCTCGGGCGGGGCCGCGGCAGGGGGCGCCTTTCTCCTCGTACGGCGGTCGAGGCGCCGTGGGACACAGGCGCGGTCGGAGGAAGTGCCGGGCAGGGAGGTCGAGTTGACGGGAGCGGTGCGGTGAGGCGGATCTCGGCGCTGGTGGCGGTGCTCGCGCTCGTCCTGGTCCCGATGACGGTGGGGGCGGGAACGGCCGCGTGGGCGGCGGAGAAGCCGGCCGTCAAGCTGTCCAAGTCGCAGGCGGGTACGGGCGGTTCGATCACCGTGAGCGGAAGCGGATGGCGGCCCGGGACGCTGTTGATGCTGCTGATCTGCGGTCGGGCCACACCGTCCCGCGGGGTGATCGGCGGCACCAACTCCTGCGCCAACGCCGACGGGCGCGCCGTCACCACCGACACGAAGGGCGCCTTCGGCAAGAAGCTGCCCGTGGTCGAGCCGCCCGTGCCGTGCCCGTGCGTCGTCCACGTCGCGACGGTGACCGGCGAGAAGGCAGAAGCGGACGCGGTCCTCCAGGTGGCCGGGCACTCGGTGGAGCCGCTGCCGGAGGAGACGGCCGGCGGGCGGCTCTCGGTCCTCACGGACACGCGGCTGGACGGGTCGAGCGGGCTGCTGACGTGGTTCGGGGCGCCGCCGCAGCGCCGCCTCGTCTTCACCGTCGGCAACGTGGGCACGTCCCCCGTCAAGGACCCGGTCTTCCACGTGGGCACGTCCCACGGGGTGTTCGCCCCCCAGTGGGAGGAGCAGCGGTGGCGCGGCACGATCCGGCCGGGCAAGAAGGCACGGATCGCGTTGCCGGTCGAGCTGTCCTCCGGAGCGCACGGCTCCTACACCGTCTCGCTCAAGTACGGCGGCAAGGTGCTCGCCGAACAGCCCTGGGGCGTGGGCCGGCCCTGGGGCGTGACCCTCTTCTGGATCCTGCTCGCCGTCGTCGTGCCGGCCGCGGTGTTCCGCGTCGGGATGGCCGTGGTCGACCGGGTCCGCCCGGGCGCCCGTGTGTCACGGCGGCACCGGGGGCCACGGCTGTCCGACCTGCGCGCACGGCTGTTGGGGGCGGTGCGCGGACGCGCGTCGGCCGGCTCGGAGCCGGCCGCGCCGCGGGCCCGGCCGTCCCGGACGTCCCGGTCCGCCGTGGCGCCGCCCACGAGCACGGCGTCCCGTACGACCCCGGCCCTGCCGTGGTTCACACCGGACACCGAGCCGGGGACGGCAGCGGCCGGTCAGCTCTCCGCACCGCAAGAGAACGGTTCGACGACTGCGACAGGGAAGGGAAACACGTGAGCGCGCAACGGAGAGTTCTCACGGTACGGCGTGGGAGAGCCGGGCGGACCCGGGCGAGCGCGGCCGGGGTCGCGCTGATGCTGAGCGGGGCCGGGGTCCTGATCGCGGTGGCCGCGGTCCCGGCGCAGGCGGCGGAGGTCAGTTACGCGACGAAGTGCGTGCCGCCGGCCGTCTCGCAGCTGCCGCCCGTGGACGGCACCACCAAGGTGGAGGTGACCGCGCCGGCCACGGCGAAGGTGGGCGACGAGATCGAGGTGGTGTGGAAGTTCGTCCAGGCGGCGTCCAAGAACCCCGACCTCATCGACCTGCCCGCGAACTCCGTCCAGCCGAGCGGCACGCTGAAGGCGGCCGGTGCGCAGAGCGCCGACATCGCGATGCAGGGGCCACGGGAGAACCCCGCCATCCCCAAGGGCGGTGCCATGGTGCTGTCCGACATGAAGGGCAAGCTGAAGCTGACGAAGGCCGGGCAGGTGACGCTGACGCCGGACGCGTACGCGATCAACGTCATGTCGACGGAGACCAAGTGCGCGCCGACGGAGGCCGTGACGTCGGCCGCCACCATCAACGTGACCGAGGGCGGCGGGGGCACGTCGACCCCCACGCCGTCCACGCCGACGCCGCCACAGACTACGACGCCCACCCCGTCGTCGGGTACGAACGCGGGAGGCGGCGGCGGGCAGACCGACTTCACCGGCAAGGAGGTCCAGGTCCCCTACAAGTGCAAGACGCCGATCGGCGACAAGGACGCCACCTCGCCGGTGCAGATCAACGCCAAGAAGAACGGCGGGAGTTACGACCTCACCGTGCAGTTCAAGAAGTCGGTGATGGACAGTCCTGCGGACATCCCCAAGGACTCCGTGAAACCGTCGATGGAGGTGGTCCTGGGCGGTGCCGACAAGGGCACCGTGCACGTGGAGGGGCCGGCGAACTCCGAGGCGATCAAGTCCGGTGAGCCGATCGAGGTGCCCGACCTGACGGGCACGTACAAGCCGGGGGCCTCCGGGGAGTCGACGCTCTCGCCGGGTGTGCTGACGGTGAAGGCGCTGGGCACCACGACGACGTGCACCCCGTCCAAGAGTGAGGTCTCCCTGACTCTCGACACGACGCAGCAGCCCGGCGGTGCCTCGGGCGGCGGTTCGGCCGGGGGTGCGGCGGGCGGTTCGTCGTCCGGCTCCGGCGGTACGACGGGCGGCCTGGCCGAGACGGGTGCCGAGGACCACGGCTCGCTCAAGGCGCTGGGCCTGGTCGCGGGGACGGTGACGCTGCTCGGGGGCGCCGTCTTCACGTTCCTGCCGCGTCGCCGCGTGCGCTGACGTTCCCGGAACAGCCGGAACAGCGGCAATAACCGGAACAGCCGAAGGGCCCACCCCACCGGGAACGGCGGGGCGGGCCCTTCACGCGTCGTGTGCGTTCCGCGTCAGTGCACGTCGCCCATCAGCTGCTTGACCCGGTTGCGGTACATCCACACCGCGACACCGGCGACCACCGCGAGCGCGGCCTCCATGGCGACGACGCCCCTGCCGTTCAGGCCGACGCCCGCGATGGAGAGGAGGCCCGTGGTCGCGTCGCCGGCGGTGACGGCCAGGAACCAGACGCCCATCATCTGGGAGGCGTACTTCACCGGGGCCATCTTCGTGGTGACGGACAGGCCGACCGGGGAGAGCAGCAGCTCACCGACGGTCTGCACGAAGTAGATCGCCACCAGCCACATCGCGGCGGCCTTGTGACCGCCCCCGGCGATCGACAGCGGGGCGAGGAACAGGAAGAAGGACGCGCCGACCAGGACCAGCCCCGAGGCGAACTTCACGATCGTGCTCGGCTCCTTGCCGCGCCGGTTCAGCGCGAGCCAGAACCAGGCGAACACCGGGGCCAGGGCCATGATCAGGACCGGGTTGACCGACTGGTACCAGGAGACCGGGAACGACCAGCCGAGGACGCTGTTCTCGGCGGAGGAGTCGGCGAAGATCGACAGGGTCGAGCCGCCCTGGTCGTAGATCATCCAGAAGACGGCGGCGGCGACGAAGAACCAGATGTACGCGGACATCTTCGACTGCTCGGCCCGGTCGAGGTCCTTGTCGCGCTTGATGCGGACCAGGACCATCGTCGGGATGATCACACCGAGCAGGGTCAGCGGGACCAGGATCCAGTTCAGCGTGTAGTGGCCGGAGAAGCCGACGATCGCGTAGAAGACGACGGCGATGCCCGCCCAGATCGCGGCCTTGCGCAGCGTCGAGGTCTTCTCCTCGGCGGACAGCGGCGTCGGGACGACGCTGGAGCGCGGGGCCAGGTGACGGCTGCCGATCAGGAACTGGGCGAGGCCCAGCGCCATGCCGAGGGCGGCGAGAGCGAAGCCGAGGTGCCAGTTGACGTTCTCACCGATGGTGCCGATCACCAGCGGCGCGGCGAAGGCACCGAGGTTGATGCCCATGTAGAAGACGGTGAAGCCGCCGTCGCGGCGGGGGTCGTCCGGGCCGTCGTAGAGGTGGCCGACCATCGTGGAGATGTTGGCCTTCAGCAGACCCGAGCCGATCGCGACGAGGCAGAGGCCCGCGTAGAACGTGCCGGAGGCCGGCAGGGCCAGCGTGAGATGGCCGAGCATGATGACGCCGCCGGCGATGGCGACGGTCCTGCGCGGGCCCCAGACCCGGTCGCCGAACCAGCCGCCCGGCATGGTGAGCAGGTACACCAGCGACACGTACACCGAGTAGATCGCGGTCGTGGCCGCCGCGCCCAGGTGCAGGCCGTCGGGGGCGACGAGGTACAGCGGGAGCAGGGCCCGCATGCCGTAGTAGGAGAACCTCTCCCACATCTCGGTCATGAAGAGGGTGGCCAGCCCGCGGGGCTGGCCGAAGAAGGTCCTCTCGGAACCGGGGCTGCCCGGGGAGACCGAGTCCTTCGTCAGGCTGGACGCCATGGTCGTTCCTTGCTGGTCAGGGCGCGGGGTGGGGGGATCCGTGTCCAGATCATTCCCGCACACAAAAGAGACCTTCGACGTCATATGCCGCCAAAGGTCCCCGTGTGGTGCTTGGTTTGCGCCTTCACCATACGTCAGAGTAACAACGACCCCGGAAGGGCCTGAGACGTGTATCACAGGTAAGAAAGGAGTTGTGGTCTCTCATTTGAAGGTTGTGTGCGGGATCGCCCCCCATGGCCGCAGGAGGTCAGCCCAAGGCTGTCACTGTGCGTCACGGTAAGGAGAGGGTGCTTCGATCCGGTGACGGTGGCCTGGCCCGGAGCCGTCGGGTGAGCGCCGGGAGATCCTTCGGGGATCGCCAGGAGATCGTCGGGGGCCAAGGTAAGAAGTCGGCAGTGAGAAGGTGTGAATCACGGTTGCCGATCACCCTCCCTGGTGTGGTCAAAGGCGGTCTACCATCACCCCATGACCCGAGTACTGCTCGCCGAGGACGACTCGGCCATCTCGGAGCCGCTGGCCCGCGCACTGCGCCGGGAGGGCTACGAGGTCGAGGTGCGCCAGGACGGTCCCACCGCGTTGGACGCCGGGATGCAGGGTGGCGTGGACCTGGTCGTCCTGGATCTGGGGCTGCCCGGCATGGACGGCCTTGAGGTGGCGCGCAGGCTCCGCGCCGAGGGGCACACCGTCCCGATCCTCATCCTGACGGCGCGCGCCGACGAGGTGGACACCGTCGTCGGTCTCGACGCGGGCGCCGACGACTACGTCACCAAGCCGTTCCGGCTCGCGGAGCTGCTCGCCCGCGTGCGGGCCCTGCTGCGGCGCGGCGCAGCGGAGCCCCAGCAGCCGCCCGCCACCCACGGCGTCCGCATCGACGTCGAGTCCCACCGGGCGTGGATGGGCGAGGAGGAGCTCCAGCTCACGGCGAAGGAGTTCGACCTGCTCCGGGTGCTCGTGCGGGACGCGGGGCGGGTCGTCACCCGGGACCAGCTGATGCGGGAGGTCTGGGACACCACGTGGTGGTCGTCGACCAAGACGCTCGACATGCACATCTCCTGGTTGCGGAAGAAGCTCGGGGACGATGCCGCCAATCCGCGGTACATCGCCACGGTACGGGGTGTCGGGTTCCGGTTCGAGAAGAGCTGATTCGCTGCCGCTGGGCTTGGCCGGGTTCACCTGGCCGCCGTCGTGCCTTGGGTGAGTTCGCGGGTGCCGGTTGTCCGTGGTTGCTCGCGCCCACGCGGCGGAGCCGCATATGTGCACAGCCCCGCGCTCCTGCGGGCGCGCCCGCCCTGGCCGGGGTGGCGCAGTACTCAGAGGCACACTGGTCCACGTAAACCTGCTGCTCGGAGGGGACCGTGCGTCGTCGTCTCATTCAGTCCACGCTTGCCGTGGTTCTCGTGGTGATCGCGGTCTTCGGGGTCTCCCTGGTGATCGTCGAGACGCGCACGATCACCAACAGCGCCCAGGAGCGCGTCGACTCCGAGGCGGTGCGGCTCGTGAGCATTGTGGACAGCCGCATCCTGGGGGACGAGCGGATCAGCGCGGACGTCCTCAGGGACCAGGTCGCCGACGTGCGGTACGCGCGCATCGACATCCCCGGCCGGGAACCGATCGAGATCGGCGACCGGCCCACGGGTGACGTCATCCACTCCGATGAGGAGGGCGACCAGGGCGAGACGGTCACGGTCGAGGAACCGCGGTCGTCCGTGACGCGGGAGGTCGGCCGCACGTTGCTGATCATCGCCGCGGTCGCGCTGCTCGCCGTCATCGCGGCCGTCCTCCTCGCCGTACGCCAGGCCAACCGCCTCGCGTCCCCCCTCACCGATCTCGCGGAGACCGCGGAGCGCCTCGGCTCGGGCGACCCCAGGCCGCGCCACAAGCGGTACGGCGTCCCGGAGCTGGACCGGGTCGCCGACGTCCTCGACGCCTCCGCCGAGCGCATCGCCCGTATGCTCACCGCCGAGCGGCGCCTGGCCGCCGACGCCTCCCACCAGCTCCGTACGCCGCTGACCGCCCTCTCCATGCGACTGGAGGAGATCACGGTCGCCGACGACCCGGACACCGTGAAGGAGGAGGCGACCATCGCGCTGACACAGGTCGAGCGGCTGACCGACGTGGTGGAGCGGCTGCTGACGAACTCCCGCGACCCGCGCACCGGCTCCGCCGTCTCGTTCGACCTCGACGAGGTGATCAAGCAGCAGCTGGAGGAGTGGCGGCCGGCCTACCGCAGCGCGGGCCGCGCGATCGTCAGCTCGGGCAAACGCCACCTGCGGGCCGTGGGAACGCCGGGTGCGGTGGCGCAGGTGCTGGCCGCGCTCATCGAGAACTCGCTGATGCACGGCGGCGGAACCGTGGCGCTGCGGACGCGTGTGACCGGCAACCAGGCGGTGATCGAGGTGACCGACGAAGGGCCCGGCATCCCCGCCGATCTGGGGGCGCGGATCTTCGAGCGGGCGATCAGCGGGCGGAACTCCACGGGGATCGGGCTGGCCGTGGCCCGCGATCTGGCCGAGGCGGACGGGGGGCGCCTGGAGATGCTGCAGCTTCAGCCGCCGGTGTTCGGGTTGTTCCTGTCGCGGACGCCCCTGAAGCCGGTTCCCTCCGGGGGTGAGGGGAGGACGGTTCGGTGAGGTGGCGGTTCGTTCTTGGCCGCGGGTTCATTGTGGCTGGTCGCGCCCACGCGGCGGAGCCGCATGTTCGGCACAGCCCCGCGCCCCTGATGGGGCGCTGCCCCTTACGGGCGCGGCCCCTTACTCGGGGCGGTTCCTCTGGCTGTACGCCGTGCTGCCCGACAACGCCGGCCTCCGGCGGCGCCCCTCCGCGAGGAACGATTCCGCGCTCGCCACCGCCTCCTTCGCCGGGAGGGTGCGGAAGACCCAGGTGCGGTAGGACCAGAAGCGGAACAGGGTGGCGACGCCGATGCCGAGGAACTTGAAGACGTTGCTCTGCAGGGGGCTGTCCCAGCCGAAGCCGTAGGTCGCGGTGTACAGGACGCCGTTCTCGATGACGAGGCCGACCGCGCTGAAGAGGAGGAAGAGCGTCAGCTCCTTCGTCCGGCCGCTCTTGTCGCGGTCGCGGTACGTGAAGTAGCGGAAGCCGACGTAGTTGAAGGCGATCGCGACGATCGTGGCGATGACACTGGCCCGCACCACCTGCAGATCCGTGACGTGCCGGACCAGGTTGAACACGCCGAGGTTGACCAGCAGCCCCGCCCCGCCGACCGCGCCGAACTTGGCGACCTCGCGCGCGAGCTGCTCTATCTGCCGGCGCAGGACACCGCGGGCGGGCCCCGCTTTCGGCCCCGAGGTGGTACTGCCCATGGTGTGCCGGCCCCCGTCACGTCGATTCGTATCGGCTCGGATTCGTCTTCGTCGGTAGGGTGCGCCGACTCCGCCATGCTAACCACGACCCCTCGGGGGATGCCTGTGGACGAGCTCACAGGCTCGTCAAGCGGGTGGCGAAGGTGGGAAAACCGGCCGCCGGAGGGCCGGCTCCCCTGGCCGATACCCTGGGGGTGTGACATTCCCGGTAGTCGGCATGGTCGGCGGTGGTCAGCTCGCTCGTATGACACACGAGGCGGGCATCCCGTTGGGCATCAGGTTCAAGCTCCTCAGTGACACTCCTCAGGATTCCGCGGCGCAGGTCGTCAGCGATGTCGTCGTAGGCGACTACCGCGACCTCGACACGCTGCGCGACTTCGCACGCGGCTGCGACGTGATCACCTTCGATCACGAGCACGTGCCCACCGAGCACCTTCGCGCGCTGGAGGCGGACGGCATCCCCGTGCGCCCCGGTCCGGACGCGCTCGTGCACGCTCAGGACAAGGGCGTGATGCGGGCGAGACTCGACGCCATCGGTGTGCCGTGTCCGCGCCACCGGATCGTGGCCGATCCGGAGGACGTCGTCGCCTTCGCGAACGAGGGGGACGGCTTCCCCGTCGTCCTCAAGACCGTCCGCGGTGGCTACGACGGCAAGGGCGTGTGGGTCGTACGGTCCGCGGAGGAGGCCGCCGACCCCTTCCGGGCCGGTGTCCCCGTGCTCGCCGAGGAGAAGGTCGACTTCGTCCGGGAGCTGGCCGCGAACGTCGTACGGTCGCCGCACGGCCAGGCCGTCGCCTACCCGGTGGTCGAGTCGCGGCAGGTCGACGGCGTGTGCGACACCGTGATCGCCCCGGCTCCTGACCTCGACGAGAGCCTCGCCCTGCGGGCCGAGGAGATGGCGCTGCGGATCGCCCAGGAACTCGGAGTCGTCGGCCACCTCGCCGTCGAGCTGTTCCAGACGCGTGACGGCCGCGTCCTCGTCAACGAGCTCGCCATGCGCCCCCACAACTCCGGCCACTGGACGCAGGACGGCGCCATCACCTCCCAGTTCGCCAACCACGTGCGCGCCGTGCTCGACCTGCCGCTCGGCGACCCGCGCCCCCGCGAGCGGTGGACGGTCATGGTGAACGTCCTCGGCGGCGACTTCCCGGACATGTACTCCGCGTACCTGCACTGCATGGCCCGCGACCCCAAGCTCAAGATCCACATGTACGGCAAGGACGTGAAGCCCGGCCGCAAGGTGGGCCACGTCAACACCTACGGCGACGACCTCGGCGACGTGCTGGAGCGCGCCCGTCACGCAGCCGGCTACCTGAGAGGGCCGATCACCGAATGAGCCCAGCCCACCCGTCTCCCGACCACCGCCCCTCATCGAGCGCTGACGCGCGCCCTGTTCCATTGGTCGGCATCGTCATGGGGTCGGACTCCGACTGGCCCGTCATGGAGGCCGCCGCGCAGGCCCTCGACGAGTTCGAGATCGCGTACGAGGTCGACGTCGTCTCCGCGCACCGCATGCCCCGCGAGATGATCACGTACGGCGAGGAGGCCGCCGGGCGCGGCCTGAAAGTGATCATCGCGGGCGCCGGGGGAGCGGCCCACCTGCCCGGCATGCTCGCCTCGGTGACCCCGCTGCCCGTCATCGGCGTGCCCGTCCCGCTGAAGTACCTCGACGGCATGGACAGCCTGCTGTCGATCGTGCAGATGCCCGCGGGCGTGCCGGTCGCCACCGTCTCCGTCGCCGGCGCGCGCAACGCCGGCCTGCTGGCCGCCCGCATCCTCGCCGCGCACGACGAGGAACTCCTCGGCCGTATGCGGGAGTTCCAGCAGGAGCTGAACGACCAGGCCACCGAGAAGGGCAAGCGCCTGCGTTCCAAGGTGGACGGCACGGCGGGTGGTTTCGGGTTCGGCACGGGTAAGTGACCGTTATGACGTCACTGGGGGAAGCCCGGGAACTCCTCGCGGAGTTCCCGGTCGTCGACGGCCACAACGACCTGCCCTGGGCACTGCGCGAGCAGGTCCGCTACGACCTGGGCGCCCGCGACATCGCCACCGACCAGAGCGCCCACCTGCACACGGACCTGGCGCGGCTGCGCGCGGGCGGGGTCGGGGCGCAGTTCTGGTCGGTGTACGTGCGCTCGGACCTGCCGGGCGCGGTGACCGCCACGCTCGAACAGATCGACTGCGTACGGCAGTTGATCGCCCGCTATCCGCGGGAGCTGCGGGCCGCCCTCACGGCCGCCGACATGGAGACGGCGCGCGCGGAGGGCCGTATCGCCTCGCTGATGGGCGCCGAGGGCGGCCACTCCATCGACAACTCCCTGGCCACGCTGCGGGGGTTGTACGCGCTCGGCGTCCGCTACATGACCCTCACCCACAACGACAACATCGCCTGGGCGGACTCGGCGACGGACGAGCCGAACGTCGGCGGGCTGTCCGCCTTCGGCCGCGAGGTCGTCCGGGAGATGAACCGGCTCGGCATGCTGGTGGACCTGTCCCATGTGGCGGCGACGACGATGCGGGACGCGCTGGACGCGTCGACCGCGCCGGTGATCTTCTCCCACTCCTCCTCCCGCGCGGTGTGCGACCACCCGCGCAACATTCCGGACGACGTGCTGGAGCGGCTGCCCGGCAACGGGGGAGTGGCGATGGTGACATTCGTGCCGAAGTTCGTGCTCCAGGCGGCGGTCGACTGGACGGCGGCCGCCGACGACAACATGCGGGCCCACGGCTTCCACCACCTCGACACCACCTCCGAGGCGATGAAGGTCCACCGTGCCTTCGAGGAGGCCCACCCGCGCCCGGTCGCCACGGTGTCCACGGTCGCCGACCACCTGGACCACATGCGCGAGGTCGCCGGCATCGACCACCTCGGCATCGGCGGCGACTACGACGGCACGGCCTTCACCCCGGACGGCCTCCGCGACGTCTCCGGCTACCCGAACCTGATCGCCGAGCTCCTCCACCGCGGCTGGTCGACCACCGACCTCGCCAAGCTGACCTGGCAGAACGCGGTACGGGTGCTGGGCGCCGCCGAGGACGTCGCACGGGACCTGTCGGCGCGCACGGCTCCCTCGAACGCGACGCTGGAGGAACTGGACGGGGACGGCTGATTCCCTCGGGGCTTCGCCCCGAACCCCGTCCGCGGTCTCGTCTGCCGGGTGTGGCGGTGGGCGGCTGCCGGTTCGTTGTGGCTGGTCGCGCCCACGCGGCGGAGCCGCATGTTCACCACAGCCCCGCGCCCCTCGAAAGTTTGGGCGCGCCCGGGAGCACGGCGCGCCGCACCACTCAGCTCCCCGCTGCCACCGCGCACATCCAGAACGGCACGAGCCGTCCCCGGGGAGGATCACGGACCTGGACGGGTAGCTACTTCGACTCGATCCGGCACAGGCAGAACGGGTGCCCCGCCGGATCGGCGTACACCAGGAAGTCCTTCGTCTCCCGGTCCTCCAGGTCCAGCGGCCGCGCGCCCAGCGCCAGCACCTTCTCGTGGGCCGCGTCGACCTCCTCCCAGGTGCTCCCGGCGTCGAAGTCGAGGTGGAACTGCTGCGAGTCGTGGTCGGCCCGCGGCCACTGGGGCGGTTGGTACCCGGGTGCCCGCTGGAAGGAGAGGCGTGGACCGCCGGGGATGCTCAGGACGACCCAGTCGTCGTCCTCCGTCTCGGGCGTGCCGCCGCCCACCTGCGCGTAGAAGGCGGCGAGCGCCTGCGGGTCGGGGCAGTCCACCACGACGGAACGGAAACGAGCGACGGCCGGCATCGGACCTCCCGGATCAGCGGACACAGATCAGTACGGACGGATCTGCACAGACGGGTCGTGCAGACGGATCAACAGTCGCAGAGGCAGAACGGGTGCCCCGCCGGGTCCGCGTAAACCCGCCAGGCACGCGACCGGTCCTCCGCGTCCAGCGGCCTCGCCCCCAGCGCGAGCACCTCCTTCTCGGCCGCGTCCATGTCGTCCACGCACAGGTCCAGATGGAACTGCTGCGAGGCGTCGGGCGCCGGCCACTTCGGCGGTACGTGACCGGGCGCGGCCTGGAACGCCAGCGACTGACCGCCGGGGACCTTCAGGTCCACCCAGTCGCCGTCGCCCTCGACGGTTCCGCCGAGCACCCCGGCGTAGAAACCGGCGAGCGCGCGCGGGTCGGGACAGTCCAGGACGACGACACCCAGCTTGGCGAGGGCCATGACTTCCTCCTTGAAGCGATGGGGTTACTGCTGGAAGCGGTCAACAGGTAACCGTTACTGCATGCTGCCGCACATGGGGTAACACCGCAAGCGCGAAACACCGTCATCGGGAACGCCACGATCGGAGGTACCGTCGCTGGCATGAGTGAGAGAGCGCCCGCACCCGACGGCCTCGCCCTGGTGGAGGCCCTGGTGAACACCCTCGACATCGAGTCGGGCGCCGACCTCCTGGACACGGCCGAGGGCCGCGAGCGGTTCGGCGTCCCGGAAAGCGACCTCGCGGACGTGCGGGAACTGAGGGAATCGCTGCGCGCCGTCTGCCTGGCCCACGCGGGCCACCCGCCGCACCGCGAGGTGACGCCCCTCGGCGAGCTGCTGGCGCGGGCGCCGCTGTACGTCGCGGTCGACGCGCGGGACGGCTCGGCGACCCTCGCCCCGGCCGACGAGGGCCCGTTGCTCTCCCGTGTCGCGGCGGCCGTGGCCCAGGCGCTCACCGCCGGCACCTGGCTCCGCCTCAAGGCCTGCGAACTGCCCGAGTGCCACTGGGCGTACTACGACCGCAGCCCGGCGGGCCGCGGTCGCTGGTGCTCGATGTCGGTGTGCGGGGCGCGCGCGAAGATGCGCCGCTACCGCGCGAAGGCCTGACTCAGGGGTCCTTTCACTATGCCCGTCCGGGTCGCGCGGCCTGGCACCGCACCTCGCCGCGTTGCCGAAAGGCCCTAGTAGCTCCTCCCCCGCTCTCGGCTTCGCTCGAGCGGGGGGACCCCCATCGAGGACCTTCCGGCGCCTTGCGATGCACGGCACCAGACCACGCGACCTGATCGGACGCTCATAGTGAAAGGACCCCTCAGTCCCCGCCCCCTTCCCGCGAGGCCGCCGCCCGCGAGCCCACCAGCAGCAGGCACAGCACCGCGACGCCCGCGACCAGTCCGGCCAGCACGAGCAGCGGATCGAGGGGGCGGGCCGCCGACGCGGTCTGCTGGGCCTGCGGTGCCGTGGTCGTGGGCGGGGAGCCCGCGGCTGCCGGGGAGGCCATGGACACGCTGGGGGACGCCGACGGCGAGCGGGTCGTGCGTGCCGCCGGCGACCTGGTGCTCGGTGCCGCGGGCGTCGCGGCCCGCCCCGGCACCGTCGCCCGCTGCCCGGACGAGGTGCCCGCGTGGTCGTGGGTGGCGGGCGCCGCCGAGGTCGCGGGTGCCGCCGCGCGGACCACGATCCGGGCCGTCATGTCCGGGTGGACGGTGCAGTAGTAGCCGTACGAGCCGGCCCGGGTGAAGGTGAAGCTCCAGCTCTGCCCCTCGTTCAGCATGGGGGAGTGGATCGGGGCCGGGCCCGAGGTGGTCTTCACGTCGTGCGGAGCCGTGTCCTGGTTGGTCCAGGTCACGGTGGAGCCGACGTCGACCGTCAGGGTCCCCGGAGCGAAGGCGTACCCCTTCATCACCACCCGGTACGAGGCGGCCGCCGCCCGCTGCGGACCCGTGAACGGCGGGAACAGCAGGAACGAGAGTGTGAGAACGGCGAGTACGGCAGCCGACGCCGTCCGCCGTGCCGCCCTCACGCGAACTCCGCGGCGACCAGCAGCCTCAGACGGGTGGCCGGGCACAGCCGGCCGAGCCGGAACCCGGTGGCCCGGCGCAGCAGACGGTACGGCAGCCGGGCGGTGCCCACCACGAGCAGCCGGTCGTCGGCGCGTTCGACGACACGCAGCCACAGCAGCGCGGGGAAGAGGACGCCGCCCAGTTCGAGGTCGGCGAGCAGCCGCAGCCGGCGGCCGCCGTCGAAGGGCTCGACGTGCTGGGAGACGAGGGCGGCCCTGGACGCGGTGAGCGCGGACCGCGGCCCGAGGCCCGCCAGCTGGAAGCGGAACACCGCCTGTTCGGCAGGACCGGACATGCCGGCACCGGACTCGCCCCTGTCGGGCACGCCGGGCTCCGGCACGGTCAGCGCGGCCCCGGTGAGGGTGAGGTGGCGGCGCCGCGTGGGCAACGGCCCGTACCAGCAGGTGAGTTCGGTGAACGAGCGGCCGGGGGCCACGGCGTACCGGCCGGGCCGCGGCAGCCATCCGCCCCCGTCGGGCGACTCGGGCGGTGGGGACACGGTGGGCAGGGTGACGGTTGTCATCCCGGATCTCCTTGGAAAGCGGTTCCCGAGGTGTGGGGAGCGTGTGGAGAATGGGGCGGGCGCCGGTCCGGCCGACTGAGCCTCGGCCGGACCGGCGTCCACCCTCCTCCCAAGGCGCGTCAGCAGCTGTCGGTGAGGAAGTCCTCGGTGGGGGCGAGCAGTTGCCCGGCCCAGACCGTGTGCATCTTCACGTAGCTGTCGGCGTTCAGCAGATCGCCGACCTGCTGCCCGGGCGACTCCTCCAGGTGCGCCTTGTTGATGTGGTTCAGCAGCACGCTGAGTGTGTCGTCGGCGACCGTTCCGCCGCCCTCGACGGCCGGTGTGAGGATGTTCTCGATCCACACCGTGTGCGTCCTGACGTACGAGTCGAGTGCCAGCGCGTCCTGCACCTGCTGACCGGGCGACCGCTGAAGGTGCGCGGTGCCGAGGTGCTGCAGGATCGGCAGCAGGACGTCCTTGACGCTCGCGCACTGCTCGTCGTCACCGGAGCCGCCACCGCTCGTGCCACCGGACGTACCGCCGGTGCCGCCGCCGGACGTACCACCGCCCGAGCCTCCGCTCGAACCGCCACTCGAACCACCCGAGGCGCCACCGGACGTGCCGCCCGTCGACCCCCCGGTGGACCCGCCGGACCCACCACTGGTTCCACCGCTGGAGCCGCCACCGGACCCGCCCGTCGACCCGCTGTCGTCTGCGACGACCTTCACGGACCCGACCATGTCCGGGTGCACGGCGCAGTAGTACTCGTAGGTCCCGGCCTTGGTGAAGGTGTACGACCAGGAGTCGCCCTGCTCCAGCGTGCCGGAGTCGAAGTCCTCCGGACCCTTGGTGGTGGTGACCGTGTGCGGCGCGCTGTCGTGGTTGGTCCACTGCACCGTGTCGCCGACCTTGACGACGAGCTGCTCACCGTCGCCGAACTTGTAGTTCATGATGTCGACCTGGTAGTCCGGCGCGGCAGCGGCGGCGGGCTGGGCCTCGGCGGCGGCCGCGGGCGCCTGAGCCGCGCCCGCGGTCCGCTCGGAGCCGGCCGTGGAGGTGCCCGAGGCCGCCTGCAGCAGCCCCAGGCTGAGCACGGCCGCCAGGGCCGCGCCGAGCCCGGCGAGGAGCAGGGCCCGGTTCCCGGCGGGCGGCCTGCGGCGCCGCTCCCGCTCGCCGGTTTCGTTGGTGCGTTTCACAACAACTCCTTTGTGTATCAGGGGAGTTCACCGGCCGGGATCGGCGGTGACGAGCAGACTCGTCACGGCCAGGACGACGAGGACGAGCCCCGTCTCGGCCGCGACCGAGTAACCGAAGGGCCGCACGGAGGCGGCGTCGCCGCGCAGCAGCACGGCGAGAGCGAGACGGGTGCGCACCCACTGCCTGCTGAACCAGGCCGCCACCATCACCACGGCGAGGACCCCGGTCTTCAGCAACAGCAGATGCCCGTACGAGGTGTGCAGCAGGGCGTCGTACGACCCGACGACCTGCCAGGCGAGCACCAGGCCGGCCGCCGCGACGGCCAGCACGCTCGTCGCGGCGAGCCGCGAGTACCCGGGCACCACGGCGGCCAGCTCACCGGGCTCGCGACGCGGCAGCACGGCCACCACGAGCATGACGAGCCCGCCGATCCACAGCGAGGCGCCCAGCAGATGCACCAGATCGGCGACGGCACCCCAAGCCGGCTCGCTGCCCTCGGCGTTGTGGCCCGCCATTCCGGTCGTCCGCAGCAGCCCCAGCGCCACGGCGAGGGCGCCCACACGCCACCCGGGCGAGCGCGCGGCACCCCCGCCGCCCTGCAGCAGCCCGGCCAGCACCACCGCAGCGAGCACCCACAGCAGCCCCCGGGCGGCGAGCACGATCCCGGGCCCGGTGGTGAGGACGTCGGCGTACGTCGCCGCCCGCAGGACGTCCCGCAGCCCGCCGAACGCCCCGTACGCGCCCTGCAGCCCGACCCCGGCGACGGTCGACAGGAGTCCGCCGGCCCACGCCGACGCGAGCAGCACCCGGGCCCGCCGCTCCCGCGCACCCCGCGGCCACAGCAGCGCGACGAAACCGAGTCCGCCGACGAAGAGGGCCAGCGACACGTAACCGGCCCACCGGACGGCGACGAGACCCTTGCGCACCGCCGCCTCGGGGGCCGGCGCGGCGGTGGGCCCCTCGGCGCGGTCCTGCCGGGCGCCCGTCTTCGTCCCGATCTCGAAGGTGATCCGCCCGGAGGAGGCGTGCCCGTCCTCCTCGTCGACGACCGACCAGGTGACGGCGAACTCCCCGCTCCCCGGCCGGCCGAGAGCGACCCGCACCCCCTTGTCCCCGGCACCCGGCGCACGCGTCACGGGAAGCCGGTCACCGTCCGGCCTCATCACCCGCACGTCACCGGGCTCGACGGCTTCGTCGAAGACCAGGGTGAGGTGATCGGGCGCCTTCGCGAGTTCGGCTCCGTTCCCCGGAGCCGAGCGAACCAGTTCGGTGTGGGCGGAGGCGGGCGTGACCGAGAGCGGACCGCAGAGGAAAACAACGACGAGGAACGACAACAGGGCGATCCGCGAACGGGAACGAGGCACACGGCGGACGATCACGGGGTGACCTCCGGCAGCGGTGAGGCGGAAATCCCGAGAAGTCCGTCGACCGGGGGGAGCCCGACACAGGGTGAGGCCTCGGGAGAGGGCGTCGCGTCCGTTCCGTTGACGGCCTCGAACAGCGGCCGGGTGAGTCCCGTCAGCAGCGGCTTCACGAGCCGCACCTCACCGTCCTCACACGTGTCGCCGCCCGCCGGAGGCTCCTCACTCGGGGACGGCGACGGGGACGGCGAGCCCCCGGGCGCGGTACCGGATCCGTCCCCGGACCCGTGCCCCGCGTGGCCCTCTCCCTTGCCGCTCCCGTGCCCGGCGTGCGACCCGGCCCCGCCGCCGAACACGGGAAACTCACCGCTACCGACAGGCACTTGGCCTACCGGAACCTGGCCCGCCGGGACCTGTGGTGCGGGGTTCGCCGGGGCGGGTGCGGGGTTCGGCGGGGCCGTGGCCGCGGGCGGTGAGGCGGGTGGGGCGGCGGCCTCGTCGGCGCCCGACGCCGAGGGGGCGCCGATGCCCGAGGCGTAGCCGAGCACGATCACCACGGCGCCGACGAGCGCTCCCGCGACCACCTCGTCGCGGTGGTCTCTCGGCCAGTCCGCCCTGCGCGACAGGGGCATGGTCACTCCTGGCATGGTCCGGTCATTCCGGTCAGTGAATGCGGACCAGTGGAGTGCCGTGCGAATTCCGCGTGACTACGCGGCAGTTAAGCGATTGTTGCCTGCCTCTCTTATGGGGGTGCCCCCGTTGTGAGAACGGTCGAGACCGGCGTCATTCCGCGCAATGCGGCTGTGAAGAAGGCGAGTAGAGGGGGCGTCAATTCCCTCACAATGCTCGAATAGGGCTCGAATTCTTCAGGGGGATTTCGAGGACAGGGTATTCGCGATTTCACCACACCTCGGCCATGGAATCCCGCCCCCCGAGCTCTGCGGGTGGCCGGCCGCGGGTTCGCTGAGGGTTCGCTGCGGCTTGTCGCGCCCACGCGGCGGAGCCGCATATGCAACACAGCCCCGCGCCCCTGAAAACGCAGCCGCGTTACCCGTTGTCCCGACGGACCGCGACCGCGACGCACCGCGACCGCGACGCACCGCGACTACGACGCACCGTCAGCCGCTCACGCACCCAAGGGGGTGTGCCGGGAGGTGCCCGCCCGCAGCGGCCGACGTCCGCCGCGGAAGGACTGAACGCCTCACAGCACCGCCGGACCGAGGACGGAGACCTCGCGGCGCGCCCCCGACCCACGAACAAACGCGTAGGCGACGCGCGCCCCCTACGACGGGAAGGAACTCACCAACCGCCCCGAACCCCAAGACCTCAGGCCGCAGGCCGCCCCATCGCCCGGTACGTCCACCCCGCCCGACGCCACAGCTCCGGGTCCAGCGCGTTGCGCCCGTCCAGCACGAGCCGGGTCGCCGCGACCTCACCGAGCGCCGCCGGGTCCAGCTCCCGGAACTCCCGCCACTCCGTCAGATGCAGCACGACGTCGGCCCCGCGCACCGCCTCGACCGCGGAGTCCGCGTACCCGAGTGTCGGGAAGACGCGCCGGGCGTTGTCCATGCCCTTCGGGTCGTACACCGTGACCTGCCCGCCCTGGAGATGGATCTGCCCGGCGACGTTCAGCGCCGGCGAGTCCCGTACGTCGTCCGAGTCCGGCTTGAACGTGGCGCCCAGCACCGCGACCCGCTTCCCCAGGAACGATCCACCGCCCAGTGCATGCCGCGTCAGCTCCACCATCTGCCCGCGCTGACGCATGTTGATGGAGTCGATCTCGCGCAGGAAGGTCAGGGCCTGGTCGGCCCCCAGCTCACCGGCCCGCGCCATGAAGGCCCGGATGTCCTTGGGCAGGCAGCCGCCCCCGAACCCGATCCCCGCCCTCAGGAACTTCTTCCCGATCCGGTCGTCGTGCCCGATGGCCTCCGCGAGCTTGGCGACGTCACCGCCGGAGGCCTCGCACATCTCCGCCATCGCGTTGATGAAGGAGATCTTGGTGGCCAGGAACGAGTTCGCCGAGGTCTTCACCAGCTCGGAGGTCGGGAAGTCGGTCACGATGAACGGCGTCCCGTCGGCCACCGGCGTCGCGTACACCTCACGCAGCAGCTTCTCGGCCCGCTCGCTGCGCACACCCACCACGATCCGGTCGGGCCGCAGCGTGTCCTGCACGGCGAAGCCCTCCCGCAGGAACTCGGGGTTCCACGCCAGCTCCGCGTCCGCCCCCGCGGGCGCGTGCTCGGCGAGGTACGTGGCCAGCCGGTCCGCCGAGCCGACCGGCACGGTGGACTTGCCCACGACCAGCGCGGGCTCCCTCAGATGCGGCGCGAGCGAGGCGATCGCGGAGTCGACGTACGACATGTCGCAGGCGTACTCACCGTGCCGCTGCGGGGTGTTGACGCACACGAAGTGGACGTCACCGAACTCGCCCACCTCGGCGTAGTCGGTGGTGAACCTCAGCCGTCCGCTGGAGCCCTCGATCCCCGCCACGTGCTTGCGCAGCAGCTCGTCCAGCCCGGGCTCGTACATCGGGGCCTCGCCCCGCTCCAGCTTCTCGATCTTCTCGGGCACGACATCGAGCCCCAGCACCTCGAACCCCAGCTCGGCCATGGCCGCGGCGTGCGTGGCGCCGAGATAGCCGGTGCCGATCACTGTGATCCTGAGGGCCATGGGTACTCCAGGGGTGTACGTCCGCGGGGTGGCGTAGCTGCGCTGCCTGAGCATAGTCGGGGCGTGTCCGCCCCCTTCACCGGGCAGTTTCCCCTTGTCGCCAAGCTCACGTACCCGTCACGCGAGCGGAGCCCTAAAATTCGGGTTACTTAACGGTAATTAGCGTCAGCAGCACAGCGTCTTTGGAGCGTGAGAGACCGTGGCCGGATCGGCTGACTTCGACCTGTACCGCCCGTCCGAGGAGCACGACATGCTCCGAGACGCGATCCGCGCGCTCGCCGAGGCGAAGATCGCGCCGTACGCCGCCGCCGTGGACGAGGAGGCGCGCTTCCCGCAGGAGGCGCTGGACGCGCTGGTCGCGGGCGACCTGCACGCCGTGCACGTACCCGAGGAGTACGGCGGCGCGGGTGCGGACGCGCTCGCCACGGTGATCGTGATCGAGGAGGTGGCGCGTGCCTGTGTGTCGTCCTCCCTCATCCCCGCCGTGAACAAGCTCGGCTCACTGCCCGTGATCCTCTCCGGCTCGGAGGACCTGAAGAAGAAGTACCTGGCGCCCCTGGCCAAGGGTGACGCGATGTTCTCGTACTGCCTGTCCGAGCCGGACGCGGGCTCCGACGCGGCAGGCATGAAGACGAAGGCGGTCCGCGACGGCGACCACTACGTCCTGAACGGCGTGAAGCGCTGGATCACGAACGCCGGTGTCTCCGAGTACTACACGGTGATGGCGGTCACCGACCCCACCAAGCGCTCGAAGGGCATATCGGCCTTCGTCGTCGAGAAGTCGGACGAGGGCGTGTCCTTCGGCGCCCCCGAGAAGAAGCTCGGCATCAAGGGCTCCCCGACCCGTGAGGTCTACCTGGACAACGTCCGCATCCCGGCCGACCGCATGATCGGCGAGGAGGGCACCGGCTTCGCGACGGCGATGAAGACACTGGACCACACCCGCATCACGATCGCCGCCCAGGCCCTCGGCGTCGCCCAGGGCGCCCTCGACTACGCCAAGGGCTACGTCCAGGAGCGCAAGCAGTTCGGCAAGCCCATCGCCGACTTCCAGGGCATCCAGTTCATGCTCGCCGACATGGCCATGAAGATCGAGGCGGCCCGCCAGCTCACCTACGCGGCCGCGGCCAAGTCCGAGCGCGGCGACAAGGACCTCACCTTCCAGGGCGCGGCCGCCAAGTGCTTCGCCTCGGACGTGGCCATGGAGGTCACCACCGACGCCGTCCAGCTCCTCGGCGGCTACGGCTACACCCGCGACTACCCGGTCGAGCGCATGATGCGCGACGCCAAGATCACGCAGATCTACGAGGGCACGAACCAGGTCCAGCGGATCGTCATGGCGAGGAACCTGCCGTAACGGCCGGTGACTTGACGTGAAGGGTGCCCGGTCCCGGGCACCCTTCGGTGCTCAGCCAGTCGCCGATGAGGGTGAGCGCGTCCTCCACGACGGCACGTGGGGCGCCGGAGGACTCGACGGAGGTGCGGGCCACCGCGGCGAGTTGGGGGTCGGTGAGGGCGAGGGCCGTGCGGGCTGTCTCGTACTCATCGAGCAGGCCGGCGCCGAACAGAAGGGGATCGTCGGCGTTGAGAGTGCAGCGGACGCCCGCCTGCAGCAGCTGTGGGAGGGGGTGGGCGGACAGCGACGTCACGACGCCGAGGGCGACGTTCGAGGTGGGGCAGACATCGAGGACCACCTCTTCAGCGGCCAGACGGGCGACGAGAGCCGGGTCCTCGACCGCCCGCACACCGTGGGCGATCCGTCGCGCACCCAGCACGTCGAGCGCGGCGCACACGCTTGCCGGACCGGCGAGCTCCCCGGCGTGCGGGGCGGAGATCAGCCCGGCGTCACGGGCGATGGCGAATGCCTCGGCGAACGGTTCCGGAGGGTGGAGGGCCTCGTCGCCGGCCAGGCCGAAGGCAACCACGCCGTGGTCTGCCCGCCGGGCCGCGAGACGGGCGGTCGCGACGGCCTCCGAAGGGGCCGCGTTGCGCCGGGCGAACAGCACGACGCCGAAGCCGGTGCCCAGCCCGGCAGCGGTTCGGCGGCCCTCGTCGATGACCGCGTCCAGCACGTCGAGCGCCGCGTGCGGATCATCCTCGTAGGTCAGGGGGTTCAGGTGCGGCTCGATCCACACCGCCCCGTCCGCGGCGGCGTCCTCGACCACTTCGCGCACCAGCCGCAGCAGGTTCTCCCGCGGGCCCTCACGCACCAGCCGCGCGGCGGCACCGTACAGGGGCCCGAAGTCCTCGAACGACGCGAAGCCGCCGCTCGGGTCCGGCAGTCGCAGGCCGCGCTCGCCGGCCAGCTCCGCGAGCGTGGCGGGGCGCATCGCGCCTTCGAGGTGGACATGGAGGTGAGCCTTCGGCAGCCGGGCCAGGCTTCGCATGGCGCATCACCCTACGACCGTGCCCGTGAGGGGCGCCAGAGGTGCCGGGCAGGCCCTGGAGCCTGCCTGCGACGCCCCCGGTGACCGCTCAGTTCTCCGCCACCACCGCCGGCCGTCGCGACGCGATGACCCGCTTCGCCAGCGACCGCGGGCTGGTCAGGAAGCCGAAGCCCCAGGACATGTGCATGGTGGCGAGGGCGACGGGGATCTGGAGCCGCGCCTTCGCAGGCAGGCCCTTGCCCGCGGGCAGCGAACCCGCCACGATCGCCGCGAGGTAGCCGCCGGGGACGACGAATCCCCACGGCGTCAGCACGGCGCCCACCACGATCCCCGCGGCGATCGCGCACAGAGCGGTCGGCGGGGCGAGGTAGCGCAGGGTGATGGAACCCTCGTGGTAGCGGGCCACGACGTGGCGCCAGCGTCCGTAGTCCTTGTACTGCTTGGCCAGGGCCCTGACCGACGGCCGGGGGCGGTACGACACCTTCAGCTCGGGCGAGAACCAGATCAGCCCGCCCGCCTCGCGGATGCGGAAGTTCAGCTCCCAGTCCTGGGCGCGGATGAACTCCTCGTTGTAGCCGCCCTGTTTGTCGAGGGCCTCGCGGCGGAAGACACCCAGGTAGACGGTCTCCGCGGGGCCCGCCTCGCCGCCCGTGTGGAAGGCCGCGTTGCCGACGCCGATCTTCGAGGTCATCGCGGCGGCGACCGCGCGCTCCCAGTCGTTCTCGCCCTCGGCGTGCATGATGCCGCCGACGTTCTGCGCGCCGGTCTCCTCCAGGAGCCGTACGGCCGTGGCGATGTAGTTCGGCGACAACATGCCGTGCCCGTCGACGCGCACCACGATCGGATGACGGGAGGCCTTGATCGCGGCGTTCAGCGCGGCCGGGGTGCGGCCCGTGGGGTTCGGGACCGTGTGCACGCGCGGGTCCTCACGGACCAGCTCGGCGGCGATCTCGTCCGTACGGTCCGTGGAGGGACCGAGGGCGATCACGACCTCCATCTCGCCGGCGTACTCCTGGGCGAGGATCGCGTGGACGGCACCGCGCAGATGCCGCTCCTCGTTGAGGACGGGCATGATCACGGACACGGCGGGGAGCGGCACGACGGGCTTGGCGTTCATAGAGAGCTCACGTTACCGCGAACGGGGGACACCGACGCGCGCCGCCCGGCCGCTGGGCCGGGCAGCAGATCGTATGGGCCTACGGTGCTAACGGATCCCACCCCCAGTCCTCGCGGAGGTGTCCCCCCGTGCCCTCACCGCTCCGCCGCCCCGCCCGGCCGAAGCCGCCGCGTTCCCGACGGCCGCGTGTGCGGCGCAGCCGGTCGGGCTGGGCCGTGCGGGTGGTGACCACGCTCTCCGTGGTGGTGCTCGCCTCCGCCGGCATCGGTCACGCGATGCTCACGAGCCTCGAAAAGGACATCGCCCGCGTCGACCCCTTCAAGGACATGAAGAACCGCCCGAAGCCGGGCCACGGCATGAACATCCTGCTCGTCGGCACCGACGGGCGGGACCAGGTCACGAAGGAGGAGCGGCACAGATACCGGCTCGGCGGCGCCCCCTGCCACTGCACGGACACGATGATGATCGTGCACATCTCCCAGGACCGGGAGCGCGCCAGCGTGGTGAGCCTGCCGCGCGACTCGTACGCCGAGACGCCCGCGCACACCGACCGCACCACCGGCGAGCGGCACGACCCGCACCCGATCAAGCTGAACGCGGCGTACGCGGAGGGCGGGCCGGAGCTGACCGTGCGCACGGTCGAGCACATGACGAAGGTCAAGATCGACCACTACCTGGAGGTCGACTTCATCAGCTTCATGAAGACCGTGGACGTGCTCGGCGGCGTCGAGATCTGCACCGCCCGCCCGCTGAAGGACCCGTACACCGGCCTCGACCTCCCCGCGGGCACGCACCGGCTGAACGGCGGGCAGGCCCTGCAGTACGTCCGCTCCCGCCACGCCGACGGGTCCTCCGACCTCGGCCGGATGCGGCGCCAGCAGCGTTTCCTCGCCTCGCTCGTCGAGTACGCCACGTCCTCCGGAGTGCTGCTGAACCCGATGAAGTTCCGTGACGTCACCGGGGCCGTGCTGGGTTCGGTGCGCGCGGACGAGGGGTTCGGCACACGGGAACTGCTGGACCTCGGGCGGGCGCTGCGCACCTTCTCGCCCTCCTCGTCGGAGTTCACCACGGTCCCCATCGAGCAGATGGGCTACACCGTGCAGGGCGTGGGCTCGACGGTGAAGTGGGACGGGGCCAGGGCGGGCCGCCTCTTCGAGGCCCTGCGCGGCGACAGACCGCTGGCGTCGTACAGGACGCGACGGAGCGGAGCCGTCCGCGTCGAGGTGGCCCCGGAGCGGATCCAGGTCCAGGTGGAGAACGGTACGACCGTGGACGGGCTCGGCAAGCGGGTGGACGACCTGCTGGCGGCCGCCGGGTTCCGTACGACCGGGGTGCCCGTGAACGCGACGTACCCGGACGCGGAGCGCACGGTCGTCGTGTACGACCCGCGCTGGGACCGCTCCGCCCGTTCCCTCGCGGCGGCCCTGCCGGGGGCCGGGCTGCGCCGGGCGCCGGGGCAGGGGCCGACGCTGAGGGTGATCGCCGGGGCGGACTTCAAGGCGGTGCGGAAGGTCAGGGCCGCCGACCCGTACGAGAAGGAGACGGCGGTGGTGACCGGCGAGGACGCCTCCTGCCCCTGAGGAGCCGGGACGGCGGTGCCCGCCGGTCGTCACAGGGAGTTCATCAGCTCCGCCTCGGCCCGGGAGACGGTGTGCGAGCCGTGGTCGAAGACCTCCTGGAAGGCCCGTTCCAGCGCGTCGAACCGCGCGGCCTCCGAGACGGTCAGGGTGAAGACCATCAGCGCCCTGGCCGTCGAGGCCTCGTCGGCGTCGTCCCGGAGCGCCGTGAACGCCTTCGTCATCAGCCGTTCGTCGATCACCAGGCCGGCCCGGCTTCTGCCGCCGACCCGCTCCAGGTCGTCGTAGCTGCCCCTGAAGCGCAGCTCGTCGGGGGCGTCGCTGTTCTCCGTGCCCCGGAAGCAGAAGAAGCTGTCGTGGCCCTGGGGCGTTCGGAGCCGGTAGCCGATGACGGCCAGGTCCCGTGCCCTGACGAGCAGGCTGACGTGGGGCGCCCCGGTTGTGCGGGGGGCCTCACCGGCCCGCAGGCCGACGGCGAAGACCTGGTCGGTCCGCAGCATCTCGTCCCTGGGCACCCGCCCGCCGGCCGCCTGCTCGCGCACCGCGCTGATCATCGCGCGGTACGCCGTCAGGCCGTCGTTGACGTCCCAGGTGATGTCCCCGCTGTCGTCGACGGCACCGGCCTTCTCGTGGAACTGCGGGGCCACCACGACGGCTCCGGCGAGCAGCCCGGAGATGAGGAGGTAGAGCGCCAGGAACTTCCCCGACAGCCGGCGGGCCCGGCGCCTGTGACCGGGGCCGTTGGCCGGGGGTTCGGGTGACGCGACGTGCAGGTGCATGCGGGGGGCTCCTTCTCACGCAGCGGGGCACGCTGGATCGGTCTCGCGTCCCGCTGGTGCGTGAGTCTGTTCAGGTGCCTCAGAGGCAACCAGAGGCAGATGTCCCAACCGGCCAGTACCGACAGGTTTCCCGGGTGATGACTCGTGTGACGTGTCCAACGGCACACGGTGGCTCGGACCCGGACAGTTTCTCCCCGCCCTACCCGTCCCATCCGGCTGGTGGAGGGCCCCTCAGTCCTCGTAACCCTCCGCCGTCCGCCGCTCCCGCAGTTCCATGATCGCGCGGCGCCGGGCGAGGCGGTGCGTGCGGCGGATCTGGGCCTCCTGGTAGCGGCGCCGGTCGCGGTCCGTCTCCGGGACGACCGGCGGTACCCGGCGCGGCTTGCCGTCGGCGTCGACGGCGGCGAACACGAGGTAGGCCGAGCCGACCTGCTGGGGTGGGGTCGACTCGTTCCAGCGCTCGGCGAGCACCCGGACACCGACCTCCATCGACGTGCGCCCGGTCCAGTTCACCTGGGCCTTCACATGCACCAGGTCGCCCACCCTGACCGGTTCCAGGAAGGCCATCTCGTCCATGGAGGCGGTGACGGCGGGGCCGCCGGAGTGCCGGCCCGCCACGGCGCCGGCCGCGTCGTCGACCAGCTTCATGATCACTCCGCCGTGCACCGTGCCCAGAAGGTTGGTGTCGTTGTGCGTCATGATGTGGCTGAGCGTGGTGCGGGAGGCCGAGGTCGGCTTGCCCGGAATATCAGGGTCCGGGGCTGGGGCCTGGTCTGTCATGGCCCCCACCTTATGCGGCTCTGACATTTGTGCGATTTGTGTCAGCTTCGCAACAGCACTGCCTCCGTTTTTCGCCGACCCTTGTGAAGGGCATGGCGGGGCACTGCACACTGGTCCGCATGAATGACTGGCCCGAGGGATGGTCCGACAGCAACCGCGGCGGTGGATACGGCCACGGTAGTGCGAGCGCACAGCCCGAGGGCGCGCGCGTGATGCGACAGGTGCGGCGCGACCCCGCCGGAGCCCCGCCGCGCGGCGGGGTGCCCCCGCAGCCGTCGTACGACAACTACGACGACTACGGCGACGGATACGGCACGCCGGAGCCGTACGACAGCGGCTACAACACCGGACAGGTGTACAGCGGCAGTGGCCGCCGCGGCGGCGGCTTCGTGCCCAACGACAACGACCCGGACCCGGAGCTCCAGCGCTACAGGCCGCGGCCGAACTACCGCCGCCGCGTCAAGTGGACGGCGATCACGGTGGTGACCGTGCTGGTCGCGTGGGCCGTCGGCACCTACTTCTGGGCCGACTCCAAGCTGAACCGCGAGGTCGACCTCTCCAAGGTGATCGACCGGCCGGAGGCGGGCGAGGGCACCAACTACCTCATCGTCGGCTCCGACAGCCGGGCCGGCCTGTCCGACGAGCAGAAGAAGGAACTGCGCACCGGGTCCGCGGAGGGCAAGCGCACGGACTCGATGATGATCCTGCACACCGGCAGCAACGGTCCCACGCTCATCTCGCTGCCCCGCGACTCGAACGTCACGATCCCCACCTTCAAGGGCTCCGACTCCGGCAAGACCTACCCGGGCACCGGCCGCCAGGTGAAGCTGAACGCGGCGTACGCGGAGGACGGCCCCGAACTGCTGGTCCGCACCGTCGAGGCCAACACGGGCCTGCACATCGACCACTACGTGGAGATCGGCTTCGCGGGCTTCGCCAACATCGTCGACGCGGTCGGCGGCGTGGAGATCGACATCCCCAAGGGCGGCATGAAGGACACCAAGTCCGGCGCGAACTTCGAGGCGGGCAAGCAGACCCTGAACGGCGCGCAGGCCCTCGCCTTCGTCCGCACCCGGTACGCCCTCGCGGGCAGCGACCTGGACCGCACGAAGAACCAGCAGAAGTTCCTCTCGGCCCTGGCGAGCCAGACGGCGACGCCGAGCACGGTCCTCAACCCGTTCAAGCTCTACCCGACGATGAGCGCGGGCCTCGACACCCTCATCGTTGACAAGGACATGAGCCTGTGGGACCTGGCCGACATGTTCTGGGCCATGAAGGGCGTCACGGGCGGCGACGGCAAGTCCATGAACATGCCGATCTCGGGCAACTCCCCGAACGGCAACCTCCAGTGGAACACCACGAAGGTCAAGCAGCTGGTCAGCGAACTCAAGAACGACGAGAAGGTGACGGTCTCGGGTAACTGAGACAGCCGGCTACGACATGCCGGCCACGGCATGAGACAGCGGCGGCCCGCACAGCGCGGGCCGCCGCTCCTGCGTCACCGGCAGGCGTCACCACCAAGGGCACTACCAGGTGAAGTTCGGGTTCACCTTCATGCACGCCTTCTTGTTGCCGCCGTTCAGGGCGTCGGCGGACTCGGGCGTCGAGTCGTCCTCCTTCTTCGCCTTGTACGCCGTCCCCTCGCGCCAGTCCGCACCCACGACGAGCGTGACCCCGCTGACGTCGGCCGACTTCTCCACCTGGCTCAGCGGAATGCCCAGGGCCTTGGCCACCGTCTCGGCGTCGCCCTCCAGCTCGGCGCTCGGATAACGCACGACGGTCTCGTCCTCGGACACCGCCGTGGTCTGGTCGGCCGTGGCCTTGGTGAAGCCCTCCCGCACGAGCAGCCCGCTCACCGTGCCCGCGCGCCCACCGGCCGGAGCGAGCGCCGACGTCCTCGTGCCGTTCTGGACGAGCACACCGATCTCGTCCTTCGCCGCGGCCGGATCGTTGGAGCCCTCCTGAGCCGTCGCCTTCTTCTTGTCCTTGCCGTCCAGCGCGATGTCCTCACGCACCAGCCGGAACAGCTTCTCGGCGTCGCCCTCCTTGGGGATCACCCGGGCGCCGACGTAGGTGTACGGCATCGTCGTCATCGTGATCCGCTCGGGCTCGACCTTGCGCAGCTCGGTGCTGAGGTCGTACAGCGCCTTCACGGTTCCCAGGCCGTCGTCGACCGTCAGGGCGTCCGTGGCCTCCTCGGCCAGTTTGCGCAGCTTGTTCGGGTTGGTGATCGTGGCGTTCTCGCGCAGCTCACGGACCATCGCGTTCATGTACTGGTGCTGTGCCTTGGCACGCGCGATGTCGCTGCCGTCCTCGAACCCGTACCGGGTGCGCAGCCACTGCAGCGCCTGCTTGCCCTTGATGTACGTCGTGCCCTTCTCCAGCTTCAGGCCGGAGCCGTGGCCCTGGCTGTCCTTGGAGTAGATGTTGTCGGTGACGCACACCGGCACACCGCCGATCGCGTCGGCCATCGACACCACGCCCGAGAAGTCCACCATCATGAAGTGGTCGATGTGGATCCCGGTGAGCTCCTGCCACGTCGCGACCGTGCAGCCGGGGCCACCGCGGCCCAGCGACTGGTTGGTCATCACCCGGCCGCTGGACGCCGCGTACACCTTGCCGTCGTCGGGGTCCGTGCACTTGGGGATCTGCAGCAGCGTGTCGCGGGGCATGCTGATCACCGACATGTTGGTGCGGTCGGCCGACAGGTGCAGCAGCATCTGGACGTCCGCGAGCGGGGTGCCGCCGAAGGTCTCCCGGGCGCCGCCGAGTTGCTGGTTCTCCTTGGTGTCCCGCGCGTCCGAGCCGATGAGCAGGATGTTCAGCGGGGTCTGGCCGGCCGCGTTCGGCGTCGGCTCGGCGATCTCCTTGTCGCCGAGGTTCAGGTCGTCCTTCTCGATGTTGCCGTTGAGGTGCTGGTAGTAGAGGTAACCGGCGCCCGCCGTGCCGAGTATCAGAACCGACAGGACCGTCGCCGACCAGCGCAGGACGCGGCGTCTGCGGCGCGGGCGCCCGGGAGCGCTCCCGCGCCCGCGGCCACCTCCGCCGTGCCGTCCGTGCCCCTGCGGCTCGGCCCCCTGGGCGTCGTCCGCCCCGTCCACCGCCGGACCGCTCTCCGCGCCGTACGGGCCGTCGTCCCAGCCCTCACCGGCCTCCCGCACCCCTGGCCGACGTCGATCCCCCCGCACATCGCTGCGCACCATCTCCCTGCCCCTCCCCACCCTGCCTGTCGAACGAGACCGTCCCCGCACCCTTGTTGGACCTTCGAGAGCCCCACTCGGATGTACTCATGAAGGGTTGAACGCATCACTCGACCGATCCGGATGACACGTTCGTACGCCCGGATCCGGGCACCCCGTAGCGCCCGTCCCGGATGTGTGGCACACGTCCGGTTCGGCTCGACTCCCCGCCGTACCACCGACCCGGACACACGCGGGGACACGCCAGGGCCGGACACGCACACGCCCCTCGGGACGCGTCCCCGTGTCCGGCCCGGACACACCTCGCGCTCTGTCAGACGCGGAATGACCCCGTCAGGTCATCAACCGGCGCACGTTTCCTTGTCCGCCGTGTTCTTCTGGACGTCCAGATCGGCCGCCGACGTGCTCTGCGATCCGGCGCCCTTGAAGTCCTTGCCGAGGGTGAGGACCATCGCGGGCAGCCCCTGGTCGTTGGTCTCGCTGTTGCCTTCACCGGGCTTCAGCGCCGACGCGGACAGCCCCAGGATGTCGGCCAGCTTGCGGGCCTGGTCGGCCTGGTCGGGATCGTACGCGAGGGTCGTCTTGGCCTGGGTCTTGTCGGCGTTGCCGAGCTGACTTGACTTGGTCACGCCCTCATCGTTCTGCAGGTACGTGAGAGTCTCCTGTGCGCTGCCGGCCGGGGCGCCGCCGTTGTAGATGTCGACCCGGACGTCGGAGGCCTTCGCCCGCGTGCCCTTGAGCTTCGCGGCCTCCTTCTCCTTCGCCTTCTGCTTGACCTCGCTGAGCGACTGGTCGGCCTTGATCGTGTCGAAGAGCTCCTGGGCCTTGACCGGGGTGGGCAGCACGGTCGCGCCGTCGGTGTTGTCGATCACGGGGACGGTCGTGAAGGTCAGGTTCTTGGTCTTGACCTTGCCGATCTCCTGGCCGAGCGCGGCGAGCTTGCGCAGGTTCGCGATCTTCGAGTCGACGGTGAGCGCCTTGGTGCCCGCCTCGGCGAGCTTCAGCATCTTCGACGGGCTGGTCAGCGTGTCGTTCGACGACAGCTTGCGCATCAGCGAGCTGAGGAACTGCTGCTGGAGCTTGATCCGGTCCAGGTCGCTGCCGAATCCGACGGCGTGCCGGGTGCGCACGAACGCGAGGGCCTGCTCGCCCTCGATGGTGTGCTTGCCCGCGGACAGCTTCAGATGTGACTTCGGGTCGTCGAGGTCCTTCTTCAGGCAGACCTCGACGCCGCCGACCGCCGAGGTCAGCGTCTTCACCGCGTTGAAGTCGGCCACCAGGAAGTGGTCCGGCTTGATACCGGTGAGTTCGGTGACCGTCCGCATGGTGCAGCTCGGGGTGCGCTCGGCCTGGCCGAGGCTCACGTTGAATCGAGTGTTGGGCGTGCCCGCGATGTCCCTCTGGGTGCCGTCCGCCAGCGTGGTCGGGCAGTCCGGGATGTCCACGATCATGTCCCGCGGGATGCTCATCGCGGTCGCGTTCGTACGGTCCTTGGAGACGTGCAGCAGGATCGTGGTGTCCGCGTGGCCGACGCTGCCGGCGTCGCCGTACCCCTTGTTGCCCTTGCCGTCGCGCTTGTCCGTGCCGATGATCAGCACGTTGATCGCGCGGTCCTTGCTGAAGCCGCCGGTGCTCGCGCCGTCGTCGGAGACAGCGGTGATGTTGCTGTTGAGGTGCTGGTAGTAGAAGTAGCCCGCCGCGCTCGCGGCGACGAGGACGAAGGCCAGCGTGCCGCCCGTCCAGACAAGGACCTTCTTGCCCTTGGACTTGGCCTTCGGCCGACGGCGCCCCGGCGGCGGCTCGACCGGCGCACCGCGCCGGCGCCGCTGCCCCGGCACCACCTCGGGCATCTGGCGCGTACCGGTCCCCGCCGTCACGGTCCCCGCACGGGTTCCGGCGGATCGCGTCGCCGTGGCGCCCGCACCCGCCCCCCGGGGCCTCGGCACCGTTGACTGCGGTGCGGAAGGGGTCAGTCGCAGTTCGTATTCACCGGTGTTCGGGTTGAGTACCCACTGGTCTGCGGGGTCGATGTCATCCGCCCGCCCACGGCCTTGCGCGTCCACGGTTGTCCGATTCCTCCGTTGGGGCCACGCGGCGCCTTCCCCCTCAAAAGGCGCTCGGGTCTCGTGCAAGTGGTGCGCGACCGAAGAAGGCCTGACACACCGGATCGCTCACACTATCCGCCCGATTAGGCGTCAAGCGACGGCGGTGACAAATTCCACGTCCATACACCTGGGCAATCCGCCCATTTGTTAGCGCATTTGTTCCCTTTGTTGACGTGCGCTTTACCTGCAGCCGTCGTCGGCGGCGGTGCTGCCGCGGAAAGTGGGAGCCGGGTCGGACTCATGGGAGCCCTCCTCGCGCGTGTCCTCGAAGGACTCGCTGTAGTCGTGCGGGTGCGCGTTCGACTCCCTGTACGGATTCTTCGGGCCCCCGCGTTCAGTCCTGCCGCTGACTTCCGACGCCGCATTGCGGCTTTTTGAGCCGGATTCCTCCGGATTCTCCGTGACCACGGTCACCGGTCTGTCCTCACGCAGGCGTGCGAAGAGTTCGCCGGCCGCGGGTTCCACGAGTTGGTCGCGATTGGTGTTGTAGGGGTACGACCGGCGGGGGGCGGTAAGGAACTGCACCTTTTCCGTAGGGATCGTGCGCAACCCGCGCACGAGGTCGTACAAACCGCGCAAACTGGCCAGTGGGGGGTCGGTCGTGAGCGCCGACGTTGCCGCGTCGAGCACGGGATAGAGCTTCACCGGGTTCAGCAGGACGCCGCTGCTCTTCACCTTGCCGGCCAGCGCGCCGAGGAACCGCTGCTGGCGCCCCATTCGTTCGGTGTCGCTGCCGTCGCCCAGGGACTTGCGGGCACGCACGTAACCGAGGGCCTGCTCACCGTTCAGCCGCACCTTGCCCGCGGGGAGCCGCAGCTTGGCCGCCTTGTCGTCGATCGGCTCGGTCACGCAGACCTCGACCCCGTCGAGGGCGTCGACGAGCTTCTTGAACCCGCGGAAGTCCACCACCACGTGGTGGTCGACACGAATGTCCGTCAGCTTCTCGACCGTACGGATCGTGCAGGCCGACCCGCCCATCTGGAAGGCGCGGTTGAAGACGGTGAACCGGGGCTCGGTACGCGTGCCGTTCCGGCTCCGGCAGCGGGGCACGTTCACCATCAGGTCGCGGGGCAGGGACACGGCGGTGGCGCTGCCCCGGTCGGCCGCGAGGTGCAGCAGGATCGTGGTGTCGGAGCGCTCGGTGCCCACGTCCCGCCCGTACTTGCCGTTGCCCGCGCCCGACCGTGTGTCCGACCCGATCAACAGGATGTTCTGCGCGCCCCGCACCAGCGCCGTGGGGCGCTCCTTCTCGTACCGGGCGAGCTCTCTCGCCGCCTCGGTGTCGGACGTGATGTTCCCGTCGAGCTTCTCGTACGCCGCCCACCCGACCCCGACGGCCCCGACCACGAGCACGGCCATCCCGACCGCACCCCACTTAACCCACCCCCGCCGCCGTCCCCCTCCGCGACCGCCCTCACCACTTCTCACCTCCGGTTCACCCCCTGGCGTCGTACGAGCGTGACGTGCTCTTACGACGATGCCCCGACCCGAGAGGGACGGCGGCCGGGGCGAGCCGAACGGGGGAGGAGCACTGACACGGCGCCCGAAGGGGCGCGGGGGTGTGACATGTGCGGCTCCGCCGCGCGGGCGCGAGAACCCGGGCCGGCCCGCAGGCGACGTGCGGCGTGCACCCACCCCTTCAGGGGCGCGGGGAACTGCGCGAGAAACCACGGCCGGCCCGCAGGCGACGTGCGGCGTGCACCCACCCCAGGGGTGCGGGGAGCTGCGCGGGAAACCTCGGTGGATCCGCGGGAATGCACGGCGGGCAGTGCCGGTCAGGGGTGCGGGGAGCTGCGCGAGAAACCACGGTGGATCCGCGGGAATGCACGGCGGGCAGTGCCGGTCAGGGGTGCGGGGAACTGCGCGAGAAACCATGGCGGATCCGCGGGACTGCACGGCGGGCAGTGCCGGTCGGGGGCGCGGGGAGCTGCGCGGGAAACCACGGCCGGCCCGCAGGCGACGTGCGGCGTGCACCCACCCCTTCAGGGGCGCGGGGAGCTGCGCGAGAAACCACGGCGGACCCGCGGGAATGCACGGCGGCAGTCCCGGTCAGGGGCGCGGGGAACTGCGCGACAAGCCACGACGGACCCGCAGCGAACCCACAGCCCCCCAACCGCCGGAGGCAACCGTCAGTGAGCCGTAACCGTCACCCGCTCACTCTCGATCCGCTGCGCCAACGCCTCCTCCCCGACCCGCTCGAGATGCCGGCACAACACCACGGACCCACCCGTCGCGAGCGGCCCGTACAACCCGGCCTCCAGCCCCTCCCACGTGTCGTACGGCAACCCCGACAACAACCGCGACCCGGGCCCGGTCAACCCCAGCGCGGGCGCCTCCGCCCGAGCCCGCTCCACCACCTCCGCGCCGCTGAACTCCCGCCCTGCCACGATCAGCGCGGGCTCCTCGGGGTCGACGGGCGCGTACGGCACGAAGCGGTCACCCTGGCTCGGAACCTCCACGGCGTAGTCGACGAACCCCTCCGGCGGCTGCGGAAAGCGCCCCCCGAGCGGCCGCAGCGCCAGCGCCACGCGCTCCCCGGAGCAGGCGCGGGCCTCGTCCAGCGTGTCGGGCCCGCTGACCACGACATCGGCCGCCGCAGGCGCACCGGCCACGTCCGCGACCACCCCCACCGACGAGCACGCCAGCAGCCACACGGCCGTCTGCCAGTGCGCGGGCAGCAGGAGCGCGACCCGGTCGCCCGGCGCGGCGGACAACTCGTCCTGGAGCAGGTTCGCGGTCTTGGCCACCCAGTTGGCGAAGGTGGCCACGGACAGTTCGACCCGTTCGCCCGTGGCGTCGTCGTAGAAGGTCACCAGGGGGCGCGCGGGATCCGCGGCGAGCGCGGATCGCAGCAGGTCGGCAGGGGTGCGGTCGGTGGCGTTCACGCGGCAAGCGTACGCGGGCCCCCACCGGGACGGGCCGCCCGGTGGGCCGGTCGGGCCACCGGTTCGGGGGAATCCGGCCGACGCCCCGTCAAATCCTGGATGTGCGGAAAAGGATGACTGTGCGCAAGATCAGACTTATGCGTAGATTCCTGCCACCTTCGATCGGCGTCACATGCGCCGCGGTTCTCTCCGTCCCCCTGACCCTCCCCGCATCTCCAGCCACGGCCTCGACCTCGACCTCGGCCACGGCCTCGACCTCTGCCTCGGCGTCACCCTCCGCCTTGCCGCCACCCCTTGCTTCGGCCGCCCCGATCGACCCCCCGTCCGACGAGTCCCTGCCGGGCAGTACCCGCTCGATCCCCGTCGCCCCGTTCGCCGGCGACCGCGCGACCGCTGCGACCCCGTCGGACCAAGGCGTCACCCGCCGGGGCGTACGGTCGTTCTCGCTGGTCGGAGTGGTCTGGGACGACCCGGAAACCGAACTCCGCGGCCGCGTTCAGGTCCGTACCCGGGCGATGGGCACGGCCCGCTGGTCCGGCTGGCAGGACATCGAGACGCACAACAAGGAGCACGCGCCCGACCCGGACACCGCCGAGCGCGTCTCCGGACGCGTGCGCGGTGCGACGGCACCGCTCTGGGTGGGCCCCTCGGACGGCGTCGAGCTGCGGATCCGCGCGGAGATCGAACACCGCACGGGCGTCCCCGGAGTCCAGACGCTCCCCTCGGGGCTGCGCCTCGAACTCGTCGACCCGGGCGCCGGCAACGAGCCCCCGCCGGGCGGCGCCCCCGCGGACGCCTCGCAACTCGGCGCACTGACCGCCGAGGAGGCCGCCGCGTCCGCGGTGAACGCGGACCTCGCGCCCCTCGGCGCCTTGGAGATCCCGGCGTCCGCACGGGACGTCGGGGAAAAGGCCGCGTCGCGTCCCCCCATCGTCACGCGCCGTGGATGGGGCGCCGACGAGCAGCTGAGGGAGCGTGACTTCCTCTACACGAAGCGGGTCGACGCGGCCTTCGTGCATCACACGGCGTCCGGCAACAACTACACCTGTTCGCAGGCCGCTTCGGTCATCCGCAGTATCTACCGCTACCACGTGGTGAGCAGCGGCTGGCGCGACATCGGCTACAACTTCCTCATCGACAAGTGCGGAACCATCTACGAGGGCCGAGCGGGCGGTGTCGCCAAGCCCGTCATGGGTGCCCACACCCTCGGGTTCAACGTGAACACCATGGGTGTCGCCATGCTCGGCAGCTTCAACACCGTGAAGCCGCCCGCCACCGCGGTCACCGGAATCGCGAAGCTCACCGCTTGGAAACTAGGACTTTACGGGGCGGACGCCGATGGCAGGACATATCTGACGTCGGGCGGTGGCAATCTCTACCCAAAGGGTAAGAAGGTGCGACTGAACACGATCTCCGGTCACCGGGACGGCTTCGCCACCGAGTGCCCCGGCCGCAGCCTGTACAGCATGCTCGGCACGGTCCGCTCGCAGGCGGCGCGGTACCAGGCCGGGTAGGCCGGTGTCGGTACGCGCACCTGAGGACCCACTTCGCACAACACCCGCGCTTCGGGCGGGTCCCCCACGTACAACTCAACACAGAGCCATCGAAGGACCCCCGCGCTGCCATCGAAGGCGTATCGAACGGTCTGCATACACTGGCCGGCCGAAAGACAGTTCGGCCGGTCCCGGCAGGAAGCAGAGACGACAGGTGACAGAAGCGATTCTCCTGGTCGGCGGCAGAGGTACCCGGCTGCGTCCGCTCACGGTGCACACCCCGAAGCCGATGGTCCCGGCGGCGGGCGTCCCCTTCCTCACCCACCAGTTGGCGCGGGCGAGGGCAGCGGGCGTCGACCACATCATCCTGGCGACCTCGTACCTGGCCGAGGTGTTCGAGCCGCACTTCGGCGACGGTTCCGCGCTCGGCCTTCACCTGGAGTACGTCACCGAGGACGAACCCCTCGGCACCGGCGGCGCGATACGCAACGTGGCCTCGCGCCTGCACTCGGGCCCCGACGACCCGGTCCTGGTCTTCAACGGCGACATCCTCACGGGCCTGAACATCAGGGCCCTGGTGGCGACCCATCAGTCGACGGGCGCGGACGTCTCCCTGCACCTGACGCAGGTGACGGACCCGCGCGCCTACGGCCTGGTCCCCACGGACGCGACGGGCCGGGTGACGGCCTTCCTGGAGAAGCCGCAGACCCCCGAGGAAATCGTCACGGACCAGATCAACGCGGGGGCGTACGTCTTCCGCCGCTCGGTCATCGACACGATCCCCACGGGCCGCCCGGTCTCGGTCGAACGCGAGACGTTCCCGGACCTGCTGGCGGCGGGAGCCCACCTCCAGGGCATGGTCGACTCGACCTATTGGCTGGACCTCGGCACCCCGGCGGCCTTCGTCCGCGGCTCCGCCGACCTGGTCCTCGGCCGGGCCCCGTCCCCCGCCGTCCCCGGCCGCTGCGGCGACCGTCTGATCCTCCCCACGGCCCACGTCGCCGGCGACGCCAAACTGACCGGCGGCACAGTGGTCGGCGAGGGCGCCTTCGTCGGCGAGGGCGCCCGCGTCTTCGGCAGCACGGTCCTCGCGGGCGCCGTCGTGGAACCCGGCGCCGTCATCACCGACTCCCTGATCGGCGCCAGAGCCCGCATCGGCGAACGCTCGATCCTCACCGGTGCGGTCATAGGCGACGGCGCGGTCATAGGCGCGGACAACGAACTCCGCGACGGCGTCCGAGTATGGTGCGACGCAAGAATCCCCACAGCAGCGGTCCGCTTCTCATCGGACGAGTAGCCCCGGGCAGCCCCTCGGGCAAGAGCCCTGGGCCGGCCGCCGTGGCAGCGAACACGAGGTTGGTCGCTGGGCGAGTGGGCTGGGGGCTGGTAGTCGGGCGAGCAGATCGGCGCGGTCTTCGGGCGAGTGGGGCGGGTCTGGTGGCCGTGGGAGCGGCTATGAGGTTGGTCGCCGGGCAAGTGGGCCCCGCCGTGCTCATCAGGCGAGTGAACCCGCACTTGTCTGCCCGGGCCAGCACCAACCAGCCCGCCCGGCGCTTGAGGACGAGGCCGTTCAGGCCGACGAACAACCCACCCACCCGCACCGACCCACCCACCCCGGCCCCTGCCCACCGCGGGGGTCCGGGGGCGGCCCCCCGGGGGACGGGACGGGTAGGGGCGGCGGGGGCGACAACCCTCACCCGCACCGCAAAGCGGCCCGCGCCCCAAAGCGGCCCGCGCCCCAAAGCGGCCCGCGCCCCAAAGCGGCCCGCGCCCCAAAGCGGCCCGCGCCCCAAAGCGGCCCGCGCCCCAAAGCAGCCCACACCGCAAAGCAACCCGGCCCCCCGCAGCCACCCTCCCCGGCAGCAACCCGCCCTCCTACAACCGCCCGATATCCCCCCGAGGCATCTTCGGCACTCGACGAGCCGGCACACACCCCGACAACAGAATCAACCGAGCCGCCCGATGCCGCTGCCCCGCATACGGCTCGAGCAGCGACAACATCACAGAGTCATCCGCATCCCGATCACCCGCCAGCGCATAGCCCACGATCCCCGGCAGATGCAGATCCCCCACGGTCACCGCGTCCGCCGCCCCATGACTGCGCTGCACGGTCTCCGCCGAGGTCCAAGGCCCGACCCCCGGCACGACCTCCAGCCGCCGCCGCGCCTCGTCCGGCGTCATCCGGACGCCCTCCTCCAACCGCGCGGCGACCCGGACGGCCCGCAGAACCGTCGACGCCCGCTTGTCGTCGACCCCGGCCCGATGCCACTCCCACGACGGGATCAACGCCCACGTCCGCGCCGCCGGCACCACATACATCCGCCCCGGCACGGGCCCCGGCGCCGGCTCACCGAACTTCCGCACGAGCAACCGCCACGCCCGGTACGCCTCGTCCGTCGTGACCTTCTGCTCCAGGATCGACGGAATCAGCGACTCCATCACCAGCCCGGTCCGCGTCAGCCGCAGCCCCGGCCGCCGGTGCCGCGTCAACGCGACCAGCCGGTGCCGCGGCTCGAAGGCGTCGGGATCGTCGAACGCCCCGAGCAGCGAGGGAAGCTGGTCGAGCAACCACTCACCTCCCGGCCCCCACGCCTCACCCTCCGCGACGCCGCCCCGCAAGGCGACCCGCAGCGTCCCGGGCCCGGCCGGCGTACGGCTGGTCCGCCACACGGACCCGTCCGGAGCCGCGCGGAACGTCGGGTCCGCGGGCCCGCGCCGCAGCGGCCCGAGCACCAGCCCCAGATCGAGGGGCCCCTCGGGCACCCAGGTCCGTGTCCGCCCCGCCACGGGGGCGGCCCGCGCCGCACCCCTGGGCCCGGGCACGACGACATGCCCGCCGCGCACGGTCGTACGCGTGGGCCGCGGTGCGAAACGTCCTGCCACGGGTGCCGTCCTAGAGGCTCAGGGGGTTACCGAAGAAGGGGCCGTTGATCCAGTGCATCGAGATCCAGTGCATCGAGATCCAGTGCACCGAAGCTTCTCCGCACGGTGCTCAGTCCACCACGTTCACCGCACCTCGATGAAGGCCCCCGCGTCCCGCTCCGGCCGCGCCCTCGGCTCCTCCGCCGCGTGGCCCACCGCCACGGCACCCATCGGATCCCACTCCTCCGGCAGCCCCAGCACCTCCCGTACGACATCCCGGCAGAACATCGTCGACGACACCCACGCGGAGCCCAGCCGCTCACCGGCCAGCGCCACCAGGAAGTTCTGCACCCCGGCTCCGGCGGCGACCACGAACATCTCCCGCTCGGCCCCGTCCCGCCGCGCGTCACCGTACGCATGGGACCCGTCCATCACCAGACACGGCACCACCAGGTACGGCGCGTTCCGCAGCACGTCCCCCCGGCGCACCCGCTTGGCTATGGACTCCTCCGACTTCCCGTCCCGCCGCAGATCCGCGATCCACGCGTCCCGCATGGCGTCCAGCAGCCGGACGCGCGACTCCTGGGACTCCAGCAGCACGAACCGCCACGGAGTGGTGTGGTGCGGCGCCGGCGCGGTGACGGCCGCGGCCACGGCACGCCGTACGGCACCGGGATCGACGGGCTCGTCGGTGAACGCCCGTACGGTGCGCCGCTGGGTCACCGCCTCCCGTACGGCCTCCGACGTCCCGAGCCGGAACATGTCGTCCCGCGCGCCGCGCACCATCGCCCGCGCTCCGTCGCCGTCCTCCCCGGCCACCACCACCTGCGCCAGCCCGCGTGCCACGGCGACGGGCAGCCCCGCCGCCTTGCCCTTCACCAGGTCCCCGGCGGCGGCCAGCTCGTCGGCGGTCGCGACGACGGTCGCGCTGAGCGGGTTGCCGTGCGCGTCGGCCCCGCCCCGCAGATCGTCGAGTACGCGCACGCCCGCGGCACCGATGGCGACGTCCGTCAGCCCCGTGCGCCACGGTCGCCCGAACGTGTCGGTGACGAGGACGCCGACGTCGACACCGAGGGCGTCCCGCAGCCCCTCGCGGATGGCCCGCGCGGACGCGTCCGGGTCCTCGGGCAGCAACAGCACGGTCCCGGGAGGGGTGTTGGAGGCGTCGACCCCGGCGGCCGCCATGATCAGCCCCTGCCGGTTCTCGACGATCCTCAGGGGCCCGCGGCGCGCCACGACCCGTACTGTCTCGGCGTCGATCGCGGCCTCGCGGTCGGTGGCCTCGACGACCCGGCCCTCGGCCTTGGACACGATCTTCGAGGTGACGAGGAGAACGTCCCCGTCGGCGAGCCCCGGCTCGGCGGCGGCGATCAGCTTGGCGAGGTCGTCGCCCTGCCGCACCTCGGGCAGCCCCGGAACGGCCCACACGCGGTAACCGGGAGCGGCGCCCGTCACGTCGCTGCCCGTACCTGTCGACGACTCGCTGCTCAAGCGCCCCGCACCTCCTCCGCCAGCGTCAGTGCCTCGCGGGCCATCTGTGCCGTGGCGTCCAGGTCCGTCATCATCAGCGGTACCGCCCGGCACCGGATTCCGGCGGCCTCGACGCGCTCCACCGCACCCGTGTCCACCGTGTCGACCAGCCACCCGTCCAGCAGCCCCGATCCGTAGTGCTCGGCGACGGCCGCCGCGGTGGACTCGACGCCGACGGCGGCCAGCACCTTGTCGGCCATGCCCCGCACGGGTGCGTCCCCGACGATGGGGGAGAGGCCGACGACGGGCACTCCGGCCTCGGCGATCCCCTCGCGGATGCCGGGCACGGCGAGGATCGTGCCGATGGACACGACGGGGTTGGACGGCGGGAAGAGCACCACGTCCGCCTCGGCGATGGCCTCCAGGACACCGGGGGCGGGCTTGGCCTGCTCCGCGCCCACCGGCACGATCGCCTCGGCCGGTACGGAGGCCCGCAGCCGCACCCAGTACTCCTGGAAGTGGATCGCCTTGCGCTCGCCGGGGTCCGGGGTGGCGCCGCTGTCGGGCAGCGTGACGGCGACATGGGTCTCGATGCGGTCGTCGGACATCGGGATGAGCCGCACGCCGGGCTTCCACCGGTCGCACAGGGCCTCGGTGACGGCGCTCAGCGGGTAGCCGGCGCCCAGCATCTGGGTGCGCACGATGTGCGTGGCGAAGTCCCGGTCCCCCAGCCCGAACCAGTCCGGCCCGACCCCGTAGGCCGTGAGCTCCTCCTTGAGGTGGAAGGTCTCGTCGGCCCGGCCCCAGCCCTGGTCCTCGTTGATACCGCCGCCGAGCGTGTACATCACCGTGTCGAGGTCCGGGCAGACCTTCAGCCCGAAGAGGTGGATGTCGTCCCCGGTGTTGCCGATGACGGTGATGTCCGCGTCCGGCGCGGCCCGCTTCAGACCACGCAGGAACCGGGCACCACCGATGCCGCCTGCCAGAACCACAATGCGCATGAGGCCAAGTCTCGCAGGCGGGTGGGACACCGGGACCTCATACCCCCGACGCCCTGCCCCCGGCGCCTCAGGCCGTGACCGTGTCCACCGCCGCGTACGACTCCTCGGCCGTGCAGGCGGACCTGTGCATCGGCATCTCCGTCAGCGCCGGGTAGTACACGTGCAGACTGACCGCCGGCTCCAGCGCGTCGTTCACCACCTCGTGCACGTACCCGGGCGCGAACACCCGCTGCGCGCCGGCGCCCAGGGCGCGCGTGCCGCGCTCGGTGCGCTCGGTCAGGGCGCCGTCGAGGACGGTGAGCACGCCGGAGGAGTCGCCATGGCCGTGCGGCCCGCTCCCCTGCCCGGGCACCCAGGACAGCAGCCACACCTCGTAGCCCGGCCCGGTGCGCAGCCGGTGGTACCAGCGGGATGTCGCGTCGTACTGGACGAGGTGCTCCCACTGGGAGCGGTCGGCGGCGATGGAACGGGCGAGACCGGCGAACTCGGCCACGGTGACCGGGTGCTCGCGCGGGGCCTGCAGGAGGTGCGGGACTTCGAGGAGGTCGCCGGCGATCTGGATGTCGCTGTCGCTGTTCATGGGTGGGGTGGTTCCTCGGCGGAAGTGTGGGGGACGGCTGGGTGTCGAAGACCGTCGCCCGGGTCACGGGCGTGGGGGTGGGCGCCCTGGTACGGGCGGAGGGAACAGCAGCCGAGCCCTGTCGGGGCTCAAGGGCAGCCGGAGCGCGTCTGGCTCAACAGCTGGAACAGCAACAGCTACAGCGAGCGCGGGCAGCACCGAGGAACCCGGCGGAGCGGGTCGAGGTGAGTGCCAAGTTCGCGAGCATGCCCACAAGGACACCGGTTCACACGCCGACTGTCAACTTGACGCCCGGCAGGTGGGAGGTGTTTCACCTCATCCGGTCCATCTGGCCGGTGAAAGGTTTGTGCGGGCGCTCTTCGGGACACCTGGCGCAGCACCGGCCGTACGGATCCGGTGGCAGGTGCCGGCATCCGGACGGGAAACCCGTGGCTTCGAGGTTCGAACCGCAACGGGATCGAACTTCTGGACGTCCTTTCCCGTATGGGAGGGAGACGCACCCCGGACCCCTGCCTGCTGTCAGGGTTTATGCCGATTTGAACACTTTCCGCATACCCTTGGTTCCGGAGAGTGAATAAGGGGCTCATTAGCAGATTCCGGCTTGACTCGCCCGTAGCAGCACACTTGTAATTTCACTCGTGTCGTTCAGCCGAAATCGGTAACGGCAGGCACCACGGGGACGCGAAAGACAGACGAGGGGCGCACATGACCGAGCTCGTGCAGCAACTGCTGGTCGACGACGCGGACGAGGAACTCGGCTGGCAGGAGCGCGCGCTCTGCGCCCAGACCGATCCCGAGTCCTTCTTCCCCGAGAAGGGCGGGTCGACCCGCGAGGCCAAGAAGGTCTGCCTCGCCTGCGAGGTCCGCTCCGAGTGCCTCGAATACGCACTCGCCAACGACGAGCGCTTCGGCATCTGGGGCGGCCTGTCGGAGCGCGAGCGCCGGCGGCTGAAGAAGGCGGCGGTCTGAGAGCGGCTGTCCTCCGGCAACAGCTGTCCTCCGGGAACAGCCGTCCGCGGACGCCGCACCGACCGGAACCGGCCACAACCAGCCACGCACGCGCGTGAGCACCGCTGACCAAACAGCACACACCTCACGTAACGATCGGCCCGTCGCCGGTGGGTTGTCCACAGGCGGCGGGCCGTCCCGCTGCCCAGCCGTTAGTGTGGTCGCTCGTCCGAGACGTCCCGCTGTCCCCGCAGGACACAGGCGTCGACCGCAGTCCAGCGAACCGGGGCCCGTACCTCGATGTCCGTGCACAGCCACCCGGCAGCCCACCACGACGCTGCCACTCCAGAGTTCCCACGCCACGTGGTGACCGCGGTGCTCGTCGCCCACGACGGCGCCCGCTGGCTGCCCGACGCGCTCGCGGGGCTCCTCGGCCAGGAGCGCCCCGTACAGAACGCCATGGCGGCCGACACCGGCAGCGCGGACGACTCCGCCCGGTTGCTCACCGACGCCCTCGGCGCCGACCGGGTCCTCCATCTCGCCCGGCGCACCGGTTTCGGCCAGGCCGTCGACGAGGTCAACCGCACCGCCGGTGAGCTCACCCCGGACGACCTGCCCTACCTCAAGCGCCCCAGCGGCTGGGACCCGGTCACCCGCACCTGGCGCGACGACGCCTACGACATGCCGGAGCTCCCGCACGGTGAGCCGGTCCAGTGGCTGTGGCTGCTGCACGACGACTGCGCCCCCGAACCGGACGCGCTCGCCCAGCTGCTGAGGGTCGTCGAGAACGAGCGGGAGCTCGGCCGGGACGAGGACATCGCCGTCGTCGGCCCCAAGCTCCGCGGCTGGTACGACCGCCGCCAGCTCCTCGAGGTCGGCGTCACCATCGCCAACTCCGGCCGCCGCTGGACCGGCCTGGACCGCCGCGAGCAGGACCAGGGGCAGCACGACCACGTCAAGCCCACCCTCGCCGTCTCCACCGCCGGCATGCTCATCCGCCGCGACGTCTTCGAACAGCTCGGCGGCTTCGACCGGCGCCTGCCCCTGATGCGTGACGACGTCGACCTGTGCTGGCGCGCCACCGCCGCCGGGCACCGCGTCCTCGTCGCCCCCGAAGCGGTCGTACGGCACGCCGAGGCGGCCTCCCGGGAGCGCCGCACCGTCGACTGCGTGGGCCGCAGCGCCGCCTCGCCGCACATGGTCGACAAGGCCGGCGCCGTCTACACCCTGCTCGTCAACGCCCGTACGGCACAGCTGCCGTGGGTGCTGGTCCGGATCGTGCTCGGCACCCTGCTGCGGACCCTCGCCTACCTCGTCGGCAAGGTCCCCGGACAGGCCGTCGACGAGACCCGGGGCCTTCTGGGCACGCTGCTCCGTCCGGAGCGGATCATCGCCGGCCGCCGCAGACGCGGCAGCCCCCGGATCGACAAGGGCGAACTGCGCGCCCTGTTCCCACCGCCCGGCGCGACCGTCCGGGCCACCGTCGAACAGGTCGCCGGCAACCTGATGGGCCGCTCCGACCCCGAGTCCTCCTCCGCGGGCCGGCACGGCGGCGCCGTCGAGTCCGGGCCCGGCGGCGACGACGCCGACTTCCTGCAGGTCGAACAGTTCGCCCGGCTCAAGCGCGTCGCCCGCAAGCCGGGGCCCGTACTCTTCGCCGTCCTCCTGCTCGTCTCGCTCGTCGCCTGCCGTGAACTGCTCGGCGGGCAGGCCCTCGCGGGCGGCGCGCTGCTGCCCGCGCCCGCCGACTCCTCCGAGCTGTGGGCGCGCTACCTCGACGCCTGGCACCCGGTGGGCGCGGGCGACACCCAGGCCGCGCCGCCGTACCTCGCGCTCGTCGCCCTGCTCGCCTCGCTGCTGCTGGGCTCCACCGGGCTCGCTGTCACCGTGCTGCTCGTGGCCTCCGTGCCGCTCGCCGGGTTCACCGCGTACTTCGCCTCACGGCCCCTCGTCGAGTCGCGGCTGCTGCGCGCGTGGGCGGCCGTCGCCTATGCCTTCCTGCCCGCCGTCACCGGCGCGCTCGCCGGCGGCCGCATCGGCACCGCCGTCCTCGCGGTCCTGCTGCCCCTCATCGCACGCGCGGGCGCCGCGGCCAGCGGCCTCGCGAACACCTCGGGCACCCGCGGCAGTTGGCGGGCCACCTGGGCGTACGCGCTGCTGCTGACCATCGCCACCGCTTTCACCCCGATCGTGTGGCCCATCGCCCTGCTCCTCGGCGTCGGACTCCTCGTGCTGCGCCGCGGCGACATCACCGCCTACGGTCTGCGCTTCCTCGCCCAGCTCGGCACTCCGCTGCTGATCCTCGCCCCCTGGTCGCTGACGCTGCTGCCGTTCGGCTTCTTCACGGAAGCCGGCCTGGAGTACGGGGCGAGCACGGCCTCCGCCACCGACCTCCTCGGCGCCAGCCCCGGCGGGCCCGGCACGGTCAGCGGGCTGATGCTCGCCGGCGTCGTGCTGGCCGCCCTCGCCGCCCTGCTGCGCTCCGAGCGGCAACTGCCCATCTGGACCGCCTGGACGGCCGCCCTCGTCGCGCTCGTCTTCGCCGCCCTCTCGAACGGCTCCACCTGGGCCGGGCCCGCGACCCTCGTCTACGGTCTCGCCCTGCTGGCCGCCGCCGCGCTCGGTGCCGACGGGGCGCGCTCACGCGTGGCCGAGCAGAGCTTCGGCTGGCGCCAGCCGGTGGCCGCGCTCATCGCGTTCGCCACGGCGGCCGGCCCGCTGCTCGTCGCCGCCGGGTGGATGATCCGCGGCGCCGACGGGCCCCTGGAGCGGCGCGACCCGGTCCAGGTACCCGCGTTCGTCGCCGAGGAGAGCGGCACGCGCGACCAGGCCCGCACCCTGGTCCTCGACAGCGACTCCGGCGCCGAGGTCGGCTACACCCTCGTCCGCGGCTCCGGCGCCCGCATGGGCGACGCCGAACTCGCGGCGGCGGGCGGCGAGAACAAGCTGCTCGACAAGGTCGTCGCCAACCTCGTCGCGGGCTCCGGCGCCGACCAGGCCGACGAACTCGGCGGGTTCGCCGTGCGCTACGTCCTCGTCCGCAAGGGTGCGCCGCGCGAGATCAGCCGCGTCCTCGACGCCACACCGGGCCTCACCCGGCTCAGCCAGCAGGACGGCAGCGCCCTGTGGCGCGTGGACCGGCAGGTCGCCCGCGCCACCATCGTGTCCGGCTCCGGCGACCCGCAGCCCATCGCGGCCGGACCCGTCGACATCCACACCACCGTCCCCGACGGCGGATCGGGCCGCACGCTCCGCCTCGCCGACACCGCCGACCCGGGCTGGACCGCCACCCTGGACGGCAGGCCGCTCACCGGCACCACCGTCGACGGCTGGGCCCAGGGCTTCGAACTCCCCCCGAACGGCGGGAGGCTGGACGTCACCTACGAGGCCCCCGTGAGCCACACCGGCTGGCTGTGGGCACAGGGCGCGCTCGCCGTCGTCCTCGTGGTCCTCGCCCTGCCGGGCCGCCGCCGCGACGTCGACGACGACCTTCCCGAGGAGCCGGTCGTCCCCGCGCAGGCGACCGCCGGAGACGGCCGCCGCGCCCGCCGCCTGCGCGCCCAGGCCGAGGCCGAGAGCGCGGCCGGCACGGACGAGACCGCGTCGACCCCTCCTCCTCCGCAGGAGGCCCCGGCGGCGGCCGCCGTCCCGCAGCAGCAGTCCTACGGCGCATGGGACAACCAGAGCTACACCGGCGCCGGCTACAACACCTACGGACACGACCCCTACCAGGGCTCCCAGCAGTACCCCGCGGGCACGTACGACCAGACCTACCAGGCGGACCCGTACCAGACGGGCGCCCACCAGGGCGGCCAGTACGACCCGTACGCCTACGGGGGCACGACCGAGTCGTACGACCAGACGTACACCCAGGGCTACGACGCGACGTACGACCCGTCGCAACGCCCCGACAGTGAGCGCCCCGACGGGAGCCAGCAGTGAATCGCACGACCTTGTCCCTGATCGCCGGCGCGACCGCGCTCGCCGCCGTCACCGGCTTCGCCGCGCTCACCGCGCCCGACGCCTCCGGCGACGGCACGGCCAAGGCGGCGGCCCAGCTGCCCGTGGAGCGCACGAGCCTGCTGTGCCCCCAGCCGAGCACGTCGGACGTCGCGGAGACCGCGTACACGTCGTTCACGCCGGTCACGAAGGGGACGGGGGACAAGGGGAAGGCCGAACTGGCGGCGGCGGGCGAGGAGTCCGCGGACGACGGTGGTGACGGCGGCAAGAAGCAGACCGGCAAGGCCGCGAAGCCCGTCGTCGAGCCCAAGGAGCCCGGCAAGCCCGCCACCGGCAGCGCCGACGGAGCCGAGGCACCCGCGCTGATCGGTCTCGCCGAGGGCACGTTCGCGCCCGGCTGGACCGTCCAGGAGACCACCGAGGTCGCAGCGGGCACCGGACGCGGTCTGCTCGGCACCAACTGCACCGCCCCGGACACCGAGTTCTGGTTCCCGGGAGCCAGCACGGCCGCCGACCGCACCGACTACGTCCACCTGACGAACCCGGACGACTCCGCCGCCGTCGTCGACATCGAGCTGTACGGCAAGGACGGCGCCCTCAAGACGACCGTGGGGGAGGGCATCACGGTCAAGCCGCACTCCAGCGAGCCGGTGCTGCTGTCCACGCTCACGGACCAGCCGGAGACCAACCTGACCGTGCACGTGAGCGTGCGCAGCGGCCGGGTCGCCGCGGCCGTCCAGGCGCTGGACGACAAGGTGGGCGGCGACTGGCTGGCCCCTGCGGCCGACCCCGCGGCGAGCGTGGTGATCCCCGGCATTCCGAAGGACGCGACCTCCGTGCGCCTGGTGGCCTTCGCGCCCGGTGAGCGGGACGCCGACCTGAAGCTCCGGCTCACCTCGCCCTCGGGGACGATCACTCCCGCCGGCAACGAGACGCTGCACGTGAAGGCCGGCATGACGGCGGCCGTGGACCTCGGCGACGTCACGCGGGGCGAGGCGGGGTCCTTGTCGCTGACGCCCACGGACGACTCCGTGCCCGTGGTGGCCGCGGTGCGGGTGGTGCGGGGCAAGGGAGCCAAACAGGAGACGGCGTTCATTCCGGGGAGCCGGACGGTGGGCCAGCGCGCGAGCGTCGCCGACAACCGCTCCAAGGGCGTCACCCTCGCCCTCACCGCGCCGGGCCGCACCGCCGAGGTCAAGGTCACGGCATCGGCGGGCAGCGAGGGCGGCACGGCGGTGACCAAGACGTACACGATCAAGTCCGGCACGACCGAGAACGTCGCCGCACCCGTCCCCAGCGGCCTGAAGGGCACCTACGCCCTCACGGTCGAACCGGTCTCCGGCGGCCCCGTCTACGCCTCCCGCATGCTCGAATCCACAGCCAACGGCACCTCCGGCTTCACCATCCAGCCCCTCCAGGACGACCGAGGCACGGTAGCGGTCCCGAACGCGGAACAGGACCTGTCGGTACTGCAGAGGTAGGGGCAGAGGTGTAGGCGAAGTGCCCTTTAGGGGCGCGGGGGGACCTGCGCGGTCTTTCAGGGGCGCGGGGATCTGCGCGGTCTTTCAGGGGCGCGGGGCACTGCGCGGTTTTTCAGGGGCGCGGGGAACTGCGCGACAAGCCACAACAAACCCGCACCGAACAACGATGCAGGCCAAAGGGGGTCTGGGGCACAGCCCCAGGGGACGGGAATGGGTAGGGGCGGCGGGGGCGATCCCCCGAGGGAACAAACCCGCAGCAGCCGTCACTCCCCCCGGTCACCCCCCGTCAATCCTCCCCATACCGAGGATCGACCGTCTCCGGCGTAAGCCCCAGAATCTCGGCCACCTGCTCCACCACCACCTCATGAACCAGCGCGGCCCGCTCCTCCCGCCCCTTGGTACGGATCTCCACAGGCCGCCGGTACACCACGACACGCGCGGGCCGCCCCTCCCGCGCGGGAACCGTGCCCCCAAGCGGCACCGCCTCGTCGTTCCAGGCCTCCCGCGGCCCGTCGAGCCGCGGCACCTCGAGAACGAGGAAGTCGATGTCGGCGAGCTGCGGCCAGCGCCGTTCGAGACGCTCCACGGAGTCCTGCACGAGGTCCGCGAACACCTCGGCACGACTGGCCGCGAGAGGGACCTGAGGCGGCGCGACGGGGCCACGCATGCCCCTGCCATGCCGGTCACGGCGGCGGGGCCCGGGTGCGGCGGCACGGGGCGGTACGGGGTTGTCCATCACCTACGAAGCGTAGTCCCCGGCCGCGGCGGGTGTCCGACGCCCACGCGGGGCGCCGGAAGCACGCGGCGACCGGCATCGACGGCTCGACCGGCTCGACCGGCATCCACCGGCTCGACCGGCATCCACCGGCTCGACCGGCGTCGACCGGCGTCGAGCCGTCACGGACGCCGTACGGCATGTCGGCAGTTGACCATTCCAGCCAAGGTTGGGCTCGATTCCGTATCCCTCCGGGACCGCCAACCTCATGGCAATTGGCAGGATTTGTGTCAGCTTGTGATCGGTTCTCAGGGTGTTCGGCATTCCGGACGCGAGTCTCCGCCCTGGTCAGACTGGTGTGCCCGGTGGGGCCTGTGGGGCGTCTCACACCGCGACACGGTGGAGTGACCTGGTGGAGAGTCGTCGCGGCCCGCTCAAGAGTGCGGTACCGTCCAACGTCGTGAGCCCTGTACGTCGCTGTTCGCGCACCGCCTGCGGCCGACCTGCCGTCGCGACGCTGACGTACGTCTACGCCGACTCGACCGCGGTCCTCGGCCCGCTCGCCACCTACGCCGAACCCCACTGCTACGACCTGTGCGCCGAGCACTCCGAGCGCCTCACCGCCCCACGCGGCTGGGAGGTCGTCCGTCTCCTCGACGGCTCCGCCCCGGCCCGGCCCAGCGGCGACGATCTGGAAGCGCTTGCCAACGCCGTGCGCGAGGCGGCAAGGCCCCAGCAGCGCGCCGCGGAGGCCGGCGGCAGCGGGCGCTCGGCGGACCCGATGGAGGTCGCCCGCCGCGGCCATCTACGGGTGCTGAGGTCACCGGACAACTGAGGAACCCCTCGAAGAAGTTCCGCACGAACATCACTGAGCCATGCACGCACATTGACGCCAGGCTGTCGCGGACACGACCATTCCGGTACCGGTGAGAAACCGCTTTCCGCATCGCGGAACCGGGGAGGCGCCCGTGTACGTCCAGGAACTGGAACCCGTGGCCGACTCGCTCGGCCTGTCCGCACTCGTCGCGACCCTGCCGCTCGTCCTCGTGCTCGTCCTGCTCGGCGGCGTCCGGATGAAGGCCCACCGGGCGGGCCTGATCGGCCTTCTGGCAGCCGCCCTCGTGGCGTGGCTCGCGTACGGCATGCCGGTCGGCCAGACCCTGTCCGGCGCCGCGCAGGGCGCCGTCTTCGGGCTCTTCCCGATCATGTGGATCGTGGTCAACGCCCTCTGGGTGTACCGGATGACCGTCCGCACCCGGCACTTCGACATCCTGCGCCGCTCGTTCGGGCGGCTCTCCGACGACCCGCGCATCCAGGCCCTCGTCGTGGCGTTCTGCTTCGGCGCGCTTCTGGAAGCCCTCGCGGGCTTCGGCGCGCCGGTCGCCATCTGCTCGGTGATGCTCGTCGCGCTCGGCTTCGACCCGGTCCGGGCCGCCGTGGTCGCCCTGGTCGCGAACACCGCGCCGGTCGCCTTCGGCGCCATGGGAACCCCCGTCGTCACGCTCGCCCAGGTCACCGAACTTCCCCTGGACACCGTCGCGTCCGTGGTGGGCCGTCAGACGCCGTTGCTGGCCCTCGTGGTGCCGCTCGTACTGGTCGGCCTGGTGGACGGGCGGCGCGGGCTGCAGGAGACCTGGGTGCCCGCCCTTGCGTGCGGAACCGCCTTCGCCGTCGGCCAGTTCGTCGCGTCCAACTACGTCTCCGCGCAACTCGCCGACATCGGGGCGGCCTTGCTGGGCGCGGCCGCCCTCGTCGCCGTACCCCACGCGCGCAGGCCCGCGGCCGAACCCGTGCGGGCGACGGTCCTGACCGGCGCGCGCAGCGAGGACCTGGACGAGGAGGACCCACGGCGCGAGGTCGTGCGCGCCTACGCGCCGTACGCGCTGATCGTCGCCATCTTCTCCCTCGCCCAGATCCCCGTCGTGAAGGACTGGCTGGACGGTGCGACCCGCACCTTCGACTGGCCGTTCCTCGACGTCGCGAACCCGGACGGCGAGCCGGTCGGCGGCAACGTCTTCACCTGGCCGATCGTGTCGACCGGAGGCACCCTCGTGCTCCTCGCGGGGATGGGCACGGCGGCCGTACTGGGGGTCCACGCGCGCGTGGCGGTCAGGGAGTGGGCGGCGACCGTGCGCGAACTGCGGTTCGCCATCCTCACGGTGACGTCCGTACTCGGCCTCGCCTACGTCATGAACCTCTCCGGACAGGCCGCGACGATCGGCCACTTCGTGGCGGCGGCCGGCGCCGGACTCGCCTTCCTGTCACCGGTCCTGGGCTGGTTCGGCGTCGCCGTCTCCGGCTCGGACACCTCGGCCAACGCCCTCTTCGGCGCCCTCCAGGTCAGCGCCGCACGGGAGTCGGGGCTCTCGCCCGAACTGCTCGCCGCCGCCAACAGTTCCGGCGGTGTGCTCGGCAAGATGATCTCGCCGCAGAACCTGACGATCGCGTGCGCGGCGGTCGGGCTCGCGGGCCGCGAGGGCGACCTGCTGCGCAAGGTGCTGCCGTGGAGCCTCGGGCTGCTCCTGGTGATGTGCCTGATCGTTGTGGGCCAGAGCACGCCCGTACTCGACTGGATGCTTCCGTGAACGACCGGCGGGGGTCCGCGGGAGACCGGCCGGGGGCCCGCGGGAGAGGAGACGCGGGAGAGGAGAGGGGCGTCCCGGAGGAAACGCACGGCGAACTCCCCGGACATCCTCGGAGGTCGCACAGCCGACTGTCACATTCGGCGGGTAGTTTGGGGTGACCAATGAGACTTCAGGAGGGTTGGCCGTGGCTGCTGATCTGTCGACGATCGTCAAGGCGTACGACGTACGCGGAGTGGTCCCGGACCAGTGGGACGAGTCACTGGCCGAGCTCTTCGGAGCGGCCTTCGCCCAGGTGACCGGCGCGGACGCCATCGTGATCGGCCACGACATGCGGCCCTCGTCTCCCGGGCTGTCACGGGCCTTCGCGCGAGGGGCGGCGGCACGCGGTGTGGACGTCACCGAGATCGGCCTGTGCTCGACGGACCAGCTGTACTACGCGTCGGGCTCGCTGAACCTGCCCGGGGCGATGTTCACGGCCTCCCACAACCCCGCGCAGTACAACGGCATCAAGATGTGCCGCGCGGGCGCCGCCCCGGTCGGCCAGGACACGGGCCTCGCCGAGATCCGCGAGCTGGTCGAGGGCTGGAGCGAGACGGGCGCTCCGGAGCCGGCCCCCACCCCGGGAACGATCACCCAGCGCGACACGCTGGAGGACTACGCGGCCCACCTCCGCTCCCTCGTCGACCTGACCTCCATCCGCCCCCTGAAGGTCGTGGTCGACGCGGGCAACGGCATGGGAGGCCACACGGTCCCCACGGTCTTCGCGGGCCTGCCCCTCGACCTCGTCCCGATGTACTTCGAACTGGACGGCACCTTCCCGAACCACGAGGCGAACCCTCTGGACCCGGCGAACATCGTGGACCTGCAGAAGCGCGTCCGCGAGGAGTCCGCCGACCTGGGAATCGCCTTCGACGGCGACGCCGACCGCTGCTTCGTCGTCGACGGGCACGGCGACCCGGTCTCGCCGTCGGCCATCACCGCGCTCGTCGCCTCCCGCGAGCTCGCCAAGCACGGCGGTAAGGGCACGGTCATCCACAACCTGATCACGTCCTGGTCGGTACCGGAGGTCGTGAGGGAGAACGGCGGCACACCGGTACGCACGCGCGTGGGCCACTCCTTCATCAAGGCCGAGATGGCGAGCACGGGAGCGATCTTCGGAGGCGAGCACTCCGCGCACTACTACTTCGCCGACTTCTGGAACGCCGACACGGGCATGCTGGCCGCCCTCCACGTCCTCGCAGCCCTCGGCGGCCAGGACGGCCCCCTCTCCGCCCTCGTCGCCCAGTACGACCGCTACGCGGGCTCCGGCGAGATCAACTCCACGGTGGACGATCAGGCGGCCCGCCTCGCCGCCATCAAGTCCGCCTACGAGGGCCGCGAGGGCGTCGAACTCGACGAACTGGACGGCCTGACCGTCTCGTCCTCCGACTGGTGGTTCAACGTACGCCCGTCCAACACCGAACCCCTGCTGAGGCTGAACGCGGAGGCGAGGGACGAGGCGACGATGGCGAAGGTACGGGACGAGGCACTGGAGATCATCAGGGGCTGAGGCGGGTCCGGGGGAGTGCCGTGGGGGCGAGGCGCGGGCTGTGACCTGCGCTCGGGGATGAGGCGTCGCGGCCGATGCGGCCGATGCGGCCGTCAGGCCGCGGGGGCGCGGGGAACCGCGCGATCAGCTCCCAACCGCCCGCACAAACCCACCCACCCCAACCCACTTCCCCGCGAGGGGGTCTGGGGCGCAGCCCCAGGGATGGGACGGGTAGGGGCGGCGGGGGCGAAAACCCTCACGGGCACCCTCCCGCCCCACCGTCCCGCCCCGGCGCCCCCCGCCCCACAGCGGTACTCTGACCAGGCCGCATCCACGTTCGGAAGGACACGCCCATGCCGCTCGAAGCCGGCCTCCTGGAGATCCTCGCCTGCCCGGCATGCCACGCCCCCCTCAAGGAGGAGGACGCCGAGCTGGTCTGCACGGGCCAGGACTGCGGCCTCGCCTACCCCGTCCGGGACGACATCCCCGTACTCCTCGTCGACGAGGCCCGCCGCCCCGCGTAGCACGCACCCCCGGAAGCGGGGTACGCGGAAGCGGGTACAGCGGGGTACGCGGAAGAAAACCCAGGCGACCACCCCAGGCGACAGAAGAAGACCCAGGCGACAAGGGAACACAAGGGCACCCGGCGATCGGAGGCTGCCGCCCATGCTCGACGAATCGCTGCTCGACACCCCCGACGCCCTCGCGGAGGCGGACCACCGCGGCCTGCTCCGCGGCGCCGCCGAAGCCGGCGCCCGCGTCCGCACCGCCGTCCGCCTCGCCACCGAGGCCGGCATCCCCGACCTGAAGCCCGACGGCCGCCCCCGCGCCGTTCTGATCGCCGGCCCCGGCACCGCCTCCGCGGGCGTCGCCGACCTCCTCGGCGCCCTCGCCGGCTCCGGCTGCCCCGTCACCCGTCTGCAGCCCACCGGCGTGGCCCCCGCCGCGGGCGCCCTCCGCTGGGAGCTCCCCGGCTGGGTGGGATCCCTCGACCTCCTCCTGGTCGCCACCCCCGACGGCACCGAAGCGGGCCTCTCCCTCCTCGTGGACCAGGCCTACCGCCGCGGCTGCACCGTCGTCGCCGTCGCCCCCGCCCGCACCCCGATCACCGAGGCGGTGGAAGGCGCCCACGGCCTCTTCGTCCCGATGGCGACCACCCCGTACGAACAGGACGAAGCCCTCGCGGCCACCGCGCCCGGCCTCCTGTGGGCGCTCCTCACCCCGATGCTGGCGCTGCTGGACCGCACCGGCCTGATCACGGCGCCTCCCGACGCCCTGGAGAAGGTCGCCGACCGCCTCGACCTTGTCGCCGAGCGCTGCGGCCCGGCCATCGCCACCTACAGCAACCCCGCCAAGACCCTCGCCGCCGAGCTCTCCGAGTCCCTCCCGCTGCTGTGGACCGAGGGCGCTTCCGCGGGCCCCGTCGGGCGCCGTTTCGCCGCCGCGCTGGCCGAGCTGGCGGGCCGGCCCGCACTGGCCGCCCAGCTGCCGGAGGCGCTCGTCTCCCACACGGTCCTGCTCTCCGGCGCCCTGGCCGCGGGCGCCGACCCCGACGACTTCTTCCGCGACCGCGTCGAGGAGGCCGCCGCCCTCCACGCCCGCGTGGTGCTCCTGCGCGACCGGGCGAACGGGGCCCTCAGCGCCGCCCCGGCCGCCCGCGAACTCGCCCTCAGCCACGACACCGCGATCAGCGAACTGGAAGCCGAGCCCGGCGGCGACCTGGAGACCCTCGCGGAGCTGATCGCCGTCACCGATTTCGCCGCCGTTTACCTCGCCCTCGCTTCGGCGACGTGAGCTGGGCCCGCACCCCGTGACCAGCACGGGGCCGAGCAGCGTACGCAGCGCGGTACTGAGGTACCGCAGTACCGCAGTACCGAAGGACAAGGACCCATGGACCGCCTCGAGAACATCATCCGCCCCTACGCCTGGGGCTCCACCACCGCCATCCCGCACCTCCTGGGCGTGGAGCCGACCGGCGAACCGCAGGCGGAGATGTGGATGGGTGCCCACCCCGGCGCGCCCTCGCGCACCGCACGCGGCCCCCTCACCGAGGTGATCGACGAGGCCCCGGAGCGGGAACTGGGAGCCCAGGCAGTCGCCAAGTTCGGCCCCCGCCTCCCCTTCCTTCTGAAGATCCTCGCCGCCGGTGCTCCCCTCTCCCTCCAGGTGCACCCCAACCTCCAGCAGGCGAAGCAGGGTTACGAGGACGAGGAGCGCCGCGGCATCCCCGTGGACGCCGGGCACCGCAACTACAAGGACGCCAACCACAAGCCCGAACTGATCTGCGCCCTCACGGAGTTCGACGGCCTGTGCGGCTTCCGCGACCCGGCTGAGGCCGCGGACCTGCTGGCAGGCCTCGATGTCGACTCCCTGAAGCCGTACGTCGACCTGCTGCACGCCCACCCCGAAGAGGCCGCCCTGCGCGAGGTGCTGACCGCCGTGCTGTCGGCCGACCCCGAGCAGATGACCCAGACGGTCACCGAGGCCGCGGCCGCCTGCGAACGCCTCGGCGGCCCCTACGCGCCGTACGCCGACATCGCCCACCACTACCCGGGCGACCCCGGCGTCATCGCCGCCATGCTCCTCAACCACGTCCGGCTCCAGCCCGGCGAGGCCCTGTTCCTCGGCGCGGGCGTCCCGCACGCGTACCTGAACGGACTCGGCGTCGAGATCATGGCCAACTCCGACAACGTCCTGCGCTGCGGCCTCACCCCGAAGCACGTCGACGTACCCGAACTCCTGCGCGTCGTCCGCTTCGAGGCGAGCGACCCCGGTGTCCTGCGCCCCGAGGCGTCCCCCGACGACGAGGAGGTCTACGAGACCCCGATCGACGAGTTCCGCCTCTCCCGCTACGTCCTCCCCGAGGGCTCCGCCGCCCACGACCTCACCCGCGCGACCCCGCAGATCCTGCTGTGCACGGCAGGTTCCGTAGTGGCGGGCGAGCACCGGCTCGACCCCGGTGAGTCCGTCTTCGTACCGGCCGGAGAGAAAGCCGAAGTCTCCGGAACCGGCACGGTTTTCCGCGCCACCGTGATCGCCTGACCGACCGCCGGAAGGCGCCGGAGCACGCTTGAGCGACGCTTGAAGGGAGACCTGGCTCACCGACGTCGGACCGGGCTGCAACAATGCCCACTGCAAAAGGCGGGCAAAGCCCGGCCGACGACGGACCAAAGCGTAGGCGAAGGGACATCCCGGACACATGAGCGCGTCAGGCGGCACCAAGGCGATCGTGGCGGCACTCGCTGCCAACCTCGCGATCGCGGCAGCGAAGTTCGTGGCGTTCCTCTTCAGCGGATCGTCGTCGATGCTGGCCGAGTCGGTGCACTCGCTCGCCGACTCCGGCAACCAGGGCCTGCTGCTCGTCGGCGGCAAGAAGGCCCAGCGCGAGGCGACTCCCCAGCACCCGTTCGGCTACGGCCGCGAACGCTACATCTACGCCTTCCTCGTCTCGATCATCCTGTTCTCGGTCGGCGGCATGTTCGCGCTCTACGAGGGCTACGAGAAGATCAAGCACCCGCACGAGATCGAGCACTGGTACTGGCCGGTCGGCGTCCTCGTCTTCGCGATCATCGCCGAGACGTTCTCCTTCCGCACCGCCATCAAGGAGTCCAACGCCCTGCGCGGCAAGAAGTCCTGGAAGGAGTTCGTCCGCCACGCCAAGGCCCCCGAACTGCCGGTCGTCCTCCTGGAGGACCTCGGCGCGCTGGTCGGCCTGATCCTGGCCCTGGGCGGCGTGGGCCTCGCCCTGCTCACCGGCGACGGCGTCTGGGACGGCATCGGCACGCTCTGCATCGGCGTCCTGCTCATCCTGATCGCGATCGTCCTGGCCGTGGAGACCAAGTCGCTGCTGCTCGGCGAGTCCGCGGGCGCCGAAGAGGTCACGAAGATCGAGAAGGCCCTCGTCGACGGCGACACGGTCACGGGCATCATCCACATGCGCACGCTCCACCTCGGTCCCGAGGAGCTCCTGGTCGCCGCCAAGGTCGCCGTCCAGCACGACGACACCGCCAGCGAGATCGCCTCCGCCATCAACGCCGCCGAGGCCCGCATCCGCGAGTCCGTCCCGATCGCCCGCGTCATCTACCTCGAGCCCGACATCTACAGCGAGGCCGAGGCCTCCAAGGGCCCGGACCCCGAGGCCACCCCCGGCGGCCCCGCCCGCACCGCCGACCACTGACCTCCCGCCCACAGACCGAACCAGGGCCCGCCGAACCGCTCGGCGGGCCCTGGCGCGTGCCACGCCCAAGGCACACCCACCCCAGCCCCCCACCCCACTTTTCCGTCGAGCCGCCCGCCCTTGTCCGGATCTGTACGCAGGCGGACTGGGGACAGCCGGGACGACCGGTGTAGCTTGGGTCGGAGCCAGACGTCGCTGCTGATGGCGGTCGGGCGGTCCCAGCGCGGATCGACCGAGGGAGAGAGGGCCTCCGACGGACTGCGCTGCGCGCACGCGGGCATGCCTGTGTCCTCTTCGGGCACCCCTGTGTCCGCCGCCGCGCAGACCAGCCGTACACACCCTCGACCCGAAACCGAGGAGCAGCTCGCAATGACGACTGTCGAAAAGCGACAGGACTTCAAGGTCGCCGACCTCTCCCTGGCCGAGTTCGGCCGCAAGGAGATCACCCTCGCCGAGCACGAGATGCCGGGCCTGATGGCGATCCGCAAGGAGTACGCCGAGGCGCAGCCGCTCGCCGGCGCGCGCATCACCGGATCGCTGCACATGACGGTGCAGACGGCCGTCCTGATCGAGACCCTGGTCGCCCTGGGCGCCCAGGTCCGCTGGGCGTCCTGCAACATCTTCTCCACCCAGGACCACGCGGCCGCGGCGATCGCGGTCGGCCCGAACGGCACGGTGGACGACCCGCAGGGCGTGCCGGTCTTCGCCTGGAAGGGCGAGACGCTGGAGGAGTACTGGTGGTGCACGGAGCAGGCGCTGACCTGGCCGGACTCGCCCACCGGCGGCCCGAACATGATCCTCGACGACGGCGGTGACGCCACCCTCCTCGTCCACAAGGGCGTCGAATACGAGAAGGACGGCAAGGTCCCCTCTGTCGACACCGCCGAGAGCGACGAGCACCGCGTCATCCTCGAACTCCTGCACCGCACCATCACGGACGGCTCGCGGAAGTGGACCCAGCTCGCCTCGGAGATCCGCGGGGTGACGGAGGAGACCACGACGGGTGTGCACCGTCTGTACGAGATGCAGCGCGACGGTGTGCTGCTGTTCCCGGCGATCAACGTCAACGACGCGGTGACGAAGTCGAAGTTCGACAACAAGTACGGCTGCCGCCACTCCCTCATCGACGGCAT